>CAWGKQ010000006.1:0-199827 GCA_963823245.1 uncultured Actinomycetes bacterium | reverse complement strand
GGGCGGCGAAGCAGGTGAACACGCTGCAATTGGTGTCCAACAACCGGCTCGTCCTCGGCGTCGGCACCGGCAACCCGGCCCACGGTGACATCGGCTGGCGCGCGGCCGGCGTGGAGTTCGCGGACCGCGGCCGCCTCACCGACGAGGCACTCGACAAGCTGCGCGATCTGATCGCGGGCAAGCCGACGGTACTCGCGGACGGCCTCGAGGCGACCCTGGAACCCGGGTCGGTGGTGCCGCCGATCGTTGTCGCAGGCAACGGACCACGGGCTCACCGGCGGGCGGCGACGTACGGCGACGGGTGGGCGACGATCGCGATGTCGCCGGCCGAGATCCGGACGAACCTTGCCCGGATCAACGAACTCGCCGCCGAGCACAACAGGCCGGCGCTCAAGGCAACGGTCGTCGCACCCCAGCTGGACGGTGACCAGGCCGAGCAGCTCGCAGCATATGAAGCGGCGGGCGTCGAACGCCTGATCCTCCCGCCCGCCGTCGACTGGCGCCGCGCCTACGAGAACGCCGCGAAGCTCAAGGCCTAGTGTCCCGCAAACCACACTGACCTCCGTCTGGATCCCCACCTGCTAGCACCGTGGTGAGGACGACAGCCTCCCGGATGTCGTCGACCGGGCACGTCAGGATGTCCCGATCCAGTACGACGAAGTCCGCGAGCTTCCCGGGTTCGATCGAACCGAGCCGATCCCCGACACCCAGCACCGTAGCGGCGTCTGCGGTCCAGCCACGGATCGACTCTCAAGCGCTCCGGCACCGTGCTCCCACGGCGCTGATTTGACCTTGACATTGGTGTCAGGCTTTACGGTCGTGGCATGGCTGGAATCGTGGTGGTTGGAGTTGGACCGGGGATCGGCGTGGCGGTGGCCCGGCGGTTCGTGCGGGAAGGGATGAGTGCCGGGCTGATCGCGCGGTCGGAGGAGAAGGTGAAGGCCGCGGCCGACGCGCTCGCGGGCGCCGAGGTCCTCGCGGTCACGGCCGACAGCACGGACGAGGTCGGGCTGCGGGCCGCACTCGACCGGGTGATCAACGCGCACGGCGTACCGGACGTGGTCGTCTACAACGCGGCGGTCATCCAGCCGGACGCGGTCGGCGACCTGACGGCTCAGCAGCAGCTGGACGCCTGGGCAGTCAACGTGGTCGGTGCGATCACCACCGCGGCCTACGTCGTACCGTCGATGGTCGAGCGCGGGCGTGGCACGTTCATCATCACCGGCGGCATGCCCGAGCCGAAGCCCGCCTACGTCAGCCTCTCCCTCGGCAAGGCCGGCGTCCGGACGCTCGTCACCCTGCTCGACCAGCAGTACGGCGCAGCGGGCATCCACGCAGCCACCGTCACCGTGGGCGGTGGAGTCGCTCCCGGCTCGCTGTGGGACCCGGAGGACATCGCCGACCACTACTGGCGCCTGCACGCCCAACAGCGGGGAGACTGGACGCACGAAGTCCTGCTGTGAGTGGACTGGTCAAGATCCTCCGGATTGGCCCTGTCGGCGGGCGGCCGGCGTCGGTGAGACTGTTGCTGTTCGCCACCGATGAGGATCGCTGATGTATGTTCCCGCCCACTTCGCCGCCGACGACGAGGCGGTGCACCAGTTGCTCGCCCATCACGGCGCCGCCGACCTGGTGACGATGACCACGGACGGGCTGGTGGCGACGATGCTGCCGTTCGTCCACGACCGTTCGCGGAACGTGCTGCTCGGGCACTTCGCCCGGAACAACGACCACTGGCGCCGGACCGTGGTCGGCGAGGCACTGGTGATCATGCGCGGGCCGGACGCGTACGTCTCACCGGCCTGGTACGAGTCCAAGCGCGAGCACGGCCGTGTGGTGCCGACCTGGAACTACATCACCGCGCATGTCTACGGGACCATGACCGTGCACGACGATCCAGCCTGGGTCGAGAACGTCGTACGGCGCTTGTCGGATCACCACGAGGCGGGCCGGACCGAACCGTGGTCGGTCGACGACGCGCCGGAGAAGTTCGTCAGTGGGCAGCTCCGGGCGATCGTCGGCGTGGAGATCGCGATCAACCGGATCGAGGCGAAGTTCAAGCTCAGCCAGAACCGGCCGGAGGCAGACGTCGACGGGGTGATCGAGGGGCTCCGCGCGGACGGGGAAGACCGGACCGCGGCCGCGGTCGCCGAGCACAGGCGCTGATTCAGAGCAGACCGCGCCTGAAGCCCTCGGCGACGGCGGATGCGCGATCCGGCACCTCGAGCTTGGCGTAGATATTGAGCAGATGCGTCTTGACCGTCGCCTCGCTGATGAACAGATGAGCGGCGGCCTCCCGGTTGGTGTTGCCGGCTGCGACGAGCCCGAGGACTTCGAGTTCCCGCGGGCTGAGCACGCCAGGCGCGGGTGGCGTGCGGACGCGATTCATCAGTGTGCTCGCGACTGACGGCGCGAGCACCGACTGGCCGGCTGCGGCGGCGCGGACCGCGCGGAGCAGCTCGTCGCGGGGTGCGTCCTTCAGCAGATAGCCGGTCGCACCGGCCTCGATCGCGGGTACGACGTAGCCGTCCGTGTCGTAGGTGGTCAGGACGAGCACCCGAGCGGCGACCCCGCGCTTGGCGAGTTCGGCGATCGCGGCCAGGCCGTTCACGCCCGGCATCTGCAGATCCATCAGGATCACGTCCGGCCGTAGCGCCTGCGCCAGACCGATCGCCGCAGCGCCGTCGGCGGCCACGCCGACCACCTCGAACTCGGGCTCGGCCGCGAACATCCCGCTCAACCCGTCCCGGACCACCGGATGGTCGTCCGCGATCAGCAGCCTGATCATGCCGACGCCCCCGCCGCGGTCATGGGGACGCTCGCGGAGATCGCCGTACCGGATCCTGGCTCGGACTCGATCTCCAGCGTCCCGTTGAGCGCCTCGATCCGCTGCCGCATCGCGACCAGGCCGAAGCCGCCGCCATTGGACGCGGTCCGGCGGGACGGGTCGAAGCCGATGCCGTCGTCGCGGACGTCCAAGGCAACCTCCTTCTCCATGTACGACAGCGTCACACCGACGCGGGTCGCCTGCGCGTACTTCGCCACGTTCGCGAGCGCCTCCTGGGTCGCGCGGAGCAGGCCGGCCTCGGCCTCGGGTGTCATCATCCGTGGCGTGCCGGTGGTCGCCAGTTGTACGTCGATTCCGTGCAGAGCCGACCAGCGTCGTACGACGTCGGCGATCGCCTCGCTCAAGGTCGCCGCCTGCAAGGGCTGTGGACGGAGGGCGTCGACCGAGCGGCGCGCCTCGGTCAGGCTCTCCCGGGCCAGACCGACCGCGGCCTGGACGTGCCGGCGCCAGCCCGCGGCGTGCTCGGCCGCCTGCAACTGGGTGACGATCCCTGTCAGGCCCTGCGCGAGCGTGTCGTGGATCTCGCGGGCCATCCGATGCCGCTCGTCGTGCACGCCGGCTTCGCGCGCCTGGGTCAGGAGCTGGTCGTGCAGGACCGCGTTCTCGGCCATGGTCACCTCGAGGCGACGGTTGGTCTCGGTCAGCGCGTCGACCGCCTCCTGGCGCTGCCGGCTGAGCACGTCACTGCGCCAGCCGAGCCACGCGGCCAGGCACATCCCGACCACGTTCACCCCCAGCACCGCGACGTACGCGAGCAGGCCGAACGCGTCGGTCTTCGGGATGTCGTACGCCTGCGCCGTGCCGGCGACCAGGGCGACGGCCGCGACGCCGACCAGGCGGGAGGGCCAGGGCAGCAAGACGAACGCGTAGAAGTAGCCGGCCGGCGTGAGGAAGCCGAACCACGAGTCGCGGACCACGAGCACCGCCATGATCAGCACGAAGCCGGTGATGAAGACCACCATGGGTCCGTACCGCTCGCGCCGGGCCGGGCGCAGCGTGAACATCAGGAGCATCCACAGCGCGGCCGCCGCACACAGCACTACGTCGACAAGCATCGCCCGAGGGTCGGTACGGCGAACCAGCACAGTGACCGCGGTGAGGAAGGCGAGCAGCGCGTACGGCACCACGGTCACCCGCACCGGCCACACCCGCTCGCTCATCCGTCCTCCTTCACCGACCAGTGAACACCGACCGTAGGTGCTTGCCGTTGACCAGCAAGGCGACCCCGAGCAACAGCAGACCGCAGATCGCCTGCTCGCACTTCATCCACAGCGGGAAGGTGCCCGGCAACGCGATGATCACCACGATCGCGACCAGCATGATCGCCGACACCAGCCGCAGCCGGAGGAACCCCTTCCGGGATCCGCGCGCCGCCCGCCGGGCGAACGCGAACGTGAGCAGCGAGCTGGCGACCACGATCGTGCCGCGGGTCCAGACCGCGGCGTTGACCGCCGCCGTGTCGTTGCGCAGGGCAATGATGGCGACCAGCGTCAGCACGCTGATGGCCAGATACCCGCCGACGAGCAGTTGCACACTCCGCAACGCTGCCGCACTCCGCGGGTGACGCACGTCCACAGTGGACATCTCCGGCTCCTTTCGAAAGCTCGACCACTCCAGCGTCGCGGTCCGGCCCGTTCGTCCACATCGACCGCCGGGCCATATCCACGCCTCGTCCGGCTGACCGCGCACTCCACCGATCGGTGGAGGGCATGCGAATGATCGTTGCCCCGAGCACCTTTCTTCCGTGACGGTTTGTGCACGGATTGTCACGGACTGTTTGCGGGTGCGTGCAGATGTCCGGGCAAGCCTGGCGGGCGCGGGGCCGACGGGCAGATCGTCTTGTGAGGAAGCGCAATCGACGAGGAAGAGATCGAGACAGCCGGTCGACCACGGGAGGGTCCGGACGCGTGCTCGAGACTTATCGCGGCATCCCACATCTACTGGACACTTGGCTCGTGCTCACCGGCATGGCACTGCCGATCGCCATCTCGTCGCTGCGCCGGCCCGGCGACCTGGTCCCCCGCCTGGCGGCCTTCTGCCTACCGGTGGCCCTCGCGCTGGTACTCGCGGCAACCCTCAGCCCGACCGCACACCGGTTGGGCCAGGTCGGCCAGTGCGGCACTCACCTGACCACCACCGGCGGGCTCACCTCACTCCAGGGCCTGCTCAACGTCCTGCTCTTCGTCCCGGCCGCCGGCATGCTCACGCTGGCCGGCGGCCGCCCGGGCGACGGGATCGCCGCCGGGATCGGGATGTCGGCCGCGGTCGAGGCGATCCAGGCGCTGATCCCGCAGCTCGGGCGGTCCTGTCAGTTGCACGATCTGATCGCGAACTCGCTCGGCACGTTCTGCGGGGTCGGTCTCGCGGCCGGCCTGCAGACCCTCACCCGCAGCCGCCGGCTGGTGACGGGCCCGTACGTCGTCGAGCACGCCGCGATGCTCGTCGTACGGTCCCGGCGGCCGGCGCGGCACCGGCGCGGCGGGCTGGTTCAGCGGCCTGTACCAGTACCGAAACCGGCCAACGGACTACGCACGGTCGCCAGAGCGCGGTGAATATCACAAAAAGTGTACGAAGTTATCCGGATGGTTATCCACAGGTTGTGGATAGAACGGGGGATGACTGCGCAACTACGCGGAGATATCCACAGGTCAGGGCCGGACGTCCAGTCCGAGGGTGGCCGCGACGACCATCGCCTGGGTGACGTCGATCCGGGCGTCTCTGAGCGTGACCGTCAGCGGGTCGAGCGTGGACAGGTCGGATCCGCGCAGGTCGGCGCCGGTGAAGTCGGCCCGCTGCAGCGACGCGCCGGACAGATCGAGGTCGCGCAGCGTCGCCTTCGCCGCCCGGATGCCGGTCAACTCCGCCTCGCGCAGCTTCACCCCGGTGAACTCGGTCCCCTTCAGGTCCGCGCCCGGCAAACCGGTGAACGACCAGTCGCCGCCGGACACCTTCAGCAGGTTGAAGGTGCAGTCGTCGAAGTAGCTGCCGACGAGCTTGCACCGGGTGAAGGTGGTGTCGAACAGCGAGCAGCGGACGAAGGTGCAGTTCACGAACGCCGCGTCGGTGTGGGTCGAGGCGTTGAAGCGGACCCCGCGGAACGTGCACTCCTCGAAGATCCCGCCGCGGTTGTCGACCTCGGTCAGGTCGGAGTCGATGAACAGCACCCGGTGGTAGGTCTGCCCAGATGGGTCGGCGTCGTCCCAGTCACGGATCGTCGACTCGGTCGGCGCTCCCGGTCGCGCACGGTCGGCCATGAATCTCCCTCGGTCGGTCGCCTGGAGTCCCCACCCTGCCATCCCGCGCCGACAAAGGTCGTGTCACCGGACACGACCTAGTTGTGATCGGACGACGGAGAACGGTAGGCCGACCGACAACTACGGGCCGCACGATGGAGGGGTGACCGGAACTGAGCGGGTGATGGTGTTCGGCGCGGAGGTTTCCTTGGCGCCAGGATCTGCGCGCTGCTCGCCGACCGCGGGGTCGAGTACCGCGGCCTGAGCCGGAGCCGGGGTGAGCCGTACCGGCTGTGCGACCTGGCCGCGATGCACTCGTACGCCCTGGACACCCAGATCGGCATGTACAAGCCGACCGTGATCGTCAACGCCGCCGGCGCCACGCTGGGCGAGCCGGCCGACCTCGTCCGGGCCAACGTGATCGCCGTCGAGGCCCTGCTCGCCTCAACCCGGGACAACGCAGGCCACGCCCGCTTCGTCCAGCTCGGTTCGGCCGCCGAGTACGGCGGTGGTCCGCACGGCACCAGCCTGGACGAGCAGACCGAACCCCGCCCGGCCGGTCCGTACGGCGTCACCAAGCTGGCCGGCTCCGAACTCGTCCTGCGCGCCCAGCGGAACGGCGCGGACGCCGTCGTGCTCGGATCTTCGACGTGATCGGCCCCGGCGCGCCCGCGAGCACCCTGCCCGGCCGCGTGATCAGGGATCTCCGGTCGCGCCAGTTGATCGAGGTCGGATCGCTCGACGTCTGGCGGGACTTCGTCGACGTCCGCGACGTCGCCGAGGCCGTGGTCGCGGTGGCGCTCGCGGACGCCAAGCTCCCGCCGGTCCTGAACGTCGGCACCGGCCGGGCGACGCTGGCACGCGATGTCGCCGGTCTGCTGTTCGAGCGGAGCGGGCAGCCGGCGAAGATCGTCGAGGACGGTCAGGATGGCGGTCCCGGCGTGAGCTGGCAGCAGGCGGACATCGGGTTGATCGGCGCAAGCTCGGATGGTCGCCGAAGATCTCGCTCGAACAGTCACTTGCCGACGGTTGGTCCGATCAGCCGTAGGAGACTGGACAGGTGGAGATCCGCTTGCTCAGCCTGCCCGCGCCGGATCGGCGACCGCCCGCGGTGAACGAGGACCTGGTGCTCACCGGGCCCGACTTCGTCGTCGTACTCGACGGCGCCACCGCCCCACCGGGTGTCGACTCCGGCTGCCGGCACACAGTCGCCTGGCTGGTCAGCCACCTCGCGACCCAGCTCGCGCCGCCGCTGCTCTCGCACTCGTCCGCGCCGCTCACCGACCTGCTGGCCGACGCGATCTCCGCGGTCCGAGCTGCGCACGCCGACACCTGTGACATCACCAACCCGGACAGCCCTTCGTCGACCGTCTCGATGCTCCGGATCCAGCCGGGCCACGTCGAGCACCTGGTACTGGCCGACTCGCCCCTCGTCGTACGGTCACCGACCGGCGCGATCACCGTCCACAGCGACGACCGCATCGACCTCCTCCCCGAGACTCCCTGGCGGCCGTCCGCCGGCTCCGCAACCAGCCCGGCGGCTTCTGGGTGGCGAGCACCGATCCCAAGGCGGCGTACGAGGCGGTCACGGGTACGACGGATCGCGCCGACGTCGAGGTGGTCGCCGTGATGACCGATGGCGCGTCGCGGTACGTTGAGCGCTACGGCCACCCGTGGGAGGACCTGGTCGACGTCCTCACCACCGACGGACTGCGCGAGTTGGTCGACCGGGTCTGGGCGTACGACGAGGCCCAGCCGGCCGGCGTTCGTGGGAAGCGGTACGACGACGCGAGCGTCGTACTCTGCCGCCCCTAGGGACGCGGACCGTACGACGGGAAGGTCGGGCCGGGGTTGTTGTAGCGGGGCGCGTACTGCGGTGGCTCGGGCGGTCGCACCACATCCGTGACGCGCGGAACGTCGACCCGGTCCTGCTGCCACCGAGTGATCTCGAGGAGCAGTAGCGAGGCGGCGATGCCCGCGACGATCAGCAGGACGGTCGCTACGGTGAAGCCGATGTTGACCGCGAGCGCGACCCGGACCATGAAGTCCTGCAGGCCGTAGATGTCGACGTAGTCACCGGTCGCGTCGGCGGCGTCGGCCGCGTCGACCAGGCGGACGACCCACACGATGAAGCCGATGAAGGCGATACCACCGCCGCCGATCAGGATCACCCAGATCCCGTCCACGACGCCCACCACCCGTACAGCAGCGCGCGCATCCGGCCGGTCCGGGTGGCGCCCGGCTGCTCGAGCGGCTCGCTTGCGGTGGCGATGTCCTGGACGATCTCCAACGGGTACCAGAACTGCACGATCGGGCAGAACCACGAGCCGACCACCCAGCCCTGCGCACGCCGATGCAGGCCGCGGGCCGGGTCGACGGGCGGCCCGGGACGCGGCGCCAGCGGTGAGTGCAGGAAGTCGGTGTTCTCCCGCGCTTGCCACAGCCAGATCAGGAAGGCGACCGCCGTGCCCATCAGCAGGTAGCTGACCAGGTTGAGCAGCGGTCCGGTGCCGGCGATCGACTGGATGCCGCGGTTGACCTCCTCCTCGGACAGCAATCCGTAGACGAACCGCTTGACGTCGTCGTAGAACTCCACAGGAGCGCGGACTGGATCACCGCCGCGACCGCGGTCAGCCCCATCAGCACGATGCTGACCAGCGCGATCTTCCGCAGCGGCCGGTACCGCGGCGGTATCGGCGCGGCTGGTACGGCATCGGGCGATACGGGCCCGGATACTGCGGATATTGGCCGGATACGGCTGCGTCATCTGTCCACCTCCCCGCAGCCAAGTTATCCCACGGCCAGGAGCGATCAACCCCTTGTCCACAGGTGAAAAGCTGCAACTAGACGGTGGCGAACGCCTGCTCGACCGCGGGCAACGCGAGCTCCCGATCCACGGCCGACAGCCCGATCCGGGTCCGCCGGTCCAGTACATCGTCCACGGTCAGCGCACCCTCGTGCCGGATCGCGAACAACGCTCGGCGTACGTCGTCCGCAGTCCGGGCGCGATCGGCTCCAGCAACCCTGGCGCTCCCGCGATCACCTCGGGCGCCTCGACGCCGTACCGCTGGACGAATCGCGACGGCGCCCGCACGGCCGCCAGCCGGACCGATCGGCCGCACCGACCAGCGGAATCCGGTGGGTCAGGCATGGCCGGCGTACCTCGAGGGTGGACTGCTCCAGCGCCTTGTCGAGCGCGTCCTGCGCCATCCTGCGGTAGGTGGTGAGCTTCCCGCCGACGATCGTCACGAGTCCGTCGTCACTGGTGATCACCGCGTGCCGCCGGGAGATGTCCGCGGTCCTGTCCGCACCCTTGTGATGCCCGGTGTCGAGGAGTGGACGCAGGCCGGCGTACGTGCCGAGCAGGTCCGCCCGGGTCAGCGGCGTCTGCACCGCGCTGCTGATGGTGTCGAGCAGGAAGTCGATCTCCGCGTCGGTCGCCTGCGGTACGTCGTCCACCGGGCCGGGCGCGTCCTCGTCGGTCAGACCGACGTACACCCGGTCGTCCGGCGCCGGGATCGCCATCACCACGCGGTGGAGCTCACCCGGCACGGGCACGGTGAGGATGCGGACAACCCGCCGAAGGCGGACTGAGGTAAGACCAGGTGCGTGCCCCGGCTGGGACGCAGCCTGATGCCGGCGGCGACCTGACCGGCCCAGATCCCGGCGGCGTTGATCACCACCTTCGCGTCCACGGACAGCCGGTGCCCGGTCAGTTCGTCGACCAGGACCGCACCGCGTCCGGTGACCTCGGTGGCGGCGACCCGGGTGAGGACACGGGCGCCGTACTGCGCCGCGGTCCGCGCGATCGCGACCACCAGCCGGGCGTCGTCGTACAACTGACCGTCCCAGGTCAGGAAGCCGCCGCGCAGGCCCTCCGGCCGCAGGGTCGGGGCGTAGCGGAGGATCTCGGCCGAGCTGACCCGGCGCGAGTGCGGCAGGAAGTCGTCGCTGGTCCGCGCGAACGTACGCAGGATGTCGCCGCCGAGGAACGCCGACCGCAGCATTGCCGCCTGCGCGAACTGTGCCTGCGGCAACCATGGCGCGACTTGCGGCATCGGGTGGACCAGGTGTGGCGCGGTCGTCTTCATCAGGATGCCGCGCTCGACCGCGCTCTCGTACGCGATGCCGACATGACCGGACACGAGGTAGCGCAGCCCGCCGTGCACGAGCTTCGAACTCCAGCGGCTGGTGCCGAACGCGAGGTCGTGCTTCTCGACCAGGGCACCGGACAGGCCGCGGGCGGCCGCGTCCAGGGCGATGCCGGCGCCGGTCACCCCGCCGCCGATGACCAGGACGTCGACCTTGCCGGTCGTGTCCAGCCAGTCCAGCTCGCGGGTCCGGCGGGCCGCGTTCAGGCTGGCGTTGCCCACCGTCCTGAACTCCTTCCCCGCCCCGCCGCCCCGGTCGATCATGGCGTCAGGTACTTGGTGAGCATGTCGCGCAGCTCGTCGTCGAGCTTCGGATACTCGTCCTTCGCGGCCATCACCGGACCGGAGACCGCCGAAGCCAGCGAGACGAGAATGATCTGCCGGGCCAGCCAGACCGGGTCGCCGGTCCGGATCGAGCCGTCGGCCTGGCCCAACTTGATCGCCCTCCTCGACCAGCTTGAGATGCGCGACAGTACTGCTGCCGCGGCGCTCGAGCAGGTACGGCGTGAGGAACTCGGGGTCGAGCTCGATGATCTTGCGCATCAACGGGTGGACCCGGGTCTGCGCGACCACCTCGACCACGCCCTCGACCAGCCGGGACCGGGCGCTGCGGCGTCCGGCTGGAACGCCGACACCAGAGCGGTGGTCCACTCCCGGGTCATCAGCGCGGCGACGACGGCCTGCACGTTCGGCCAGCGCCGGTACAGGGTCGCGCGGGAGACCTCGGCATGCCGGGCGATGTCGGCCATCGTCATCCGGCGCATCCTATCGCGAGCAGCAGCTCGTAGGCCGCGTCCAGGATCCGCTCCTCGCCGATCGCGTTCGCGGGCGCCGGACGGGCGCTGGTCTCGGGCTCCGACTCGCTGCTACGCTGAGACATCACACGTAGAGTGTATCAGCGACTGTGCCATCCCGAAACTGTCCGTGGGAGGTGGGAGCCAGGGGGTTCCACCTCCCACGGACGCTACCTCGCAGCACCGCCGAAAGGGAGCCCACGATGACCGAGTCGGACCTTCCGGTGGTGCATCTCACGCCCGGCCGCTGGGGCGACCCCGCCCACCCCGTCGCCCTGCCGCCCGCGGCGCTCGAAGCCCTGAAGCACCTCGGCGTACGACGCCCGACGACGGATCCCGTGGACCCGCGGCCGCAGTCGACCGACCGGGTCTGAGCCCGGAGCAACTGTCGTTCCTAGCCGGAGTCGTCGGTGCGGAGCACGTTGCTTCCGACCTGGAATCGCGGTGGGCGCACACCCGCGGCTACTCGACCACCGACCTCCTCCGCCACCGCTCGGGTGACACGTCCGACATGCCCGACGCCGTCGTCTACCCGGGGTCGCACGACGAGGTGCTCGCTCTCCTCGCCGGCGCTGCTGACCACGACCTCGCAGTCGTGCCCTACTCCGGCGGCACCTCGGTGGTCGGCGGACTCGCTCCCGATCGCCGCTTCATCACCGTGGATCTGCGCCGGCTGGATCAGCTGGTCGCGCTGGACGAGATCTCGCGGACGGCGACGCTGCGGCGGGTGTCCGGGTCCGGCGGCCGAAGCGCTCCTCGCCGAACGCGGCTATACGCTCGGCCACTTCCCGCAGTCCTACGAGGGCGCGTCGATCGGCGGCTATGCCGCCGCGCGGTCGAGCGGGCAGTCGTCCGCCGGGTACGGACGCTTCGACCAGATGGTGGTCGGGCTGACACTGGCCACACCGCGCGGCACCATCGAGCTCGGCCGGGCGCCGATGTCCGCGGCCGGGCCGGATCTGCGCCAGCTCGTGCTCGGGTCCGAGGGCGCGTTCGGGATCATCACGTCGGTCGTCGTACGGATCCGGCCGCGACCGACCGAGCGGCACTTCGAGGGGCTGGCGGTTCGAGAGCTTCGCCGACGGTCTGACCGCGATCCGGCGGCTGGCGCAGGACGGGCCGTTGCCGACAGTGCTGCGGTTGTCCGACGAGGCCGAGACCGCGGTGAACCTGGCCGATCCGGATGTGCTCGGTGGCGGGTCGGGCGGCGCTACTGGCGATCATCGGGTTCGACGGACCGTACAACTCCGGGACGGCCGAGGTCCTGACCGGGGCCGGCGGGCAGAACCTCGGCGAGGGTCCGGCGAGACCGGGAGCTCGGCCGCTACCCGAGCGCCGTACCTGCGTGATCCCTTGCTCGACGAGGGCGCGCTGGTGGAGACGCTCGAGACGGCCGCCTTCTGGTCCGCATCCCCGAGCTCAAGGCTGCCGTCACCGAGGCGTTGGTGGAGAAGCTGACCGAGCAGGCACGCCGCCACTGGTTCTCTGCCACGTGTCCCACGTCTACGAGACCGGAGCCTCGCTGTACTTCACGGTGATCTCCTCGCAGACCGGCGATCCCGTGCGGCAATGGCGTACGGCGAAAGCCGCCGCCAGCCAGGCGATCGCGACCGTCGGGGGCACCATCTCCCATCACCACGGTGTCGGCACCGACCACCGCGCGGCCTACGCCGAGGAGATCGGTCCGCTTGCGCTGGAAGCCCTCCAAGCCGTCAAGCACGTCCTCGACCCCGGCGCCGTCCTCAACCCCGGCATTCTGATCTGACGGAACTCTTGACCTCAAGTTCACTTGAGGGATGACAGTCGCGGGCATGGCTCCTGAATCCTCGACCGTCCTGTCGCTCTCATCACCGGTGCGTCCGCCGGTCTCGGACTCGCGCTGGCGCATGGACTCGCCGGACGCGGCTGGACGCTGGTGATCGACGCCCGCGGCGCCGAACACTGAAGGACGCGGCCGACGCGCTGGCGAGCCACACTAATGTGATCCCGCCAGCGGGCGACGTCACCGACCCCACGCATCGCGCGACCTGGTCGACGCCGTGGCCGGGCTCGGCCGGCTGACCTGCTCGTCAACAACGCGAGCTACCTCGGCCCGAGCCCTCTGCAGGCGTTGGGGTCCGCCGATCTCGACGAACTGCGTCGCGTCTACGAGGTCGACGTACTGGCACCGACGCTCTGACCCAAGCACTGCTGCCATCACTCACCGCGGCGTCGGGTGTGCTGCTCAACATCAGTTCTGACGCCGCAGTGGAGGCATATGAGACGTCGGGCGGCTATGGCTCCGCCAAGGCCGCACCCTGACCACGCGACCCGAGTCCTCGCGGCGGAGCACCCCACGCTGTCCGTGTACGCCGTCGATCCGGGTGATCTGCGTACGGCGATGCACCAGGCCGCGTTCCCCGGTGAGGATATCTCGGACCGGCCCGAGCCGGCGACCGTCGTACCGGCGTTCCTGCAGTTGCTCGACAGCCGGCCGGAGAGTGGTCGCTACCGAGCCGCCGAGTTCACGCCGGCGGTGACGTCGTGAGGGTGCATCCCCACACCAGATTCGTCCTGCCCGATTCACTCAACGCCGGCGAACCACCCGAGGCCCGGGGGTGTCGCGGATCAGGTGAAGTGCTGGTCGCGGAGGTCGACCGTCACGCACACCCGCTTCGACCGGATCGGCGAACACTCGAGACCGGGAGACCTGCTCCTGGTGAACACCTCCGGCACATTGCCCGCGGCCGTCGACGGCTCATCGATCAGCGGGTCGGGAGTGGAGCCAGTGGTCGTGCACTTCTCCATTGCGCTCGACGACGGCACTGGGTGGTCGAACTGCGATCGGTGATGCTCCGATGTTCGGCGGCATGGCGGGCGACCACGTCGAACTGCCAGAGGGTGTGCTGACGCTGCTGTCGCCGTACCAACCGGCTCCAATCGCCTATGGCGTGCCAAGCCTCCAGCGGTGATGTGCTCGGCTACCTGGAACGCCATGGCGCTCCGATCACCTATAAATTCGTCGTCAGCAATGGCCGCTGGCGTCGTACCAGACTGTTTTCGCCCGCGAGCCTGGCAGCGGGAGATGCCCAGTGCGGCAAGGCCGTTCAGCTTTGAGCTGGTGAGTCACCTGGCGTCGCAGGGCGTGCTGATCGCGCCGATTCCTCCTGCATTGCGGCGTGTCGTCACTCGAGAGCCACGAACCACCTCTGCCCGAGCGGTAATCGACCGTACCCGCGCACACGGCCCGCTTGGTCAACTGGGTCAAGGCCAACCGGAGGGCGCGTGATCAGCAGTCGGCACGACCGCGGTCCGAGCCATCGAGTCAGCCGTCAGGCCAGAGATGGCTCTGTCAGCGCGGCGCACAGCTGGACCGACCTCGTCCTCGGCCCGGACCACTCGGTGCGCGTTGTGGATGGCCTTGTGACCGGGATGCACGCACCCGAGGCCTGCACCTACTCCTTCTCGAGTCGGTCGTCGGAGGCAGTACCGTCCAGCGCGCCTACGACGCGGCCCTGGACGAGCACTACCTCTGGCACGAGTTCGCGACAGTTGCCTGCTGCTGCGCTGACGACGTCAGCAACTGCCCCTCATTGCCCGGCCGTGCACGTTTCTCCACCGCACGTGGACTCATCGCAGGTGTCCTTACCACTTGGGTCCCCCGTTGGGACGTCACCTGATTAGACGAGTATCTGGCCCTCGCTGTCATCCGCATTCATCGAACCGAGCGCAAATTGTGGCCTAGGCCGATTAGTTGCCTATTGAACCGCCGGCAGCGTACGCGGCGTGCCGCGGCCGCGTCTTCGGACGCACGCGGGGCCTTGGGACAAGATGGCGGGACTTGGGACAGGTCGTGAGGTGTCCCTGGCCCCGACATCGGCCGTCGGCCGCGGGTCTCGGCCTGGGCGGACGTGGCGCACTCACTAACCCGGTCCGGCAGCCGCCGAGTGCTCGCGGCCGAGCGGGGCATCTCTGGCATCGCGCTGCTGGTGAGTGGTGCAGGTCCGGTCAGCGGCGCGGCATCGCCCAACCGCCACCGCCGCCGGGCGGGGTGTGGCGGACTTCCAGGCCATCACAATCACCGAGACGCCGCGATCGCCCGCGGGAGGCCTTCGTCCTCGCCTCGTTGTGATGGCCTGGCGATCCGGTCGACGGCACGGGCAACACCCACGGAACCGACCGGAGCGCCGGATATCCCCTCGAATGCGGCAGGCGCCGGGCCGGGCCGGGAGGCGGGACGCGGGAGGCGGCGACTGGTTCCGCCGTGCCGGCGATCTGGTCGTCGGGGTCAAGCGGCTCGAATCCTGAACGCGCGAAACCCGGCCGACTCACCGTCCGGAGAGATGCCGCCGCAGCACTGTGCGGCGGGTCTGATCACCCTGCACCAACCGCTCTTCGGTCGGAGTTGGGGTCAGGTGTGGGTCTTTTTGCGGCGGTGGTTGCTGGTTTGGAGGAAGACCCAGGCTACGGCTGCGCCGGTGAGGAAGCCGCCGAGGTGGCCTTGCCAGGAGATGCCGGGGATGGCGAAGGAGAGGACGGCCGTGATGGCGACGTAGCCGAGGATCCAGGTGACGTCGAGGCCGCGGGCACGGTTGACCACCAGGAGGGCGCCGACCAGGCCGAGGACGCCGCCGGACGCGCCGAGGGTCGCCGAGCCGGGGGCCGCGAGCAGCCAGACCGCGATGCCGCCGCCGATGGCGGACAGCAGGTAAAGGGTCAAGAACCTGATCCGGCCGAGCATCTGCTCCAGCGGCGGACCGAGCACGTAGAGCATGAACAGGTTCGAGAAGATGTGGAAGATCTGCACGTGCGTGAAGGCCGACGTGAGCAACCGCCACGGCTCGTTGTCCACCAGCACCGGGACCAGCACCAGGTCGTTGAGGATCCGGGCGCTGCCGGTGCGGACGGCGATGAAGACCAGCACGTTGATCGCCATCAGGCTGAGCGTGACGACCTGCGGGTTACCGCGCTGGATGCCGCCGAGCGAGGTGCGGGTGCGCGGCACCGACTTCACGCCCTCGTTGAAGCAGCTCGGGCACTGGAAGCCGACCGCGGCGCCGTTCATGCAGTCCGGGCAGATCGGCTCGTCACAGCGCTGGCAGCGGACCCCGGCTCGCCGGTCCGGGTGCCGGTAGCAGACGGTCTCGGTCACGCCGGCTGGATCCTCCACGGCGGCGGATCCGGGCCGGCTGACCGGCCCGGACCGGGTGCTCAGGCGTCCTTACGCTCGATCACGACGGTGTCGATCACGATCGGCTCGATCGGCCGGTCGCCCGGCGCGGTCTTCGGCGGTCGCCGATCGCGTCGACGACCTTCTCCGACTCGTCGTCGGCGACCTCACCGAAGATCGTGTGCTTGCGGTTCAGCCACGGCGTCGGGACGACGGTGATGAAGAACTGCGAGCCGTTGGTGCCGCGGCCGAACTGGATGCCGGCGTTGGCCATCGCCAGCAGGTACGGGCGGTCGAACGGAGCTCGGGGTGGATCTCGTCGTCGAAGGTGTAGCCCGGGCCGCCGGTGCCGGTGCCGAGCGGGCAGCCGCCCTGGATCATGAAGCCGTCGATGACGCGGTGGAAGGTCGAGGCCGTCGTAGAACTGCCGGTGGTGGCCTGCCCGGTCTGCGGGTCGGTCCACTCCTTGGTGCCCTCGGCCAGACCGACGAAGTTGCTCACCGTCTTCGGCGCGTGGTTGGGGAACAGCCTGATGACGACGTCACCCTTCGTCGTCTGCAGGGTCGCGTACAGCTCTTCGGCCACGGGAGTCACTCCTAGATCAGTTACGGCTTACGCCCTCGATCCTGTCATGTGAGTCCAAGCAGAACCGCACCGACCGGCCGGAAACCAATACGCCACCCCTCCGCATCGCTCCGGGGCCGAGCAGAACCGGATTGGCCAGGCGCTGGACAATCGCCCGCGCCTCGGCTTTGCTCCCGGGTAGGGGAAGGGGAGAACTGCGTTGGGGAATGGGTGGGGCGGGGATGGGGCACCGGGTGATCGGCTGGGTACGTCGTACGATGCAGATGACACCGGATTTGTCCAGAGCCGTATCAGCAGGGTCCATGACGCCGATGGGCCGAGCGCTGTCCGTCATGACGGGTGGCACCGAGGAGGGAACCGTGGGTTCAAGGAAGTCCAATGGCCGGGCCGAGACCAAGAAGGACAAGGTCCGGCCACTCGCCGAGTCGGCGTCGGGGAAGATCGGACCGGCCGTCGGCCAGGTCCGTGACCACCTCGGCCCCGCTGTGGGCACCGCACGGGAGAAGGTGTCGCCGTACGCCGAGAAGGCCGTCGAGCGTGGCGCGCACTATGCAGGAGTGGCGGTCGAGAAGGCCAGCCCGGTGATCGACGATGCGCTGGCCCGCGTCGGACCGGCCACCGGGGCCGCCGCCGAGAAGGCGCGCGTGCGGTTCAACGACGACGTGCTGCCGAAGGTGACCGCCGCGCTGGTTTCGCTCGCGGCCGCCGCCGAGCCGGTGGTCGAGGAGACCTCGCGCCGGGGCAAGGCCACCAAGGCCGCGCTCAAGGGTGAGATCGACGTGCCGAAGAAGAAGAGCCACAAGCTTCCGCACGGTCGTGCTGATCCTGGGCTTCGGCGCCCTGGCCGCGGCAGCGGTGAAGAAGCTGCTGACCCCGCCGGAGCCGGCCTGGCAGTCGACCCCGACCAGCGGCCGCGACTACAGCTCCGCCCCGGCCGGTACGACGTCGCGCCCGGAGAGCCCGTCCGCCAACGGCAAGACCGACGCCCCGAAGGCCGAGTCGCCGAAGCCGGACACCGCCAAGACCGACACGGCCAAGCCCGACACCGCGAAGCCCGCCGACACCGCCAAGACCGAAGCCACGAAGGCGGACGCCGAGGCAAAGGCGGCCGCGAACGGCGCCACGTCGAACGGCCCGGCGGCCAAGAAGACCACCACCTCCCGGAAGCCGACCGGCTCGACCGAGTCCAAGCCGACCGACTCCTGACCAACCACCGCAACTGACCAACCGCAACTGACCGACCACCGCAACGGCGAAGGCCGCGAACCCGATCCGGGGGTTCGCGGCCTTCGTTTGTTCGGCGTCGCCTTGCGCGTACGACGTCAGTTCGGTTGCGGCTCGGGATCAGTATCGGTGTCGGCGTCGGCGTGATCCGGCTTGGCGATCGTGTAACGGCCGGCCGAGAGCAGCTGGGTGGCGTACCGGTGGGTGATGCACGGATAGGTGCCGCCGCAGTGCAGGCATACCGCGTCGTTGCGGTGCAGCCACGGGAGGATGCCGAACCGCTTGATCCAGGTCAGCGGCTCGCGGTCGGGCGCGTGCAGTTGGAGCGCCGCACGGGCGGCGTCCTGGATCTCGGGGGCGGACCAGTCTTCGGCGCTCTTGTCCATCAGCGCGCTGAGGTCGGGGTGGAGGTGGGCAGTCGAGCGGGTTTTGGTCATCTATGAGTCTTCCGGGGCAGGGTGGAGGGCGCGGTTGAATCGCTCGCTTCAAACGTGACGACTCGATCGCTATGAGCAACGGTAGTCCTCTGGTAACCCCAACCGCGCGCTGATAAGCACCATCTCGGTGTCAGATCTTCGTCAGGTTTCGCAGCGTGCCGCGCCGGTTACACCGGTTCAGGTCCAGAGCGTCTCGAGTGTGACCCGGGCCTCGAGCTCGAGCAGATGCCGCTTGGTCGGGATGCCGCCGCCGAAGCCGACCATCTTGCCGCCGGCGCCGACCACCCGGTGGCAGGGCAGGACGATGGCGATCGGGTTCCGGTTGCAGGCGACGCCGACGGCCCGGGCGGCGCCGGGATCCCCGACGATCTTCGCGACGTCGCCGTACGTCTGCATCTCGCCGTAGGGGATCCGGCCGAGCTGGGCCCAGACGGCGCGCTCGAAGTCGGAGCCGCCGGGGACCGAGAGCGGCACGGTGAACTGCTGGAGCTCGCCGGCGAAGTACGCCTTCAGCTGCTCGGCGGTCTCGGTGAGCAGTGGGTCGGCGTCGACCGGCCGATCGGTCGAGCCGAAGTGCAGGCGGCAGAGGCCGATGTCGTCGACCGCGAGAGTGAGGTCGCCGATGGGCGAGTCGATCACGGACCGGCGCATACCCCCATCCTGTCGCTGCCCACCGACAGTTTCCGGCGGAAATGCGCCACCAGCCGACCGCGACGTGATGTCCTCGCCTGGTCACGCCGTGTTGTGCTACATCTGATCCATGCCGAGCCGGGCGTCGCAACCCCCGCTGGACCGCTGGTTCAGTTCCGAGCGTGCGATGGGCCTGGCCGCGTCGATCCTGATCGGACTCGTCACCGTCCTCACGTGGGCGACCGCCTGGTCGGACTGGTACTCGTACCAGACGCTGAAGAACTACGCCGACGACCCGGGCCGACTGGCCGAGGCCGACCTCATCTCCGGCTCGCTCGGCATCGTCGCCGCGCTCGCACTGCTGGCGGCCGCGGTGGTGTTCATCGTCTGGCTCTGGCGGGTCCGGTGGAACGCGGAGATGTTCTGCCGCGGCGAGCATCGGTTGACCCGTGGTTGGGTGCTCGGCAGTTGGATCTGCCCGATCGTGAACCTCTGGTACCCCAAGCAGGTCGTCGACGGCATCATGGCAGCCAGCGACCCGCGGACCGATCCGCACACGGCGAGCCTGAAGGAGATCCCGGGCACCCAACTGGTCTGGGTCTGGTGGCTCGCGTGGGTGGTCGGCCTCGTCACGGGCAACATCGTGCAGCGCGGCGTGCTGGCCGGCTGAAGCGCAGCTCGGTGACCTGCGGACGAACGTCGTACTGTCCAGCATCTCGGCCGTGTTCACCACCGCGGCCGCAGTGCTCGCGGTGATTATGGTCGGGCGGATCGACGAGCTGCAGACCAAGCGTCCGTGGGTGCCGTGGTGGGCGATCGACCAGCCGCAGAACGGGTTCCGACCTCCTGCGCGGTAAACCAAACCGTCACGCACCGTCCAATGCGTCGTTACAAGTGGTGATGGGCGTACGAAAAGAACATGTTAAGTCGACACCCTCCGTGCAGGGGCCGACTCCCGTCGCGTACCTACTTCGTGGTATCAATGTGGCTCGGTCATGCGGGGGCAGGATTGGCCGAGACGCCCAACGAACGACGGAGTTCCAGCAACGCGAGGGACGCGAGACGTGAGCCACCCGCAGCCAGCAGTCCTGTCTGCCCTTGAAGACCACGAAGAATGGCAGCCACACGCTGCCGAGGAGTTCCAGCAAGTCGGAACGGTGGGCAAGATCGCCATCGGTCTGCTGGGTGCATCGACGGTCACCCATCTGCTCTCCACCTGGTCCGACTGGAACACGTACTCCGTCGTCCACCGCTACCTCGGCGGGATGCCGAACGTCGACGACGCGGACCTGAACCGCGCCGACGCGATCGCCAAGGTCACCGCGGTCCCGAACGTCATCATCTCGGTCACCGCCGCCGTGGTCTTCGTGATCTGGCTCTGGCGGGCCCGGCTCAACTCCGAGGTGTTCTGCCAGGCCGACCACCGCCGCAGCCACGGCTGGGTGCTGGCCAGCTGGTTCGTCCCCGGCCCGAATCTCTGGTATCCGAAACAGATCGTCGACGACGTCTGGCTCGCCAGCGATCCGAAGACCCCGGTGTACACCGACGACCTGCGCCGATTCCGGACTCCCACCCTCACCTCCGCGTGGTGGGTGGCCTGGGTCGGCGCTCTCGCGTTCGACGTGGTGGTCCGCCGCTTCCTGATGTGGATGGAGGCGACCGTCGGGTCGCTGCGCGGGATCGCCCTGGCCGGTACGGCGTCGCTCGTGCTGACGGCCGTGTCCGCGGTCGCGGCGACGATGGTGATCCGCAAGATCAACGGGATGCAGACCGGCCGCGCGTGGGTCCCGTGGTGGGACCAGCGCGAGCCGAAGCTCACCGCGGTGCCGACCTACGCGAACGACGACACCGACGAGCAGCCCGCCATCTCCGAGCCGATCGCCCAGTCCGCCCCGATGCCGGCACCCTCGCGGCGGCTGGAGCGCCAGCCCGAGTTCCAGATGGCCGGCGTCAGCCAGGCCCCGGCGCCGAACCCGTTCGCTCCGGCTCCGACTCCGGCCCCGGCCCCGGCCCCCGCTCCGCAGGGCTTCCCGGGTGACGGTGCGGCCGCGGGTGGATTCCCGGGCGGTGGCAGCCCCTTCGCGGCCGGTGCCGCGCCCGCCGCATTCGGTGGCGACAACGCTCCGGAGGAGCCGCCGAAGTGGAGCCCGTTCGCTCCGGTCGTGCAGAGCTGGCAGGACGGCAACGACACCGGTCCGGCCACCGAGCAGTTCAACGCGGTCGAGTCCTGGCAGGACGAGCGGCAGGCCGAGGAGACGTCGTACGAGAGCCCGAAGACGTCCTGGAGCGACTACCTGGACTCCGGCAGCGACGACATCCTCTCCACCGACACCGGGAGCCGTTGGCTGGACGAGGCGGCGCCGATGACCGTCGCCCAGCCGGACCCGTACTCGTACCAGCCGGAGCAGCCGGCCGAGCCGTCGTGGGCGGCGACCTACTCCGAGCCGTACTCGTACGAGACGCCCGACTACCTGACCCCGACGTCCTCCGTTCCGGAGGTCGAGACCGCACCCGAGCCTGAGCCCGCGCCAGTTGCGCGCGCCGGTCGCCGGGCCGCTCGGGTCGCGGTGGACAGCCCGTCGGCGATCCAGCCGGCGATCCCGTCGCACGCCGTGGACACCCCGTCCGAGCACACTGTGTACGCGCCGTCGGAGCACACCATGCCGTCGTCGCACGTGACGCCGGGCTCCGGATACTACGAGCCGGCTCCGGCTGTGACGCAGCAGGACGACTTCCTGACCCCGTCGAAGCCGCTGCCGCCGGTTCCCGAGTACGGCCCGGAGCCGTCGTACCAGGCCGACAACCACGGCTCGGACTACGGCAACTCGTCGTACGGCGAGTCCAGCTACCAGCCGTCGTCGTACGAGGCCTCCTCGGACTACCAGACGTCGTACAGCCCGGAGTACCCGAGCAGCAGCTACGACCAGCCGACCGACTACGGCTACAGCTCGGACTACTCGAGCAACAGCAACAGCAACAGCAACAGCAACAGCAACTACGAGTACGACTCCTACAGCGGCTCGCAGTACAGCAGCAACGAGCCCTACGAGACCTACAGCCCGAACTACACGTCGGAGTCGTACTACACCCCGGCCGAGGAGCCGCAGCAGCCGACGGAGTACGAGCAGCAGCAGCCGTACTCCTACGAGCAGCAACCGCCCGCTCCCGAGCAGCCCACCACGCCGCGCACCCACCCGCGCCGTCGCTGGGTCTGATCAGCTAGCGGTATGCATCTAGCTTTCGCCACGCTCGGCTGTCCCGGAGCGCCCATCGACCATGTTCTGGAGCTTGCCAAGGGCAACAATATCTCCGGACTGGAACTGCGCGCCGCGCCGGACGAGTTCACCCACACCGGGCTGACCGCGGCGCAGCGGCGCGAGCTGCGGACCCGGATCGAGGACGCCGGTCTGGAGATCCTCGCGGTGAGCAGCTACGTCAAGCTCTGCGCGGTCGAGGACCAGCCTCTCGAGGCCCACCTCGAACTCGCCGCCGACCTCGGTGCCCGCGGCGTCCGCGTCTTCCCCGGCGACGATCCCGGTACGACGGACGCGACGGACGCCGGTACGGCGGACTCCCCCAGCGCCGGCGAGATCCGGGCCCTCGATCGGGTCACGTCCGCCCCCAGGGATGTCCACATCCTGTTGGAAACTCACGACTCGCACTCCGCCGGCCGGCAGGTCGCCGCGCTCTGCGCGCTACTCGACGCCGACGCCCCCGGCCACAACGTCAAGGTGATCTGGGACAGTTCCCACACGTGGTCACACGGCGAGACACCGGCCGAGGCGTTCAACCTGCTGCAGCCGTGGCTCGAGTTCGTGCAGGTCAAGGACAGTGACTCCCGTCAGGACTACCGCCCGGTCGCCATCGGCGCCGGCGACTTCCCGGTCCACGATCTGCTGCAGACCCTCGACGGCACCGACTACCCGGTCTCCCTCGAGTGGGAGCTCAAGTGGCACCCGCACCTCCCACCGCTGGAGGAAGCCCTCCCCGCCGCGCTCGCCTGGTTGAGCTAGGGCGTCGGCGCGGTCAGGTAGCGCGTAAGGGTGGGGCCGAGCCAGGCGACCACGTCGTCGTGGGACATGGTCGCGATCGGCGCGATCCCCAGGATGTAGCGGCAGTGTAAGCAGGGGCGCGAATCGCCTCGACGCGATCGAGGATCGCATCGGCGACGTCCTCCTTGGAGGCGAGAGGGATCTCGTGGCGCTCGGCGCGCTCGACGATCGTGACCTCGTTCCGCCCGGAGTCGAAGCCGATGTCGGCCCGGGACACGTCGTTGAAGACGATGGCGTCCAGGCCCTTGCGCTCGAGCTTCGAGGCCGCTCGCTCGATCGCCTCCGCCCCATGCTCGGCGGCGAAGCCGACGATGGTCTGTCCGTCGCCGCGATTGCTCGCCGCCGCCGCGACGATGTCCTCGGTGCCCACCAGGCGCAGGTCGACGCCGTCGCCCTCGCTGCGCTCGAGCTTTCCGGACGCTGCCTGCGCCGGGCGGAAGTCGGCAACCGCAGCCGCCATCAGCAGGACGTCCGCGCTCGGAAGCTCGGCGCCCACCGCGGCCGCCATCTCCGCCGTGCTCTCGACGTCGATCCTCCGCACGCCCGCCGGAGCGGGAAGGCCGACATTCGCGGCGACGAGCGTTACCGAGGCGCCTCGCGCCGCGGCGCGGTCGGCGAGGGCGAGGCCCATCCGCCCGCTCGAGCGGTTGCCGATGAAGCGCACCGGGTCGATCGTCTCCCGCGTCCCGCCCGCCGTGACGAGGACCCGTAGGCCGTCCCACGGCCCGCGCGCTCGGGGCAGCATCGACTCGACGGTCGCGAGAAGCCTCTCGGGGGCGGGAAGGCGGCCGACGCCATGCTCGCCCCTCGACGCGAGCGGGCCGTCGTCGGGAGCGATGACCGTGATCCCGCGCGACCGGAGCGTCTCGAGGTTCGCCTGGGTCGCGGGGTCGCGGTACATGCGGTCGTTCATCGCGGGCGCTACGGCGCGAGGCGCCTGGCAGGCGAGGAAGGTCGTCGCGAGGAGCGAGTCGCAGATCCCGGCAGCCAGCTTCGCGACCGTGTTCGCCGAGGCGGGAGCGACCAGGAACACGTCGGCGTTGGCGGCAAGCTCGAGGTGGCCGATCGGATCGTGATCGGGCGCGGGCTCGCCCGGAAAGGCACCGCGCATCGGGTCGCGGGAGAACTCGTCGACGAGGACGGGCGCGCCGACGATCCCCTCGAATGACGCGCGGCCAACGAATCGCTCGGCCGCCGGGGTCATCACCACCCTCACGGCGTGACCGGCGCGCGTGGCGAGGCGGGCGAGCTCGATCGCCCTGTACGCGGCGATGCCGCCGCTGAGGCCGAGCAGGATCCGCGCCACTGCCGCCCCCTGGCTGCCGCCGCCCTAGGCGCGGTAGTGGTAGTTGAGCTTGCCCGTGGCGAGTTCTTCGAGCGCGATCGTCAGGTAGTTGCCCGACTGGGTCTCGACCATCGGGGGCGTGTACTCCTCGTAGCTGCCCTCGCCGAGAGCGCGGTAATAGCTGTTGAGCTGGCGCGCCCGCTTCGCCGCGACGAGAACGGCAGCGTAGTGCGAGTCGGTCCGCTCGAGGAGCTTGTCCACACGTGGCTTGATCATGTGGAAGGTGATGATGGGGACAGCTCGTCGCGGACTATCCACTCCAGCCCCGTCGCCGCACGGTCGATGTCATCGTTCACCACGACGTGCGGGAACTCACCGCGCGCCGCGAGCTCGCTCTTCGCCACCTCGAGGCGCTCGGCGATCTCCTTCGGCGAGTCCGTGCCGCGTCGCTCGAGCCGCGTGCGCAGGGAGTCGGCGTCGGGCGGGGCGATGAAGACCTGCACCGACTCCGGCATCGCGACGCGGACCTGCCGGGCGCCCTGGACCTCGATCTCGAGCACGACCGAACGCCCCTCGGCCAGCCGCCTTTCGACCTCGCGTCGGAGCGTTCCGTAGCGGTTGCCGCTGTAGGCGGCGTGCTCGAGGAAGTCGCCGCGCCCGGACCCGCTCCTCGAACTCCTCCGTCGAGAGGAAGTGGTAGTCGACGCCCTCGGCCTCGCCGTCGCGCGGTTGCCGAGTCGTCGCCGAGACGGAGAGCTCGAGGCCGTCGACCGACGACAGGAGCCGCTTGATCAGCGTCCCCTTGCCGACGCCCGAGGGCCCGGTGATCACGAAGACCTTCGCCATCCGACTACTCCACTACTCCTACCGCCTAAAGCGGACGGCGGCTCGATCTCTCCCCCGCGCGGGGCTAGCGGCGGAGGAACGCGACCAGCTCGCCGCGCTGGCGCTCGGAGAGGCCCCCGATCGTCTTCGACGGGGAGATACGGCACTGGGTCAGGATCTTGTTCGCCTTCACGCGGCCGTACTTCGGGACCGCGACGATCATGTCGAACGCCTTCGCCGACAGCACGTACTCGGGCGGGTCGCGGAGCAATTGCTCGATCTTGACCTTGCCGGCCTTGAGGTCCCGCTTGAGCTGCGCGCGGGCCGATCGAATCTCGTTCGCTCGCCGGAGCGCCCTCATCCGCTGTTCGGTGGTCCTCTCTGGGACGGCGGACGGAGCGGTGTCGACGGCGGGGACCATCCGGCGGCGGCGATTATATGCGCGCGCCTGCTGGGCGCAAGGGGGTTGGCGCAAATTTCGGGGAAATTCGCTTCGACCTTAAGTTGAGGTCGAGACGACCGGGTCCGATCTCGGTCGGTCGCCTGGGTTCGGAGGTCGCTCCCGGCGGCGCTCGAGCTCCGCCTCGAGCTCGCGCCGGATCCGTTCGCCAGCGAGCGGATCCAGGAAGCTCGCGGTGCCGACGGCGACCGCGGTCGCGCCAACGTCGAGGAGATCGAGCGCGTGTCGCCCCTCCTCGACGCCGCCCATCCCGATCACCGGTATCGCAACCGCGGCGGCGACCTGCCGCACCTGCTCGAGCGCGATCGCCCGGATCGCTGCTCCCGATAGACCGCCGCTTCCGCCTCCGAGCCACGGCCGGCCGCGTATGCGGTTCCACCGCATGCGCCTTCAGCGTGTTGACCAGCGAGACCGCCGATGCCCGCGCGGCCTCCGCCGCGCGGGCGATCTCCGCCGGCGCCGCCACGTTGGGCGTGAGCTTCACGATCAGCGGCGCGTCGGTGAGTGGCCGAACCGCCTCGAGCAGGGCGAAGGTCTCATCCGGGCGCTCGCCGACGATCAGCCCCGACTCGACGTTCGGACACGACACGTTGAGTTCGATTGCGGCGACCTCGGGCCGCTCGCCGACCCCCGTGACGAGCCGCGCGAAGCCATCGTGCGTGGTCGCCATCACCGATACGACGAGCGGGGCCGGCAATTCCGCGAGCCGTGGCAAATCGTGCGCGAGAAAGCCGTCGAGCCCCTTGTTCGGCAGCCCGATCGAGTTGACGAGGCCGGTGGGAGTCTCGTAGAGGCGCGGCGGCGGGTTGCCGGCGCGCGGCTCGGGGGTGATGGTCTTCGAGACGAATGCCGAGAAGGGGAAGCGCTCGTAGAGCCCGTCGCCAAAGGCCCGGCGCGCCGCGATCGCGTCGAAGGTCCCGCTCCCGTTGATGATCGGGTGCTCGAGGCGCAGGCCCGCGATCTCGAGCCCGGTCAATGCCCGGACCCCGCGACGAGGGCCGTCGCAACGTCATCGGCCCGCACCACCGGGCCGTCGACGCAGAGGCGCATGAACCCGCCGGCCGCGAGGGGAACCGCGCAGCCGAAGCACGCGCCGAACCCGCACGCCATCGGGGCCTCCATCGCCAGCTCCGCGGCAACGTGACGCGCGAGGCACATCTCGCGCACCGCCTCGAGCATCGCGGGCGGCCCGCAGGCGTAGACGACGGCGCCCTGAGCGTCGTCTCCCTCGAGCAGGACGGCGAGCAGGTCGGTCACGTAGCCCCTGTGCCCGGCGTGCCCGTCTTCGCTCGCGAGGCGGATCTCGGAGCAGTCGAAGAGCTCCAACCCCCCGGCATGCGGCTCGTCGCGAAAGCCGAGGAGGGTTCGCGTCGGGACGCCGGCGCGAGCAAGGCGGCGGCGAAGGATGGCGAGCGGCGCGATCCCGATCCCGCCCCCTACGAGGATCGCCCCGGGAGCACCGGGGGAGAGCTCATCCGGGGCGGAGAACGGCTGGCCGAGCGGGCCCACCAACCACAGGCCCTCCCCGGGCTCGAGCCGGGTCAGCCTGTCCGTCCCGGGACCCACCGCCTCCGCGAGGAAATCAAGGCGGACCCCTCCGTCACCCTGCTCCGCCGCCGCGACCGAGAAGGCGCGCGAGAGATAGGGGCGGCCTCCGCCCCCACCCCACCCTCGCTCGGCGGCCAGCATGTAGAACTGGCCCGGGGACGGCTCTGGGCCCTCGGAGTCGAGAGCGGAGAAAACGACGTACCCGCCGGTGTCGTGGCGGCCGGCGACCGCGCAGAGCCGCCTTCCTGGTGGCGCCGGGACCCGCTGGATCACCGGACCGCCGTGGAGGACGGGGCGGGTACTTCCCGGTGGAGCTCCTGCAGGCACAGGGGCTCGTGTCCGTTGCCCCGCTGGGCCGAGATCGCGCGCACCGCGGCCGAAGCCCCGGTCATCGTCGTGATGCAGGGGATCCCGTGACGGACGGCCGCGGTGCGAATCTCGTAGCCGTCCGCGCGGGCGCCGCTGCCGGTCGGCGTGTTGATGACCATGTCGACCTCGCCGCCCCGGATGTAGTCGACGACGTGGGGCGAGCCCTCGGCGATCTTGTTGATCGCCTTCACGGGCACGCCCATGCGAGATATCGCCTGGGCGGTGCCATGGGTGGCGATGATCTGGAGGCCCATGTCGTGGAAGCGGGCAGCGAGCTGGGTCGCGGCCGGCTTGTCGGTGTCGGTGACGGTGATGAAGACCGTCCCGCTCCCCGGCAGGGAGACGCCCGCGGCCGACTGTGCCTTGCCGAACGCGGTGGGAAAGTCGGCCGCGATCCCCATCACCTCGCCCGTCGACTTCATCTCCGGGCCGAGAACGGCGTCCGCGCCGGCGAAGCGGGCGAACGGGAGCACCGCCTCCTTGACGCTGACGTGGCCCGCCGGCGCATCGGGGATCCGTTGGTCGTCGAGCGACTCGCCCAGCATCAGCCGGCACGCGATCTTCGCGAGCGGCGCGCCGATCGCCTTCGAGACGAAGGGGACCGTGCGCGAGGCCCGGGGGTTGGCCTCGATGACGTAGAGCTTTCCTCCGGCGACCGCGTACTGCACGTTGATGAGGCCGATTACCCCCAGCTCCAGAGCGATGCGCCGGGTCACCTCGCGGATCTCCTCGAGCATCTCCTCGCCCAGGCTCATCGGTGGGAGCACGCAGGCGGAGTCGCCTGAGTGGACTCCGGCCTCCTCGACGTGCTGCATGATCCCCGCGACCTTCACGTCCTCGCCGTCGGCCAGGGCGTCGACGTCGACCTCGATCGCGTCCTCCAGGAACCGGTCCAGCAGCAGCGGGTGCTCCTGGTCGGCCTTCACGTTTGCTTCGAGGTACGCGGCGAGCCCCTCGGGCGAATAGCAGATCTCCATCGCCCGGCCGCCGAGGACGTACGAGGGCCGGACGAGCAGCGGGAAGCCCACGTCCTCGGCGATCGCGACGGCCTCGTCGGCCGACAGCGCGGTGCCGTATGGCGGATGGGCAATGTCGAGGCGGCGCAGGAGCGCCCCGAAGCGGCCGCGGTCCTCGGCGAGGTCGATAGCGTCGACGGGCGTGCCGAGAAGCGGCACCCCGGCCTCCGTGAGGGCGGCGGCGAGCCTGAGCGGCGTCTGTCCGCCGAACTGGACGATCACCCCCTCAGGGCGCTCGACGTCGACGACGGCGAGCACGTCCTCGGCGGTGAGCGGCTCGAAGTAGAGGCGGTCGGAGGTGTCGTAGTCGGTGGAGACCGTCTCCGGGTTGCAGTTCACCATCACCGCGTCGCGGCCCGACTCGCGAACCGTCATCGCGGCGTGGACGCAGCAGTAGTCGAATTCGATCCCCTGGCCGATGCGGTTCGGCCCGGCGCCGAGGATGACCACCGAGGGGCGATCTCCACGGCGGACCTCCGAGGCGGCCGCCCGCTCGTGGGCCGAGTAGTAGTACGGCGTTCGGGCCTCGAACTCCGCTGCACAGGTGTCGACGGACTTGTAGCCGCGCGCCAGGCCGGCGGTGCCGTCGCCGTCGGTGGCGAGGGCGCGCAGCTCGCGCAGGAACCATGGATCGATCGACGTGCGCCCGTTGATCTCCTCGACCGACGCCCCGCGCTTGAACGCCTCCGCGACGAGGTCGAAGCGGTCGGGCGACGGCGTCTCGAGGCTGTGCAGAAGCTCCTCGTCGTCGGCCGGCGAGACGGCCGGAGAGTCGAGCTCGCGCGAGCGCATTGCCTTCGCGAAGGACTCGCGGAAGGTACGGCCGATCGCCATCACCTCGCCGACGGACTTCATGTGCGTCGTGAGCGATCCCTCCGCGCCCGGGAACTTCTCGAACGCGAACCGAGGCACCTTGGTGACCACGTAGTCGATCGTGGGCTCGAAGGCGGCCGGGGTAGCCCGGGTGATGTCGTTCGGGATCTCCTCGAGCGCGTAGCCGACCGCCAGGCGAGCGGCGATCTTGGCGATTGGGAAGCCGGTTGCCTTCGAGGCGAGCGCCGAGGAGCGCGAGACGCGCGGGTTCATCTCGATGACGACGATCTCGCCGCTCTCGGGGTTGACCGCGAACTGGATATTCGAGCCCCCGGTCTCGACGCCCACAGCGCGGATCACGCGGATAGCCTGGTCGCGGAGCTCCTGATAGAGGCGGTCGGTGAGCGTCTGCGCCGGCGCGACGGTCACCGAGTCGCCGGTGTGCACGCCCATCGGGTCGACGTTCTCGATCGAGCAGATCACGACGACGTTGTCGTTGCGATCGCGCATCACCTCGAGCTCGAACTCCCCCCAACCGAGCACCGACTCCTCGACCAGCACCTGGTTGATCGGGCTCGCCGCGAGCCCCTCTGAGACGACTCCGAGGAGCTCCGTGTCGGTGTAGCCGACGCCTCCTCCCTGGCCGCCGAGGGTGAAGGCCGGGCGCACGATGGCCGGCAGGCCGATGCTGCCCTCCACGAGACCGGCCTCGACCTCTGCGATCGAGGTCACGATCGTGGACCAAGGGACGCGAAGGCCGGCGCCCTCCATCGTCTCGCGGAAGGCCTCGCGGTCCTCGGCTCGGTGGATCGCCTCGTAGTCGGCGCCGATGAGCTCGACGCCGAAGCGCTCCAGCGTGCCGTCGTCATGGAGGGCCTTCGCGAGGTTCAGTGCCGTCTGCCCGCCGAGCGTCGGCAGCAGCGCATCGGGGCGCTCACGGGCGACGATCGCCGCGACCGAGCCGGGCGTCAGCGGCTCGACGTAGGTGCGGTCGGCGAACTCCGGGTCGGTCATGATCGTCGCCGGGTTCGAGTTGACGAGCACGACCTCGTATCCCTCCTCCCGCAGGACCTTGCAGGCCTGCACGCCGGAGTAGTCGAATTCCGCCGCCTGCCCGATGACGATCGGGCCGGACCCGATCAGGAGGATCGTGTGGATGTCTTCGCGCCTAGGCACGGACTGCCTCCGCCGCGGCGATCGCCGTCGCGTGGTCGCTGGCCCTGGCGTGGCGGATCAGTCCGTCGTCGAACACGAAGAGGACGCCGAGCTCCTGAGCGACATCGACGCCACTCTCGCGCCCCCGAAGATGCATCCTGCCGAGGACCAGCACCGCATCGGGCCCGATGCGACGCATCTCGTCGATGTCGTACCTCGCGCTGAATGCGCTAAGGAAGTCGTCGAAAAACTCGAGCATCCCATCGTGACCGTGGTACGAGCGGCCCTCGACGCCTGTGAGGAACGGGACCCACTCGCATTCGGGGTGCATGAGCTCCTCGACCAGCGCGTCGAGGGCCTCGCGATCACCCGCGGCCAGGGCCTCGTAGGACCGGCGAATAGCGTCGATTTCGGGGTCGGCGCTCATCTCACCAGCTCCAGGAAATCGTCGAAGAGGTGGCGGGCGTCGTGCGGGCCCGGGCCCGCCTCGGGGTGGTACTGCACCGTGCGTGCGGCCACGTCCTTGAGCACGAGCCCCTCGACGGTGCGGTCGTAGAGGTTCAAATGCGAGAGCTCCGCGGCGCCGAAATCAGTCTCCCAGCGAACCGGCTCGTCGGCCTCCAGGCGCGGCTCGCCGTCGGGCCCGCTGACCGCGAAGCCGTGATTCTGCGACGTGATCTCGATCCGGCCGGTCGCAAGCTCCTTGACCGGGTGGTTGGAACCGCGGTGGCCGAACGGCAGCTTGAAGGTCTCGAGGCCGACCGCCCGGCAGAGGAGCTGGTGCCCGAGACAGATGCCGACCACGGGCCGCTTGCCGACCAGGCCCCGAACCGTCCCGACGACGTAGTCGAGCGCCGCGGGATCACCGGGGCCGTTCGCCAGGAAGACGAGGTCGGGATCGCGGTCCATCACCTCCTCGGCGCTCGCCGAGCAGGGCAGGAGCGTCAGCCGGCAGTCGCGCTCGCGGAACTGGCGGATGATCGAGCCCTTGATCCCGGTGTCGAGAGCGACGATGTGGGGGCCCGCGCCGGCGAGCTCGACCGGCTCGGGCGGCGTCACGGTCCGGGCGAAGTCCGCACCCGCCATCGACGGCTCGCCCGCGACGCGCTCGACCGCGTCGGCCTGCGCGACGTCGTCGCCGAAGATCCCACCGCGCATCGCGCCCGCGTCGCGGATGCGTCGCACGAGCTCGCGCGTATCGACGCCGCTGATCGCCGCCACACCGGTGTTGCGCAGCCAGTCGACCCAGCCCCCCTCGGCCTCCGACGCGTCCTCGCCGTTCTTGGCCTCGCGCATGACGACGGCCCTCGCGTGCGGACGATCCGCCTCCATCGCTGCCGCGCTGACGCCGTAGTTGCCGACGAGCGGATAGGTGAACGTGATGATCTGCCCCGCGTAGGAGGGGTCGGTCACGGCCTCCTGGTAGCCGGTCATCGACGTGTTGAAGACGACCTCGCCGGTGACCGCCTCGGCGGCCCCGCAGAGCTCCCCATCGAGGCGCGTGCCGTCCTCTAGCAGGAGATAGCCCGCTGCGCCCATTACTTCACGAGCTCCTGCACGGCCTTGAACTCTGGAGCGTCGGAGCTGCCGAGCAGCTCGAACAGCACCGCCTCGACGCTCGTCAGGGTCGCGCCGGCTCGCTCTGCCCGTCGCAGCGCGAGGGCCGCGTCACTCTCGCTACGGGATCCCACTGCGTCAGCGACGAGTTGGACGTCGGTCCCTGACTCGAGCAGGTCGAGCACGGTCTGGGCGACGCAGACGTGGGCCTCGATGCCGCAGACGATCGCCTGGTCGCGTCCCGCGAGGTCGAACCCCTCGGCGCCGCATGCCGAGAAGCGCACCTTCTCCAGCCTGCGAGCCTCGTCGGGCAGGTGCTCGGCGATTTCCGGGACCGTCGCTCCCAGGCCCTTGGGGTACTGCTCGGTGACGATGACCGGGACGCCGAGCTCGCCCGCGCCGCGCACGAGCGTGCCGACCGCGCTGCCGATCTGGTCGAACGCCGGCACCGCCTTGCGGAATGCCTCCTGCACGTCGATGACGACGAGCCCGGCGCGGTTCCGGTCGAGCCTCACGCGGCGACCCCCACCGAGAAGGCGCGGTTGCGAAAGGCGATCCGCCCGGCGGCGACCGTGACGAGCACCCGGCCGCGAAGCGCCCGGCCGGCGAACGCCGAATTGTCCGAGCGGCTCTCCCAGCCCTCGGCGCCCGCCTTCCACTCGGAGTCGAGGTCGCAGAGGACGAGGTTCGCCTCGGCACCCTGACTGATGCGCGGCGGCTCCAGGTCGAGGACCGAGGCCCCGGCGCCGAGCCGGTCGACGAGCACGGCGAGGTCGAGGGCCCCGGGCAGCACGAGCTCGGTGTGGAGGACCGCAAACGCCGTCTCGAGCCCGGTGACCCCGTTCGCGGCCGACTCGAAGGGCACCTCCTTCTCGTCGATCGAGTGGGGCGCGTGGTCGGTGGCGACGCAGTCGATGAGTCCGCTGCGAAGGGCCTCCACGAGAGCCTGGCGATCCTCCTCGGCGCGCAGCGGCGAGTGCATCTTGAACCTTGGGTCGAGGCTTCGCACGGACTCGTCGGTGAACACCAGGTGGTGGGGCGTCACCTCGCACGTGATCGCGACACCCGCCTCTTTCGCGGCCGCTACGGCGGCGATCGACTCGCGGCACGACAGGTGTTGGATGTGGATGCGCGCTCCTTCGTAGGCGGCGATCTGCGCATCGCGGGCGATCATGGTCGACTCCGAGAGGGTCGGGATGCCGGCGAGCCCAAGCGCCGCGGAGACCTCGCCCTCGTGCATGACGCCGTCGCCTGAGAGCTCCGGGTCCTCCTCGTGAAGGGCGATCTGCGCCCCGGTGATCGCCTGGTATTGAAGGGCGCGGCGCAGGACGCGCGAGCTCTTCACGGACAGGCCGTCGTCGGAGAACCCGACGGCGCCCACCTCCCGAAGCTCGAGCATGTCCGTCAGCGCCTCACCCCGCATCCCCCTCGTCACGCAGGCCATGAACCCGATCGGAACCGCAGCCTCGCGGGCCGCGCGTTCGCGCAGCGCCTCGACGTCGGCGGGGCTGTCGACGGGCGGGTCCGTGTTCGCCATGGCGGTGATCCCGCAGTAGCCACCCGCGGCCGCAGCGCGGCTTCCGGTCTCGAGGTCCTCCTCGTCCTCCCGGCCGGGGGTCCGCAGGTGGACGTGCGGGTCGAAGAAGGCGGGGAAGACGTGGAGACCCTCGGCCTCGATGACCTCGGCGTCGGGCAGCGCCGCGGCTCCCGCCTCGGCCAGCTCGGCGATCTCGCCGCGCCGCACTACCACGTCGCGGCGCTCATCCAGCCCGCTCGCCGGGTCGAGCACTCGAGGCCCGCGGACGATCAGGTCACCTCGTGCCTCGCCCGCCCCGCGCCAGTCGAGCGAGGAGATGGCCCTCACGCGGGCTCCCCGATGGGCGTGGGGGCCTCGAGCTCCTCATCGGCGATCCGCGCCCCGCCGCCGGGCCGGTCCCGGCCCGCGAGGAGTTCGTAGAGAACCGCCATCCGCACGTAGAGGCCGGCCTCCACCTGCTCGGCGATCAGCGAGCTCGGGCCGTCGATGACCTCCGGCGCGAGCTCGACCCCTCGGTTCACCGGGCCCGGGTGCATCAGGAGCTGGCGCGGGCCGAGCCGGCGGGCGTCGATCTGGTAGCGGGCCGCGTACTCGCGGATCGACGGCACGAACGACTCCGTCATGCGCTCGCGCTGCATCCGCAGCGCGTAGACCACGTCGGCTTCGGGGAGGCGGTCGAGATCGTGGACGACCTCGCACCCCAGCGCCGCCTCGATCCCGCGCGGGATCAGGGTCGGCGGCCCGCAGACCGTGGCCTTCGCGCCCATCGCCGTGAACGCCAGGATCCCCGATCGCGCCACGCGGCTGTGGAGGACGTCACCGACGATCCAGATGCTCTTGCCGTCGATCGAACCGACGCGGCGTCGCAGCGCGAGGAGGTCGAGCAGGGCCTGCGTCGGGTGCTCATGCTTGCCGTCGCCCGCGTTCACGACCGCGGCGTCGGTCCACCTCGAGACGAGCGCCGCAGCCCCGACCTCGGGCGCGCGGATCACGATCGCCTCCGGGCCGTAGGCCGAGAGCGTCGCGATGGTGTCCTTGAGCGACTCTCCCTTCTCGGCCGAGGACCCGGCCGCCTTCACCGAGACGACGTCGGCCGAGAGCCGCTTCGCGGCAAGCTCGAACGACGAGCTCGTGCGCGTGCTCGCCTCCATGAACAGGCTGACGATCGTGCGGCCGCGAAGCGTCGGGACCTTCTTGATGTCACGCCGACCTACCTCGGCGAAGCTCTCGGCCCGCTCGAGGATGCGTTCGATGTCATCGCGATCGAGGTCCGCGATGGAGAGCAGGTGGTTCACGAGGTCACCTCCGCCCGGGCCCGTGTTCCCCCGATCGCCACCTCGTCGACGCCGTCGGTCTCCTCGAGGCGGACGTAGACGCGCTCGGCGCGCGCCGTCGGGAGGTTCTTGCCGACGTAGTCTGGCCTGATCGGCAGCTCTCGGTGGCCGCGGTCCGCGAGCACGGCGAGCTGTACCCGCTCCGGCCGCCCGTAGTCGAAGAGGGCCTCGATCGCCGCGCGGGCGGTGCGACCCGTGAACATGACGTCGTCGACGAGCACGATCGTGCGCCGAGCGAGGTCGAAGTCGAGGTGGGAGGCGTGCACGACTGGCTGGGCGACAGGGTCGCGCGCGTCCACGTCGTCGCGGTAGAAGGAGATGTCGAGGTCTCCGAACGGGACCTCGGACCCGGTCAGCTCGCCGACGAGAGCGTGCAGCCGACGGCCGAGCACCGCGCCTCGTGTGTGGATACCGACGAGGGCGACCGAGTCGTCGCCCGGGTTCTTCTCAACGATCTCATGTGCGATCCGCACCAGCGTCCGGCGCAGATCGTCGCGGTCGAGCACGACCTTCTCTGCCATTCACGCGCCCCTTCCTGGCCTCTCTGGACCGGGTTAAAGGAACCGACGGGCGGAGCCTAGCAGCGCCCGTGGATCCCAACGGACGGCGATCCGGTGGCGTGCGAACATGGCGGCAGATGGAGAGCTCTGTACGCGAGCCGGCGATGAAGCCGGAGACCCGCGAGGTCATCGACGTCCATCGCGCCGCCGGGCGCGGATTCGAGGCCGGCGGCCTCAGGACCTTCGTTCGCGAGCGAGGAAGCCCGAAGGGCGGGACCGCCGTGCTCGTGCACGGGGTCCCGTCGAGCTCGTTCCTCTACCGGAAGATGCTGCCGCCCCTTGCGGACGAGGGGCTTCGGGCCGTTGCGTTCGACCTCCCCGGCTTGGGGCTGGCCGATCGCCCGGTGGATTTCGACTACTCGTGGTCGGGGCTCGCGCGCTGGTTCGGCGAGGCGATGGACGCGCTCGAGCTCGACCGCGTCCACCTGGTCGTCCACGACATCGGCGGGCCCATCGCGTGCGAGTGGGCGGTGCGGAACCCCGAGCGCGTGCTCTCGCTGACCGCGCTCAACACGATGCTCGACCCGGCCACCTTCCGACGGCCCTGGTCGATGGCGCCGTTCGCCACCCGCGGCGTCGGCGGAGCATGGCTGCGTGGGACGCCGCGGCCGGCCTTTCGACGGCTCTTCCTCGCCCAGGGGATCGCCGACCGATCCGCGATCACGAACGCCGAGATCGACGCCTACTACTACCTGCTGCGCAGAGGTGACGGGGGCCGCGCGTTCCTGCGCATCATGCGCGGGTTCGAGCTCACGGCCGACAAGCGCCGTTTCCTCTGGGCGGGCCTGGCCAAGCGCCCGTATCCGGCCAGGATCGTGTGGGGCGAGCTCGACCCGGCGCTCGGCCTCGACCAGCTCGAGATCGCGCAGCGGGTGCTGGCGACCGACGACGCCATCCGGCTGCCCGCGAAGCACTTCCTCCAGGAGGACCAGGCGCCCGCGGTTGCTCAGGCGATCGCCGACCTCGCGGCGCCGTTGGGCTGAGCCTTCGCCCCGCGCTCGATCAACGCGGGCGCGCCGCGCTCCGGAAGCGGGATCTCGACGAGGTCGAAGTCGCGTGGTGCGATGGCCTCGGGCAGCACCTCGCGGGCCTCGGCCAGCACGGCGCCGACGTTGTAGCGCGAGGAGACGTGGACGATCGCCAGCATGTCGACCTCGGCCTCGCGCGCGACGATCGCGGCCTCCCGCGCCGTCGAGTGCCCGGTCTCGGCCGCACGCGCGGCCTCCTCGTCGGCGAAGCTGCCATCGTGGACGAGGAGCTGCGCGCGATGGGCCGCGATGCGCGTCATCTCGCACGGTGCCGTGTCACCCGTGATCACGATCTTCCGGCCCCCGCGCGACTCGCCCATCACCTGCGAGGGCTCGACGGTTGACCCGTCCGTACCGGGCACCGACTCGCCGTCCTGGAGCCGGCCGAAGTCCGGGCCCGGCGCCACACCGAGCCTCGCCGCTGCGTCCGGGTCGAACCGCCCCGGGCGGTCGTCCTCGATGAGTGCGTACCCGTGCGCCGGCATTCGGTGGGCGACCGGAAACGACCGCACCTCGTAGCCGTCGCGGGGGACCGCGTCGCCCTCGGCGAGCTCAACCAGCTCGAGCGAATAATGGAGCCGCCCGACGATGCGGCGAATCGCCCCGAACAGCTCCTGGAGCCCCGGCGGCCCGACGATCCGCAGGCCCGGCTCGCGCCCCTGGAGGTCGTAGGTCTTCAGCAGGCCCGGAAGCCCGAGGTAGTGGTCGGCGTGAAGGTGCGTGACGTAGATCTCGTCGACCTGCACGAGGCCGGTGGAGCGCTGCATCTGGCGCTGCGCGCCCTCGCCGCAGTCGAAGAGCAGCCTGTCTCCGCCGCGCCGGACGAGCACGCAGGCGGTCGCCCGCCGGGCGGTGGGCACCGACCCGCCGGTGCCGAGAAAGACGACGTCGAGGTCCATGGACTAAGCGTAAGCGCGAACTACCGACGCCGCAGCGGCGGACTTGGGGCCAACGTGCGGATGCTCGACTAAGGCTTCAAGCCGCCCCGGAGTCCATCGATCGATGGCGTAGGCGGCCGCGAAGCGGACCCCTCTGCGCTGATTGTTAGCCGTGGGCGTGACCCGTAAGGACACGATGTACAAATCGAGCTCCTGCACGGGGACGAGATAGACGTCGTCGGTTCGAGGGTGATGGACGCCGAACACATCGGCTAGTCCGACGTACGACAGGCGCCCGCGGCCGTGGTCCGTCGTCCGGCCGTTGACTTGAATGCAGCCGTTCCTACCCTCGCGCGCCGCCTTGCACTGGATGCGCAGAAACCCGACGCGAGGAAGATGGATCACGAGGTCGTACGGATGGCCGCCGCCGAATGGCAGGAGAACGCTGTATCCGCGCTTTACGAGCGCAGACAACACGGCGCCTTCGGCCGCGTTTCCCCTCGCTGCCGTTTCCATCGGTGCCGACAGTACGAGGCGGCTCGGACGGAACATACGTTCGTATTAGCTTCGTTACGAAGCCATAGGTAACCTGCCCATGAGCGCCCGTAGCTCAGTGGATAGAGCGCCGCCCTCCGGAGGCGGAAGCCGCAGGTTCGAATCCTGCCGGGCGCGTTTCGCGCTGGCTACCGGGGCAGCAGGCGGGTTACTTCTTCGCCGCGGATCTTCATAGAGTGCGAGCCATGACCGATTTCTCAGGACTTTCGCTTGCAGGGCGTCTCGCGACGCAGGAGGACTCCGACTGGGAGGAGGCGCGGCAGACCTGGAATCTCATGGCCGATCAGCAGCCGGCGGCCGTGGCCTTCGTCGAGGGCGCCGACGACGTCTCGAAGGTGATCCGCTTCGCGGCCGACAATGACCTCAAGGTGGTGGGGCAGAGCACCGGACACGGCGCCGTCGCCTTGGGGCCCGTCGAGGAGACCATCGTCATCAAGACCGAGCGGATGCGCGGAGTGGAGGTCGACGGCGACGCGCCGACCGCGCGCATCGAGGCGGGGGCGCTGGCGCTCGACGTCGGCGAGGCGGCGCAGGCCAAGGGGCTCTGCTCGCTGCCCGGATCCTCGCCCGACGTGGGGGTCGCCGGGTACACGCTCGGCGGCGGGCTCAGCTGGCTCGGCCGGAAGTACGGATTCGCATGCAACCGCGTCACGGCCATCGAGCTCGTGACCGCCGACGGCGAGGCGCGACGGGTCGACGCCGACACCGAAGCCGACCTCTTCTGGGCGCTCCGGGGCGGGGGCGGCAGCTACGCGATCGTGACCGCGCTCCACGTGGATCTCCTCCCCCATTCCGAGCTCTACGCCGGCACCATCATCTTTCCGGCCGAGGTGGGTGCCGACGCCGTGCGAACGTACCGCGACTGGGCGGCGACCCTGCCCGACGAGGTGACCTCGATCGTGCGCTTCCTGCGCCCGCCCCCGCTCCCCGACGTGCCTGAGCCCCTCCGGGACCGGCCGTTGCTCACCATCGGCGTCGCGTCGATCGGCAGCGAGGCCGAGGGCCGCGAGCGCGTCGCCCCGCTGCGCGAGATCGGCGAGCCGATCATGGACATGATCGAGTTGATGCCGGCCGTGGGCCTCAGCCGGATCCACATGGATCCCGAGGTGCCCGTGCCGGGCCTTGGCCACCACGCCATGATCGACGAGCTGAGCGACGAGGCGATCGACGCCTGGGTCGGCGCGGGCGGTCCGGAGTCGGGCTCGCCGCTGCTCCTGACCGAGCTGCGCCACCTGGGCGGGGCGCTCGGGCGGGCGACGGAGAACGCCGGCGCCCTCGCCAAGCTCGATGCCTCGTTCGCCATGTTCGGGGTCGGCATGTCGATGACCCCCGAGCTGGGGGAGGCCATCGAGGGCCATCTCGACCACCTCACCGAGGTGATGAAGCCGTGGACCGGCGAGGGCGGCTACTTCAACTTCGCGGAGCGCCCCTGCGACGCGGACGCGATCCTGCCGGCCGAGACGTGCTCACGCCTCGCCGAGGTGAAGCGCCGATGGGACCCCGACGGGATCATCCGCGGCAACCACGTCGTCGCGCTCACCCCGGCCTGAGCGCCAGCGGCGCCCACTCTCGGCGGCTAAGCGCGACTCGGTCGACGGCGTAGGCTCGGCCAGGTGAGGTTCGAGGCGATCCTCTTGCCCGGTGCGGTCATGCCCGCGGACCTGGCCTACGGATCGGTGATCCAGGCACTGGGCGACGACGTCGATGCGGTCGCCAAAGACCTCGAGGTGTACGCGGGTCCCGAGCCGCCAGAGGGCTACACGCTCGACAACGAGATCGACGGCGTTTTGCGAGCCGCGGACGGGGCCGGCTTCGACCGCTTCCACCTGGTCGGATACTCCGGCGGCGGCGCGTCGAGCCTTGCCTTCGCGGCCAAGAACCCCGAGCGTCTACTCAGCTTGGCGCTGCTCGAGCCCGCCTGGATGGGCAGTGATGAGCTGAGTCCGGACGAACAGGAGGTGTGGCAGGAGTTCGATCGCATCGCAAGCCTCCCGCCTGCCGAGCGGATGTCGGCATTCATGAAGATGCAGGTCGCGGAAGGCGTAGACCTGCCATCGCCGCCGCCCGGCCAGCCGCCGCCCTGGATGGCCAAGCGGCCCGCCGGCATCAACGCCTTCCTCCGCGCCTTCAGCTCGACGACCATCGACCTAGACGCCCTGCGCGCGTTCGAGCCGCCCGTCTACTTTGCGCTTGGTGACCGAAGCAATCCCCGCTACTTCGCGCGAATGGCCGAGCGAGCGGACGCGATCTTCCCAAACTTCACGCTCGAGGTCTTCGACGAGCGCCACCACTTCGACCCCCCGCACCGGATCGAGCCGAAGCGCATGGCGAAGGCGCTGCGGGCTCATTGGGCGAGGGCCGCCGACGCCGCCGCGTAGGCGTCGTCAGACGTGCCGCCGCTCGCGGTACATCGCCATCGCGTGGGCGCCGGCCGGGTGCTCGCGCAGCTCGCGGACGGCCGACGCCATCGAGGGCGGGAGCTCGTGAGGCTGCGGTAGCGGGACGCCGTACTCGGGCGGCATCAGGACCGCCGCCGCCAGCGCGGAGAACGTCAGGTCGGCCGCGGTGAACCGATCGCCGCACAGGTAGGCGCGTCCGTCGGACAGCCTCTCCCCCACCTCGTCGAAGGTGGCGCGGACCTCCGCCTCGGACTTCGCGACCGTTTCGGGCGTGATGTCGAGGTAGCGGTCGATGAATCGGGACACCACCGGGAACACGACGGGCAGAGCGCGCCGTTCCCAGGCGGGAACGCCCGTCGTGGCATAGGTCCGAACGAGGTCCATCCGGCCCCTGATCTGGTCGTACATCCAGCGCCGGCCGTGCGGCCCGAGGCGCTCGTCGAAGTCGCGCTCGAGCTCCCTGATCTCCGCGGCTGCGTCCTCATCGTCCGGATAGAGGCGGCGGTCCGGAGGCGCCCGTCGGTCGGCCTCCTCGACGATCTCCGCTGACTCAGCAAGCACGTGCTCCCCGCAAACGAGCACCGGGGCGGTCGTCCCGCCTCCCGCTCGCCGAACAGCGAACCGGTGGATCAACTGCAGGTGCGCACGCTCTCGGTACGGCACCCGAGCCCGCTCGAGCGCCCAGCGCGCCTTCTCGCAGTAGTGGCTGATCGGGATCGTGACCAGGACGCAGGGCGCCGAGCCGGCGGTCACTCGGGTCGCGCCTCCGGATGCTCGCGATACCACTCGATGGTCCGCTCCATGCCCTCCTCCAGGCCGACCCGCGGCTCCCAGCCCGTCGCCTCGCGAAGCTTCGTCGGGTCGACGAACTGGCGGTCGATCTCGCCCTCCGGGTTCCCCGTGCCGCGCACGTCCGGCTCGACCTCGCTGCCGGCGAGGCGGACCACGAGCTCGACGATCTCCTCCACCGCGTACGGGCGCCCCCCGCCTGCGTTGAAGGCCTCCCCACGGACCTCGTCGCGGTCGAGGTTGTCGGCGATCGCCAGATAGGCGCGCGCCGCATCCTCCACGTAGAGCACGTCCCGCTCGGGCGAGCCGTCCGAGCGCAGGACCGGGGCCCGGCCGTCGATGGCCGCGCAAACGGCCTCGGGGATGAGGCGGGAGAAGTTGAGGTCGCCCCCGCCGTAGATGTTCGCGAACCTGGTGACGGCGACGGGGAGGCCGTAGCTCGGCCAGTAGCACCGGGCAAGGAGGTCGGCGGCGGCCTTCGACGCCTCGTACGGCGCCGTCGGCTTGAGCGGGAAGTCCTCGCGGTACGGGAGCTCGTCGTGCGCACCGTAGGCCTTGTCGGACGAGGCGGCGACGACGCGTTCAACGTCGTTGGCGCGACACGCCTCGAGGACGTTCCAGGTGCCACGCACGTTCGTCTCGAACGCCCGGACGGGAGAGGCGGCAGCGGTGCCGACGATCGCCTCGGCAGCGAGATGGAACACGGCCGTGATCCCGTGCTCGCGGATCAGGCGGTCGAGCAGCTCGGCCTCGGCGAGGTCGCCGGTGACGTCGACGACGTCGTTGGCGATTCCGAGGAGGCTCAGCGTGGTGTGCGGACGCTCCGGATGGTCGTGGTCGAGCGAAACCACGGTCTCGCCTCGCTCCACAAGTGCCCGGGCGAGCCAGGCGCCGCCGAAGCCGCGGGCTCCCGTGACGAGAACCGCGGTCACGGCACCGACGGCTCATGGTCGGAGGTCCATACGCGCCACGGGGCCGCGCCGGCGCTCCACAGGTCGTTGAGGACGATCGCGTCCTTGTAGGTGTCCATGCAGTCCCAGAAGCCGTGATGACGAAACGCGGCGAGCTCGCCGTCCGCCGCCAGGCGCCGGAGCGGCTCGCGCTCGAGGACGCTGGACGGCTCCACGTGGTTGAGGAACGCCCGCTCGAAGCAGAAGAAGCCTCCGTTGACCCAGTGGTCCAGGCGGGGCTTCTCCTCGAAGTGCAGCACGCGGTCGTCATCGCTCAGCTCAGCGATCCCGAACTGCGAGCGCGGCCTCACCACGGTGACCGTGCCGAGCCGCCCCTGCTCGGCGTGGAAGGAGAGCAGCGCACCCATGTCGATGTCGGCGACGCCGTCCGCGTAGGTGAGGCAGAACCGGTCCGACTCGAGATGGTCTGCGGCGCGGGCGACACGGCCGCCGGTCCGCGTGTCGAGGCCGGTGTCGACGCACTCGACCTCGATCTGCTCCGGCCACCCGGTCGCATCGACGAACTCGGAGATCATCTCGCCCAAGTACCCCGTGAGGAGGATGAACCGGCGCAGATCCTGGGCGGCGTAGATCCGGATTACGTGCCAGAGAATCGGCTTGCCGCCGATCTCGACCAGTGCCTTCGGGATGGCGTGCGTTCGCTCCTGCAGGCGGGTGCCGCGCCCACCGCAGAGGATCGCCACGGGCGTCGAGGCTCGGTCCACCCCGCGATTATCCCCGGAGCAGCCTGGGGCCCTCAGCCGCCGGCGACGGCCGGCAGGATCTGGACCTCGTCACCGTCGTCGAGCGCCGTCTCGAGCCCGTCCTTGAAGCGGATGTCCTCGCCTGACACGTACACGTTCACGAACCGCCGCAGGCCTCCGTCCTCCGTGATGCGCTCGCGCAGCCCGTCGTGCTCGTCGAACACGGCGTCGAGCGCCTGGCCCACGGTCGCACCATCCACCTCGACCTCGGACTCGCCCCCGGTCGCCGCGCGAAGCTGCGCCGGGATCTTCACAGTGACGCTCACGGCGTGGAATCTAGCGCGCAGCGTTTCGCGCGAGTCAGCCCGCCGGGCCCCAGTCGGGCGCGTAGGCCTTGCCGGTGTTCGTCACGTTCACCGCGCTCGATGCTCCCGGGGCCATGACGTAGATGTCGCTGGGGCCCCTGAAGCCTCCCGCGGCGAAGGCGACCTGAGTCCCGTCCGGGGAGAACTTCGGGTGCGCGTAGAACCCGAGATCGGGCATGAGGTTGCCGGTCAGAGACACCGGCTTCCGGCCGTGCAGGTCCGTGGTTCCGAGGTAGCTCTCGTAGCTCAGCGCAAGACGATCGCCGTCGGGGGTGAACGAGGGATCCTCGGCGTCGGCGATTTCCCCGCGGCGGGCCCCGCTCGGGGTCACAAGGACGACGTCGAGCACCTCCGAGAACCCAGCGTCGTAGGCGATGAGATCGCCGCTCGGCGACCACGTGAAGTTCGCTGGCAGGCCCGCGACGCGCTCGATGACGTGAAGGTGAGTGCCGTCGCTCCTCATCACGCACAGGTGCTTGCGCCCGCTCTTCGTATACCTGAAGAAGGCGATCCGTCGACCGTCGGGCGATGGCGCTGGAAACTCGTCGACGTGGCCCCTAGTGAGGTCCTGCTTGTTGGTGCCGTCGGACTGCATGACGCTGATCCGTACCTGGCTCCGGCCGTGGGCGTGCATGTAGGCGATCCTCTTGCCGTCGGCGAAGAACTGCGGGTACTCGTTCTGTCGGCCTTGGGTCAGGATCTGCGCGCCGGTGCCGTCCGGCTCGACCGTCGCGATCTGGCCGAGGTCATGAAATCGCCCGGCCTCGACGTAGACGATCCGGCCGTTCGCACCGGGAAAGGTGGCGGTGGCCGGAGCCGCGGTCAAGCCGAGCCCGGCCAGGGCCATCGATGCGGCGAGTGAAGCGGTCCGGACGCTCATGGGTCTTTCGACCCTCCCCCCGGCCAAGCTAGCCGACAGGGCCCGCTGCGTCAAGGAGCCACGTCTAGATTCCGGCCGAAGCCAGGCTCTGCGCCTCGACGCCGGCCTCGAACGCCTCTATCGTCGGCTCGATCTCGCTGATCCGGAAGCCCTCGCGGGCCGCATCGAGCGTCTTGAGGCCCTCACCGGTGATGTAGACCACGGTGCGCTCGCCCCGGTCGATGTCGCCGCGCTCGGCCAGCTTCGCGAGCACCGCGACCGTTACGCCGCCCGCGGTCTCGGTAAAGATGCCGGTGGTCTCGGCCAGCAGCCTGATGCCGGCGCGAATCTCCTCGTCGGAGACCGAGTCGATCGCTCCCCCGGTCTGGCGAGCGAGGTTGAGGGCGTATGGCCCGTCGGCCGGGTCGCCGATCGCCAGGCTCTTGGCGATCGTGTCCGGGCGCTGCGGGCGGCAAGCGTCCCAGCCCTCGCTGAAGGCCTGAGCGACGGGCGAGCAGCCATCGGCCTGCGCTCCGTTGAACGTCGGAAGCTTGCCCGCGACGAGGCCCAGGTCGAGCCAATCGCGGATGCCGCGCCCGAGACGCGTGAAGAGGGAGCCGGACGCGATCGGGCAGACGATGCGGTCCGGGAGCTTCCAGCCGAGCTGCTCGATCGTCTCGAACGCGAGGGTCTTCGACCCCTCCGCGTAGTAAGGGCGAAGGTTGACGTTCACGAACGCCCACGGCCTGGCCTCGCAGAGCTCGGTACAGAGCCGGTTGACGTCGTCGTAGTTGCCGCGGATCCCGACGAGCCGCGTCCCGTAGATCCCGGTGGCGAGGAGCTTCTGCTCCTCGAGGTCCGCCGGCACGAAGACGAACGAACGCAGCCCGCAGGCGGCGGCGTGCGCGGCAACCGCGTTGGCGAGGTTTCCGGTCGAGGCGCAGGCGACGGTGTCGAACCCGAGCTCACGCGCCTTGGTGATCGCGACCGTCACGACGCGGTCCTTGAACGAGTGCGTGGGGTTCGCCGCGTCGTTCTTGATCCACACCTCGCCCAGCCCGAGCCGTTCGGCCAGGCGGTCGGCGCGAACGAGCGGTGTCAGGCCGGGCTCCAGTGAGTGGCGCCAGCTCGGCGGCCGCTCGGCGAAGGGCAGAAAGTCGGCGTAGCGCCAGATGCCGTGCGAGCCGGCCTGGATGCGGCGGCGGGCCTCCTCCGGGTCGAGCCCGGTGTGGTCGTAGGCGACCTCGAGCGGCCCGAAGCATGACTCGCAGACGTATCGCGCCTCGAGCTCGTAGCTCGTCCCGCATTCCTTGCAGCGCAGCCCTTCCAGCGCCATCTCGTCGACCCCTCGCTTTCCCGTTCTTGGCTTCGAAACCGCGAAAAAAAACCTCTGCCTGAGTGTGAGCAGAGGTCCGAGCGGGACTTCACTCACATCTCCCAGGCCTATTACCTGCTGGAATTGGCACCTTCCCTCGACGCGAACGTCTCGGGGGGTTGCCGGGGCTTCAACGGGCCAGTCCCTCCGCCCCTCTGGATGTGGTGGTTATGTGTCAGGCACGATACCAACTGACGGGTACCCTTGTTCCATGTCCTACGACGAGCTGACAGACGAGGCGGCCGCCGATGCCGAGCCTTCCGAAGCCCAGGCTGCGCCGAGGGGCGCGCGGCGACCTCGTCGCGCCGCCGACTGAGCCCGCCGAGCGCCAGCCGAACGTCCAGACCGTCGCCGGCGATCGCCTGCGCTGGGTGAACATCGAGAGCCCGTCGCCGCTCGAATGCGCGTGGCTCGAGGAGCACTTCGACTTCCACGCCCTCGACTTCGAGGACGTGCTGTCGCGCAACCAGCGGCCGAAGATCGACGAGTACCCGGACTACCTGTTCATCGTCCTCCACTTCCCGGTCTTCGACCGCTCGGTCGGGCGGCTGAACGCGGGCGAGCTCGACATCTTCGTCGGGCGGGATTTCGTGGTCACGCTGCCGAATCAGCCGCTGCAGCCGATCGCCTACCTCTTCGAGCGCTGCCGGGCGAAGGAGGACCTTCGCGAGCAGCTCTTCAACCGTGGCTCCGGATACCTGCTGTACCGGATCGTCGACGACGGCTTCGACTACTGCTTCCCGATGCTGCGCAAGATCGGCAACAAGCTCGACGCCCTGGAGGACGAGATCTTCGAGGGCCGCGGGCAGGACGTCGTCCGCGACATCTCGAACGTGAAGCAGGAGATCATCAACTTCCGCAAGGTCATCCGTCCGCAGCGAACGGTGCTCCGGGACCTCGAAAAGGCGAAGCAGCCGTTCCTGGCCCCAGAGGGCGGCGAGCTCGAAATCTACTTCGACGACATCGCCGACTCGCACGAGCGGATCTGGGACATGCTCGAGAACTACAAGGAGGTCATCGAGGGCCTCGAGGGCACCAACGAGTCCGTGATCGCCCACCGCTTCAACGACGTGCTGCGGATCCTGACCGTATTCAGCATCGTGTTCCTGCCGGCAACGCTGATCGCGAGCATCTGGGGGATGAACGTGGGGCTTCCCGGCGGAGGTGATCCGCAGACCTCGTCGACCACCATCTTCTGGGTCATCATCGCGGCGATGGTCGCCCTGCTCGTAGGCATGATCGTCCTCTTCCGGCGTCGCGGCTGGCTCTAGGTCGCCCCTGGAATGAAATCGCACACCGTCTACAAGACGTTCGAGATCCCCGAGCGGCGCAGCTTCGTCCGGATCACCGAGGACGTTCAGGCGGCCGTCGACGATGCGGGAATCGCCGAGGGCATGGCGCTCGTCTCCGCGATGCACATCACCGCGGGCGTCTGGGTCAACGACGACGAGCCCGGGCTCCACGAGGACACGCTCGAGTGGCTCGACAAGATCGCGCCGCCGAGCTGGAAGGAGCCGGCGAACGAGGTGGCACGCGAGCTCTCGCCCGACCCTGGGGACTACCGCCATCACCGCGGCGGCGAGGACAACGGCGACGCGCACCTGAAGAACCTCCTGGTCCACCACCAGGCGATCATCCCGGTGACCGGCGGGCGCCTCGACCTAGGCCCCTGGCAGCAGGTCTTCTACGCGGAGTTCGACGGCCAGCGACCGAAGCGCCTGATCATCAAGGTGTTGGGCGAGTAGCGGCCGCGAGTTACTCGATCTCGAGCGGATCGAACTGAAAGACTGCGGCCGTGTGGAACGGATCTGGGCACCCTGGCGGCTCGAGTACGTGAAGGACGCGTCGAAGGACTCTGAAGATGAGTGCATCTTCTGCGCCAAGCCGAAGGAAGGGGACGACGAGGCCTCGCTGATCGCCCATCGGGGCGACCGCTGCTTCGTGATCCTGAACAAGTACCCGTACACGAACGGGCATCTGATGGTGGCCCCGTTCGAGCACCTGGCCACGATCCAGAACCTTCCGCCCGAGACCGTCGCCGAGATGATGGCCCTCGCGCAGCGCGCGATCTCGATCCTTGAGTCCAAGTACGAGCCGCACGGCTACAACGTCGGCTTCAACCAGGGCCGCGTCGCCGGCGCCGGCGTCGAGCACCACATCCACATGCATGTCGTCCCGCGGTGGGGCGGTGACACCAACTTCATGCCGGTGCTCGCCGACACGCGCGTGATGCCGCAGACGCTCGAGCAGACCTACGACGCCCTGCGGGGGGCGTTCGAGTGAGCGCCGTCCTCCCGGCCGGGATCTTCAAGGCCTATGACGTCCGCGGCCTCTATGGCTCCGAGATGGACGGGGAGACGTCCTACCTCGTGGGCCGCGGCTTCGCGAGGGTCCTCGCGGAGCTTCGCGGCAAGGCTGCCGCGGAGCTTCGCGTCGGGCTCGGCCGCGACATGCGACTGCAGGCGCCCGAGATGGCGGGACGCCTCAGGGAGGGCCTCGTGGACGAGGGCTGCGTCGTGATCGACGCGGGGATGGTCGGCACCGAAATGCTCTATTTCCTCGTCGGCTCACGCGAGCTCGACGGTGGGGCCATGGTCACGGCCTCCCACAACCCGAAGGCATACACCGGTGTGAAGCTCGTCCGGGAGGGCGCCCTTGCCCTCTCCGGCGAAACGGGGATCACGCAGATCCGCACCGAGATCGAGGCGGGCATGTCCGAGCCTCCCGGAGGCGGATCGGTCGAAGAGGTCGACATCTACGAGGACTTCCAGCGCCACGCGCTCTCGCTCATCGATGCCGACGCCGTGAAGCCACTGGGCCTGGTCGTCGACGGCGGGAACGGCATGGCGGGCCCGATGGTCGGCCCGCTGCTCGAACGGCTCGGGCTCGACCCGGTCACCACCTACTGGGTGCCCGACGGCGAGTTCCCTGATCACGAGCCGAACCCTCTGCTACCCGAGAACCGCGAATTCATCATCGAGCGCGTCCGCTCGGAGGCGGCCGACCTGGGCATCGCCTGGGACGGCGACGCGGACCGCTGCTTCTTCATCGACAACGCAGGCGAGTTCGTCGATGGCGACTTCCTCACGGCCCTCCTGGCCGAACGGGTTCTCGCGAAACAGCCCGGGGTCACGATCCTCTACGACGTTCGCGCGAGCCGAGCGGTTCCCGACGTCGTCGCGAAGCGCGGCGGCACCGCGGTGATGGCCCGGGTCGGCCACGCATTCATGAAACGGGCGATGCGCGAGCACGACGCGGCATTCGCGGGGGAGGTGTCGGGCCACTACTACTTCCGCGACTTCTGGTGCGCCGACTCGGGGACGATCCCCGCGCTGCTGGTCCTCGAGCTCCTGTCCGTGGAGGGCCGTCCGCTCTCGGACCTCGTGGGCGAGTTTCGCTCCCGCTACTTCATCTCGGGCGAGATCAACTCCGAGGTGGCCGACCAGGAGGCGAAGATGAAGGAGATCGCCGAGCGCTATTCGGACGCCGAGGTGAGCTGGCTCGACGGCGTGTCGGTCGACTACGCGAACTGGCACTTCAACGTGCGCCCGTCGAACACCGAGCCGCTTCTGCGCCTAAACCTCGAATCGCTCGTCGCGCGCAAGGACATGGAGCGAAAGCGCGACGAGGTGCTCGAGCTGATTCGCTCGTGAGCCCGGAGGAGGCGCTCGAGCGGGCGCGTGAGGCGGGCATCCACCAACTCCGGATCCCGACCCCGTTCGCCGTCGGGCGCGTCAACTGCTATCTGATCGAGGACGAGCCCCTGACCCTTGTCGACACGGGGCCGAACTCCGGCAAGGCGCTGGACGAGCTGGAGCATCAGCTCGCGGATCTGGGCCGCTCGATCGAGGACCTCGAGCTCGTGATCCTCACCCACCAGCACATCGACCACCTCGGTCTGGTGGAGATCATCGCCGCGCGTTCGGGCGCGGACGTCGCGGCGATCGAGGCCGCGGTGCCGTTCATAGAGAACTTCGGCGAGGACGCGGAGGGCGACGACCGGTTCGCCGCCGGCCTGATGCTCAAGCACGGGATTCCGGAGGACGTCGTCATCGCCCTGCGTAGCGTCTCGCGAAGCTTCCGGGCTTGGGGGGCGCGCACCGACGTCACCCGCCCGCTTCGCGACGGCGAGGAGCTCCGGCTGCGGGATCGCGCGCTCGAGGTCCAGCACCGCCCGGGCCACTCCCCAACCGACACGCTCCTCTGGGACTCCGAGCGACGCATCCTTCTCGCCGCCGACCACCTGATCGCTCACATCTCCTCCAACGCCCTGATCACGCGCCCGCCGGACGGGTCCGAGGAGCGGCCGAAGGCGCTGATCGCATACATCGAATCGATGCGGCGAACGCGCGAGTTGCCCGCGGAGGTCGTCCTCTCGGGTCACGGCGAGGCCATCACCGACCATCGGGCGCTGATCGACGAGCGGCTGGCCAAGCGCGTTCAGCGTGCCGAGAAGATTCGCGACCTGATCGCCGAGCGCCCGCTGAGCGCGTACGAGATCGCGCAGGAGCTGTGGGGCAACGTCGCCGTGACGCAGGCCTTCCTCACGCTCTCCGAGGTCATCGGGCACCTCGACCTGCTCATCGCCGATGGCCGCGCCGAGGAGATCGACGACGGCGAGGTGGTTCGATTCGCAGCCAGCGGGGAGAATGGGAGTCAGGATGTCGACGGCGACGATTGAGGCACCGCCGCCCCCGGCGCCGGCGGCGAAGGGAAGCGAGGCACCCGCGCGCCCGCGCAAGAAGCGGATGCTCGTCATCGTCAACCCGTACGCAACCACGGTCTCCGATCGCCTCAAGAACCTCGTCGTCTACGCCCTTCAGGGCCGCTACGAGGTCGAGGCGGTCATGACCGAGGCAAGAAGCCACGCGACGGAGATCGGGCGCGAGGCGTGCGGCGGCGGGTACGACGTGGTCGTCGCATTCGGGGGCGACGGGACGCTCAACGAGGTCGCGAACGGGGTCGCCGGCACCGACATCCCGGTCACGGTCCTTCCGGGTGGGTCGACCAACGTGGTCTGCCGAACGCTCGGGATCCCCAACGACGTCGTCGACGCGACCGAGCATCTCCTCGCGCTGGCCGACGACTTCCACCCGCGGAAGGTCGACCTCGGAGTCGCCAACGGCCGCCGCTTCGTCTTCGCCTGCGGCTCGGGCCTCGACGCCACTGCGGCGCAGCGCGTCGACTCCCACCCGAAGCTCAAGGCACGCGCCGGCCGCTGGTTCTACACCTACGCCGCGGTGGCCGGCTTCTACCGCCGCTACCTTCGCGACCCGGTGGTCATGCGGCTCGAGGCCGAGGGAGGAAACGCGGAGGGCATCACGGCAATCGCGCAGAACTCCGACCCCTACACGTACTTCGGGAACCAGCCGCTTCGGGTCTGCGACGGAGTGCGCCTCGACAGCGGGACGCTGTCGATCGCAATGCTCCGGCGCGCGGCGCAGCGCGACATGCCGACGATCGCGGCGCGGGTCCTGAGCGAGCGCCTGCGCACATCGAGCCACCGGCAGATCAACCATTTCGAGGGTGTCACCGAGGCCCGGATCACGGCCCTATCGACCGGGGCCGACGGCGAGCGTCGCCGGTTCCCGGTCGAGGTCGATGGCGATTACATCGGCGAGCACACCGAGGTCGAGCTCGGCATCGAGCCGGGCGCGCTCACGGTTGTCTCGTAGCCCCGACTGCGCCTTCTGCGCCATCGTCGCCGGCGAGACGGCGGCGCACGTCGTCTTCGAGGACGAGCTCACGCTCGCCTTCCTCGACAACCGCCCGCTCTTCCACGGCCACACGCTGCTCGTGCCCCGCGACCACCACGAGGCGATCTGGGACCTCCCGGAGGACCTCGTCGGCCCGCTGTTCGCGAACGCTCGCACGCTCGCCTCGGCGGTGCGCGAGGCGATGGGCGCCGAGGGGGCGTTCGTCGCCAATAACAACGTGGTCAGCCAATCGGTGCCGCACCTCCACGTCCACGTGGTTCCGCGAAACCGCAAGGACGGCCTGCGCGGCTTCTTCTGGCCGCGGCGGAAGTACGAGGCCGAGGATGAGGCGGCGTCGGCCGCCGAGGCGATCCGGAAGCGCGCTCGCGCGCTAGCGGCTACTCGGTGGGCGTCACGCGATAGGCGTCGAAGACCGAGTCGAGGTGCCGCAGGCGGGCGATGCAGTGCCGCAGCTGATCGGTGTCGCCGACCTCGACGACGAAGCGGTTCCTGACCATCGGGTGCTTCGTGGTGCAGCGAGCCTCGAGGATGTTCACCCCGGCTTCCGAGAAGGTGCGAGATAGGTCCTCCAAGAGCCGCGTGCGATCGTAGGCGTCGACCTGGAGCTCGACGCGGTAGCTCGTGATGTTGGCTCCGTCCCACGAGACGTCCGTGAATCGCTCCGGCGCCTTCTTGAGCGCCTCCACGTTGCGGCAGTCCTCGCGATGGATCGTGATCCCCCGGCCCAGCGAGACATAGCCGACGATCTCGTCACCGGGCACGGGGCGGCAGCACTTCGCCAGCCGCACCACGACGTCGTCGACTCCCTTGACGCTGATGCCGTAGGTCGAGGCGTCCTGGGTTCGCCGCTGCCGCTCGTCCCGGCCCTCGAGAACCCCCTCGAGACGCGACTCGGTCTCGTCGCCGGCCACCGCCTCGCCCTGCTTGAGGCGCTGCATGACCTTGTTGACAGCGGTCTTGCTGGAGATCTTTCCCTGGCCGAGGGCGATGTAGAAGTCGTCCGCCTTGCGGAAGCCCATCTCGCGGGTCACGTCCGCGAGCAGCGGCGAACCGGCGATGCGCTGCGGTGGCAGGCCGCGCTTCTTCAGCTCCCGCTGAAGCTCCTCGCGCCCTCGCCGCTCGGCGCCCTCGCGCCGCTCGCGGGTGAGGAAGGCGCGGATCTTGTTCCGCGCCCGCGTCGTGCGGACCACCGAGAGCCAATCGCGCGAGGGGCCGCGTTCCTGCTTCGCGGTGAGGATCTCGACGATGTCGCCCGAGCGGAGCTGGTAGTGGAGCGGAACGATCTTGCCGTTGACCTTCGCGCCGACGCAGCGGTGCCCGACGTCGGTGTGGACCGCGTAGGCGAAGTCGAGGGGCGTCGAACCGGCGGAGAGGTTCTTCACCTCGCCGCGCGGCGTGAAGACGAACACCTCGTCCTCGAAGAGGTCGACCTTGAGCTGCTCCAGGAACTCGGTCGGGTCCTGGTCGGAGTCCGCCTCGACGAGCTGGCGCAGCCAGGTCATTCCCTCGCGCCCGGGCTCGGCCTTCAGCTGCGCGCGGCCGCCCTCCTTGTAGATGACGTGCGCCGCGATGCCATACTCGGCGAGGTCGTGCATCTCCACGGTGCGGACCTGGATCTCGAGCGGGCGCCCCTCGGGCCCGATGACCGTGGTGTGGAGCGCCTGATAGAGGTTGAGCTTCGGCGTCGCGATGAAGTCCTTGAAGCGGCCCGGCAGCGGCTTCCAGAGCGAGTGGATCACGCCGATCGCCCCGTAGCAGTCCTTGACCGAGCCGACGATCACGCGCATCGCGGTGAGGTCGTAGATCTCGTTGAACTCGCGGCCCTTCTTGGTCATCTTCGAGTAGATGGAGTAGAAGTGCTTGGCGCGGCCCGAGATGTCCGCCTCGATGCCGACCTTTGCGAGCTCGGCGACGAGGAAGTCGCCGGCCTCGGAGACGTAGCGCTCGCGCTCGGCTCGCTGCTGGGCCACGAGCTTCTTGATCTCGTCGTACTTGCGCGGGTGAAGCCGCTGGAAGGCGAGGTCCTCGAGCTCCCATTTGATGGCGTGGATCCCGAGCCTGTGAGCGAGCGGCGCGTAGATCTCGAGGGTCTCGCGAGCCTTCTCGATCTGCTTCTGCTTCGGGAGGGCCGAGAGCGTGCGCATGTTGTGCAGACGGTCGGCGAGCTTGATGAGGATGACCCGGACATCCGTGGCCATCGCCACCATCATCTTGCGGTAGTTCTCGGCCTGCTTCTCGTCGCGGCTCTGGAACGTGATCCCGGTGAGCTTGGTGACGCCGTCGACGAGCGTCGCGATCTGCTCGCCGAACTTCTCGGACACCTCGTCGAGGCTCGCGCTCGTGTCCTCGACCGTGTCGTGGAGGAGCGCAGCGCCGAGCGTCTCCGTGTCGAGCCGAAGGCCTGCGCAGATCTTCGCCACCTCGACGGGGTGCGTGATGAAGTCCTCGCCGGAGCGGCGCTGTTGGTCGGCATGCCGATCGCAGGCGAACGCGAACGCTCTCTCCACCGTCTCGCGATCGACGCCCCCACCTCCGTTGGCGCTGTGCTCGGCTATGACCGCCAGCAGGTCGCCTAGGAGCGCGCGCTCGTCGGCGCCGAGCTCCCGGGTGATCTCGCTCACCGGCGCCGTGCCGGCGGCCCCATGATGAGCGCCAACGCGCGTGTGCCCGTTCCGGTCCTCGCCGGCGGCGGGCGCCACGGCCCGCCTCGGCTTCAGCTCGCTTGTCGTCGGCTCAGGAATCGGATCCCCTCCTGCGAGCGCGCCCGGTACGCCGCGAAAGACGGCGAGCGCTCGAGCTCGCTCACATCCGAGGATACGACGCGGAGCCCCGGTTCGTGCGGCTTCGCATGCGTGACCGCGCCGATCTCGCGCAAAACGCGCAGGCATCGCCCGGCGGCCTCGGGTGCGCGCTCGTGCGGTCCCGGCCCACTGAGCGCCGCCCGAGCCACGCCTGGATCGATGCGGTCGCCATCGGCGGCGTCGCGCAGCGCGCGATAGACGGCGGCGAGAACCGCCCGGGTCGGCCACTCGGCCTCGAACGCGCGAGAGGAGAGGTCGATGTGGGCGTCGCTCCACAGGAGGTGCAGGAAGCCGCCGCCACCCGCGATGAGGCGCTCGAAGGCGGTCGCCGGCGGCGGGTCGATCGCCACCAGATGAACGAAGCGCGGGGCGAGGCCGGGGTCTCGCGCCAGCGCGGACCAGTCACAGAGGGCGAGGCCTCCGTCGGTCAGCACGGCATCGGCCTCGCGGGCGATGGCGGCCTCCGCAAGGCGCGAGGAAACCAGGGCGAGCTGGCCACCGCCGAAGCGGTGAGGAGCCGCGGCGTGCTCGACGAGGTCGCGGCGCCTTGTGGCATCGCACGCCACCACGAGCACGGGGTCGCCGGCCGAGGCGAGCGCGGCCACGCCCGCGACGCCGGCGTTTCCGCGGCGGTCCACGACCTCGCGGCGCGCGTCGGATGCCACGGCCGCGTCGATGCTCGGCCAGCCACCGGCCGGGGCCTCGGCCTCGAGCTCCGCGCGGGCCCACCACTCCTCGTCGGTGGGGCGCTCGAGCTCGACCCCGGCCTCGATCACGTCGCGGGGCTCGTAGATCCGCCCAAGAAGCACGCGGGGCTCGACCGCCCCGTTCCAATGGTTCACCTCGAGCCCGACCGACACGTCCAGGTCGCCCTCCGCGCTCGCGGCCGCAGTCAGCTCGCCGTTCGCATCGAACGCCACTCCAAGCGCCCGCCGCGAGCCGTTGGCGAGCGTGAAGCGAGCGTGGCGCTCCCCGCTCCCCATCGGGCGGACGTCTGCCAGGCGAGCACCCGGCACCAGGAGCCGCACCTCGGGGTTGCCGTTCCCGAACGGGCCGAGGCGCCCGAGTTGGCGCGCGACGTCGAGCCCGAGGCTCTCGCATCCCACCACCGCATCGATGGCCTCGACCGGCGCGGGCGGGACCTTGCCCATGGCCTCCCTGGCGCGCTCGCCGAACGTGCGCCGGAACTCGGCGAGGCGCGAGGCGTGGATCTCGAGTCCAGCCGCGGCGCGGTGGCCCCCGTAACGGACGAGGTGTTCGTCGCATGCCCGCAATGCCTCGAGCAGGTCGAAGCCCGGGACGCTTCGGCCCGAGCCCCGGCCGGTGCCGTCAGCGTTGAAGCCGATCAGGATCGCGGGAACGAGATGGCGCTCGGCCATTCTCGACGCGACGATGCCCACGACCCCCGGATGCCAGCCATCGCCCGCCAGCACCAATGCCGGCGCCTCGGCGACCTCGGGCTCGAGCTCCCGCCGCGCGCGCTCCGCGGCCTCGAGGACCTCGCGCTCGGTGTCGCGGCGCTCCCGGTTGGCCCGATCGAGGTCCGCCGCGATCGCCTCGGCACGGTCCTCGTCCGCGGTCAGCATCAGCTCGACTGCCGCATCGGCCCGATAGAGCCTGCCGGCCGCATTGATCCGCGGGCCGAGCCGGAAGGCCAGGTCTCCCTCGTCGATCCTCCCGGGCTCGACCTTGGCGGCTGCGCAGAGCGCGCGCAGGCCCGGGCGCAGCGCCCTCCGCGCGACCTCGAGCCCCCGTCGCACGAGGGCTCGGTTCTCGCCGCGCAGGGGCACGAGGTCGGCCACCGTGGCAAGGGCGACGATGTCGAGGTCCGTCGCCGCTTCCACCTCGCCCCGAAGCGCACACGCCAGCTTGTAGGCGACCCCCGTCGCGCACAGGTCGGGACACGGGTAGGCCGAGACGCGCGGATGGAGGATCGGGCAGCGAGGCAACGCCTCGGGCGGCTCGTGGTGATCGGTGACGATCACGTCCAGGCCGGCCGCGTGCGCTGCGGCGACCTCCGCGGGGCAACCGATCCCACAATCGACCGTGATCAAGAGGCCAGTGCCGCGCGAGACGAGGCGCTCCACCGATGCCGTGGTCAGCCCATACCCGTCCTCGAGCCTCGAGGGGATGTACCAATCGACGTCGGCGCCGAGCTCCCGGAGCGCCCTGACGCTGATCGCCGTCGCCATCGTCCCGTCGACGTCGTAGTCGCCGTGCACGGTGATCCGGCGCCCTGCGGCGACCGCAGCGCGAATCCGCTCCACGGCCTCGGGCATCCCCTGAAGGTCGAAGGGGTCGTGGGTGTCGCTCGCCTCGAGGAACGCCGTTGCCTCGGCCGGGGTCCGGTATCCGCGTCGCACGAGCGCCACGGCCACCGGCTCGGGGACCCCGAGCTCGTGCTCGAGTGCCCGGGCCTCGGAATAGTCATACGGGGCGAGCGTGAACGTTGGCGCGGGTGCGACCATGCCACCAGCTAAGGAGGCGGACCGGACGGAATCGCCCCCAGGCGGCGTTAGCCTGACGCCATGGACTTGAGAGAGACGCAGAAGCCCCTGAAGGACGCTACCGCTCCGAGCCCGGCGCCGCGCGGATCACCCTGACCGCTCGCGGCTCCGAGGGCGACGAGCCGGTCGCCTGCTCGGTCGACCTCGGGCGCGCGATCCAGGAGGCCGAGGCGCACGTGGGCGTCGGCGGACCCGGTACCGCTGCCTGCTCCGGCGACCTGCTCCTCGGGGCGCTGGCCGCGTGCGCGCAGGTCACGTGCCAGATGGTGGCCGCCGCCATGGGGATCGAGGCACGGGCCATCGAGGTGGTGGTCGAGGGCGACCTGGACCTCCGCGGCACGCTCGGGGTCTCACGCGACGCCAATGTGGGCTTCGACGCGATCAGGCTCCGGTGCGAGATCGACGCGCCCGACGCGAGCGCCGAGGACCCCGACTCGCTGATGGCGAAGACGGAGCGCTACTGCACGGTTCTCCAGACGCTCCGCGACGCGCCCGAGATCCAGGCCGAGCTGGTGGCGCGCTAGATCTGCGTGCGCTCGATGCCGGCGAGGGCGTCAGCGCGGGCGCCGATGAAGTAGATGACCGCGAGGCCGATCAGCGCGCCCGGCACGGCGACGAGCACGGTGACGAGGTCGGTGTCGCCGATCGTCCTCCCCGATGCGATCTGCGCCGCCGCCCCGGTGAGCATCGCGCCGACGATGGCTCCCAGCAGGGCGCCGACGATCCCGCCCCAGAACCGGTCGGGAACGAACACCGTGAAGTGCCAGAGCGCGATCCCGACGACGAACCAGACGAGCGCGGCCACTACCTGCGCCTCCCATGCTTACGACGGCTGCGCTGCTGGCGGCGGCGCTTCTCGCGTTCGGCGCGCGAGGGGCGCGACGCCGCCTCCACCGGAGGCTCACCCGCACCGTCGGCCTCGCCGTTCGGGCTCTCGTCAACCACGGCCTCGACGACGGGCGGCGGCTGCTTCGTCGCCGTGGCGGCGGTGGCCGTCTTCGCGGGCGTCGAGGGGCGCGCGGGCGCGGGCGCCTCGCCGGCCCCGTCGGAGTCATCGACGCGCGCCACCACGTTCTCCTCGGGGAAGGTCGGCACCCGCCCCATGGCCTCCATGATCCGCGCCCGCCGTGAGCGGTACGCGGGCTCGCGCTCCTTCCAGTGCGTGAGCACGGGCGAGGCGATGAAGATCGACGAGTAACCGCCGGAGAGGACGCCGACGATCATCGCGAAGGCGAAGTCCTTCAGGGTCGTGCCGCCGAAGATGTAGAGGACGGTGACCAGGAACACCGTGGAGAGACCCGTGATCAGCGACCTGGTGAGAACCTCGGCCATCGAGCGGTTCACGACCTGCGAGAACGCCGCCCGCGGCATCCGCGGAACGTTCTCGCGAACGCGGTCGAAGACGATGATCGTGTCGTACATCGAATAGCCGAGGATGGTGAGGAAGGCCGCGACGGTTCCGCTTGTCACCTCGAAGCCAGTGATCGAGTACACGCCCGCCGTTATCAGGATGTCGTGCGCCAGCGCGATCAGCACCGGGACGGCGTACTTCACCTCGAACCGGATCGCGATGTAGACCGAGATGACGAGGAGCGAGAAGATGATCGCGATGACCGCGCTGCGCGCCACCTCGGCGCCGAACGTCGGCCCGACCACCTGCCCGTTGTAGCCGTTGCTGCCCCCGGCGATCCCGAACTTGCTCTCCAGAGCGTTCTTGATCCCCTTGTTCACCTCGTTCGAGTTGAACTTGCCCTCGACCTGGAAGGAGTTCGGCCCGAGCTGTGTGTTCGAGATCGATTGGATCTTCGCCGCGCTCGTGCCCGGCACTCCGGCATCGGAAAGCGCTGAGCGCACCTGGTCGACGCTCGCCTCCTTCTCGAGGCTCACCTGGACCCGCGCACCGGAGGTGAAGTCGATGCCGAAGTTGAGCTGCCTGGTCGCGAGCGAGATCGCGCCGATCGCCAGGATCGTCCCCGAGATCGAGAAGAACCACTTGCTCGCGCCGGTGAAGTCGAAGTTCCACTCGAAGTGGCGCTTGCGCGCGCCGAGCGCCGCGGGGGAGCGAAGCACCCGCGAACGCGCGAACGTGCCGAGGAACGCCTGCGTGAACAGCACCGCGGTGAAGAGCGAGACGATCGTGCCCACGCCGAGCGTGAACGCGAATCCCTTTACGCCGGCCGTGGCCAGCACGAACAGGATGAACGCCGTGAGCAGCGTGATGACGTTCGCGTCGATGATGGTCGCGATGCCGCGCCGATAGCCCTGAGAGATCGCCGAGAGGACGGATCGTCCCGCGCGGACCTCCTCCTTTATTCGCTCGAAGATGACGATGTTCGCGTCGGCTGCGACGCCGATCGTCAGCACGAGGCCGGCGATGCCCGGCAGCGTGAGGGTGATCGGGATGAGCTTGATGAGGGCGTAGAAGAAGAGCGCGTAGATCGCGAGCCCGACCACTGCCACGAGGCCGAGGAGCCGGTAGTAGGCGATCAGGAAGAGGACGATGCACAGGAGGCCCACCGCGCCCGCGACGAGGCCCTGATGGAGCGCCTGCGCTCCGAGGCTCGCTGAGACGGTGCTTTGGCTGATGAGCTGCAGATCGACTGGGAGGGCGCCGATCTGGAGAACCTGCGCCAGGTCCTGCGCGGAGCCGATCGTGAAGTTGCCCGAGATCTGCGCGCCCTGGCGACCATCGATCCCTCCCGGGTTCTCGACGAAGTTGATGATCGGGAGGCTGAACATCTGGTTGTCGAGGACGATCCCGAAGTGCTGGGAGTACTGGTCGGCCTGGGTGGAGCTGATCCCCGGCGGCGCGGTCGCCTGGCCGCGCAGCGCGATCGCGGCGGTGACCTTCTGAAACTCCGACTGAGCGGAGTCGGAGCTGAAGTCGTAGGTCACGTTCGGCTGGTTGGTGACCGGGTCGAAGTTCTGCTGTGGGCTCGAGATGTCGGTTCCCGACAGGGCCGCCGCGTCGCGCAGAACGAACTGCGGGCCGCCCGCGAGGTCCTTGACGCTGAGGTCGACGCTGGGCTTCGACGGGTTGGCGACCACGGTCGTTCCGCGGGGAACGGTGATGACGACCGAGCCGGGCGGCTGCTTCTCGTTCTTCAGCTGAAGGAACAGGTCGCTCCGCCGCTCCGCAGGCCCCGAGATGAGCCGGTGCGAGCGCTTGTCGAACAGGTAGTAGGTCGGCCCTGTCGTCGTGCACTCGTTGTGCGGGCACGACGGCTTCTGGGTCGAGGCGAAGTTGACGGCCGTGAAGAGGTTGGGGAACGCGTAGACGTTCGGGTTCGGGTCGGGCGTCTTGGTCGGGTCCTTCGGCGCCGACTTCTGCTGGGGGTTCGGGACGACATTCGCCTCGAAGTCGTAGAGGTGGAGCTGAGATGTCTTGCCGATCTGCTGGATCGCCTGGCCGGTGTTCTGGACGTTCGGGAGACCGACGACGAGCTGCGTGCTCCCGAGGCGCGAGATCTCGGGTTCCGACACGCCGAACGAGTCGATCTTGCGGCGGATCACCTCGATGGCTCGGTCCATCGCGTCGGGCGTCACCTCTGGCGTCTGCGGCGTCGGGCGTGCCTGGTAGACGAGCTCGGTTCCTCCTGACAGGTCGAGTCCGAGCTTGGTTTGCTGGCTCGCGACCACGAGGCCGGAGGCGAGGCACAGCGCCGCCACGATGAGCAGGACGAAGAGGTTTCGCCGCCTGCCGCCCACTAGCGGCGTCCCTTCGGTTCGGACCCCACGGGAGGAGCGCCTACTTCGGCGTCAGGACGAGCAGGAGCCCGCCGTCGTCGTCGTAGGCGGGAAAGAGGTCCGCGACGGCCTCGGCAGGAAGGTCTCCCTCGGCGTTCACCGACACCTGCTTGCCCAGGGAGCGCACCCCCCATTCGAGCGTGGTCTCGATCGGGTCGGTCACGCCGTCGTCGTTGGTGTCGGCGGACTCGCCACCGTCACCCTTGTCGACCCACTCGAGCCCGAGGACGTCCCTCACGGGGCGGCCGATCACGTCCTCGTCGCGCAGCCCCGTCAGCTCGAAGCCGTTCTTGCCGACGTCGAGGACGCGGCCCTCGTGGTCACAGGTGAAGAAGGCGGCGCCGGGCGCCGGGTAGTAGTCGTCGAGCAGCTCGAACAGAAAGCCGAAGCCGCACTTCGAGCACCCCTTCGGGCGGGCCGAAAGTCCAGCGGTCCGCTCGCCCGACAGCTCCCGGTTCCCGCAATTCGGGCAGATGAAGAAGGGCACGCCGAAAGCCTAGCGAGACCCCGGCCTCGGGTCGGCCGCTCAGAAGAGGCTTGCAGCCCCGCTTGGCAGCTCGAGCCCGAGGTGCTCGAAGCCGCGTTCGGTGAGCACGCGGCCGCGGGGCGTCCGCTTGATCAAGCCCTGCTGGAGCAGGTACGGCTCGTAGACGTCCTCGATCGTGTCGGTCTCCTCGTCGACGGCGGCGGCGAGCGTCGAGAGGCCCACCGGGCCGCCCGAAAACTTGCGCCCGATGGTGTCGAGGATCGTGCGATCGTGGCGATCGAGTCCCGCCTCGTCGACCTCGAGCATCCCGAGCCCCTCACGAGCTACGTCAGCCGTGATCACGCCCGTGCCGCGGACCTCGGCGAAATCGCGCACCCGGCGAAGCAGGCGGTTCGCGACCCTCGGCGTGCCTCGGGAGCGCTCGGCGATCGCCCGCTCACCGGCCGCTTCGACCTCGACCCCGAGGATCCCCGCGGAGCGGCGCACGATCTGCGCCAGGTGCTCGGCGCCGTAGTGCTCGAGGCGATGGCAGACGCCGAAGCGGTCGCGGAGCGGCGTCGTCAGCAGGCCTGTGCGGGTGGTCGCTCCGACGAGCGTGAAGGGCGGCAGGTCGAGGGTGACGGTCCGGGCTCCCGCTCCTTGCCCGAGGACGACCGGCAGGCGCCGGTCCTCCATCGCCGGGTAGAGCGTCTCCTCGATCGCCCGGTTCAGGCGGTGGATCTCGTCGATGAAGAAGACCGACCCCGGCTCGAGCCCGGTCAGGAACGCCGCGATGTCGGCCTTGCGCTCGAGTGCGGGCCCCGCCGTCTGCACCACCTCGGCCTCGAGCTCCCCGGCGATGATGTACGCGAGGGAGGTCTTGCCGAGCCCGGGCGGGCCCGCGAGGAGCACGTGGTCGAGCGGCTCGCCGCGCCGCCGCGCCGCCTCGATGAAGACCCCGAGCTGCCCGGTCACCTGCTCCTGGTTCACGAAGTCCGCGAGGCGCTGGGGACGAAGCGAGCGGTCGAGGTCCTCCTCGCCCCGATCGAGGCTCGGGTCGGCGAGGCGGTCGGGCTCGAGCGCGCCCTCGATCGCCGGGTCGCGCTTGATCACGAGCGCGCCCCCTGGCCCGCTCGGCGCAGCGCGGCCGAGATCAACTCCTCGGGCGTGCTTCCGTCCGCGTCGATCAGCAGCCGCTCAGCCTCGGCCAGCTCGAAGCCCAGGTTCACGAGGCCCTCGCGGGCGAGGATTCGCTCGTCCTCGTCGCCGGCCGGGCCGGATGCGGCGATCTCCGTTGAGAGCTCGCCCGCGACCTTCTCGCGAAGCTCGACGATGAGCCGCTCGGCCGTGCGCTTCCCGACGCCCGGTGCGGCCTGGAATCGCTTCGCGTCGCCGGCGGCGATGGCGCGCAGGAGGTCGCGTGGTGAGCCCCCGGAGAGGATGGCGATCGCGACCTTCGGGCCGATGCCCGCCACGGAGGTCAGGCTCAGGAAGAGGTCGCGCTCCTCCTGGCTCGCGAATCCGTACAGGGCGAGGGAATCGTCGCGGGCGACGAGGTGAGCGTGGAGGCTCACCGTCTTCCCGACGGCGGGAACGGAGCGAAGCGTCTCACCGGAGACCGTGAGCCGGTACCCGACGCCGGCGCACTCGACCACGACGTGGTCCGGGCGCCTCTCGAGCACCTCGCCGCTGACCGAGGCGATCACGTGGCGGCCCCCGCGAGCGCGGCCGCGACGGCGCGGTCGGCCCCCGAGTGGCTCGCGTGGCAGACCGCGATCGCGAGAGCGTCGGCCGCGTGGTCGGAGGCGGGGGCGCGCGGTAGCCCCAGGAGCGCGCCCACCATGCGCTGTACCTGGCGCTTCGCCGCCGAGCCCGAGCCGCAGACGGACATCTTCACCGCCTGCGGGCTGTAGTCGAAGCACGGAATCCCGCGCTGGGCGGCCGCCAGCATCGCGACGCCGCGGGACTGGCCGACGGCGATCGCCGAGCGCACGTTCTTCCCGAAGTAGACCTCCTCGAGGGCCACCGCGACCGGCTCGTGCCAGCGGATCAGCTCCTCGAGAGCCGAGTGGATCCGAACGAGCCGATTGGCCGCAGGCTCGTCGGCCGACGACTCGACGACGCCGCCGTCGATGGCGCTCATGCGGCTGCCCGCGACGCGGACGACGCCGAAGCCCGTGTTGGCGACGCCCGGGTCGATGCCCATGACGACGATCATGCGTAGTGATTCTGGACCCGCCCCCGGATGCCTCTTTCCGGGCGCGTGAGTCAGCCCGCGACCTGCTCCAGGATCTCGTCCGCAACGTCGAAGTTCGCGTGCACGGCCTCCACGTCGTCGAGCTCGTCGAGCGCCTCGACGAGCGCCAGGAGGCGACGCGCCTCGCCCTCCCCCACCTCGACCGTCGACTTGGGCTCCATTGCGATCTCCGCCGAGTCGACCTCGACGCCGCCCGCGGTGAGGGCCTCTCGCACAGCGGCGAGGTTCGCTGGATCGCTCGTGACCTTGAGGATGTCGCCGTCGGCCGCGACGTCGTCCGCCCCGGCGTCCACCGCGACGAGGAGATCGTCCTCCGAGTAGCGGTCTGCGTCGACGGTCACCACGCCTCGCTTCTCGAAGACCCAGGCCACCGATCCGGGCTCGCCCAGGTTGCCACCGTGCTTGTCGAAGAGGTGACGGACGTCGGCGCCCGTGCGGTTGCGGTTGTCGGTGAGCGCCTCGACCAGTATCGCCGCGCCGCCGGGGCCGTAGCCCTCGTAGATAACGCGCTCGATCTGCTCGCCGTCCGCGCCCGCGCCCGTTCCACGATCGATCGCGCGCTGGATGTTCTCCTTCGGCATCGAGTAGCCGCGCGCCTTCTCGATCGCCGCCGCCAGCGTGTAGTTGGCCTCCGGGTCCCCCCCGCCCTCGCGCGCGGCGACGGAGATCGCGCGCGCGAGCTTGGTGAAGAGCTGGCCGCGGCGTGCGTCGGTGACCGCCTTCTTGTGCTTGATCGACGCCCACTTGGAATGGCCGGACATGGGCCTGATGTTACGTCCGCTCGGCGAACCGCAACTTTCAGCGACCGGCGCTGTTAAAGCGACCGGGACCCAGGCAACTAGTCGCCGACAGTCGTGCGGCGGTCATGCCTAGGAGCTATGGGATGCCGAGTGGCCGGAAACCGGGCGGCGGGACGCCCGGTTACCGGCCTGCCCGGGTTCAGACGCAAATCTTCTGCGGCCGCCTCCCGGCGGCCTTACACGCCTCTTTCGGGGCAAAGCCCCTCATACACAGAACCTCCCGTCTTCCTGGAGCAGCTCGCCGTCCACCTCGATGCGGCCGCCGCGGCGCAGGTCGCAGACCATGTCGTAGTGGATCGCGCTCTCGTTCTTCCCGCCCGTCTCCGGATAGCTCGCGCCGATCGCCATGTGGACCGTGCCCCCGATCTTCTCGTCCAGCAACACGTCGCGGGTTCCTCGGTCGATCCCGTAGTTGGTCCCGATGCCCAGCTCGCCGAGGCGGCGGGCCCCGTCGTCTGAGTCGAGCGACTCGATCAGGAACCCCTCTCCTCGCTCCGCGCCGGCGTCGACGATCCGCCCGGCCTCGAAGCGAAGGCGGACGCCGGCGACCTCGCGGCCGGCGATCATGGAGGGAAGGTCGAACGAGACGACGCCATCGACGGCGTCCTCGATCGGGCCCGTGAAGAACTCGCCGTCGGGCATGTTGCGGTCGCCCACGCAGGGGATGAACTTCCGCCCCTCGACGCCGAGCCTGATGTCGGTGCCCTCGGCGACCACGTGGACCTCGCTGCGGCCGTTGATCCACTCCGCCAGGCGCTCGCACTCTGCCGATGCGCGCCTCCACGCCGTGAGCGGATCGGGGTCGTCGGCGAGGCATGCGTGGAAGTAGAAGTCCTCGAACTCGCGCAGGCTCATCTCGGCGTCGGAGGCGTAGGCGTTGGTCGGGAACAGCGTGTACACCCAGCGGTGGCCGCCGTCGGCCGAGCGGCGCATCGTGGCCTCGAGCAGCTCCCGCGTCGCCGTGCGCCGCTTCGCCTGGCGGTCCGGCGCCACGCTCGAGAGCTCGCGCGTGTTCGTGTCGGCGCCGATCGCGATACGGCAGTCGGCCTCGTTCGCGGCCCAGCGGGAAACCGGCGAGATCCACTCGAGCTGGGCGTCCGAGGCGCCCTTCAGGTAGGCCGCCCCCTGTCCCTGGAACGACATCGCGACGACCGGGTGGCCGCCGGCCGCCAGGACCTCCTCGTACGCGGCGGCGATGAGCGGCTCACCGGCCGCAGGACCCTCGATCAGGCAGGTCTCGCCGTCCCTGATCTCGAGCGAGTAGCCGACGAGGATCTTCGCCAGGTTGGCGACCCTTGGGTCCCTCACGAGTGACCTTTCGACGCCGGCCTGCTCGGCCGAGCGCGCCATCGCCATCAGGAGGGCATGCAGGCGCGCGTCGTCGGCAAGCTCGGGGTGGAAGGCCACGAGGACGATCCGGCCCTCGCGGACGGCGACGGGATGGCCGTCGACCTCGGCGAGCACCTGTACGTCCGGGCCGACCTCCTCGATCCACGGGGCCCGGATGAAGACCGCGCGCATCGGCTCGGGGCCCAGCCCGGCCACCGCGAGATCGGCCTCGAAGCTCGCGAGCTGGCGGCCGAACGCGTTTCGCCTGGCCACGACGTCCACCAGGCCCAGGTGGTCTCGGTCGCACACGATCATTCCCGCGCAGGTACCGAGGATCGGTCTCCCGCTGGCGGCCAGCGCCCGGATCGGCTCCCCGAGGGCGTCCCGCTCGATCGCCTTCGAGATCGTGGTCGACTCGCCGCCGGGAATCACGAGTGCAGCGACGTCCTCGAGCTCGTTCGCGGTGCGGACCTCGACCCCCTCCGCGCCGATGGCCTCCAGCATCCGGGCGTGCGCGGCGAAATCGCCCTGGCTGGCCAGCACGCCGATGCGAAGCGCGTCCGAGCCGCCCGGTCGGGGGGCCAGCGGGGCGCGCTCCATCACCTAGGCGCCGCGGCCCTGAAGGAGCTCGCCCGCCGCCGCGAGCTCCGCGATGTCGTCGCCGCGCATCGGCTCGCCGAGCTCGATCGACGCCGCCGCAACGCGCTCGGGGTCGTTGAAATGCGTGGTCGCCTCGACGATCGCCCGAGCGCGGCGCTCGGGGTCCTCGGACTTGAAGATGCCCGAGCCGACGAAATTTCCCTCGGCGCCGAGCTGCATGACGAGCGCGGCGTCCGCCGGTGTCGCGATGCCGCCGGCGCAGAACATCGGCACCGGCAGCCAGCCCGTCTCGGCGACCTCGCCGACGACCTCCAGCGGCGCCCCGAGCTCCTTCGCCTCCGCGGCGAGCTGCTCGGGCCCGAGAGTTCCCAGCCGCCGGATGCCGCCGACGATCTCGCGCAGATGGCGGACCGCCTCGACGATGTTCCCGGTCCCCGCCTCGCCCTTCGAGCGGATCATCGCCGCGCCCTCCGCGACCCGGCGCAGGGCTTCACCGAGGTTCGTCGCCCCGCACACGAACGGCACCTCGAAGGCGTGCTTGTCGATGTGATGCCGCTCGTCTGCCGGGGTGAGAACCTCGGACTCGTCCACGTAGTCGACCTCGAGCGACTGGAGAATCTGGGCCTCGGCGAAGTGGCCGATGCGGGCCTTGGCCATGACTGGGATCGTCACCGACTCCTGGATCGCCTTGATCACCCGCGGGCTGGCCATGCGCGCCACGCCGCCCTCGGCGCGAATGTCCGCGGGCACGCGCTCGAGAGCCATCACCGCGACGGCGCCGGACTCCTCGGCGATCCGCGCCTGCTCGGCCGTGGTGACGTCCATGATCACGCCGCCCTTCAGCATTTCGGCGAGCCCACGCTTGACGCGGAATGTGGCTCTCTCTGGCATGCCCGCCCAAATATAGAGGCGCAGGACAGCTACCCGCCGGCCCCGGACGCGGGAGCACATCGAAAAGCCCGCGGCGTAGCCGCGGGCAAGGTGTTCGTGCGAGAGCGGAGGAGCCGGCGGAGTTGCTACTTCAGCTTGAAGGCGCGGATTCGGTCCTTGTAGGCGCCCTTGTCGCGAGCGTACACGCCGTAGGCAAGCGACTGGACGAGGGCCAAGAGCGCCGTGTTGGACCGGGTGAAGGACGGGCTGTTAGAGGAGTAGTAGAGCGTCAGCTCGGAGTGCTCGCCCACCTCGGACAGCGTGGCGTCGGTGATCGCCAGCGTGCGGGCGCGGCGATGCCGCGCGAGCTTCATGGCCCGGATCACGATCGGGTGGGCCTTGCCCGCCGAGAAGCAGATGACGAGGCTGTCCTCGTCGACGCGTGAGAGGCGCGTGATCGAGTCCTGGCGTGGGCTCGCGACGACCTCGGCGCGCATGTCCAGCAGCGCGAGGAGGTGGCGGAGGTAGCTGGCGAAGAACGCGAGCTGGTCCATGCCGACGATCATCACCCGCTGCGCGCCGGCGAGCGCGGAGACGCACGCTTCGACGCGCTCGCGGGTCAGGGCCTTCACCGTCTCCTCGACGTTGGCGTGATCGGCGGCGAGCGAGGCCTCGAACTCGGAGTGGTCGAAATCGAAGAGCTGTCCTCCGCCCGCCCCGTTCTCCTCGGGGGCGCGGTTGCGGTACTCCTCGATCGCGGCCTGCTGAAGCTCCGGGTATCCCTCGAAGCCGAGCGCCTGCGAGAAGCGAACGACCGTCGACGAGGATGTGCTCGCGCGGCGGGCGAGCTCCTCGGCCGTCTGGAACGCGGCCTCGTCGAGGTGGTCGACGATGTAGCGCGCAACCTCCTTCTGCGAACGGGAGAAGTCCTCGAAGCGGTCCGTGATGTAGCTCGAGAGCGTCTTCCCGTTAGGCCGAGAGGCTCGACCGTGGCCGCCACGCGCTCGGGTGGCCGTTGGACGAGACGTGGTGGCGGTCTTGCTCACGGCCGCATGTTTCGCCCCGGCGCGCGGTTTCCCTTCCGGCGGGCCGACCTGCAACCGCCGCGGCGGCGTTCCGCGCGATCTGCTTGGATCGTCCCGTGGACACCGAGGTCGCCCTGCGCCTCACCAACAGGAACATGATCGCCTTCGACCTTGCGCTGGGCACCGGGGCGCTTCTCGCACCCGAGGCGACGCTCGGCCTTCTCGGCCACAGCAGCCCGGCGCCGGACGCCGAGGCGCTGTTCCGGCGCTGCGGGCCGATCTGGCTCACGTTCGCGGCGGCCCACGCGGTCGCCGAGGCAAGGGGCGGTCCCGAGGACTGGTGGGCGCTCGCCTGGCTCCGCGCCACCGAGCTTGCGACCGACATCGTCTGGTCGCGCTCGCCCGCGTTCCAGCGGCCCGGCGCGCGCGCCGGGCTCTGGCTCGCCGGTGCGGCCAACGCGGCGATGGCGATCGGATTTGCCTGGATGGCGCGACGTGGCGCGTCCACGGCGCCGAACGTCCCGGAACCCCGCCTCTAGCCCCCGCCCAGGGACGTTCAGTTGCGTGGGGGCCGGCGCCGACGGGCGCTTAGACTGGCCCGGATGGACGAGAAGGCCCTCGGCTTCGCCGGAGTCAGGGGGCAGATCGACGCGCTCCGCTCCGGCGAGGTGTCCTCGCGCGAGCTCGTCGAGATCTGCCTGCGCCGGATCGAGCGCATCGATCCCGAGCTCAACTCCTTTCGCATCACCTACTTCGAGCGGGCCCTCGAGGAGGCAAAAGCGGCGCAGCGGCGCGCGCGCTCCAAGTCAGCGGCGCCGCTGACGGGCGTCCCGATCGCGATCAAGGACAACATCGACGTCGCCGGCGACGTGACGACGCACGGGACGTCGGCTCACGGCGGCCCGGCGAGCGCGGACGCCGAGCTGGTGCGTCGAGTCCGCGAGGCGGGCGCAATCGTCGTCGGCCGGACCAACGTTCCGCCGCTCTGCGCCATGTGCGTCACCGAGTCGGCCACGTTCGGCGTCACGCGTAACCCCTGGGACCTCGAGCGAACACCGGGAGGCTCGAGCGGGGGTTCGGCGGCGGCCGTCGCGGCGGGGCTCGTGCCGGCCGCGCTGGGCACCGACGGCGGAGGCTCGATCAGAATCCCCGCCGCCTTCTGCGGACTCTTCGGCCTGAAGCCGCAGCGCGGCCGCGTATCGCTGGCCCCGCTCCCAGACCACTGGTACGGCCTGAGCGCGGCCGGCTGGATCACCCGAAGCGTCGCGGACAGCGCGCTGATGCTCGATCTGACCGCGGGTGCCACCTCGATCGATCGCGACCGCCCCCCGCCCCCGGCCCGGCCCTACGTGCAGGCGGCCTCGACGGCGCCCCCCAAGCTTCGGATCGGCTGGTCGGTGAAGGTGCCGCCCAACGTGCTCGGCGTGCGCATGGACGACGACGTGAGGAGCGCCGTCGTCGAGACCGCGGAGCTTCTGCGAACGCTCGGGCACGATGTGACCGAGCACGACCCTCCGTATGACCCCCTGACGGCGGCCGCGAACTCCGCGCGGATCATGCGCGGCGTGGCCGACGAGGCGAAGGCGCTGCCGAGGTATCGCCGCCTCGACCGGCGCTTTCGGACGTGGACCCGGCTCGCCGCAGCGTTCACGGATTCGAGCCTCGCGTGGGCTCGCCGGCGCGAGGCGGAGACCAATGCCCGCCTGCGGCCGACGTTCGAGCGCTACGACGTGCTGGTCACGCCCGTCGCGAGCGAGCCGGCGATCGAGACGGGACGCTGGGAGGGCCTCGGAGCCGTGCGGCTCATCAACGGGATGCTGCCGCTGATTCCGTGGCCCGCGCTCTGGAACCACACGGGCCAGCCCGCGGCGTCGGTCCCGGCGGGCTTCACGGCCTCCGGCCTTCCGCGCGCGGCGATGCTCGTCGGCCGCCCGAACGACGAGGACACGGTGTTCGCGCTCGCGTCGCAGCTGGAGGCCGAGCGCGGCTGGACGGCGGAGCGGCCGCCGACCTCCTGACGGCCTAGCCGCAGGCACGCGGGTCCAGCGGGCCGCGGATGCGGAAGATCTCGAGCGGACCGTCGCGAACGACCGTCCTCGAACCGGCGCCGGGCCGGGTCCACGCGGCCTCGGGCGCCGGCAGCGGCGTCCCGGGGTCGGCCGCGTTGAAGTCGGGCCCCGCGACGACGAAGTCAACTGGGTGCGCGTCGATCGCGAGCCGCCATGCGCCACAGCTCGAGATCGGCTCGAGCGATCCGTTCGGGCCGCTGCGCGCCAGGTAGCCCACCCGATTGGAAAGGTCCTCGCCGTAGAGGGGGTACTGGTCGAAGGCGACCGCCGTGCCGCCGAGCTCGACGCGAGCGTCGCGCGTGTGGCGGGCCCACTCGAACGCCGCCGCCAGTCCGGTTCCCGGCGGCCCGGTCGTGGAAGCGGTCGGCGAGGTAGTCGCCCGCCGTGGGGGCGTACGCCGCGGCGGCGCCGATCGACACCGCTGCAACCGCCGCAACGGCGACCAGCGAGGGCAACGGGCTGCGGGCAAGCGCCACGATCCCGAGCCAGAGGGCAGTCAACGCAAGCGCCACGAGGACGGCCGCGAGGAGGTTGGGGTCGTCGAGGCGCGTGCCGAGGTCGAGGTTGGCGGCGCCGATCGCCAGCAGCGCCAATGCGAGAGCGACGCCCGGCTCGTACCCGCGGCGGAGTCGCAACGTCGGGAGGATCGCCAGGCCGAGGGCGAGGAACGGCGCGAGCCATCGCAGGTTCGTCGCGAAGACCACGGGGTGGCCCTCGGTGCCGCCGGCGCTGAGCGGCGTGAAGACGTAGGCGATCGAGCCGGCGAGCGCGGCGAGCGCGATGACCCGCACGACGGGTCTCGCGGGCCGCACGAGCCCGGCGACCATCCCGGCGAGCGCCAGCGCGAGCAGAAGGGGCCAAAGATCGCCGAACTCGACCCGCAGGCCGGGCAGGAAATGGCTGCTCCAGATCCCGCCGTCGCCGATGTAGTGCACCACGGAATAGTCGGGCCGCAGGCCGAACGCCTGGTCGGGCGAGGGCAGGTCGATCGGCCCGATCGATCGAAGCCACGGCACCGGGTTGCCGGTGGCGGCGAGGTTGCGGACGTACCAGAGCCCGCCTGTGGCGAAGGCGCCCGCCAGCCAGACCCCGGCGGTCGCGGCCCTGGACCCCCTCGCCGAGACCGCCACCACGCCGACCGTGAGGACGGCGGCCGGTATGAGGAAGTCGAGCTTGGTCCCGGCGGCGAGTCCCGCCGCGAGCGCCGCGACAAGCACGGCTCCAAGCTCGCCCCGCCGCGAGCGCGTGCCGCCGTCCCGCGGCCGCCCGTTGACGAGGATCGCCGCGGCGGCGAGCAGCGCCGCGGTCGCCGCCACGTCGTTGGTGGCGCTGCCCGCCTGCGATGCGGCGAACACGTGCGCCGCGAGCACGACCGCGACGCCGAGCAGCGACAGCGGCGCCGCTCCGAACGGCCGTCCGATGCACCAGCCGGCGAGGAGCGCGAGCGCCATCCAGCCGAGGTTCAGGAGCGGCGAGAGGACGTCGCGATGGAGGATCGCCATCCCGATCGCGTGCACCAGCTCGGAGTTCGCCGGATAGAAGCGCGCGAGCGTGAGCGGGTCGATCGGCTGGATCGCGGTGACCGACCCCGAGCGCGCGAACGTCCGCGGCGATCGGCAGGTGGTACCAGTTCGAGTCGAAGACCATCGGCCCGCCGTCGAGCACGCCGAGCGCTCCGAGCACCCAGATCGCCCCGACGCATGACGCGATCACCGCGCCGGCCGCGCCGAGCGCGGCCATCCCGCCGGCCGGAGTGCCCTCTCCCCCCTCTCCGCGCCGGCCGCGCGTGACGACGAAGCGCCGCGAGGCCAGCGCGCCGGCGCCGATCTCGAGGGCGAGGCCGCTCAGAAGCCCGGCCAATCCGAGGGCCTCGGCGAGCACGAGCGCGAGCGAGATCCCCAGCACGGCCTCGGCGAGCCGCGCCGGCGCTCCGGTCCATTCCGGCAGGAGGAGAAGCCGTGCCCGCCAGGACGCGAAGCCGACGAGCGCGACGAACAGCAGGACCCAGACCGCCGACGGCGGCGCGCCGAGGAGGCTCATCTCCGTCCCATCCGCGACTCAGTCCGCAAGCTTCACGGGGACGGCGGTGAGGACGACGCCGGGCTTGCCGAGCAGCGCCGCGCCGAGGACGTACTCGAGCTGGTTGTGGAGGGGCTCCTGCCACGGGTGCGCCGGGATCACGGCCGGGAACGACGACCGTGACGGGGTCGCTCTCGTCGCCGGCCATCTCCTCGATCAGGTCGACGAGCGGGCTCACGACCTCGCGGTAGGGCGACTCGATGATGCGCAGCGGGACCCCGTTGCCGGTCCATTCACGCCAGCGGCGCTCGAAGTCCTTGCCGGCGTCGCCGTCCTCCTCCGCCGCGACATGGACGGGGATCACTTCGCCGGCGATCGTCCCGAGCGTAGGCGAGCGCCGCGGCGGTCGCCTTGTTGAGATGGGCGATTGGGACGACCGCCCGGCGCGGAGAGGTGATCGGCGGCGGGAGCTCGGGCGCGCGGTCGAGGCCGAGCTGGCGGCGCGTTCGCTCATAGTGGCGGTGGACCGCGTAGAACCCGGCTACGAGGGTCGGCACCAGCAGCACGACGATCCAGGCGCCCGAGGTGAACTTCGTTCCCGACGACGATCACCGTGACGAGGCCGGTCACGACGGCGCCCGTGCCGTTGATCGCCGCCTTCCGCCGCCAGTTCGCCCCGCGCTCGCGCCGCCAGTGGCGCACCATCCCCGACTGCGAGAGCGTGAAGCACAGGAACACGCCGACGGCGAAGAGCGGGATCAGCGCGTGGGTGCTGCCGTCGAACGCGACGACCAGCGCGATTGCGAGCAGGCCGATCGCCAGGATCCCGTTCGAGTAGGCGAGCCGGAAGCCACGATGCGAGAGCCGGTGCGGAGTCCAGTCGTCCTGGGCCATCACCGCGGCGAGGCGCGGGAACCCGTTGAACGATGTGTTGGCGGCAAGCATCAGGATGATCGCCGAGGAGACCTGGACCACGTAGAAGAGCGGCGAATGGCCGACGAACGTCAGGCCGACCTGCGCGATCACGTTCTGCGTGTCCGAGGGGACCGCTCCGATCGCGTGGCCGAGACCGGCCACGCCGAGGAACAGAACCGCGAGGATCACCGCGAGGGTGATCAGCGTCCGCGCGGCGTTCCGCGAGGCCGGGTCCCGGAACGCCGGCACTCCGTTGGCGATCGCTTCGACACCCGTCATCGCGGTGCAGCCGCCCGCGAACGCGCGGAGCACTAGAAAGATGGTCACGTCCTCGCTCGCCTTCGGCAGGTTCTGGGCCGCGTTCGGCGTGCCGTCGACCAGGAGGTGGACGCCGCCGACGACGAGCAGCAGCGCAAGCGAGCCGATGAAGAGGTAGGTCGGCAGCACGAACGCGGCACCCGCCTCCCGCACGCCCCGCAGGTTGATCGTCATCAGCAGAACGATCATCACGACGTCGATGACGACGACGTGGGGCTCGAGGCCCGGCGCAAACGCGACGACCGCAGCGGTGCCCGCCGTGACGGAGACGGCCACGGTCGTCAGGTAGTCGACCATCAGCGCCCCCGCCGCCACGAGGCCCGCGGGAGTGCCGAGGTTCTCCCGCGCGACCGTGTACGACCCGCCCCCGTTCGGGTAGGCGTAGATCGTCTGCCGGTAGGAGAAGGCGACGATGCCGAGCAGGGCCGCGATCGCGATCGCGATCGGCATGTCGAACGCCACGCCGGCGCTGCCGGCGAGGACCAGCACGTAGAGGATCTCGTCGGGGCCGTAGGCGACGGACGACAGGGCGTCGAGCCCGAAGGCGCCCATCGCGCGGGGCCTCGTGAGGCGCTCCGAGGCCGCGGCCGAGGTGGGCAGCGGCGGGCCTAGCAGCACCCGGCGGATCGCGTGGGCCACGGCGCGAGCGTATACGCGGCGAGCGGCGGGTTAGGTTCGCGGCGTCAGCGGATGATCGGCGCCGTGCCCCAGGCCGGGTCGAGGATGCCGGCGGGCTCCCCGGTGTGGAGCCTGCGGTCCTTGCCGCCGCCCGACCCGATCGAGAACAGGTCGTTGCAGCACAAGTCCGGATAGCGGCGATCGCTCACGAACACGATCCGGTTACCGCGAGGCGAGTACGCGGATGCGGCGTCGTTGTGCGGGAAGCGATCTGGGGTCTGACGGTGGACGTCGCTCCCATCGCGCTTGATCGTGAAGATGCTCGAGCCGACTCGAGCGACGTTGCTCGAGAAGGTGATCCGGTTTCCGCTCGGGGCCCAGTCCGGCCGGAACGCCTCGTACTTCGCGGGCGTGATCGCGTGAGCGCCACCCCCGTCGATGCCCATCACGAAGACCCGGCCCGTGAAGCCGCCGGCCTGGAAGCGCGAGAATACGATCCGCCTGCCGTTCGGCGAGACCTCCGGGTCGAAGTCGCTCTCGGTGTTGCTCGGGCCGTCGACAAAGGGCGTGAGCGCTCGCTTGCGCGTGCCGTTCGCGCGCATCTTCCAGATCGCGCAGACGTCCTTCGGCTCCGGGTGGCAGCGGGAGAAGACGATCTGCCGGCCGTCCGGAGTGAATGCGGGCGCGAAGTCTCCGAAGCCCTTCTTGTCCTTCAGGATTTGGCGCTCGTGGCTGCCGTCGGCGCGCATGACCCAGATGCGGGTCTCGTCGGGCTTGAAGATGTCGAAGACGATCCGGCTGCCGTTGGCCGACCAGTTCGGGCTTTCCGCCGGCTGGTTCTTCGGGGCGTCCGTAAGCTGCCGACGCTTCGACCCGCCCGGGTTGACGCTGTAGATCTGGCCGGTTGTGTAGTCGTCGTAGGCGATCCGGCCGTTGCGTCCCGGGAAGGTTGCGGCCGCCGGAGCGGCGGCGAGGGCGGACGCGCCGAAGACGGTCAGGGCGGCGATCAGGTGGCGAGATCGTGGCGCGATCACGGTGCCGCCCCCCAGTCGGCGCTGAAGGGCGGCCCGTCCGACGAAACGCCCGGTATCGGCTGCGGATTCGTGCCGTCAGCATTGAGTGCGGATAGGCCTCCGGGGTCGTTGGTGAAGACGATCCGCTGGCCGTCGGGCGAGTAGGCGCCGAATGCGCGGTTGGTCCCGCGAGCGTGGCTGATCCTCTTGGTCCCCTTTCCGTCGGCGCCGACGGTCCAGAGGCTGGAGTTGGGCCTGTTCCAGTTGTCGCTGAAGAGGATCGTCTGGCCGTTGGGCGACCAGTCCGACCAGAAGGCCTCTAGGCGCGGCTTCGTCAATCGCTTCAGCTTCGAGCCGTCCGCACCGATGCGCCACAGAGCCGAGATCAGCCCCTGCCGGTCGCTGGAGAACACGATCGTCTGGCCGTTCGGTGAGTACTCGGGGCGAAGGTGGTATCGATGCCCGCCAACAAGCCGCTTGACCCCGGTCCCGTCGGCGTTCATCACGTCGATGTCGCAGTAGGCGGGGAAGCCGAGCGGCTCGCCGCAGCTCGAGAACACGATCCGCTGGCCGTTGGGCGACCAGCTCGGCTGGAACGCCTCGAAGCCCTTCCGGTGGGTCAGGCGGGTCTGACCGCTCCCGTCAGCGTTCATCGTCCAGATCTCGAAGGGGCCCGCCTCGTTGCTCTCGTAGACGATCTTCTTCCCATCGGCCGAGATGTCCGGCATGGCCGCGGCTTGGTCGTCGGCGACGTGGGTGAGCTGGGTCAACCCGGCGCCGTTGGCGCCGACCGTGAACACCTGCGAGTGCGCCGAAAGGTCGTCCAAGGGGAGGAGCAAGGGGCTGAACGCGATCGGGCCGTTGGCGCCGGGGAATGCGGCCTGCGCCGGAGCGACCGCGAGCACGACGATCAGGCACGCGGCGCACGCGACGATCCTCGCGGCCACTCCCACTGGATTTGACAGAGGCTCCCTCTCCTATCTGGTCGAGACACGCCGACCCTATCCGGGCACCACAGGCGGCGTCAAGGCTGCGGGATAGACTCGCGCCGTGGACGGGCGGAAAGCCAGGCGGCTGGCCTCGACGTTCTCCCTCGCCCTCGCGATCGCGGGGACGGCTCTCGTCACGGGATGCGGCGGGTCGAGCTCGGAGACCACCGCCTCGACGGAAGCCTCCGGAGCATCCGGCCCGAGCGTCGGGGGCCTCGGGCCTCGCCGGCGCGCAGCCGACGGGCCAGGTGCGCATCCTCGTGCAGAGGCCGCGGACGAAGGATGACGCGTTCGGCGCGAAGCTCCTGCAGGCGGGCAAAGTCCCGCAGTTCGTTCAGGAGCTCGCCCAGGGCTTCAAGCTTCCGAACCCGCTGACCCTGAGGTTCGCGAACGGCATCGGCCCGGGGCCCTTCTACAGCCCGAAGGACAACTCGATCACCGATTTCTACGGGTTCGCGGCCGAGGTCTTCGGGGTCCTTCACGCCGCGAACCCGTCGTGGAGCCCACGCCACGTCGGGGGCTCGACCGCCGCGGTCGACGACTTCGTCGTCGCGCACGAGTTCGGCCACGCGCTGATCGCGAACTACAACCTCCCCGTGCTCGGCAGCCAGGAGGACGCGGCGGACACGATCGCAACGATCACCCTGCTCCACCTCCCCTCCGCGCTCGGCTACCGGGTCACCTCCGATGCGGCGCGGTTCTGGGCCGCGTTCTCGGGCCGCCAGAGCCCGCCGGATCTCGCCGAGTACGCCGACACGCACGGGTTCGACCTTCAGCGGGCCGACAACATCATCTGCCTTGCGGCGGGTGCGTCGAGGAGAACTTCCGCCGCGTCGCCGCGCTCGGCGTCCTCCCGGCGACCCGCCTCCGGTCCTGCCGCTCGGAGTACGTCGACGCCGCCAAGAGCATTCAGCAGGAGCTGCAAGCCCCACCTGAAGTAGGCCCTTCACCGACGGACCTCGCTCGCGACGACGCGGGCCACGAGGCGGGGGTCGAGCGCGCTGAACGCAGAGCGTCCGCCGCGTCGCCAGTGCCTCGACGGCTCGGGCGACCTTCTGGTCGTCCACGGCGGCGCGAAACGTCATCCGCTCCATCGCCCGCAGCTCGCGGCCCGTGGACAGGTCCGCGATCGCCCAGTGGTGCGGGCCGAGCCGGCGCCGGAAGGTGCGGCGGTAGCGGTCGAGGCCCCGGTCGAGTGCCGGATCGTCGCCCTCGAGCAGCGCGCCGTGCGTTCGGTCGACGAGCCACTCCGCGCTCTGAAACGCCCACCCACACCCGACGCCGAAGACCGGGTCGCTCGCCAGCGCGGCGTCGCCGACGAACGCGAGCCCGGGACGCGCCGCCGGGCGCATCACGTTCGGCGTCTCGAGCTTGCCGATCAGCTTCGAGACCCGCTCGCCGCTTCGCGATGTCGGGGCCGTCCGGGAGGGCGGCGATCCACCGCCCGTAGGAAGCCCTCGGGGTCGGCGCGGAACTCGGCCATGCGCGAGCGGTGCGGGACGGCGGCCAGGACCGTCAGGTCATCCTCGTTCGGGAACGCCGCGGCGCCCTCGGGGTCGAGGAACCAGACTCGCGCGCGGTTCGTGACCGGCCGAAGGCCCCGCCAGTAGGCGAAGTAGAAGAACCGGTTGTGCGGGCGAACGCGGCCCGGCACCCGCGCCAGGCGCGCGACCGTCGAGCCCCGGCCGTCGGCCGCGACGACGAGGCGGGCGCCGATCCGCTGCGCCGCGCCCGTCGGCGCCTTCGCGACCTCACGCCGGCCGGGCGGTCGCCGTCGCCGAGCAGGCCGGTCACCGTGCGCCCGACCATCAGATCCACGCCCGGCGTACCCGCGGCGAGCTCGCGCAGCAGCGGGTCGAGCGTTCGCCGGGTGACGCCGTACCCGTGCGGGACGTCGTCGGGGAACTCGATCCACCCGCTCGACGGCGTCCAGGCGGCGGGGTAGCTGCGGATCGCGCCCCGCTTCTCGATCAGCGGCTGTCAGCCCCAGGCGATCCATCGTCGGGACCGCGCTCGAGAGGATCTGGTGCGTGCACACGACCTTGTAGGCGTCGGGATCGGGGCGCCGCTCGATCAGCGCGACCCGCGCTCCCGAGAGCGCGAACAGCCGCGCCGCCGTGCACCCCCCGATGCTCGCGCCGACGACCACGACGTCGAATGCGCCGGGAGCCATCACCGCGACGGTACCGCCCCAGCGATGACGGTGAGGGATCGCGAGCGAGTACACGAGCCTGCGCGAGCCGCTGGCGCTAGGTCGCGGGGCCGCGGCGCCGTGGCGGATCAGGGTCTCGCCCGTCTCGGTGATCGTGTCCTCGATCGGACGAGGCGACCAGCCGAGGGAGCTCCTCGCCTTCTCCGACGAGAGCTCGCTTCGCTTGCCGAGGCCGCCGACGACGGATCGAATGCCCGGATCGAATAGCGCCATTGCGCGCACGAGCAGGTTCGGGATGGTGCGTGTTGGAACCTTTGAGGCCCTGTCTCCGAGGCGCTCGCGCAAGACCGCGCCGATGTCCGCCATCCAGAGGAACTTGGTGGCGGCGATGAAGCGCTGGCCGCCCGCCTCGGGCGACGTCATCGCCCTGAGCTCGAGATCGGCGACGTCGCGGACGTCGACGAGGCTGAAGCCCAGCTGCGGCACGCCGGGCGAGCCGTCGAGCAGGCGCTGAACGGCCTGCAGGGAGTAGGAGACGTCGTCGTTCAGCACCGGGCCGATGATGGCGCCGGGATTCACCACCGCGAGGCGATCCTCGGCGCCCCGCTCACGCGCCATCTCCCAGGCCGCGAGCTCGGCGATGGTCTTCGAGCGGACGTACGGCGTGAGCCCGGGGCTGTCGGGGTCGGTCCAGTCGGTCTCGTCGAGCGGTCGCACCGGGGCGCCCTCGGCGAGCCTGATCGCCGCGACCGACGACGTCAGGACGACCCGCTTGACGCCTGCGTCGAGGCTCATGGCGAGGACGCGGAGCGTCCCGTCGCGCGCCGGCACGATCAGCTCGTCCGGGTCCTTCGGTTGCTTGGGCGGGAACGGCGAGGCGACGTGGAGGACGTAATCGCAGCCGTTCACGGCCTCGGGCCAGCCGTCGTCGCTGGTGAGGTCCGCAGCCAGCACCGTGAGGCGGTCGCCCGGATCCACCTCGGAGCCGACAGCGGCGCGCACCTGGTCCTCACGCGAGAGGCTGCGGACCGTGGTCCGCACGGTGTAGCCGCGGCGCAGCAGCTCGATCACGCACCAGCCGCCGAGGAAGCCGGAGCCCCCGGTGACCAGAACCGTCTCGTCGCGAACGTCAGCCATCGCCGTCGCCCACCGTAGCCTCTCGCTGCGGGGGATGCGGGGATACTGCACGCGCGGTGTCTCGGGAGAACGTCGAGATTTTGCGCGAGTACCTGGATGAATGGATGGCCGGGGACCTCAGGGACCTCGGCGACCTGTCGTTCCTCGACACCGAGATCGTCTACGAGGACGAGATCCTTCCCGACCACGTCGGTGAGACCTACCGCGGGCACGAGGGGTTTCGGAAGGCATGGGCGCGCGCCGTAGAGCCGTGGGAAAGCATCGAAGGCGACGTCGAATGGATACGCGACGCGGGAGAGAGCGTCGTGTCCTGCCACCGGGGACGGATGCGGGGCAGGGGAAGCGGGCTGGAGGCCGAGATCCGCTACGCCTACATTTGGGACTTCCGGGAAGGGAAGGTCGTGTGCTGCAAATCGTACGCCGACCCCGCGAAGGCCCTCGAAGCCGCAGGGCTCTCGGACTAGGGCACCGCTATGAAGTTCCTGCGGCGGCTACTGAACGACGGTGAACGCGTACCGCTCGGCACCCTGACCAGCGTTACTCAGCTTCACCTTGCCGGCAGCGCCATTCCAATGTCGCGTGCCACCGATGACATTGATGCGGCCGCTGCTGCCCGAGAACACGCCCTTGACCTTGAGCGTCCCGCCGCCAACCACGAAGACGCCCCGTGCCCGGACCGAACGATGTGCCCGCGGCGTGAACTTGATGCGCGCGTGCCCGACCACTTCGTTGCGATCGCCGGGCACGACCAGCGTGTCGCGAACGATCACCCCGCCATGCACGGGATGAGACGACTTCGTCAGCCCGATCACGGTGAAGCGTGACTCCACGCGCGCTGCGGCGCTTGCCGCAAGGACTCCTAGACAGAGTCCTGCAATCGCCAGAAGTGGAATGACCTTGCGCACGGCACCTCCTGTCGCTGGATCGGAAGAACCTACCTGTTGTCGCCGGCCCGTGGATCAAGCAGGCTGGGAGGCGGATGATTCGGCCGCTGAGATCGCCGAATCGACTCCGGCAAGGAGTTGGGCCCTGCTGACCTTTCCGTCTCCCAGGCTGAGCGATGTAGTGGGAGACCGCGGGTAGCGGGACGCTCGCAAGCGCCCGCCGATGAGCGACGTACACTGGGGCTGGGACTCACTTGACGTGGTACGCGCGACGCATTCGCGCCATTGGGGACCGAGCACGACGCACTTCCCTGAGGGAAAGGAGTTCCGATGCCGTTCTCAGGCCGTCCAACCGTCTACCACGTCGAGACGCTCGACCCGAGCGTGGCCCTTGTCGAGGTCAACGGGCATTTGCAGGATGCGGCGATAGGGCGCTGGCTGCGCTTCTGAATGGCGTCATCGCTGAGGGCGTGGACGGGGTCGTCGTCGATCTTCGCGGCTGCACAGCGATCGATTCGGGTTGTCGCTGGGCGCTGGTTCAAACCGCATCGACGATTAGCGCGGGGACCGACGGCGGCGGCGTAAGGCTCGTCGCCTACTCCGGCTCATCCCTCGATCACGAGTTCGGAGGACCCACCGGAGGCCTTCCGGTGCACGCATCCGTCCAGGAGGCGCGGATGGGCTTCCAGCTCGAGTAGGCCGCGGCTCGCGGATTCGACGGCGTTCTCCAAGACGTTGCGCGATTGGCTTGCGCCGTGGGACCAAGGTCGACGACTTGCCGGGCGACCTACCCGGAGAACGCCTTGGCCTGATTGGCGCAGGCCGGGATGCCGCCCTTGACGCCCGTGCCGAACGACTTGAAACGTTGAGTCGGCGTGCCGTGCGCGTCGGGCGCCAGCCAGCTCACCCAATGTGGATCGCCCGTTAGGTACATCGCGTGCGCCGCGGTTTGGAGGTCGGAGGGGGAGATCACGCCCGGACTGATCGCGCCACCGGCCCATGCGCCCGCCCAGCAATCGGCGTTGAGCTCCCGGAGCTCGTCGACTCGCCACTTCACGAGGCCGAGCCGAGCCTGCACCGCATGGCCCCATTCGTGGGCGAGGATCACCGCGTTGGCGGCCGGGCCAACCTTGGCGTAGTACGGGATCAGGAGCCCGCGCTCGTCAAAGGCGACGGTGTTGTTCGTGAAGCAATAGTCCGCGTTGTGCGGAGTGAGGCGCTCGCCGTCGCAGAGCGGGTACGGCGGATCCCCGGCGTTGTACCCGACCACGCGGGGTGGCGGCGGATACTTGGCGTGCAGGCGCGCAGGAAGCTGCCGGGACCAGTACTCGCTGATGTTCGAGATCGCGTAGTCGAGGGCGCGCTCGTAGGCGGCGCGGTTGACTCCCGTGATGTCCGAGCGCTCACGTGGGCTCGCAGCCGTCAGGTGCGCCCCAACCTGGGCGATCTGCCCGCGGTCGTATCGGCCCCCGGCTGCCTTGGACGGAATCGTCCGCGGTACCTTCACCGGCGGCGGGATCGGAATCACCCGGCCGCCGGCCGATGCCGCCGACGACTTCTTCGAATGATCGAGGGCGTGACCGATCAAGCCGAGGACGATCAGCATCACGACGATCGAGATGCCCCAGAACGTAGCTTTGGCGATCCTGTCCGGGAAGAGCCGCTCGTACGTCGCCCTCAGCCGCCCCCTGGGCTGTGCGCGGTGCTCGGTCCAGCCGGAGCCGTCCCAGTATCGCTTGTCTCCCGGCACCTCCGGGTCGTCGTACCAACCCGGCGGCGGAAGCTTCCGTGCATCCACCGATCCACCCTATTCCCCGTGTGGCAGCAAACGCTGGACGATGTCATGGGCCGGGGGTGGATTCGAGCCACCGACCGACGGATTATGAGCACTGCGACAGGGGATACTGCGCTGGCGATGTCGGAGGAGAACGTGGAGCACCTGCTCGCAGTCGGCATCCTCCGCGTCGTCGGAAAGGGCGGTGGCATCGAGATCGGCATGCCCATGGCCGTCGTGGCGAGCTTGCGCGACGGACTCATCACCCGCTTCAAGGACTACGGCGACAAGGATCAAGCCCTCGAGGCGGTAAGGCTCTCGGAGTAGGCGGTGCCCCAGGAGAACGTCCAGGCCGGGGCCGGGATCCGCGTCACGCCCCAGCCCTTGAGCGACCGGGCGAGTGGGCGCCGCAGCTTCGACGAGCGCCTGCGCATCCGCTTGCCAGGTCCCTTTCAGCGGATGGGCGCGCTGCTTTTTCGGCTTCCACCGCGATCTCGGCTCCGGCAATCCATACTCGCCCGTCTAATCGCCCGAGCCTACGCTGCGGCAAACCGCCGAGACTTCGAGCTCATTCTCACCTTCAATGATCCTCGGGCATACGAATATCGCCCCAGCCTCGATCTCCTGCCTCCCGACATGGAGACCGCTTTCTTTGGCCATGAGGGCTACCGCCAGTTCTGGCGATACTGGCTCGATGCCTTCGGTGATATCCGCTGGGACCCGGAGGAGATCCTGGATCTTGGCGACAAGGCTCTCGTCACGACGACGCAGAGTGGACATGGATCGGGCAGCGGGGTGGCCGTGAGTGAGCCTGTCTTTCAGCTGTTCACGTTCAGACGCGGCTTGGTGGTCCGGCAAGAGGATTTCCTGAATCGGTCCAAGGCCCTCGAAGCCGCTGGGCTTTCGAAGTAGGCGATGTCGCAGGAGAACGTCGAGGGTGTGCGCCAATGTCTCGAGGCGTGGAACCGGCGAGACTTCGATGGAGTCCTGCGGCCCGCGGACCCAGCTTTGGTCGTTGAACGATCCCGGCTGTCGGCAGCCGCGTCTTTCGGGGCCATGAGGAGCTCAAGGCATTCTGGGTGACCTTCTTCGACAGCTTCGACGAGCTCTGGCAGGAACACCCGAGCTCATCGACCGAGGTGATCAGGTCGTAGCCGTCGTTCGATAGCGGGGACGCGGGCGCGATGGAATCGAGCTCGAGCAGAGCATCGTCGACCTCTACACCTTCCGCGAGGGGTTGATCGCCCGCCTGGAAGGCTTCGATAGGAAATCGGCTGCCCTCGAAGCCGCCGGGCTGCGGGAGTAGGCGATCCGCGCTGGGAGCGCCGTAGTGGGCCGGGCAGGATTTCGAACCTGCGCCCAACGGATTATGAGCCCACGTCTGCTTTCCGCTGGAGTCCACTGGAGTCCGTTCCAGTCGGGAATCCCGCTCTTGGCTTTCGGTCTGAGTCCAGCTGGTTCCGTTCCAGTCCGTTACCACCCGTGTTACCACCGGATCCGGGGGTACGTATGGGCCCGCCGAAGCGGCAGTGATGTAGGTGGGCGGGGAGAGCACGTTCTCCTCCGACATCGCCCCCGCGTCAGAGCTCTACCGCCCCCCGAGCGGTTTCAGTAGACCCAGTCTTGCGCGCAAATTTGTCGCGCGCCCTTGCCCGCATACCGCCCGCCGCCTACGGTCTGGGTCCTGCCAATCACCCCCGACCGTCGAAAGGCCGATCCGTCGCGCGGCTGTTAGTCCAAATCCTCGGCGATATGCGCCGCCTCACCCTGCTTCTCGACGAGCCAGAAGTCTTCGTATTCCTTGACCACGAGTTCCAAGTCAGGCGCGACGTGGCCTGGCGCCACCGCAAACCGGTTCGGTCGCGAGCGGATCTCGTTCCACTCCCCGAACGAAAGCGGAAACCGAGAACCGCAGTCCACCTGCCCGCACTCGCAGCGAAATCCGGCGGTTGGATGGCCGCCCTCCATCCATTCAACCTTGCGCCTATTGAGGTCCCGGCACCAAGCCTCGTTGTACGCGATTCTCTCTGCCCGCGAGCCAAAAGCTGCCGGAGGTCCATCCATGGCCCCAACGGTCTACCCCCCGAGGTGAAGGTCGAACCCCGAGCCAGGCCGGTCCTGCCCTCGGCCGCCGAGGGGGTGGCGGAGCGCCTCCGGTCCCGACAACACCAACGCTCGTGGTTCTCTCTGCGAGGGCCCTCGAAGCCGCCGGGCTGCCGGCGTAGTCGGACCCCGCGCTGCCGCCATAGTGGGCCGGGGTGGATTCGAACCACCGACCGACGGATTATGAGTCCTGTTCGGCTCGTGGTGCCGAGTCGGCTCAATTACGGAATCAGCTGCAAACTGCGGCGTTCAGGACTTGCCGCCGTCGGGTTGGGTGGTCTCAGTTCCGGTCGTTCCGGGTCCGTCCGTTAGCAAATCCGTTAGCAAGCGACGCCGTCCCGCCGACGCAGCGCAACTGCCGCTCGTGGCCGTCGCGCACCCCGACGTCGAGCGCCAGCGCGTGCTCGACCGGAACTGGCCCAAGCACCTGCCGCAGACGCTCCTGAACTCCCGTCTGCGCGACAGTCCGCGCCCGATTCAGGCGGTCTTCAGCGGTTCAGGCGGTAGACGACGTCACGTCAAGGCCGAAAAGGAGCTCGCCCAGCAAGAGGCCGAGGCCGAAACGCCGCAAAAGCGCGGCCAGCGCCGCTCTCCGCGAGGGAAGGACCATCGGGCCGACGACTGTTCCTGACCACGCCACGCCCTCGAAGCCGCCGGGCTGCGGGAGTAGGCGATCTGGCAGAGCGAGAGTTGCTCGCGCCTGCCGGGATAGGAGTAACGTGGTTCTCAAGCTGGCCCTGCGGCTAGAGCAACGGCCAAGCCCAATGACCACCGAAAGCGCCCACGGCGCGGACGAGGCGAGGAGCTTGGAGAACGATGCTTCTGCGGGGCCAGTGGCTGTGCAGAGGCGGGACGCACGTCCCGGCGTCGTAGGCAGCCGCCACAGCGAGATACTGCGCGGACGATGTCGCAGGAGAACGTGGAGATCGCGCAGCGCGCGATAGCTGCCTTCAACGGCAAGGGCGATATTCGCGAGGACATCTTTGATCCCGACCTCGTGCTCTCGGAATCGCCCGGAGCTTCCGGGTGAACTCGCAGGGAAGGGCTACGGCTCGCTGATTCGGGCTAAGAGGACGCTCCTTGATTCCTTCGAGGAGATATCGGTCGCGCCCGAGAGATTCTTCGATCTGGGGGAGCGAATCCTCGTTTTCGCCACCTTCCATGCCAAAGGGAGAGGTAGCGGTGCTCCAACCGATGCCCAGCAAGCGCATCTGTTGACGGTGCGCGATGGCAAGGTCGTCGAGTGGCGGGCGTTCGGCGACAGGCGCAAAGCCCTCGAAGCCGCCGGGCTGCGGGAGTAGGCGATGTCGCAGGAGAACGTGGAGGTCGTGCGGCGCGCATACGAGCTCTTCAACGACGCAGCGGCGCGTCGCGGCTTTTCGCATCTCGACTTGCGCTGGCTCGAAGAAATGGTGGCCCCGGAGTTCGAGTACGTCGCCAGCGGGAGCGTCCCGGGGCTCGCCGGAGATTTCCGAGGCGTCGAGGGCTTCAGACACTTCCTCGAGAGCTTTTGGAAGGACTTCGACGACGCGCGGACGACGCCGCAGGAATTGATCGATGCGGGCGCCGCCGCGCTCGCGGTCGTGAACTTCCACGGTAGAGGCAGCCAGAGCGGCGCGGAGGTCGAAATGACCGTCTTTCAGTTGTGGAGCTTCCGCGATGGCAAGGTCGTCCGGGGTCGGGGCTTCTTCAACCGCGAGGAGGCCCTCGAAGCCGCCGGGCTATCGGAGTAGGCGATGTCGCAGGAGAACGTGGAGGTCGTCCGCGAGCGTTTCCGGCTGCTTGTCAGCGTGAAGCCCAATCGTGTGACCAACGTCACCGTCGGTCATTTGAACGGACTCCCGCGCCAAGCGGTACCACGGTCATCACGATCCCCCCCGCAAGAGGCGAGCAGATGACCGGAAACTTGAACTACGAGGCAGTGAGGGCACGCAACGCCCAGCTCATGCGCAGCGCTGAGCAATACCCCGGTAGGCACGGGGCTTTGGGCCACCGCGGCGGCAGCGCCAGCCGGTCCGTTCGGAGGAGCTGGAAGCTTCCTGGCGGGTGGCGGATTAGGAGCAACGCCGAAGCCACGCGAGCCGCTGAGTACCTAGCGCGACCCGCTGACGGCTTCGCTACCGCCGGGCTGCGGGAGTAGGCGGCGCGACTTCTTGGGGGCCGTTTCCGGCTCACGCTTAGCCAGGGGGGCCGGTACATCTCGAAGGGCGGTATACCCGGTGTCACGCCTTGGGCCTCGACCTCGCTCTGACGCCGTTTCCGCCGAGCCCGATCTCGGCTGGGTGCACGCACGCGCACCGCGGCGCGGTCCATTTCGACCAGCCGTGAAGTTCTGGCCGGAGTGGGGCTGGTCAGTGGCTCCGAAGGCGCTGCCAAAAGTGCTTGTGCTTCTCGCGCGCTAGGAACTCCGCCGCCTGAGATGACCGCAGGCAGATCTTGCAGACCTCGGCCTCGTCCACCACCTCGGCCCAGGTGTGCGCGTGCTCGGGAAGTGGCCACTCACGGCCGCAGTAGGTCCCGACTCTCCCATGGTGCCAGTCAAGACGCTTGGGATCGGCGATGTGCAGCTTGCCGCCGTGACTGAGGAGGGCCAAGGTCCCGACCAGACCGGGCGGGCGCCTCATTCTTCGATGGCCTTCTGTGACATCTCCCGAAGTATCCGCCTCGGGCGCCTGGCCTCGCTCCGGGCGCGAGATACTGCGCGGGCGATGTCGGAGGAGAACGTGGAGAAGATGGGGGCCGTGATCGAAGCGTTCAACCGACGCGAGGGCAGTGAGTTCGGAGCCTTCCTCGCTGAGGACGCCGAGATCGTGCCTATCCGAGCGGCGGTCGAGGGGACGACTTACCGCGGCCGGAACGCAGCCGTCTTCTATTGCGCCGCCGTAGAACAAAGCTGGGAGGGCCTGCATTGGGAGGTCGAGGAAGTGCGCGATGGTGCGGACTGGGTTCTGGCGCTTGGGCGAATCCGAGGGCGAGGTCGCGGTAGCGGGGTCGAAATCGACGCTCACGGTGGCTGGCTCGCCAGCTTCAAAGATGGCGTCATCACGCGCTTTCAGACCTTCTCGGAGCGCGGGCAGGCCCTCGAAGCCGCCGGACTTTCGGAGTAGGCGATGTCGCAGGAGAACGTCCAGATCGTTCTCGATATGGCTGAAGCTTTCAACCGGGGCGATGTCGACGCCTGGTCCAAGTACTGGACGGAGGACCTCGACCACCGCGCAGCCGAAGGGGCGCCCGATGACCACGGCCCCATTCACGGGAAGGACGCCCTGCGTGCCTACGCGGAGGATTGGCTCGACACGTTCGAGGACTTCAGGGTCGAGCCCGTTGAGGTCATCGATGGCGGAGACGACACGGTGGTCGCGGTCCTGAAGGCCAGCGGACGCGCCAAGCTGAGCGGCGCCGAGACGGAGGTGACCTATGCGACCGTCTACACAATCCGAAACGGGAAGGTCGCTCGGGGCCGCGAGTACATGGATAAAGCGGACGCCCTCGAAGCCGCCGGGCTCTCGGAGTAGGCGTTGGGCTGTCGTTGGAAACGGCAACAGCAGACCGAAGCGGCAGGCAGCAGGCCGAAGGGCCTAGGCGAGTCGATCGCAACGCCGGTGGCAGCGGAGCGCGGTAGACCGCAGCAGGCTGCCGCGATTGCCACCACGCGGCGACGTTCCCCGGCATCTGAGGGCGCCTACTCCCAAAGCCCGGCGGCTTGGAAGCCCTCGGCGCGATCGAAGTAGGCCTGCTCGCGGATCACCCGCCCGGCCGAGATGGTGAAGAGGTTGGCGAAGTCACTGTCGATTGCAGCGCCGCTGCTCAATCCGCTGCTCCTAATGCGACCGATCACCAGGATGCGATCTCCCAGGTCCCTCAGCTCGTCGGGCTCGTAGCGGTAGTCCCCCCATTCGGCACGCCACTCCCGTTCGTAACGGAGGCGCGCTTTGAGACCGCGATAGGAGGCTTCATTGCCGAGTCCCGCCAAGCCAGCCGGCGGGAAGAACTCGACGTCACGGTCGTAGTCCGCGAACGCCACCTCGAGGTCTTTGCGATTGACAGCCTCAAATCCCGAGCGCACAAGTCGCGGCAAGATCGCCTGTCGCAGTCGCGATTGCGGAGGCCGGTTCGACCAAGCTCGCGCCACCAAAGCTTGGATGTACGGAACGCGCAGCGCGAGGCGCTCCTCAAGGCGACGACTGGAATCGGCGGCCAATGCTCAGGGGGTGACGGACCACCTCCACGTTCTCCTGCGACATCGCCCGTGCAGTATCTCGCCTGGGACTCGGTGCTGACGGCGTTTCTTTGCGCGGCGCAGTCGGAGAGTGAGCGGAGGCGCTCGGTCTAGAGACTCGCGATAAGGTCAGCCCGGAGACGTAAGCGACGGAGAGGAGTGCGCCATGCACGCTCGGATAGCGACCTTCGAGGCTGATCCCGCTCGCGCTGACGAAGCGATTGCGGCCGCCCGCCAGCAGGTGGAGTCCAACTGGGCCAACCCGCCTGAAGGGCTTGAAACGGCGAAGGAGCTGTACATGCTTATCGACCGCGAGCATGGCCGGGGCCTCGGGATCACGCTGTACGAATCGGAGGAGGACATGCAACGCGGTCACGAGGCGCTAAATCAGATGACGCCCCCTGGCGAGGGTGGTCGACGGACTGACGTGGCGCTCTACGAGGTAGCCCTTCACAAGCAGCGCTGAAGCTCGGTATGCATCAGTCCGGGTCGTGCGCCAGCGGGTCCGGCTCAACGCGAGCGAGGACGCGGGTCCCGTCGGGCTTGATCACGATGCAGCCGATGCGCCGGGGATCAGCGGGGCCAGGCTCCCGATCACGTGCACGTCGTCGCCGTAGTTGACGAGGAAGGCACCGTCGCCGCCATCGAACCCAGCACCGTCGACGAGTAGCGCCTCGGCGCCATCGTCGTGTGTGGTCCAGTCGATCTCGTGCTCGTCGAGGTCAAGCTCGGGAACGCGATCGGCGAGCCGGTTGAGCAGCTCAAGGCGGTCGGCGTCACTCATCGTCGGGGTCTCCTCTCATTCGCAGGAGGTCGGCGTGCCCTAGACCCAGCCCGGCGGAACGGCCGATAGATGTAGCTCGCAGTAGCTCTCGCTCCTCGACGGCTCCCCACAGCTCCGGGACCTAGCGCCTTCGCCCACGGCATCACCCGTTCCGCTGGCCGTCCCATTCCCTTCCGCTGCGAGCAGCTAGCCCATGACCGTTGCCGACGGCGGCTCTTTGCCTTGCTGCCAATCCACCAGCCCCGAGGCGTTGCTCCCCTGCGAGGTTGTCACCGGGCGCCGGCCGACTAGGCGCCCTCCGAGAACGGCGCCGCCCAAGGGGAAGTTGCAAGGCAACCCGCAGGGACCGCGCCGGTTCGCACCTTAGACGGCGATCCGTGGGGCCACGTCTGGGGCCAAGTTGCAGCCCGATACGGTCGCCCCAGCGGCCGAATCGGCTTGGCCGCTGGGCTTCCGTTGATGGGCCGGGCAGGATTCGAACCTGCGCCCGACGGATTATGAGTCCGCTGCTCTAACCACCTGAGCTACCGGCCCGGATGCCAGTTATGGCTTAGACAAGGGGTATCTCGGCCATCGTCACGAAGTCCCTCCGCGTGACCGAGAACCCCATCCGAGCCGATTTTGCCCAGTTTTGCCCAATCAAGTGCCTCGTCGAAGGCCTCGAGGTAGCGACCCGAGAGCCGCTCGCGGCGCTTCGCGGCCTTCTGGTAGACGCGAAACGTGAACGCCGGATCGGTGTGGCCAAGCTGCTCGGCGATGTACACGGGATCGTCCCGGAGGGCCGCGCGAAGGCTCGCATAGGTCCGGCGCAGGGAGTGCGGCGTCACCCGCTCGCTGATCGCCTCGATGCCGTCGCGCGTGAGTTGTTCGTTCGCGTGCCGGATCGCCGTCTTCAGCCGGTGGTCGACGTTCGTCACCGTCTGCCGTCGCCCGGACCGAGACACGAAGACCGGGTGGCTAGGTCTCGACCGTGGAGTTCGGGCCTTCCACTCCGACAGCGCCTCGATGAGGCCACCGGGCAGATCGACCTCGCGCCCTGTCCCGGCGTCGGTCTTCGCCTGGCCGACGCGGAGTACCCCCGTCGCGAGATTCACGTCGCGCCAGTCCAAGGCGAGCGCCTCGCCGACTCGGAGCCCGCCGCCAGCGAGCGTCGCAATGACCGGCCGGTGGTATCGATCGGCCGCATCGAGGAGCGCGAGTAGTTGCTCGGGCTCGACCCAGGAGCGTTGGACCCTCTGAACTTTGACCCGGCGCCGGCGTCCTCGCGCCGCGTTCGCGCCGTCGATCATCTCGTACTCGATCGCTGCATCGATGATCATCGCCAGGATCTTGAGCGTCTTGTTGATCTGCGCCGCGCCGAGCGTCCCGTTCGCGACCTCTGCCGCCTTGTAGCGATCGACCTCGCGGACGGTGATCTCCGACAGGCGGTGATCCTTGAAGTGCGGGAGCAGGTGGTGGCTGAGCGCCCATCGGTAATCGTTGACAGTCCGCGGCCGGAGCTCCGGAGCGCGCGCCTCGAGCCACTCGGAGCCGAACTCGTGAAAGCCCGGCGCAGTCTCGGCCTTCGGAGCGGGCGCCGGCTCGGGCGGACGCCAGATGCCACGCTCGACGTCGGCGAGGACGTGACGGAGCTCGCGCTCAGCCCGGACTCGATCCCAGCCCTCCTCAGGCCGACCGAGGGCTAAGTAGTGCCGGCGCCCGTAAGCGCGGAAGCGAATGCCCCAGCTCCGCCGCTCGCGGTTCGGAGCGAGGACCTGACCGGTTGCATCGGGACCCATCGAAAGCTTCTCCCTTTGGTCAATGAGGGAGAAGGGGACCTTACTTCTCCCCCTTCCCGAGCTTTGTGCGGCTCTGACGCCCGTTGTAGCTCGGAAGGTCCCTATAGCCCTCGACGACCTCGCCTTGCCGGAGACGGCGCTGCCGTGAGGCCTCAGCGCGACAGACGGAACTGCAGTAGAGGGCGTCAGCGCGAAGGCCGCGAAGGCTCGCACCGCAGAGGGCGCAGCTCCTCAACGCCGACGCTTGATCTCGAGCAGCGGAACGGGCGACCGTTGGGCCCGCCGGCGCCTCGGCACGGCCCGCTTCGGCTCAGGCCGCCCCTCGGTGCGCCGAGGCGCGCTCGCGATTTCGGCGATCCGCTCGCGGTCGAAGCGAAGACGCGGCCGCGATCCGTTTCCGAGGCGTATGGCTCCGAGCTCGGCCTGGTGCTCGTAGACCCAGCTCCGGTCGCAGCCGAGGATGCCGGCGACCTCGCCGGCATCGATGAGCTTCAACCGTTCCGTCCCCGGTTCGCTCTCGAGCCGCCGCGCGACCTCCGCCGCGATGCGCTCCGCGAGATTCAGCTCGACCGGCGAGAGGGCAGGCTCGCCGACGGACGGCATCAGGTCGGGTTGGGGGCGCAGAGACATCGTCACCCATTAGGACGGCCCGACCGCCGCCGTGTCCCACCGACCGGCTTCCTCGGATCCATCCTTCTCGGCTTCTCGCCAATCGATCGAACCCGGCCCGCCGCCCTTCACCTCGCCCGCCGCTGTCAGCCGTCCATCGTCTGCCACTCGTCCATCCCGCCGCCTCAGACCCCAGCCCGCTGTCCCGACCCAGCCCTGTTCTCCCCTATTTCCGCCCTTCGCTCGCCTTACCGCCCCTCGTCAAATCCGACCCCGTTCTTCAGCTCACCACCTCGTCAAGCGGAGTTGCTGCCGACCTCTACCCCTTGATCGTCGAGGGGGAGAGGTCGGCGGCAACGGAGCGCCGTGGGCCGCTTGGTTGAGCCAACCGCCTACGGAACGTGATTCCGTAGGCAATTCCGGGCGCCCGAGAGAGGCGTGCGGCCGTCGGCCTCGCTTCCGCTTCCACGCGAAGGGAGGCGCGCCCGGGACCAGCGGCGCTTCGTGAAGCGCACCGGGCCGGCGCTCTGCTCCCTACGCGTGGGACCGGGCGGAGAACGTTGGCGCCATCGCCGCCACGTTCTCGGTTGGACGGTTGGCGGGGCAAACGGGTGAAGCCGAGGGCGCCGAGTGCTCCAGTCCCGCAGCCGCTGACGCCCAGAGCTCGCCCGGACGACACGGCGGTAAGCCGCAGGCGTCCTACTTCTTGGCGGGCTCGAAGTAGGGGTTGGTGCCGACGGCGTGGTCGGTGACGTCGACCACGCGGGCGATCTCCGGAACCGCCTCGGTGATCGCGACCTCGATCCCCTGGCCGAGGGTGACGGTGGCCATCCCGCAGCCCTGGCAGCCGCCGCCCAGGCGCAGGTAGGCGGTGCCCTCCTCGACCGCGACCAGCTCCGCATGCCCCCCGTGCGCGGCGATGGCCGGGTTGACCTGCCGGTCGATCACCTGGATGACCCGCTGGGCGATGTCGCCGCTGAGGTCGGCGGCCGGATGAGCGTCGATGGGCGGGCTCGCGGGCGGCGCCATCGGCGGGCTGATCATCGGCAGCTCCGCCGGAGCCGGCGGCTTGTTCGGGTTCACGACGGTGAGGCCGCTCTGCTCGAAGCGTTGCGACCAGTCGATGGTGGCGCCTCGCAGCTTCTCGACGCTCGACTCCGGCACCACGATCGCCAGGTCGCCGTGGCGCTGCACCACGTCGTCCTGGCGGGCAACATGCACTGCGTTGAGGGAGATCTTGTAGACGTACTCGCCGTCCGAGGCGCCGCTCACCTCCACCCACAGCGCCTGGGCCTCGGGGTCCTCGGACTGCGCGCGGAACCCCCTGACCTTCTCGATCGCCTGCTCGGTGATCGCGAACGTCGGCTCGGCTGTGTCTTCGGCGGTCATCTCATATCCCGTATGGCTGGTCGTTCGCCGATGGCGCCGGCCCGCCGCTACCTACGATACGCCCATGCCCCGAGTCCTTCTGGTGCTGCCCACAGCCACCTACCGCGCGAGCGATTTCCTCGACGCGTCCAGGGCGCTGGACGCCGAGGTGGTGGTCGCCTCGGAGCGCCGGCAGGCGATGTCGGGGACGATGGGGGACCGGGCGCTGGTCGTGGACCTGAGGCGGCCCGAGGCCGCCGCCGAGGCCATCGTTGCCCGGGCGCAGGATAAGCCGCTCGACGCCGTGGTCGGCGCCGACGAGCAGGGCGTGCTCGTGGCCGCGCTGGCCGCCTCGCGCTTGGGGCTCGCGCACAACCCGCCCGAGGCGGTGGCGGCGACCAGGGACAAGACCGCCATGCGCCGGGCCTTCGCGGCCGCCGGCCTGCGCCAGCCCGACTACCGGGTCGCCGGGCCCGGCACGGACGTGGCGCGGCTGGCCGGCGAGGTCGGTCTTCCCTGCGTCGTCAAGGCGGTTTCGCTGTCGGCGAGCCGCGGCGTGATCCGGGCCGACGATCCGCCGGCGGCCAGCGCGGCGGCCCACCGAGTCAGGGCGATCCTCGCCGAGGCCGGCGAGGACCCGGACGCGCCGCTTCTGGTCGAGCGCTACGTCCCGGGGGTGGAGGTGGCCGTCGAGGGCCTCTTGCGCGGCGGCGCCCTTGAGATCCTGGCGGTGTTCGACAAGCCGGATCCCCTCGAGGGCCCGTACTTCGAGGAGACCATCTACGTGACCCCGTCGCGCCTGCCCGCCGAGACCCTCGAGGCCGTCAGCCTGTACACGGCCGAGGCGGCCGCCGCGCTCGGCCTGGTCGAGGGGCCGATACACGCCGAGCTGCGGATCGACGGGGATAGCGTGTGGATGCTCGAGCTCGGCGCCCGCTCGATCGGCGGGCTGTGCTCGCGCTCGCTGCGCTTCGGGATCGGCGTCAGCCTCGAGGAGCTCATCCTGCGCCACGCCCTCGGGCTGCCGCTCGACGACCTGGGCCGCGAGGCCGCCGCCTCCGGGGTGATGATGCTCCCGATCCCGAAGGCGGGGGTGCTGAAGGAGGTGCGCGGGCAGGCCGAGGCACGGGCGGTGCCCGGCGTGACTGGGCTCGAGATCTCGATCGCGCCCGGCAAGCCGGTGCGGACGCTGCCCGAGGCCGACCGTTACCTCGGCTTCCTCTTCGCTCGCGGCGAGACGCCCGAGCAGGTCGAGCGGGCGCTGCGCACCGCCCACGGCCAGCTCGAGATCGTGATCGGCGAGCCGTCGGAGTGAAGCGAAGCGAAGGCTATCCTGGCGCTGTGCGGGTGCTGCTGATCTCCACCTACGAGCTTGGTCATCAGCCGTTGCACCTGGCCTCGCCGGCGTCCGCCCTGGAGGCCGCCGGGCATCGGGTTCGGTGCATCGATCTCTCCGTCGAGCAGCTTGATCGGGACAAGATCGACTGGGCCGAGGCCGTCGGCGTCTCCGTTCCGATGCATACCGCGATGCGACTGGCGATTGGCGCCGGCGAGCAAATTCGAGCGATCCGGCCGCGGTTGCCGATCTGTTTCTACGGTCTCTACGCCGCGGTCAGTGACGACCCGACGATCGGTGGACTGGTCGACCGGCTGATCGCCGGCGAGTACGAGCCGGAGTTGGTGGAGTGGGTTGAGGCGCTCGGCGACTCGCCGGCGCTGCGACCGGCAACCAGCTCGATTGACCTGGGGCGCCACGAGTTTCACACCCCGAGCCGAGGGCAGCTGCCCCCCCTCAAGCGCTATGCGCGGTTGGAGCGCGATGGCGAGGAGCAGCTGGCGGGATACGTCGAGGCCAGCCACGGCTGCGTGCACAAGTGCCGGCACTGCCCCGTGCCCGTCGCCTACGACGGCCGGATCCGGATCGTCGGGAGCTCCGTCGTGATGGCGGATATCGCACAGTTGGTGGTTGCGGGGGCGCGCCATATCACCTTCGGCGACCCGGACTTCCTAAACGGCGTCAAGCATTCCCTGCAAGTGGCGCGCGAGCTTCACCGCAACTTTCCCGAGGTCACCTTCGACTGCACGACCAAGGTCGAGCACATCCTCGAGCATCGGCAGGTCTGGCCCGAGCTCAGCGAATATGGGTGCCTCTTCGTGATCTCGGCGTTCGAGTCGCTCAACGCCGAGATCCTCACCTATCTCGACAAGGGTCACACCGCCGACGAGGCCGGCCAGGCGGTGGCCTTGCTGCGAGAACATGGGATCGAGATCCGCCCGTCCTGGTTGCCGTTCACGCCCTGGGCGACACCGCAGGACATCCTCGAGATCCTCGATTTCGTGATTGCCAACGAGATGGTGGGGAACGTGGATCCGATCCAGTACACGATCCGTCTGCTCGTCCCCAAGGGCTCGCTGCTGCTCGATCGCCCCGAGATCACACCGCACCTGCAGGACTACGATCGCGACCGCCTCACGTATGAGTGGCAAGCCGGGGATCCGCAGCTGGATCGCCTCCATGCCGAGCTCGCCGAAATCGTCGAGGCCGATGTCGCGGCGGAGGTCGACAGCGTGTCTACGTTTCGGACCCTCTATCGGGCGGTGGCCGATGCCGCGGGACATTCAGCCGACCCCGCCGACCTTGGCGACATCGAGCCGCGCCCGCGGCTCACCGAGGCATGGTTCTGCTGCGCCGAGCCCACCGACATCCAGCTCGCCTCGGTGGCCGGCAGCGAGCCGGTCGCCTAGCGGGCTCGACCGAGCCCTGAGAGCGCCTTGCGCTTCGCAGCTACAGCGTGATCACCTGGTCCGGCGGGTTTCCCGACAGCGCCCCGTAGAGGTCCGGAAAGCAGCCGACCCGCACTCCCGCGACTGTGCCGCTGGGACGGCAGTCGCCCGGCTCACCCTCCGCGAGCGAGCGCTCGATCGCGCATCGGTCGCAGAGCATCAGCATGATCCCCTGCTCCTCGGCGACCTCCGCGAGGCGCTCGCCGAGCGGATCGCCCGCGCGCAGCACGTAGGTGTTGTCGTCGAAGAAGAACATCCCGACGACCTCCACCCCGTGGTTTCCCTGCTCGAGCTGCGGCAGGATCATCTTGCCGAGCTTGTAGCTCGCCGTGTGCCCGGAGGTGGAAAAGATGTAGGCGACCTTCACGCCCCGCAGCCTAGCTTCCACGCCGCGTCTCGCCGCGGCCCGGTCAGCCTCAGAGGCCGAGGGCGGCGACCCCCGGCCGAGCGCGGGGGGGCCAACAAACGCGTCGCCCGATTTTTCACGGAGGCGGAGAGGGGCTCCTACGGCGCAAGGGCACGGCGACCCTGACCGTCGAGGTCCCCAACCCCGGCGAGCTGACCGCCTCGGGCAAGGGCGTCAAGGCTGCTTCCGCCGAGGGAGCCGTGATCAGCAAGACGGTCGGCGCGGCCGGCGAGGTGAAGCTGAAGATCAGGGCCAAGGGGAAGAAGCGAAAGCAGCTGAACGAGGACGGCAAGGTCAAGCTCAAGCCCAAGATCACCTACACCCCGACTGGCGGCGACTCCAGCACGTAGACGAAGAAGCTTAAGCTCAAGAAGCGATAGCTCTCGCTCTGTCTCACGCGGGCGTAGAAGGGGCGACGCAATCTGATCCGCTCACGCCTCCTATGCGCGAGAAGCGGGAAGTGCACTCACCTCACTACAACTGCCCATTGGGCAAAATGGCCATGCTCTTTGCCCAAATCCGGCATGCTCGGCCGCAAATTGCGCAAACTCGAACGGCCCTGAACGGGTTGCTCGAGTGCTTCGTAATTCCCTTGGTTGAGCCACAAACCCTGTATCCCGGCGCCGAGATTATGAGTCCGCTGCTCTAACCACCTGAGCTACCGGCCCGCGCATTCGATTATCGCCCGCCGCGTGGACGTCCGATGTGCGGCTGGCTATCGGCTGGCTTGATGTCAGCGGGGTCACGCCCCAGGGGCGTCGACCTCGTGGATCACAGTGAGGTGAGGACGAGTTGCCTGCGGCAGGTCAACGTGCGGACTCCCTGTCAGTCGGGAGAGCATCCGGTTGCATCGCGCCTCGTGCGGCTCTCAACACTCGCCCGCGGTTTCCTCTTCGGCCGCGGATCCAAGAAACAGCCGGAAGCTTTCGGGCAGCGGCGGCGGCGGTCCCTCAACCCCGGGGGGGGCCGCCAGCCCGCCTGCCTGTAGCCGACGCCTCGCGCGAACCGGGGTCATCGGACAGGGTCAAGCCGGCGGAATCGACTGTCTGAATCTGAAGAAGTCGTGCGGGTCGTATTTCGACTTCACGCGCCGGAGCCGGGCCAGGTTGGCGCCGTAGTAGGCCTGTTCCCAGTCATCGAGTGCCGCGTCGATGTAGTTCTGGTACGCCCTGCCCGAGCGGTATGGCGCGACAGCCCGGTAGAGGCCGTCGGTCCAGTCGAGGTTCGCCTCGACAACGCTCCGAGGGGCGCCGGTGCGCCAGCGGGCCTGGTACTGGGACACGAACAGGTTGTCGCGGTGCACGAACGCCGTTTCGTCGGCGGCGAGCGAGTTGACGGCTCCGTCGGCCGCCTCGATCAGGACCTTGCCGATCGAGTGGGCCGCGGAGAAGCGGCGCAGGGTCGTCGCGCCGGCGCCGAGCGTCGCGACCTCCCCGCCTGGCTCGAACCTCACGTCAGCGAGGCCGCTCAGGTCGAGCACCAGGCCGTCGCCCGTCGAGTAGCCGGCGAAGCTGTGGCCGCCGCTTCGTGTGATCAGCCGCCGGTTGTGCGCGCGGGCGAACTCGACAGCGGTACGAACGTCGCCGGAGTCGGCGACCTGGATCACTGCCGCCGAACGCGCGTTGTCATAGCGGCTCTTCCAGACAAGGCGGGCGGCGCGGTAGCCCCGGCTTTGGGGGAGAACGATCCTGCCGCGGATAGCCCGGTCGAGCTCCTTCAGGTCAGCGGGAGACGGGCCGGGAGATGCTCCAGACCCGCACGCGGTGAGTAGGCGCCCCACGGTGAGCGCGCCGAAGCCCAGAGCTCCCCGCCTCAGCAGCTCGCGCCGGGCCATCTCAGGCGACATCTCCCATCGCCCATCCGCATTCATATGAAAGGCATCGGCGGCGCCCCCGCGTCCTTGAGCTCACCGCCAAGTCTCCCAGACGGCCGTGCGCCAACCCGGGTAGGGTGGCCTCGTGGGAATGCTGATCCTCGAGGCGATCGGGCCGCGGGCCGAGGAGCTGTCGGACAAGGCCGGTGACGCCGTCGGCGCGGCCGTCGGCTTCGACCCCGATTTCAACTGCGCGACGTTCGACTCCGACGACCTGGAAAACGAGGCGCTCGAAGCCGCTGTGGTCAGTGCCCTCGGCTCGATCGACGCCGACTGGACGTCACACCTCCGCGTCGCCCAGTAGCGGCACGGCCGTGACCGTCGGATAGGGTCCGGCGCCCTGTCGAGCGAAGGAGAAACGGTGGCTGAACGGGCTGCGCTGGTGACCGGCGGATCGAGCGGGATCGGGTTGGCGATCGCGCGGGCCCTGGGCGAGGACGGGTACGGCGTGACGGTGTCCGCGCGGCGGCCGGACAAGCTCGAGAACGCGGTCGCGGGGCTCGAGTCCGACGGGCTCGACGTCCAGGCCGTGCCCGCAAACGTGGCCGACGAAGAGGAGATCGCGAAGCTGTTCGAGGCGCACCGGGAGCGGTTCGGCCGCCTCGACGTGCTCGTGAACAACGCCGGCGTCGGCATCGGGCAGACGATCGACCAGGCCGTGACTAAACACGTCGACATGCAGATCGGCGTCAACCTGCGTTCCGCCGTTCTCGCGACGCGTGAGGCGCTGCCGATGCTGAAGGAAGCCGGCGCCGAGCACGGCAAGGCGCTGATCGTCAACACGGCCTCGATCGCCGGCAAGTCGGGCGAGGGGTGGCTATCGGTCTATTCGGCGACGAAGGCCGGGCTCATCGGGTTCACCGAGGCGACGCAGAAGGAGGTCGGTGGAGATGGAATCCAGGCGACCGCCTTCTGCCCGGCGTTCGTCGACACCCCGATGACGGAGTGGGCGCGGGAGAACGTCGATCCGAAGGAGATGATTCAGCCCGAGGACATCGCCGAGGCGGTTCGGTTCCTGCTTCGAACGTCGCGCTACTGCCTGGTGCCGGAGATCATCTTCACCCGGCACGGCCAGGAGCTGTAACGCCTGGTCGGCTCAGCGGGAAGCGGCGGGCTCGCACTCGCCGAGGACTTCGCCGGTGCGGCTCTCCGCGAGCTGCTCCTCCGCCGCCGCGACGAGGTCCTTGAACTCGTCGTAGCGCTTGGCGGGGCGCATCCACGCCCAGCGCAGGCGGGTCCGGAGCTCCGCGGCGCGGTGGCGGTCGCCGGCGTCGGGCGCCGAGCCGGTGCCGTCGGCGGTCTCGGCTGCCGCTTCACGCGCGGCGATCGTCGCGCGCTCGGTGCGAATGCGCTCGGCCGCCTCTGCGATCGACCCCGCGCTCGGGCCGGCGATGTCGTCCGCGAGGCTCGAGTGGAGGATCGCGCGGAGCGTTCTCACCTCGCGCCTGGTGGCGAGGCGCGGACGCTTCGCGCCGGTGTACCGGTCCCAGGCGCGCGCGAAGCTCGCGAGGTTGGTGCGGCCGCCGTTGCGATGGGCCGCGAGCATCGGACAGATCCCGCCCGAGACCTTGTCGACGTAGGCGCCAACGATGATCGGGTTCGCGTCGACGCCGCGCAGCATCGCCTCGCGCGTCACTCGCGGCAGCGACTCCACGGCGAGCCGCAGGCGCTGCGTCGGATCGCGGTCCTTTTGGCGCATCGCGCTAGGGATAGCGGCTCCGCGGCCGTCGCGCAAGGCCGTCGGAACGCGCGGCACGGGAGCTTGCAGACGCCGTGAGCGGGCGGCGCCTGCGCCTGCTGGTCGCCGCGTTCGGCGACGCCGGGCACGCGTTTCCGGCGATCGCGCTGGCGCGCACGCTCGAACGTCGGGGGCACCACGTCGTCGTGGAGACCTGGGAGCGGTGGCGCGAGGCCGTCGAGGGCGAGGGGCTCGGGTTCGCCGCCGCGCAGGAGTACCGGGCGTTCGCTGCGGGGGGCGAACAGCCGGTCGGGGTGCCCTCCATCGCCGAGGCCGCGCGCGCCCTCGTGCCACTGCTCGAGGATCTGCGGCCGGACCTCGTCATCAGCGACATCCTCACCACCGCGCCGCCGCTCGCCGCGGAGCTTGCTGGCGTGCGGCGAGCCACGCTGATCCCGCACGTCTATCCGGTGCACGAGGAGGGGCTCCCGTTCTACGGGTTCGGGGCGGCGCCGCCGCGCACGAGCGCGGGCCGCGCCATGTGGCGAGCCGGACTGCCGATCCTCGAGGCGGGCTTGCGAAGAGGTCGGCGCGACCTCAACCGCGAGCGCTCCGATCTCGGCCTGCCACCGCACGCCGAATTTCACGGTGCGATAAGCCGTGAGCTCGCGCTCGTGGCGACGTTTCCGCAGCTCGAGTACCCGCGGCGGTGGCCGGCTGGGGCGCGCGTGACGGGCCCGATGGTCTTCGAGTCGCCCTATCGCGACGTCGAGCTGCCCGAGGGTGACAGTCCGCTCGTGGTGGTGGCGCCGAGCACCGCGAAGGACCGGCGGGCCACGCTGGTCAGACGCTCGCTCGACGCCCTCGCGGACGAGCCGGTGCGGGTGCTGGCGACGACGAACCGCGCCGTACCGGCCGCCGAGGTCGACGCGCCGGCCAACGCTCGGGTCGTCGACTGGGTCTCCTACTCACAGGTGATGGAGGAGGCGGCCCTCGTCATCTGCCACGGCGGCCATGGGACGGTGGTGCGGGCGCTGGCCGCCGGGGCGCCCGTGCTCTCCTGTGGTTCAGCGGGCGATATGAGCGAGAACGGGGCTCGGGTCGCTTGGGCCGGAGCGGGGCTCGCGGTGCCGCGACGGCTCGCGCACGCATCCGCGATCAGGTGGGCCACGCGGCGGCTGCTCACCGAGCGGATCTTTCGCGAGCGGGCCCGCGCGATCGCGGCGTGGTCGAAGCGAAACGATGGAGCGGCTCGCGGCGCGATCCTGATCGAGCTCCGGGGGTGGGACTCGAACCCACAACCTTCGCGTTAACAGCGCGTCGCTCTGCCATTGAGCTACCCCGGATTGGCGGGCCGGGTCATGCGCATGGCACGGGCCCCGACGGACCAAAACTCTAGTAGGCGTCGCTGGGCCGCGCCGCTCAGACCGCCTCGCGCCCGAAAACGCGCTCCTTGAGGTCGGCACGCTGGCGCTGGAGCTCGACCGGCGGCGGAGCTCCCTCCCGCTCGGCGGCCGCGATTCTGTCCTCGACCACGCGGAGGTCGAGCTCGAGGAAGTTCTGCTCCATCGCCTGGGCCGTAGACGGCTCTCGCTCCGCGAGCATCACGAGTTCGGTGACGAGGGCGAGGAGCGGCTCGTCGTCGCGTGGAAGATCGGCGAGCGGGGCGTCGAGGTGGTCTGTGAGCCATGCGCGCGCGCGTTGGGCGAGCTCCGATGAGAGGTGCTCCGGCGTCAGCCGTTCGAGGATCTCCCGGCCATCCTTCGGCGAGGCCAGGCACATCGCGAGCAGCGCCCGCTCCCGGCGCTCACGCGCGCTGATGGGCGCCGCGGGGGCGGGTGCCGGCGCACCGGGCCGGCGAGCGGCGTGTGCGTCGGATCCCGCGCCGCGGCTCCCGCCGGCGATTCGCCGCGTGACGAGCGCGGGGTCGGCATCGAGCCTATCGGCGACCTCGCGAGCAAGCTCGTCGCGGCTGATCGTCTCCCCCATCGCCGCGAGCACGGGCACCACCTCGTCGAGCGCTCGGTCGCGGCCGGCCGGCGTGGCGAGGTCGGCCCCGTCGAGCACCGAGCGCACGTGGAAGACGGGCATCTCGACCGCGTCGTCGATCAGCTCCCGCAGGCGATCGACCTGGCCCGCGCCCAGCATGTCGGCCGGGTCCTCGCCGGGAGGCATCGCTGCGACGCGCAGCCGAACGCTCCTGCTCCCAGCCACTCGCTGGGCGCGCAACATCGCCTCGCGGCCGGCCCGGTCGGCGTCGAGCGCCAGGATCACCTCGTCGGTGTGCGAGGCGAGGATCGAGAGCTGGTCCGACGTGATCGCCGTGCCCATGATCGCGACCGTCTCCTCGATCCCCGCCCGGTGCGCGGCCAGCACGTCCGTGTAGCCCTCCACAACGACAGCCCGACGCCGCTTCGCGATCGCGGGGCGCGCCAGCTCGATGCCGTAGAGGGTGCGGCTCTTGTTGTAGAGCTCGCCGTCGGGCGAGTTCAGGTACTTCGGCTTCGTGTCCGGGGAGAGCGCCCGCGCGCCGAACCCCTGCATCCGCCCGCGCGCGTCGCGAACCGGGAAGGTGATCCGCGAGCGGAAGCGGTCGTAGTGCCCGCCCTTGCGACCCTTCTGCACGAGCCCGGCGCCCTCGAGCTCGGCAACCGTGAAGCCGGCCCTCTGGCCGTGGGTGAGCACCTGGTCCCATGCGCTGGGCGCGTACCCGACGCCGAACGCCTCGAGCACCTCGGCGCCGAGCCCCCGCCCCTCCAGGTACTTCCGGGCCTTTGCGGCCTTCGGCGAGTCGGTGAGGTAGGCGCGATAGAAGGCCGCCGTGCGCTCCAGCGCTTGGCCGAGCCGCTCGCGGCGCCGGCGCGCCTCCTCGGCCCTCGGGTCCTCCTTCTCACGCTCGATCGCGACCCCGTACCGATCGCCGAGCGACTCCACCGCCTCGGGGAACGGCAGCCCCTCCTTCTTCTCCACGAACTTGATGACGTCGCCGCCCACTCCGCACCCGAAGCAGTGGTAGAGCTTCGCCTGCGGGTCGACGGAGAACGACGGCGAGCGCTCGTCGTGGAACGGGCAGAGCCCCATGAAGCTCACGCCGCTGCGCCGCAGGTCTGTGTGCGCCGAGATGATCTCGACGATGTTCGCCGCCTCCTTCACCCGTTCGACCGTGTCGTGGGTGAACATCCCCCCCGCGCTCACAGCGGGAGCTCCTCGGGCAGGGCGAGGCGCCTGAACGTCGCGATGCAGAACCGATCCGTCATCCCGGCCACGTAGTCGATCACGCGCTGACCCTCGTCGGCATCCGGGCTCACAGCGGGCACCTCATCGGGATTGTCGAGGTAGTGGCCCACGAGCGCTCGCACCGTCCACTCCACGCGCGCGTGCTCGCTACGGGCGGCGGGGCCCAGGTACACGCGCTCGAACATGAAGTCGCGGAGCCTCAACATCGCCGCGCCGACCTCCTCGCTCTGGACGATGTCGCCCGCCGCGCGCGAGGTCGCGACGAGGTCTGTAACGAGCTCGTCGATCCGCCGGGAGCCGGTAGGCCCGAGAAGCTCAATCTCCTCTCCGGGCAGGTCGCCCGGGGCGAGGATCCCGGCCCGCAGGGCGTCGTCGATGTCGTGGTTGATGTAGGCGAAGCGATCGACGATGCGCACGATCCTGCCCTCGAGCGTGGCCGGCACGCCCTGTCCGGTGTGGTTGAGGATCCCGTCCCGGACGGGCTCGGTGAGGTTGAGACCGCGGCCGTCCCGCTCGAGCGCATCGACAACGCGCAGCGAGTGCTCGTTGTGCCGGAAGCCCCTCCCGGTGCGCTCTCGAAGCACCCGGTCGAGCGCCTCCTCACCGATGTGCCCGAAGGGCGGATGGCCGAGGTCGTGACCGAGCCCGATCGCCTCGGCGAGGTCCTCGTTCAGCCCCAGGGCCCGCGCGACGGTCCGCGCGATGGCCGACGCCTCGATCGTGTGCGTGAGGCGCGTCCGGTAATGGTCTCCCTCGGGCGCCACGAACACCTGCGTCTTGTGCTTGAGGCGGCGGAACGCCTTCGCGTGAACGATCCGGTCGCGGTCGCGCTGAAAAGGAGTGCGCAGCGCGCTGTCGGGCTCGGGCTCGCGACGGAGAGCGGGGTAGGACGACGTTGCCAGCTCCCACAGCCACTCGGCCTCCCAGGCGCGAACACGGCCCTCCAGCGAATCGACGCCCAGCCCTCCGACCCTGTTCGCTGCCGCTGACACCTGAGGTGGAGCATAGGGTCAGCCGGCGCACCGAATGCGCCGGAATCCGCGCAAGAAGCGTGACCCCGCGCTACCGGAGATCGCGAGCGAGCTCGAGATAGAACTGCCGGAAGCCCTCGCGCTCGTAGAAGCGCAGGGCGTCCTCGTTCGTGTACAGGAGCCCGACCTCGAGTGTCTCGGCGCCCCTCTCCCGCGCCCACTCCTCGGCCGCGCGCATGAGCGCAGCGCCAACCCCTCCCCCGCGCTCGTCCGGAAGGACGGACAGCGTCTCGATCTCCACCACCGCCTTCCCGAAGTCCCAGGTCGCCGGCGGCGGGTTCACCGTGAGGATCGCGTAGCCGACGAGCCTGCCGTCGCGCTCTGCGACGAGCAGCGCGGCGTCCTCGCCGCCCACCCACTCCTCGTACTGGGCGCGCCGGCGCCGCCAGCTCTCCTCGTAGGCGTTGACAGGCCCAACTCGCTCGGCCAGGCCGCGATGATGCTCGTAGAGCGCTCTCCACAGGGGCTCGAGCTCGCCGATGCGCTCAGCGCCCGCCCCCGATACGCGGACCTCCGACATCCGGCCCAGCTTAGGCGGCGGTGCGAAGGCGCACGTGCGCGTGGTGCTCGAGCGTCGACGCGATCGCCCGCTCGACCTGCCGCAGCGCACCGGGCGCCGCCGCCGGCGCCCCGGCGAGCGGCCGACCGAGCGCCTCGACCATGAACCGATGCGCCTCGGTCGACAGCTCGAACCCATCGCGCTCGCACGACGCGCAAACCACCCCGCCGGCAGCGCCGGAGAAGCCCGCCAGCCCGTCGGCCTCGCCGCAACGCGCGCAGGAGGCGAGCTCGGGGGCGAAGCCCGCCGCAAGGGCCAGCTTGAGACGGAAGGCGAGCGCCGTGCCGAGCCCGGCCGCGCCGTCGACCGCCGGGAACGGCGAGACCCCGCTTGGTGGCTCCTGCCCGTCGAGCAGCACCAGGTAACGGCAGAGGAGGTTGTAGGCAGCGGGGTTCGCCTCCTCGCCGTCGAGAAGCCTCAGGATCGCGTCGCAGCCGCGCGCCGCCGCCGCCAGCGCCGGCCCGCTCGAGCGCAGGTTCGGGTGCCCGGCGACCGTGTGGGCCGCCGTGACCGTCGCGAGCTCGCCGCGACCGCGATGGAGCACCAGGTCGAGCCGGAAGAACGGCTCCAGGCGCCCGCCGAAGCGCGACTTCGGCCGCCGCACCCCCTTCGCGATCGCCCCGATCCGCCCGTGCGAGGAGCTGTACAGGTGGAGCACCCGATCGGCCTCGCCGTAACGGATCGTGCGGAGGACCACCGCCTCGGTCTTGAACGTGCCCGGCATGGGGGCGGCGAAGGATGGCGCTCGGCCCGGACGAAATTGCCGCCTGGCGCGAACGTCCCGCGATACCGCCTATGGCCCCGACTCAGGGACGTTCGCGGCTTGGGTGACCGCGTCACGGACTGCGGCCGCCGTGAGCGTCGCCGCCAGAGTCCCGACCTGAATCGACGTGAACCGGTCCGCCCGGCCCACCCCCGACGCCAGGCAGAACACGACGTCGCCATCGACGTCCGAGTAGACGGGGTCGACCGCGCGCGCGATCCCCGCGCTCGCCATCATCGCGATCCGCGCGCAGCCCGGCTTGTCGAGCGGGGCATCGGTCATGACGCAGACGAGGGTCGTGTTGAGCTCCGCGATGCCCGTCCAGTCGGGCGGGCCCTCCATCGCCTCGATCAGGTCCTGGGTGCGGATCATCGATCCGTCATCGGAGCGCGGCCCGCCCAACAGCTCGCCGCCGCGGCCCACCACGTCGCCGAACGCGTTCACGACCGCGAGCGCGGCGACCGCCTCCCCGCGCCCTGTCGCACCGCCCGCGTAGCCGACGCCGCTGCGCACGCAGCGCTCCCGTCCCAGCACCTTGCCGACCGCCGTCCCGGTTCCGGCACCCACCAGCCCACACTCCGGCACACCCTCGCGCGCAGCCTCGCAGGCGCCGTAGCCTGCGTCCGGCCCCGGCCGCGCCCCCGGATCGCCCTGCGCCAGGTCGTAGACGACCGCGGCCGGGACGATCGGCACGATGCCGCCCGGGGTCGGGTATCCGCGCCCGCGCTCCTCCAGCCATCGAACCACCCCGTCAGCGGCCGCGAGCCCGAAGGCGCTGCCGCCCGTCAGCAGCACCGCCGTCGCCTGGTCGGTGCCCGCAAGCGGCCCGATCACGTCGGTCTCCCGCGTGCCCGGCCCGCCACCGCGAACGTCAACGCCCGCTCGGCTCCCCGGCGGGGCGAGGACCACGGTGGATCCCGTCGCGCCCTCGAGATCGGTGAAATGCCCGATCGCGAAGCCAGGTGGCGGCGGCGCGTCCCTCACCGTGGCGACCTCGCCCGCGCCCGGCGCCGCCGCAACCGCCGCTGGCAGCCGGGGCAGAAGTACGTCGAGCGCCCGCCGACGACGATCCGGCGGATCACCTCGCCGCAGCGCAGGCACTCCTCGCCGGCCCGCGTGTGGACGAGGAACTCGTCCTGCATCGAGCCCTCCTCACCCCTCGCGTCACGGTAGTCGTCGATCGACGCGCCACCGTTGGCGAGCGCCACCTCGAGCGTGTCGACGATTGCGGCGCTGAGCTCCTCGAAGTGCTCGGTCCGCATCGACCCCGCGGGCGAAAGCGGATGCAGACGCGCGCGCCACAGCGCCTCGTCGGCGTAGATGTTGCCGATGCCCGCAATGCCGGACTGGTCGAGCAGGAAGGACTTGAGCGGCGCCCGCCTCCCCACGGCCATCCGCCCGAGCGCCTCCGGCGTCAGCTGGTCGGACAACGGCTCGATGCCCACCCGCCCATCGAAGTACGCCTCCACCCCGCCCGCCGGCAGCACCACCGCCTGCCCGAAGCGCCTCGGGTCGGTGAAGCGGAGCGTCCGCCCGTCGTCGAGCTCGAGCTCCGCGCGGAGCCAGCGGTCGTCTCGATCCCCGTTTGAGAGGACGAGGTTCCCGGTCATCCGAAGGTGCATGACCAGGGCGTCACCGCCGTCCAGCCCGAGCAGCAGGTACTTGCCCCGCCGGCCGACCGACTCGATGCGCCTCCCGGCGAGTCGCTCCTCCACCCGCGAGGGGCGCACGGGACGCGTCCATCGCTCGTCGTAGATGCGAGCCCGCTTGATCACGCGCCCGGTGATCTCGGGCTCGAGCTGGCGGCGGATCGTCTCGACCTCTGGGAGCTCGGGCACCCCCCGGTTCTAGCACCCGCGCGCCGACCGGCTCAGCGAAGCTGGGCCCGCGGGTGCGCGCGGAAGTACGCGTCCTTGATCTCCTTGCTGCCCAGGTGCGTGTAGAGCTGCGTCGTCGCGACGTCGGCATGCCCGAGCATCTCCTGGACCGAGCGCAGGTCGCATCCCCCGGCGAGGAGGTGTGTCGCGAAGGTGTGCCGGAGCGTGTGCGGGCTCATCTTTCCAGCGAGCCCCACCATCTCGGCGTGGCGCTGAATGATCTTGTACAGGCCCTGGCGGGTCAGGGGACCGCCGCGGAAGTTCACGAAGAGCTTCGGCTCGGACTTCGACCCGACGAGCTTGGGCCGACCCGAGCGCATATAGCGCTCCACCGCGCTCGCCGCCTGGCTTCCAAGCGGCACGGTCCGCTCCTTCGAGCCCTTCCCGTGGGCGCGCAGGAACCCGCGGCGGAAGTTGAGGTCACCGGCCTCCAGACCGATCGCCTCCGACGCCCGAAGTCCGCAGCCGTACATCACCTCGAGCAGCGCCCGGTCGCGAAGTGAGATCTCATCCGATCCCGAGACGCTCTCGAGGAGTCGCTTCACCTCGCCATAGCCGAGCACGTGCGGAAGCTTGCGCCCACGCGCCGGCGTTACCAGGGTCGCGGTGGGGTCGGCATCGACGAGCTCCTCGCGGCGCAAGTGCCGATAGAAGGAGCGCAGCGCGGCGGCCTTCCGGCTCACCGTGGCCGGCGAGCACGGAGGGTGCGCCTCCTCGTCCTCGGTTTCCGGCCGACCGGTCGCGAGGTCGGCGAGGAAGTCCGCGACGTCGCCTCGCTCGGCCTCGATCGCACCGCGTCCCCGGCGCCCCAGGAACGCGCCGTACTGAAGGAGATCCGTGCGATAGGCGTCGAGCGTGTTGCGGGCGAGGCCCCGCTCGAACTCGAGGTACGCGAGAAAGTCCAGGACGAGGGCCTCGAAGCGCGCCTCGACCGCGCGCTCCTCGCTCTCTGGCCGGACGGCGATAGCCATGCGAGGTGGTTTCGCCCCGCGACGCCCTCCCCTGCCGGTGCAAACGGCTATGCGCCGGCCCGAAGCTCCTCACGCAGCAGCATCAGCCCGACCAGCGACTTCCCGTCGCGGCATTCGTCGATCGTCTCGTCGAGCCGTGAGAGGGGGATCGCGACCACCTCGAGGCGCTCGTCGTCGTCGGCCTCCGCCGATGCCTCCGAGAGGCCGGTCGCCTCGAAGATCGTGACCTCCTCCTCGAGGATTCCCGGGCTCGGGTAGAGCCGCTTCCACTCACGCCACCCGGAGGCGGCGCGGCCGATCTCCTCCGCGAGCTCCCGCTTGGCGCAGTCGAGCGGAGTCTCGCCGTCGACGTCGAGCTTGCCGGCGGGCAGCTCCAGGAGGTCCGCTTCGTTCACGGGCTCGCGCGGCTGCCGGACCATGAAGAAGCTCTCGTCGTTGTGGGCGACCACGGCCACCGCGCCAGGATGTCCGACGACCTCGCGCTCCTCGACGCCACCGTCGGTGTAATGGAACTCCTCGAGCCGGACCTTCGCGATGCGTCCGTCGTAGACCGTCTTCGAGCTCAGCCTCTCCACGCCGGCCTCAACTACCCGCGAGGGACGCCAACGCAACGCCAGCCGCGAGCGGCGCGGCGAAGAACAGGGGGTCCTCCGCGAGCCCACGCCCCATCGTCTGCGTCGGAAGGCCGCTGCCCGCGTAGCCCGGCAGGTCCACCTGCTCCACGTTGAGGTCGTGACGGTCCTCGCATGCGGCGATCAGCGCGTCGAGGGTCGCCTGGCGCGAGCCGCCCTCCGGCGCCTCGCTGTCGGCCAGCGGCCATCCCTCGAGCTCCACCTCGGGGACCGGAACCCGAACCGCGGCGAGCAGCAGCTCGAGCACCGTGGCGGTGTGGTGGCTGAGTCCCCGCTGCTCGGGGCGCGGGTCCGCGCTCGAGAGCCGCGGTGAGAGGAGCGTCGGCAGCCCGAGCGCCAGCGAGGCGTGCGCCGAGTCGAGCGCCGCCACGCCTCCGTGCCCGAAGCGAGTGCGCGAGCCCAGGATCCCGGGCCCAGGCCCGACGATCGCCGCCTCCCAGCCGAGGCGGCGCGCGGCGGCATCGAGCGCTCCGGCGACCGACAGGGCCTCGGCCTCGCCACCGAAGGCCGGCGCGGCGGTCACGTGGCCGGCGAGCAGGCCACGACGGCGGAGCTCCGCCACGTCGCGCGACAACGTTCCCGACAGCGCCCCGCCGGCGCTCTGCACATAACCCAAGCGAGTTCCGGGGCGCCTCGCCTCCACCGCCCAGGCCGCCGGCGCGAGGTGCCCGTGAAGCGGGATGACGAGGACCGGCATCGAGGAGCCGAGCTCTTCGCCGCCCTCCCCGAGCGGCACCTCCATCGGCTCGATTGGATGCTGGAGCGAGGTGTAGTTGAGCTTCATCACGTGCGTCTCGGCTGCCGGTTCGCCCTCGAGGCCCCGAGTCAGGTTCGCGTGCACGACGTCGAAGCCGCCCGAGCCGAGCCCGAGGTCGACGGCGCTCGTGTTCACGATCACCTCGTCGCCCCCGCGCACCTCGCCCACGAGCGCCACGTCCGCCCACGCGCGGCGCTGCTCCCCGCCCACGTCGACGGTGAGCGGGTCGGGTGTGATCACCCTTCCTCGTCGTAACTTCAGCACGAGGCCGCCGCCTCGACCGCGGCCCGGGCGAGGCGGTGAAGGCCCTCCAGGCGCTCGACCGTTATCGACTCCTCCGGGGTGTGGTTACGACTGGTGCCGTTGGAGAGCAGAACGCAGTCGAAGCCGCGCTCGCGCAGCGCGTTGACGTCGCTGCCGCCACCGGTGGCAACCTCGGTGGGCTCCAGCCCGCAGGCGCTGAGCGCGGCTCGCGCCAGACGGAGCGCCGGCGAGCTCGGGGGCAGACGGTAGCCGCGGAAGAGCTCGGTGAGATCAACGTCGACGTCACACTCGTGCTCGCTCGCCGCCCAGGTGCAGGCGTCGGACATCGCCGCGATCACGTCGCCGGCACGCTCCTGGTCCAGGCTTCGCGCCTCGGCCTCGATCCGGCAGTGTCCGGCAACGACGTTCGTGGCGGTTCCGCCGTCGATCCTGCCGACGTTCGCGGTCGTCCCCTCGTCGAGGCGCCCGGTCTGCATCGCTGCCACGGCCGCGCAAGCAGCCGCTATGGCGTTTCGCCCGGCCTCCGGCTCCATGCCCGCATGCGCCTCGAGGCCCTCGAACTCGGCGATCAGCTGGTTGTAGGTCGGCGCCGCGACCACGAGCTCCGAAAGAGGGCCCGCGTGATCGAGGACGAGGCCGGCGTCCGAGCGGAGCGCGGTGAGGTCGAGCTCACGCGCGCCGCGGAGCCCGCGCTCCTCCGCGACGGTGAAGACCAGCTCGAGCCCGACGGGCGGCGGCTGCGACGCCGCCTCGCTCGCCAGCTCGAGCATGGCGGCGACCCCCGCCTTGTCGTCGGCTCCGAGGATCGTCTCGCCCGAGCTTCGAAGCAGCCCGTCGACCTCGACGACCCGGACGTCGCCGTCCACGGGCACCGTGTCGAGGTGGGCGCAGAGCATGAGCCAGCGATCGGCCCGTCCCGGGATCCTCGCGACCAGGTTGCCCGCGCCGGCCCGCGCCGGCCCGGCGGCTGCGTCCTCGCCGACCTCGACGCCCAGGGAGCGAAGCTCGGCCGCCACCGCGTCAGCGACCGCCCGCTCCCTCCCGGTCGGGCTCGCGATCTCGCAGAGGCGGATGAACCGCTCGACCAGGCGCCGCTCGCTCACCGGTCGAAGGCTATGCGAGCATGCGCGGCGTGGAGCAGCGGCTCAGCCTCGTCACGCTCGGAGTCGGAGATGTCGCGCGGGCACGCGCCTTCTACGAGGCCCTCGGCTGGCGCACGAACGCCGGTGCCGGTGACGACGTCGTCTTCTTCCAGGCCGGCGGGATGGTCCTGGCGCTGTGGGATCGGGCCAAGCTGGCCGAAGATTCCGGGGTCGAGGACCCCGGCGGCTGGGGCGGGATCACGCTCGCCTACAACGTGCGCTCCCCGGAGGAGGTCGACGAGGTGATCGCCCAGGCGGAGGCGGCGGGCGGGAAGATCCCTCGCGCAGGCGCCGAGACGTTCTGGGGCGGCTACTCGGGCGTGTTCGTCGACCCCGACGGCCATGCATGGGAGGTGGCGCACAACCCGCGATGGACGATCGCCGAGGACGGCGCGGTGAGACTCCCGGGCGACTAAGGACTGCCGGGGTCGGCGACCCCGTAGATGCCGCCGTCGCGCGAGCCCACGTAGATCCAGCCTCGCCAAACCGCCGGCGTCGACTCGATCGTCCCGGCGGAGAGCTGAAGCCGCCAAAGGAGGCGCGGCTTCGAGCGCGGATCCGAGATGTCGAAGCAGTTCAGGTGCCCGGTGCCGTCCGCGACGATCAGCTTGTCGTCGACTGGAACCGGCGAGCTCCAGGTCGACCCGTCCAAAGGCATGCTCCAGAGGAGCCTCCCGGTGCGCTCGTCGACCGCGGCGATGCCGCCCTCGTTCCACGTCGCATAGACGACATTCTCGTGGTAAGCGGGCGTGCCGAGGATGCCCTGCTCGGGCTCGAACCCGCCGAGCTGATGCGACCAGCGGACCGGGTCAGCGGGGCGATCCGGATCGAGGTCCACGAGGTCGCCGACCTCGTGGTCGCGGGGAAGGGACCCCGGGCGGGGCACGTTCGACTCGATGTGGCGCGCGACGAGCAGGTGGCCGGACGGCGTGATCACGGTCGACGCATCGTTGTCGTCGCCCGACCAGAACCGGAAGACGCGCCTGTAGCGGCTGCCGCCATCAAGGACGTCGCTGATGTCCCACCCCTGGACGAGACCGCCGGAGTTCGAGAAGTAGGCGACGCCGTTACGAAAGGCGACCGAGTTCTCGATCGAGATGTCATCGTCGCTCACGTCCCGGCGCAGCTGGGCGTCCCAGCCCGGCACCCGCATCACGACCTCGGGACTCACCTGGACCCTGCCGCTCGCGTCATAGCGGCGGTTGAGGCGGATCACGTAGAACCACGAGTTCTCGCCGCCCTCGAGCAGGTAGTCGCCGATCTGCAGCGCAGCGCCGTCCCAGTCGTCGTTCCACACGCTTCCGGGCTGCGAGTGCGCATCGAGCTGCCAGAGCACGGTGGGCGTTCCGCGATCGAGGGCGACGACGCGCAGCAGGTTGTCGCGCGAGCCCGCGTAGTAGAGCGGGTAGCCATCGGAGTCGCTCGTGGCCGAGCCCTTGGCGAGGTCTCCCGTCTCGAGGTCCGGGCGGACGGGCTCGCCCGTGTGTCCGTCGAGGAAGTGGTAGTTGCGGTCGTAGGCGCCCTCCCTCACCTCGACCCCGCCATTCGGCCGCTGGATGACGTTGGGTTGCCCGGTCCAGCCGGTCCCGCACCAGGTCTCCTTGCCGTCGAGGTCGGTCGACTTCGAGCAGAGGCTTCCCGTCGACGGATAGCGCCAGCGGACCACCGGGTGCATCGGCACCGGGCCCTCCCCGTAGTAGTCGCGGCTCGCGTTGCCGCGGAAGGTCGTGAGGCCGGGGAAACTCGTGTTGATCGGCCCGACGAGGCGCGCACGCCGTGCCGCAGCCCTTCGAGCTTTGGAACGGGCTCGTGCGGCGCGGGATTCCTTCCGCGAGGGCGATCTCGGCTTGACCGACCTCACCTCGGGCGAGGTCACCGGGCGCACGACCTGAGCCAAGAGCCAGCTCGAAGCTCGGTTCGACGTCGAGACATCCCCGCAGCCCGCAAGCGCCATCGCCAGCCCGCAGCCGAGGAGCGCCGGGAGCGGCCACCTCATCCGCCCAGGCTAGATGCAGCTGCGGACGTGGCTGGTCAGTCGCTCGCCGCGGCCTCGATGGCCTCGTCGTGGCTTGCGAAGTTGTTGAGCCTCGACGTCAGGTCCCCCTCGAACTCGATCACCCACCCGATCGGCTGGTCGAGCTCCAAGCCGCTCCCGCGCCCCTCGAGGTCTACGCCGCCGAGTACGACGTAGCGATCCTCCCCGGCGGCACGGATCTCGTCGATTCGGATGTTCCAGGCACCGAAGTGCTCGTCGATCTCCGCCATCCAGTCGATCAGCCCCTGGCGACCCTTGAAGCTCCGCCCCGTCAGCGCCGAGTAGAGCGTGAAGTCCTCTGTGAGGCCCTGGCCCATCTCGCCGGGATCGCGCACGCCCGCGTTCCACCGTTCCCACGTCTCGCGGATCATCGTCTCGCGGTCATGCGTCACGGACGAACCGTAACGAGGCCCTTGACTCCCCCCCGGTCGACGGGCTAGTGTCGTCAATAAGGGAGCTCACGGCTGGCCGCTGTGAGCGCCGCCGATCGAACTGGCGGCTTCCTGCCGCCGGATTGGAGGAAAAGAGATGGCGTGGCGTATCTCCGGCACCTACTTTGCGACCTGCAATTGCCAGCTCCTTTGTCCGTGTCCCACCGACGGCCCGCCCACGGCTCCGAACGGCGAGTGCCACGGAAACCTGGTGTTCGACGTCAGCGACGGCAACCTCGACGACGTCGACCTCGGCGGCACCAAGATCGGACTCATCAACATCTTCCCGTCGAACCTCACCGCCGGCGACTGGACGGTCGGCGTGGTGGTCAACGACGAAGCATCGGACGAGCAGCTCGACGCGATCGACCGGATCATGCGCGGCCAGGAGGGCGGCCCGTTCGAGATGTTCGCGAGCCTCTACGGCAACTATCTCGGCACAGAGCGCGGCGAGATCACGTTCTCGGACGGCGACGCGCCGTCGATGTCGATCCGCGGCAACTCGTTCACGTTCGAGCCCATCGCCGGGCCCGAGGGCAGCGGGGCGCAGACGACCGTGAAGAACGCCCCATTCGGCTTCGCCCCCGAGTTCAGGGTGGGCAGGAGCTCGGGCCGTTCTGATGTCTTCGACATCGAGATGGACGCGAACTACGCCGAGACCGCCGAGTACGAGTTCGCCAGCGAGATGGCCGAGGGCGCGGTAGCCGGACGCGTCTAGCGCAATAATCGAGAGCCATGGAATCAGCGGTCGTCCGCCGTCCACCCCCGCTGCCCGCGCTAATCCAGGTCGGGCTCGTCGGGGTGCTGCTCGTCCTCGCAGCGGTCGCGTGGGGGGTGACCAACGAGCAGATGGCCGGGATGGACGCGGGCCCCGGGACCGATCCCGGATCGCTCGGATTCTTCCTCGGGGTCTGGGTGGTGATGATGGCCGCGATGATGTTCCCCTCGATTGCGCCGATGGTCCTCATGTTCGCGCGGATCCAGGAGGGTCGGCGCGAGCGCGGCGCGGCCGTGCCGGCGAGCCTCACGACGCTGTTCGTGGCCGGCTACCTCGTGAGCTGGGCGGCCGCGGGCCTCGTCGGTTACGGACTCTACGAGCTCGGCCGAGCCGTATTCGGCGACACCTTCTCCTGGAGCGACGCCGGGCCATATCTCGCCGGCGGGATCATCGTCGCCGCAGGCGTCTACCAGCTCACCCCACTCAAGGACGTCTGTCTGCGCTATTGCCGGAGCCCAATGATGTTCTTCTTGTCCCACTCACACCCCGGGCGTATCGGCGCGCTCCGCATGGGAGTCGAGCATGGCGGCTTCTGCGTCGGCTGCTGCTGGATGCTGATGGCGGCGCTCTTCGCCCTCGGCGTCATGAGCATCGGCTGGATGGCGTTCATCGCCGCCCTCATCGCCGTTGAGAAGCTCCTGCCCTGGAAGGACGTCGCGAACCGCGGGATCGCGGTGCTCCTCTTGGTTCTGGCTCTCGCGGTCGCCTTCGTCCCGGACCGGGTGCCGGGCCTCACGCAGCCCGGGTCCGCAGAGGCGAATCAGGCGATGCGAGCGATGGGCATGGAGCCCGGCGGCGCCCAGGGATCGTCGATGGGGGCCGACAAGATGAAGTCGGACCAGACGGGGTCCGGTGAGGGTCAGATGAAGTCTGACCAGATGAAGCCCTAGCTCTAATCCCTGAGCCCGTTGTTTCGGCTCGGCCCCTGAAGGCCTGGCCGCGCAGCTGACGGATATCGGCGAGAAGGGAGCAGCGCCCCGTGTGACTTCTGTATGAGGTCTCAGCTGGCGATGCGACTTGTAGTCGCTATGCGCCTGCAACTCGCATCGTGACCGGCGAGGTGTCACGAAACACGACCGCCGCCAAGCGGAAGGCCCGCGCCGCTCGCTGAGCTGAACAACCCGCTCGGGCCTTACACCTAGCCCTCGTCCGGGCCGGACCACGCGAAGGGAAAGTGCTTGCTGGAGCGCCCTGGCCAGCTCCATTTGAGGCCGAACGCGTCGACCTCGTCCTCGCCTGCGGTCGCCCAGGTGGCAACCTGACCCGGGCCAACCTCCGCCCCGGGTGCGTTGTGAACCTGCACACGGGCGCCTTCGGGCGTCGTCGGACCGACCAGCGCCTCGGCGCTTCCGCGGGCCTTCCCCGGCACCTCGACACTCCAGCGGCTGAGGTCGTCGGCGAGCTCGAAGTCGATCGGCGCGAACTCGATCCCGAGCACCTCGTCGATCAGCTCCGCAAACCCGGCCGGCCAGCCGCCCGCGTTGCCGCCGAAGATCGTCTGGAGCGCACTTCGCTGCGACTCGTCGGCGCGCTCGTCGATGAAGAAGCCCATCCTTGGCTTCGCCTCGCCAGCCCAGATGTTGCCCTCGAAGGTTCCAACTGCGACGACGTTGAGGTCGTCGAGCGCGACGTCGCCATAGCTGCCGTCGTTGATGTGCCAGGCGAGGATCCCGTCGCACTGGCCGTCGTCAGGCGCCTGCGCAAACGTGCACCCGCACGGGACCCGACACCTGCAGACGTCAAACCAGTCCCCGCTGACTCGCCACTGCTCAGCCATGACGTCTCCTCTCCTCGACTGCGCCGATCCTACCGGTCGCGGACGGAAACGAACGCCGACGGAATGAGGCCGTAGCACTCGGCGGGGAAGCGCGCGATTGCGCCCGACCCCTCAAGCGGCCCAGGCGAACTCCGACGCCGAGATCCCCGTCTTCCCCTCGTACTCGATACCGAACCCGCTGATCTTCGAGCGCTTCGCCTCGGCGGCGTTGAACTCCGACGATGCCGGGTGGAACACGCCGACGAGCCGCACCGGCTGGCCGGTCTCGACGCCGAAGGGAACGATGTCCTCGATCTCGAAGTCGATCGCCTCACCGATCTTGACGCTGTGGCTGAGCCCTTCCTCAGTCACGTCGAACGGCGCCCGCTCGACGCCCAGCACCTCGCCGACGAGGGGCACGATCGCCTCCATCGGGCCACCTTTCTGCCCGGCGAAGACGCCCGTGAGCTTCTCCAGCTGCTCGTCGCTCGCGCGGTCGTCGACGAACAGGCCGAGTCGCCAGTTCCCCTCCGTCATCACCTTGGGGGTGTCGGCGATCACGGCGACGTTTAGGTCGCCGATTTCCGTGCCCTCGATCTCACCCTCCTTGATGTTGAAGACGAGGGTGACGCGGCAGTAGTCGTTCGTCGCGCCGTGGTCGAACGACATGTTGCACGGACACATGAGGTCACAGGAACAAGTCTCGAAGTAGCTCCCCTTCAAGTTCCACGACATCGAACAACTCCTTCCCTGGTGTGCTGGCCTGGAGGAGGGAGTCTACGCCTCGCGACGAACCGCGACATCGGCGGGCGCGGCGGACTCTTCGGCCGCCGCCTCCTCCCGCTCCGGTCTCGAACGCGCGCGGACGGCCGCGGCGCCGATGAAGTCGCGGAAGAGCGGCTCCGGGCGCGTCGGCCGCGAGTTGAACTCCGGGTGGAACTGCGACGCGACGTAGAAGGGGTGGTCGGGAAGCTCGACGATCTCGACCAGCCGCTCGTCCGGGGAGGTGCCGCCGGCGACGAGCCCCTCGTCCTCGAGTCGGCGCCGCAGCATGTTGTTGACCTCGTAGCGGTGACGGTGGCGCTTGTAGATGACCGCCTCGCCGAAGATCTCGCGCGCCCTGGTGCCTTCGTGGATCTTCACCGGGTCGGCGCCGAGGCGCATCGTCCCGCCCATATCGGAGACCTCCTTCTGCTCGGGCAGCAGGTCGACCACCGGGAAGGGCGTCTCGGGGTCGAACTCCGTGGAGTTCGCGCCGTCCATGCCGGCCACGTGCCGGGCGAACTCCGCCACGGCGATCTGCATCCCGAGGCAGATCCCGAGGAACGGGATGCCGCGCTCACGCGCCACGCGGGCCGCGGCGATCTTGCCCTCGATCCCGCGCTCCCCGAATCCACCGGGGATCAGGATTCCGTCAGCCCACTCGAGGTCGGCGGGATCCAGGTCCTCCGAGTTGACGAGCTCGACCTCGACGTTCGTCCCGTGGTGGTAGCCACCGTGATGCAGGGCCTCGATGACCGACTTGTAGGCATCCTCGAGCTGGACGTACTTGCCGACCAGGGCGATGCGCGTGGTGCCCTCGCACGCGTCGGCGCGCGCCACGAGCTCCTCCCACTCGCCGAGGTCGGGCGGGTCGGCCTCGGTCCCGAAGTGGTCGAGGATCAGGTCGTCCATGCCCTCGGCGCGGAGGACGAGGGGAACCTTGTAGACGTTGTCGACGTCACGGGCGGAGATCACGGCCTCCTCCGCCACCGAGCCGAAGAGGGCGATCTTGCGGCGGATGTCGCGCTCGAGGCCGCGCTCGGAGCGGCAGACGATCGCGTGCGGCTGGATGCCGATCCGTCTCAGCTCGTTGACGGAGTGCTGGGTCGGCTTCGTCTTCAGCTCGCCCGCGTGGCCGACGTACGGGACGAGCGTCAGGTGCACGAACATGCAGCGCTTGGGTCCCAGGTCGGTGTACAGCTGGCGAATGGCCTCGAGGAAAGGCAGCGACTCGATGTCGCCGACCGTGCCACCGATCTCCGTGATGACGAAGTCGACGGCCTGCGACTCGGCGACGATCAGGATCCGTTGCTTGATCTCGTCGGTGACATGCGGGATCACCTGGACGGTGGCGCCGAGATAGTCGCCGCGGCGCTCACGACGGATGACCGAGTTGTAGACGGCGCCGGCGGTCACGTTCGATGCCCGCGAGGTGTTCTCGTCGGTGTAGCGCTCGTAGTGGCCGAGGTCGAGATCGGTCTCGGCGCCGTCCTCGGTGACGAAGACCTCACCGTGCTGGAAGGGGCTCATCGTCCCCGGGTCGACGTTGATGTACGGGTCGAACTTCTGCAGCTGGACCCTGAAGCCGCGGCTGACGAGGAGGCGCCCGATGGATGCGGCGGCGATTCCCTTGCCCAGCGACGAAACAACGCCGCCGGTGACGAAGATGAAGCGCGTTTCGCCCGGCTTCATCATTTTTCGCTCCCTCGCAGCGCTCACTTGACCCTGCCGAGCGAGTCTAGAGAGCGCAGCAGCGGAACGCGCTCGATGGCCCGAGAGATCGACCGAAACTCCCCGAAGATCGTGAGGGCGGCGACTATCGCGAGCGCGATCACGCGCCCCGTGAACGGGATCGCGACGAGCAGCGCGATGCCGCCGATCGCGCCGGCAAGGTAGGACCCCGTGTCGCCCAGCATGGCGCGCTCGCGGAGCGTCAGGGCGGCGCCGAAGAGCACCGGGCCGAGGTAGACGCCGAGCAGATGGAGCGGCGCGACCGTCCAGGCGCCGAGGCAGACGCCGGCCAAGAGCAGGACGAGAAGCTTTTCGACGCGACCGGGACGCAGGTCGATGAGGTTGAAGAGGTTCGTTGTCAGCAGCAGAAGGAACAGGTCGACCACGTAGTGAAGGCCCTCGCGGTTCCCCGTGGTCACGAACGCGGCCAGCCCGATCGCGCCCACCGCCTTGACGGCGCCGGTCGAGAATCTTCCGTGCATGACGGCGCGCGCGTGGCCGCGCCAGCCGCGCGGCGCGCGCAGACCACCCGCCCCGCCCATCGTGTCGTCGATCAGCCCCAGGAGGCCCATGCCGATCACGAAGACCGACCAGCGGGCGAGGTCGGGGTCGAGGAGGTCGAGGTCGGCCCGGTCGTCGAGGATGGCGAGAGGGGCGAGGGCGACGAGCGAGCACGCGATCAGCACGACCCCCGCGGGGAAGGCGACCTCGCGACCGCGCCAGTTCTCCCTCCGTAGTCCGGCTGCCCACATGTCCCGGATCCAAGGACCGGCCGCGATGACGGCTACCAGGAAGGACGCGCCGAGGCCCGCGAGCCTCACGGACGCGGGGGCGCCTGCGGGAGGTTCGGCGGCACCGGCAGAGTCCGCGTCGTCCGGCGAAGCCGCGTGAGGGGCGGCAGCAAGCGGGTCGCCCCTGGGCCGAGCCCGAAGGCCCCTTGAGCCCCGCGGAGCGCGTAGACGAGCGCGACCGACCCCGCCGTCTGCTCGAGGTCATCGACGGTGGAGACGCCGTGCGAGCGAAACAGCGACAGCGACGAGGGGTCGGTGGCGGTCCGCTCAACCGCGACGACCGGCAGGCCCGTCCGCTCGAGGCCGTCGAGCACCCCCGACTCGAGGGCGCTGTTCGCCTCCGAGACCCTGGGGTGCAGGCCGTGCGGGGCCGTGCGGGTGACGATCACGGCGTTGACCCCCGTCGGCTTCCCGCTCCGCTTGGCCAGAAGCGCGCCGCTCGTGCGCCGAAACAGCGGGCCGCCGGTGACGAGCGCCCTTCCGGCGCGGCGGCCGAAGGCGGCCAGGTCCGCGGGACTCGGGCCGAGGGGATGAAGGGACGTGCCGCGGAGCTCGCCGTTCAGCGCCGGCGCGTCGGGCGGCTCGCGCACCACGGCGAACTCGCGGATCCGAGCCCCCGTCTGGTTGTCGGCGCCGAGCGTGCGCTCGATGTCGGCGCGCAGGGCGCTGTCAAGGCTCCCGAGCGAGACCACCGCGATCTTGCCTCCCGGCAGCGCCTGGTTGACGAGCGCCGGATAGACCGCCTGCGAGAGCTCCTGCTGCGTGCGGACGTCGTCCCGAAGGTTCGACACCTGGCCGCGAGCGTTGAGCAGGTCGCCCTTCAGGCTGGCCTCCAGGTTGCGCGTCGTGTCGTTGACCACGTTCTTACCGAGGCCGGTGCCGATCAGGATGCCGACGCCGAGCGCGAGGAAGATCGCGGCGAGCGAGGCGACGTGGTAACGCGCCGAGTACCCCATTCGCGGGCGGACGCTAGCGAAGCGCGGTTGAGATGCCGCTAAATCCCGAGCAGGACCCGCAGCTTCAGCCAGAGCAGCGAGACGAGGTTCTCGAGCGACGGGGTCGAGGCGACGACCACCACGATCAGCGCCAGCGAGGCGGCGAGGAACACGGCTAGGAGGCGGCCGCTCGTCCCCCGGTGGTAGAGGCGGCTCACTCCCTTCGCGTCGACCAGAACGTCGCCGATCCGAAGGCGTGTGAGGAATGTCGACGACATGCCCGCCCGGCTGCGCTCGAGGAACTCGACGAGGTTGAAGTGAGCCCCGACGCTGACGATCAACGTGGCCCCCTTTTCGTAGGCGAGGAGCATCCCCACGTCCTGGCTCGTGCCGACGGCGCGGACCTCCAGATGATCGAGCCCGAGCTTCTCGAGCCGCGCGCGCCCGGGCGCGCGTCCGTCCGGGTAGGCGTGGACGATCAGCTCGGTCCCACTCCGGAGCGCCTCGTCGCTCGCAGAGTCCATGTCGCCCACGATCACGTCGGGCTTCATCCCGGCCTCGAGCAGAGCGTCGGCGCCGCCGTCGACCCCCACCAGGATCGGGCGAACGTCCGCGATGTAGGCGCGCAGCGCGCGGAGGTCTCGATGGTAGGTCGTTCCCCGCACGACGATCAGTGCGTGCCGGTCGCGGAACTTCGTGCGGGTGACGGGGAAGTCGAGCTGGCCGACCAGGAGCTCGCTCTCGTCGCGGATGTGCTCCATCGTGTTGGCCGCGAACGCGGCGAGAGCCTCGTCGATCCGCTCGCGCTGGCGCTGCGAGCTGGCGCTCGCATTCGTCGAGGTCGAGGATGCGGCCCTCGGCGAGCCTGGTCCCGTTGCGGTGGACGTCGCCGCCGATCAGGACCAGCTCGTCACCGTCGCGAAGCTCCTCGAAGAGCGGCGCAGCGGGAACGTCGACGAGCCTGATCCCGGCCTTCGCCAGAACGAGCGGCCCAACGTTCGGGTACCTGCCGGTGGACGAGCTGGCGACGTTCACCACCGCGCGGACCCCGCGCGCGGCCAGGTCCTCGGCGGCCACCTGGTCGAGGTCGCGGTGGTTGATCACGGCGATGTCGCCAGGGGCGAGCCGGCGCACCAGCTCCTTGGTTCGCTTACCCAGCCGAGCGGGCCCCGCGATCGGGGCCCTCGGCTCTGGCGGACCGTGGCCATTGCGGCGCAGGAAGCCTCGCGCTCGATTACGGACGCTCGTCGCCATCGAACGCTGATTATGCGGGTTTTCGCACTTTCTCCCTATGCCGCAGCGGCGAGGAGCTCGCGCGCGTGGCGGCTCGCCGCCTCATCGCCGGCCTCGGCGCCGAGCATGCGGCAGAGCTCGTCGATAACGCGCTCGTCGCTCACGCCCTCGACGGTGGCGAGCGCGTGCCCGCCGACCGTCTCCTTGGCGACGACGAAGTGGCGCCGAGCGAGCGAGGCGACCTGCGGCAGGTGGGTGATGCAGAGCACCTGGCGATCGGCGCCGAGCGCCCGAAGCTTCTCGCCGACGGCCCGCGCCGCATGACCGCCGATGCCCGCGTCGATTTCATCGAACACGAGGCAACGCGGCGCCGAGTCGGACGTCGGCCCGGCGACCGTGCTGAGCGCGAGCATCACCCTCGAGAGCTCGCCCCCCGAGGCCGCGTCGCGAAGCGGCGAGGCCGGCAGGCCCGGGTTGGTGGCGAGCTGGAGCTCGACGTGCTCCGCGCCGCGAGTGCCGAAGCCGCCGTCCTCGGGCACAAGCCGCGCCTCGAGGCTCGCTCCCTCCATCGCGAGCTCGGCGAGCTCCGCAGCCACTCGCTTGCCGAGGCGGTTGGCCGCTTTGCGGCGAGTCGTCGTGAGCTGGGCGGCGAGGTCGGCTCGGCGCACGAGCGCGGCTTCGAGCCGCGACCCGAGCTCCGCCGCCACATCGTCGGCGTTCTCCAGCCGCTCGATCTCAGCGTGCAGCCACTCCGCCTGGCTGAGCACCGCCTCGGTCGTGCCACCGTGCTTACGCTCGAGTCGCTCGAGCGCGACGAGGCGCTCCTCCAGGGCCTCGAGGCGTCCCGGCTCGGCGTCGACGGCGCCGAGTGCCGAGCGCAGGGCGCTCGCGATGTCGCCCGCCTCGACCTCGAGCGCGCGAAGGCGCTCGGCCGCGGCGTCGAGCGCGGGGTCGATCCCGCCGACCGCGCCGAGCTCGGCGCGCGCCACCGCGATGAGGTCGGCGGCGGCGCGGCTGCCCGGATCGTCGACGCCGTCGCCTGCGATCGCCGCGAGCGCGCCGGCCGCGGCGGCGCCCAACCGCTCGGCGTGGCGAAGGCGCTCGCGGTCACCGCGGAGCTCATCGGCCTCCCCCGGCCGTGGCGCCGCGGCCTCGATCTCGGCGAGCTCGAACCGGTAGACGTCGAGGTCGCGCTCCCGTGCAGCCGTCGCGCTCTGTCAGCTCCTCGAGCTCCCGCTCGAGGCGCCCCACCTCGGAGTGCGCCTCGCGGTACTCGGCGAGGCGGTCGAGGTGAGCGGGCCCGGCGAAGGAGTCGAGCACTTCGAGCTGGGCCGCTCCGAGCGCGAGCTTGCGGTGCTCGTGCTGCCCGTAGAACGCGAGGAGGCGACCGCCAAGCAGCCGCAGGTCGGCCGCTGACGCGGCGCGCCCGCCGATGAAGGCGCTCGTACGCCCAGACGACGAGACACGCCGGCCGAGAACGATCTCCTCCGCCCCCTCCGGGAGCCTCGCGGCGACGTCGGCGAGCCCGGGGTCGTCGAGCAGCCCGGGCGGGGGCTCGAAGGCGCCCTCCACATAGGCCTCGGCAGCGCCGGGCCGCACGATCTGCGGCCGCGCGCGCCCGCCGAGGAGCAGGTCGAGCGAATGGGCGAGGACCGTCTTGCCCGCGCCGGTCTCGCCAGTGACGACGTTGAGGCCGCGGTCCAGGCGGAGCTCGGCCCGCTCGATCAGCAGCAGGTTCTCGATGCGCAGCTCATGGAGCACGCCGAATAACTAAGCAGCGGCCGTGGACGGATTCGCCCCTCCGGCGTGCGCCCTACGCAGCGACGGGCTCCGCCTCCGCCTCGGCGGGCTGCGGCGGGGCAAGGAAGTCGCTCTGGCGCACCATCACCAGCGCGAGCACGCCGCCGACGGCCGCCACGATCGCGCCGATCACGAGGATCTCGTTCAGGCTGGTGATGAAGGCCCGGTCGGCGACGTTGACGATGTGGGCGTGAATCGACGGCGGCACCTGCGCCGTGGCCTGCTGGATCGCGCCGGAGGAGACCGCGTCGGAGAGTTGCGTCGAGTGCGCCTGCACGCTCGGCGGGGCCGAGCTCAGGCCCTTGGCAACCTCGGAGCCGATCTTCGACGAGAAGATGGCGCCGAGCGCGGCGGTGCCCGTCGCGATGCCGACCTGGCGGAACGTCGAGTTGATGCCCGACGCCATTCCCGCGCGCGCCGGCGGCACGACGCCGAGCGCGGTCGAGGCAATCGCGGGGTTGGCGAGGCCGATCCCGGCGCCGGCGAGCAGGAATCCCGGGAGTAGCCCGGTCCAGCTGTCGCCCAGCTCGATGCCGTGCATGAGCGCCAGCCCGACCCCCACGGCGATCAGCCCGACGCCCAGAAGCACTCTGGCGTGGATGTAGTTGAGGAGCTTCCCTGAGATCGGCGCGACGACAAACGAAAGGAACGTGATCGGCAGGAAGCGCAGGCCCGCCTCGAGCGGCGAGTAGCCCAGCACGTCCTGCATGTAGAGCGTGAGGTAGAGGAACATCGCGAACATCCCCGCCGAGAGCGCGAAGGCGACGATCGACACGCCGCCGAACGCGGGCACCTTGAAGAGCCCGAGGTCGAGCATGGCATTGCGACTGCGAAGCTCGATCGCGACGAAGGCGCCGAGCATGACGGCGGCGCCGATCAGCGACACGAGGATCTGTGCGCTCGACCACCCCTCGGCGTTCCCGCGGATGAGGCCGAAGATCAGTCCGAAGAGGGCCAGCGTGAACGTCGACCGTGCCGGCCCAATCGATCGGCTGGGGATCGGTTGCCTTGATGTTCACCACGCGTGTCTCGGTGAGAACGATCGCCGCGATCCCGATCGGGACGTTGACGAAGAAGATCCACTCCCACCCGAACGCGTCGGTGAGCGCGCCGCCGATGAGCGGGCCAACGGCGACCGCGCCGCCGACCGTGGCCCCCCAGATGCCGATCGCGGAGGCACGCTCGCGTCCCTCGAACTCCTGAGCGATCAGAGCCAGCGAGGTGGCGAACATCGCGGCGGCGCCCGTCCCCTGGAGTGCGCGGAAGGCGTTCAGCACCGTCGCGTCGTCGGACAGGCCGCAGCAGAGCGAGGCGGCCGTGAAGACCACGAACCCGATCGTGAAGATGCGACGGCGGCCCAGCCGATCGCCGAATGAGCCGAAGACGAGCAGGAAGGAGGCGAGGGTCAGCGCGTACGCGTCGACCACCCACTGGAGGCTCGAGAGGCTGGCGTCGAGGCTCTTCTGGATCGACGGCAGCGCGACGTTGACGATCGTGACGTCGAGAAGGAGCATGAACGTCGCGACGCAGACGGCGATCAGCGTCCACCACTTGCGCTCCATTGCCTACCTCCTTTGCCTCGGGTCCCCCCCGTGAACGAACGGGAGCGTCGGAAATCGACATCCGGCCGGCCCAGCGGACCAGAGTAGAAGGTTGCTAGGCGAGGGCAGCGATCGCTCCGAACTTCTCCCGCATGCGCCGGTAGAAGCTCGAGCCCGGGAGCTGAGCCAGGCATCCGACGCCCGCGCGGAACCGGATCTCGACCTCCTGGCCCGGCGCGAGCTCGCCCGCGGGCTGACCATCCAGCGCGATGTCGACGGCGTCGCGCCTGCCGGCGTTTCGGACCTTGAGCACATCGGCGGGCGCGACCACGAGCGGCCTCGCGGTCAGGGTGTGCGGGGCGATGAAGCTGACGGCGTAGCCCTCCACCCCCCAGGCGAGCACCGGGCCCGCGTTGGCGAGGTTGTAGCCGGTCGAGCCGGCGGGCGTGGCGGCGACAAGCCCGTCGCACCGCACGTGCCCGATTTCCGCATCCCCCACGAGGTAGGCGAGCTCCGCGACGCGCCGGTGGGGCTGCCGCGTGAAGGAGACGTCGTTCAGCCCGACTGACGCGCCGCCCTCGAGCCCGAGCTCGAGCCCTGGCAGCTCCATCACGTCGAACTGGCCGCTGAAGGCGAGCTCGAGGCCGCGGTCGAGCTCGTCGCGCTCGATGGCCGCGAGGAAGCCGATCGTCCCGTAGTTGATGCCGAACACCGGGACGCCGTTGGTCCCGAAGGTGCGCAGGCCTCGAAGGATCGAGCCGTCGCCGCCGAGCACGAGGCAGAGATCCGCGTCGCAGGGGAGCGACTCGACCTCCTCGACACGGTCCGCCAGCCCCGCGTGCTTCTCGAGCTCGTCGGCCGTGGCGAGGAGGCGAACGCCGGCGCGCTCCGCCGCGTCCGCGGCTGCCCGAGCGGCATCGAGCGTGCAGTCCGAATCCGAGTGGCTGAGGAGGACGGCCGTCTTTACCGCAGCCACAGGAAGGTCTCCTGGTTGCCCTTGGGCCCGGCGACGCCGGCGGGGGCGGTCCCCTCGACGCTCAGGCCGAGCTCACGTGCCGCCGCCACGACCTCGTCGACCGCCCGCTGTCTCTCCGCGGGGTCGCTGACGACGCCCCCCTTGCCGACGGCCCGCCGCTCGAGCTCGAACTGCGGCTTCACCATCGCCAGGACTTCCCCGCCCTCGGCAAGACAGTCGACGACCGCGGGCAGGACCTTCCGCAGCGAGATGAACGAGACGTCGATCGTGACGAGCTCGGGTCGATACGCCAGGTCGTCCGGCCGCACCCCCCGGGCGTTCACGCGCTCCATGACCTCGACGCGATCGTCGTTGCGGAGCGCCCAGTCGAGCTGGCCGTGGCCGACGTCGAGGGCGATCACTCGCTCCGCGCCGCGCGAGAGCAGGCAGTCGGTGAATCCACCGGTCGATGCCCCGACGTCGAGGCACACCCGGCCTTCGACCTCGACGCCAAGCGCGTCGAGCGCGCTCTCGAGCTTCAGGCCGCCGCGGGAGACGTAGCGCGGCCCGCCCTCGACGGCGAGCTCCGCGTCGTCGGACACGAGCTGCCCCGGCTTCGACGCCACCTCCCCACCGCGCCCGATCCGCACGCGCCCCGCGCGAATCTCACCTGCAGCGCTGGCCCGCGAGCGCGCGAGGCCGCGCTCGGCCAGAAGCGTGTCGATCCGGCGGCGAGGCACGGGCAGAAGGTACCGGCCCGCAGAGTGTGAGCCCGATCACACACAAACCGCACGTACGTTCGTATTCTGATTCCCGATGACCCGCACCGTCTCTCACACGCTCCACGCCGCAGTCGAGATCCTCGGGGGCGCCGCCGTGATGGCCGCGCCGTTCGTGCTCGGCCTCGGCCGCTCGGCGGCAATCATCTCGGTCGTCCTCGGAGCGCTCGCGATCGGCACAGCGGTGCAGATCGGCGGGCCGGAGCGCCGCATGCCCCTCTCCGCTCACGCCGCGTTCGACCATGTCCTCCCGGCGGTCGCCATCCTCGCCGGCCTCGGGCTCGGCCTGGCGAGCGGCGAGTGGCATGCAACCGTCTTTCTGGTCGGCGTCGGCGTCGGCCAGGTCGCTCTCACAGCATCGACGCGGTGGAGCGTGCCTGCCGGCGCCTAAAACAGGCGTTCGACCTTCCTCAAACAAATCACATACGCATACATATCTCTCCTCCCTGTACCCAGAGAGCCCCCGGTCCCCGCGGGGGGCTCTCTTTTTGGCTGGTGAAGCCGCGTGCGCCGGCCCGGATCCAAAAGCTGGACTGCCTGCGGTCCAAATTGTGGCCCAAACACGGGACCCGTGACGTCGCGTTCAGTGGCCGCGTTCGGCCCTCAAGGCAGTAGGCGAGCGCCTGCACGGTCGCCTCGGAAGAGCCGAGGTTCTTGTAAGTGACTGCCCACTCGTCTTGGCCTTGGTCCCTCTGCGAGTTCATCATCACCGGCAGTCCGCCCGGATAGCTCTTGTTCACCCCGCCTCCACCCATCACCCTGGTACCGGACGGGCAATGTGCTCTGGCCTCATCCACGAAACCCGGTGCGATCGTCACGAGGGCCCGATAGTCAGGGGCATGGGGCCGATATCGCTTTCGGGAAAGGCTTGGCTAGCGGCCGCGGCTCCCCGGCGGGCAGTACTGGAGGTACCACTTTCCGTCGATCCGCACGAAATCGACGGGTGGGCCGCCCTTGTCGGTAATGGGGTTCAAGACCCCACCCCAGTTGACAATCACGCGCGGCTTGATGCCCGAGCTGGGCACGTCCGCCAACGGGGCCTGCTTCACCCGCTGCGTACCGACAGGGGCGTATTGCACGATGACCGGGTGACGGTCGGCTAGGGGGTGGCGCCTCGAGGCCTCAAGCTCGGACGGTGTGGCCCTTCGGCGCGCTCGCCGCTGGCTCCGGTTGGATCTTTCGAGAGAGCGCCGATAGGCGGACGCGTTGCAACTCGGCGTGATGATCGACATCATCGCGACGACGTCCACCTTGCCGTACAGCCCATGCTGGGCATTCGCATAGATGGTGGCGACGCTCGCCAACGAGGACTGGTCAAGGCCACCACCGCCCGACCCACAGCTGGCCAGGGAAATCGACGCCACTGCGCCGGTCAGGCAGGCCCACCACCGACATGACCTCATCCATCCTGCGGGCATTCAAAGGCGACTCTAAGCCGCCTGTGGTTCGCCAGTGCCACTGACTACAACCGGACCTAACCGGATCTTCCGTAGCAGCGCCATGCGGCTTTCCGCTTTGGCAGGGGGCCTCCGATGCGGCTCGTCCACCGTATGTGGGCATGAGCCGCATCACAGCGCCGGCGGAGGGTATGGTGCCGCTCGTGGCCGAGGTTGCGAAATCCGTCCTGACGCTCACGACCGGCGGCTCGATCAGCTCGCCGGAGACGCCCGACGAGATCAAGAAGAAGGCCCAGCGCGACAAGGGGGGCTTCATCGAGATCGCGGACTTGATCGGCGAAACGCACTTCGTGAGCGTGGATCAGATCGTCGAGATCGCCGGCTCCGGCCTGTAGCGCCTCGTCAGGTCGCCTACGACCCTTCCCGCTCGACGTCGTCCGCGTCGTGGACCGCCCACCCGACGCGCTCGATCAGTTCAGCGGAGCGGTGCCCATCATGCAGATCGGCGGATGCGATGCGCTCGTCGAGCGTGATCGCGCCCTCGCCCTGAGTGGATTCGCTCGTCACGATGATTCTCGGCATGGCCGTGTTCCTTCCGGTTGGGGACCCCTGGGGTACCACCGGGGAAGCCGGTCAAGGCATCGGCGGCGTTGTTGGGCTTACAGACGAAGCTAGCAGCACCGGTGCGGCGGGCTGATCGCGTGTCAGTCGTGCAGCGAGGGTGCGAACGAGATCCCGATGATCGAGCCTTCCTCTGATTGAAGCCGAGCCACCGTTTGGCCCCACGGCTCCTCGCGCGCGTCGTGCAGCATGGTGAATCCTCGCTCGCGCAGCTCCTCGGCGGCCGACTGAACGGCGTCCGCGTCGCGCACCTCGAACTCGACGCTGGCCTGCGGGACGGTCCGGTCCGCCGGCCAGTCGGGCGTGCCGAAGCACGCCTGAGCGGCCTCCGATAGCGGCCACACCCCGAAGTGCTTGCAGCCGTCGATCCGCTCGCTGTGGAAGTAGTCGCTGCCGGAACTCGCCTCGAGCGGGAGACCCAGCGCATCGATGAACAGCTCGCGGCTCCTCTGCGGATCTGGCGTGATCACCGCGATGCTGGCAATGAACTGAATTTCCATGCCGACAGCGTATGACCGGGCGGCTAGCGGGACTCGCGCCAGTACCTGGTGATGACGACCGCGTCGTCCGGCGTCGTGAACTCGCCGAGCCGCTCGTAGCCGAGCCGCTCGTACTTCGGGTTGTTGGAGCTATTGCTCGACTCGAGGTATGTCGGCACGCCGAGCTCGTCGAAGCGGCGGAGGTTGTCCGTGAGCATCGCCATGCCCAGGCCCTTGCCCCGATGGGGATCGTCCACCCCCAGGAGCGACAGGTAGTAATGCGGCCTGTCAACCGGCCTCGCGGCGTCGAAACGGTCCAGCAGCTCAATGAACGCCGGCCCGTGGCCTTCCACGAGCTCAGCCACGAGCGAGGGAACCCGCTCCTCGTCCTCGGGGAGAAGCTCGGTCCCGTCCGGCGGCAGCCACACAGCGGCCACCTCGCACCCGGGCGTGGTGAGAACCCAGGGGTAGCGCATCGCGCCGTCCACGAGGAGACGCCACCAGATCTCGTACTGAGCTTGCCGGCGATCTGGATCGGGGAATGCCCAGCTCCACGTCGGGTCGTCGTGAAATGCGTGGGAGATCGTTCTGGTGACGGCTCCGGCTTCCTCAGCCGTCGCGACGCGGACGTTCATGCCGCTCGGACCCGCACCGGCGCCCCGTGCTTCGGCACCAGCGTGATGCCGCGGATCACCACCGGGTCGGGCTCGGGCCTCGAGGGCTCGAGCTCCACGCTCGAGACGACCGTGCGAATCACCTCCGCCATCTCCGCCTGCGCGAGGGCCGCGCCGATGCAGCGGCGGATGCCGCCGCCGAACGGCAGCCAGGCGTAGGACTCGACGCCGCCGTTCAGGAATCGCTCAGGGCGGAAGCGGTCGGGCTCGGGATAGAGATCCTCGCGATGGTGGACGAGGAGGATCGCCGGGTAGACCCGGATCCCAGGCGGGAGGTCCCAGCCACCGATGGTGCGCGGCTTCTTCAGCGTTCGCTCGGCGCCGTCGATGACCGGACGGATCCGAAGGGTCTCGGTGACGACGGCCTCGAGATAGGAGTCATCACCGCCGTCAAGCTCCGCTCGCAGGCGCTCCAGCGCCGGAGGGTCGTGAAGCAGCAGATCGAAGGCGAAGGCCAAGCCCGTCGCGGTCGTCTCGTGACCGGCCGCGAGCATCGTGGCGAGCTCGTCGCGCAGCTCCACGTCGGTCATCGGGTTGCCGTCCTCGTCGCGGGCGCGCATCAGGAGCGATAGGACGTCTGTCCGCTCGTCGAGGTCAGGCTCGCCCACGCCGACGGGAGATCTCCTCGTACATCAGCTCGTCGGCGACCTTCACCCGCTGCTTCAGCCGCCCGGCCGGACTCCTCGGCCCGAGGTCCCATTTCAGGGGGCCGGGCAGGAGGAACGTGGCCCCGCTGTCGACGACCGCGAGCATGGCCACCCGCAGTCTCTCGACCCGTTCCGGCTCGGTGACGCCGAAGACCGCCCTGCAGATGACCTCGAACGTGAGCGCCCGCATCCGGTCGCGCATCACGAGCTCCTGGCCCGGGCGCCAGCGAGCGACCTCGGCCTCGGCCACGTCGCGGATCACGTCGCGGAACGACTTGACCGCCGAGCCCTGGAACGGGGGCAGAAGGAGCTTGCGCTGTCGCATGTGCTCGGGACCGTCGAGCACCAGGACCGAGTGGTCGCCGAGCACCCCGGCGAGAGGCGCGTTGGCCTCGCCTGCATGGAGGTCCGACTGATCTCCGGTCATGAGCTCGCGGATCGCTGCGGGGTCGGCGACGTAGACGCCGGTGCCGAAGACCAGGTACTTCGCGGTGAAGAGGTCGCCGTAGCGGCGGTGCCAGCCGAGCAGCGTCTCCATCGGGCGCATCACGAATCGCGCCGTGTTCACGGTCGCGGGGGATCGCGGGCCCGGGGGCAGCTCCGTCATCTGGCGTCCGGCTCGAATACCGCCATGATGGCCGAATGGTCGCTGAGGCCGGCCTCTCGCCATCCGTGCTCGTAGTCGCACCAGACGGGATGGAGGCTCCGCGAGGCGAGCACGTGGTCGAGGCGGTGGCCGGCCTTTCGACGCGATCGCGTGTTCATCACCCAGCTCACGTCGCGGCGGTCGTAGCCGTGGAGGCCCCGGAACGCGTCGTGGAGGCCCCACTCGGCGAGGCCGACGAGGAGCGAGCGCTCGGCCGCGTCCCAGCGCTCCTCCCAGAGGGGGTGGTTCGAGGCGAAGGTCTCCACCTCACCATCCGCAGTCTCGAGTCGAGGCGCGTTGAGGTCCCCGCAGAGGACCCGGTGCCGGTTCGCCGGGCGCGCGAGCCGCTCGAAGAGCGCCTCGCAGGTCTCCACCTTCACAAGGCCGTTCGACCGCGCCGGCGGAACGTGGACGTTGTGGATCTCGATCAGTCCGGCCGGCGACGCGGCGACGGCCGAGACGACGCGCTCGGGCTGCGGAGCGCCGACGGGCGGCAGCTCCGTCAGCTCCCACCGGCTCGCGAGCAGGTTGAAGAGGCGCCGCGGCGACAGATCGCCGCTGTCGAGCGCGAACGGGAGGCCGGCGTCGCCAAGCGCCTCGCGCCACGCACGCGCCGTGCTGGCGCGAACCTCCTGAAGGGCGACGAGGTCGGCGCCCTGCCGCGCCACCGCCGCCGTCTGCGAGCCGAGCAGACCGACCCGGCCGGCCACGTTCCAGGAAAGCAGCTTCACCTGCACGTCGCCAAGCTTGGCGTTGCCAGCGGCCGCCAGGCGGGTAGCCTGCCCGCCATGACCTTTGCCGCCGCGATCCTGCTCATCGCCGCCGGCGCGATCGTGCGTTACGCGCTCACGGTCCAAACCGACGTCGTCAACCTCGACACGCTGGGGCTCATCCTCATGATCGTCGGCTTCGCCGGGCTCATCCTCGCCTTCGTCCAGGAGCTGATCTGGACCGATCGCGCCAAGCGCGGGCCGAACGACCCGCGCTACCCCCCGCGCTGAGGCGCCGCGAATGGCGCGGCCGGTCCACATCGGCTGCTCGGGGTGGAACTACCGCGACTGGCGCGGCGTCCTGTACCCGGAGGGCCTGCCGCAACGCCGTTGGCTCGAGCGTTACGGCGCGGTGTTCTCGACGGTCGAGATCAACGCGACCTTCTATCGCCTGCCGACCGAGAAGGCGGTGACGGCGTGGGCCGAGGAGACGCCCGCCGACTTCGTGTTCGCCGTCAAGACAAGCCGCTACATGACCCACGTCTACAGGCTGAAGGAGCCGAAGAAGGGTGGGACCCGCCTCTTCTTCGAAAAGCTCGAGCCGCTCGTGGAGGCGGGCAAGCTCGGGCCGATCCTCTGGCAGCTGCCGGAGAACTTCAAGCGCGACGACGCCCGCCTATCGGGCGCGCTCGAGCGCGCCCCGAGCGGTCTCCGCCACGCCTTCGAATTCCGCCACCCGAGTTGGTTCGACCAGGGCGTCTACGACATCCTCGCTGACCACGACGCAGCCCTCGTCGTCGGCGACAGCCCGAAGTGGCCGTTCCAGGAGCGCAAGCTGACCACGGCTTGGACGTACGTCCGTCTCCACCACGGACGGCGCGGGCATGGCGGCAACTACTCGAAGGCCGAGCTCGAGACGTGGCGCCGGCGGATTTCCGCCTGGCGCTCCCGCGCCGAGGTCTTCGCGTACTTCAACAACGACTGGCAGGCGTTCGCCGTGCGCAATGCCCGCTGGTTGGCCAAACGTCTGAGCTCATAGCCGTTTGCGTCGCCGCAGTCCGGGTAAGGCGGCTGCATGACATTCGGCGCAGCCATATTCCTGATCGCGGTCGGCGCGATCATCCGTTATGCGACACACCTGAAGATCGCCGGCGTCGACGAGCACCTGATCGGTCTCATCCTGATCGTCGTCGGCATCCTCGGATTGATCGTCGCGGCCTTCCAGGAGCTGACGGCCACGGCGCGGGCGCGGCGGGCGAATCGCGACGTCGCTTACCGGAACACCCGGTACAGCCGCTACTGAGCGAGCGCTAACGCGGCGTCGGCGCCTGGGCGCCGAGCGCGGCCAGGACGCGCTCGGCAACGGCCTCGCCCGTCAGACCGACCTCCTCGTGCAGAAGCGCCGGCTTGCCGTGGGTGACATAGCGGTCGGGCAGCCCTACTCGGAGGATCCGCGCGCGCTTCGAGGCGCCGGCGAAGGTGTCCTCGACGTGCTCGAGGACCGCCGAGCCGAAGCCGCCGGCGAGGACGTTGTCCTCGACCGTGACGACGAGCTCGTGGTCGGCGGAGAGCCTGTTGACGAGCTCGGTGTCGAGCGGCTTCGCGAAGCGTGCATCGGCCACGGTGGCGGCGATCCCCTGGGCCGCCAGGAGATCCGCCGCCTCGAGCGCCAACTTGACCCCGAGGCCGTAGCCCAGAAGCGCGACGCGCTCTCCGGGACGTAGCGTCTCCCCGGTGCCGATCTCGATCGCCTGCGGGTCGGGTGGGATCGGTACCCCGATTGCGGCTCCGCGCGGATAGCGAAGCGCGATCGGCCCCTCGTCGTGGGAGATCGCGGTTCGGAGCATCTGGGCGAGCATCGCCTCGTCGCGCGGGGCCATCAGGACCATGTTCGGCAGGCAGCGCATGTAGGACACGTCGAAGGCGCCGTGATGGGTCGGGCCGTCGTCGCCGACGAGGCCGGCGCGGTCCATGGCGAAGACCACGTTCAGGTTCTGCAGCGCGACGTCGTGGACGATCTGGTCGTAGCCGCGCTGCAGGAACGTCGAGTAGATCGCGCACACCGGCTTCGCTCCCTGCAGAGCGAGCCCGGATGCGAACAGCACCGCGTCCTGCTCGGCGATTCCGACGTCGTAGTACTGCTCGGGCAACTCGTCCGCCAGCTTCGAGAGCCCGGTCCCGCCGGCCATCGCGGCGGTGATGCCGATCACGCGTCGATCGCGCCTCGCCTCGGCGACGAGGGCGTCGGCGAACGCCTGCGTGTACTGCGGCGGGGCGGGCGGGGGCGCCTGCTCGAGCTTCTCGATCGGCTCCGGCGAGTCGGTTTCCCTGACGGGTCGCGGCGGCTCCTTGGGCGCCGGTCGGCGGTCGACGATGCTCCCCGGCTTCGCCGCGTGCCACTTCTCCATCCCCTCGAGGCCGCCTTCCTCGGCGGGCGCGAACCCCTTGCCCTTGACGGTCTGGATGTGAACCACAACCGGGCGGTCGGCCTGGAGCGCCTCGCCGATCGCCCGTCGGAGAGCTCTCGACGTCGTGGCCGTCGATGATGCCGACGTAGGCGAGGTCGAGCTCTTCGAACAGGAGCCCGGGCGCGAGGTAGGACTTGATCGCCGCCTTGATCTCGGGGCCGAGGCGCTCGATCTGGCGGCCGACACCGAGCGGCAGCTTCGTCAGCCGCTCCTCGACGCCCTCGCGCGCGTGGTAGAGGCCCGGGTGCAGGCGGACGCGCTGGAAGTTTCGCGAAATTGCGCCGACGTTCGGCGAGATCGACATGCCGTTGTCGTTGAGGATGATCACGATCGGCGTCTCGAGCCCGCCGGCGTTGTGAAGCGCCTCGTAGGCGACGCCGCCGGTCAGCGCGCCGTCGCCGATCACCGCGACGACGTTGCCGTCCTCCCCGATCCCCTTTCGCATCGCCTCCTTGAGGCCCGACCGCGTAGCCGATCGACGTCGACGCGTGCCCCGCGCCCATGATGTCGTGCTCGGACTCGGCGATCGAGCAGAAGGGCGCGAGCCCGCCGTACTTGCGGATCGTCTCGAGGCGGTCGCGGCGCCCGGTCAGGACCTTGTGCGGGTACGCCTGGTGGCCGACGTCCCAGAGGATCTTGTCGCGCGGGGAGTCGAGGAGGCTGTGGAGCGCGACCGCGAGCTCGCACGTCCCGAGGTTGGCGCCGAAGTGCCCGCCGATCTCGCCGATCACGTCGATGATCAGCTCGCGGACCTCCTGCGCGACCTGCTGGAGCTGCTCGTCGTCGAGGCCCCTCGAGGTCGGCGGGCCCGTCGATTCGCTCGAGCAGCTTCTCGGGTCTGTTCTCGTCGCTCATGACTGGCGGGTGTAGATGAAGTCGGTGATCAGTACGAGGTCGGAGGTCTCTCCGGATGCCTCGGCGAGCGCCTCGCGCGTCCGCTCGTGCGAAGCGGCGGCGAGCTCGCGCGCTCGCTCGAGGCCGAAGACGCTGACGTAGGTGAGTTTGCCATGCCGTTCGTCGCTTCCATGGGGCTTACCGAGCTCCTCGTCCGTGCCGGTGACGTCGAGGACGTCGTCGACGATCTGGAAGAGCACGCCCAGCTCCTGGGCGAATCGCCGGTACGGAATTGTCGCATCCTCGGTCGTGCCGGCGAGCAGCAGCGGAATCGCCACGCTCGCGGCGATGAGCCGGCCCGTCTTCAGGGAGTGCATGTGCCGCAGGCCCTCCTCGCCCGCCGTCGCCTGCTCGGCGATCACGTCGACGTACTGACCGCCGACCATTCCGCCGACCCCGGTTGCCGCCGCAAGCTCCGCGAGGGCGGCGAGCACGCGCTCCGGCTCGCCCTCCTGGCGCTCGGCGAAGAGCCGCACCGCCTCGGCGAACAGCCCGTCGCCGGCGAGAATCGCCACGTCCTCGCCGAACTTCACGTGCGAGGTCGGCCGGCCGCGGCGGAGCTCGTCGTCGTCCATGGCCGGAAGGTCGTCGTGGATCAGCGAGTAGGTGTGGATCAGCTCGATGGCCGCGGCCGCCGGCAGCACCGACATCGGCTCGGACCCGACGGCCTTGGCCGTCGCAAGCGCCAGGACCGGGCGCACCCGCTTGCCCCCGGCGAGCAACGAGTAGCGCATCGCCTCGTCGAGGCCCGCCGTGCGCCCGTCGGCCGAGAAGCGAAGCTCGGCCAGGTAGCCCTCGACGAGGGCCGCCAGATCGTCGGGGTAGGCGCTCACCGACCGGCGTCGTCGGGAAGCTGGCGGGCGGCCCGCTCGATCTCGTTCCCCGCCTGCGCCACGAGGTCGGCCGCCTCGCGGGCGAGCGTCTCCGCCTCGGCGTCCGGCACCTCGGGCTCTCGCAGCCGCTCGGCGATGGCGCGCAGCCGCTCGGCGATGTCGCCGACCTCCGTCATCAGCGGTCGTCCCCTCGCCGGTCTGCCGCGCGCGCCGAGGATGCCGTTGACGAAGCCCGGCGCCTCCGCGCCGCAGTACTCCTTGGCGAAGCTCACGGCCTCGTCGATGGCGACCTCGGCCGGAATGTCCTCGCGGTACCGCAGCTCGTAGAGCGCGATGCGCATGATCGACAGCTCGAGCGGCGCGATCCGCTCCAGCGACCAGCCCTTCGCAAGGCGGCCGATCTCGGCGTCGAGCTCTTCGAGGTGCTCATCGGCTCCTGTTGCGAGCTCGCGCGTGAAGGGCTTGGCGTCGGCGAGGAGCTCGTCGAGCGGCCGGCCCGCCACCTCTCGCTGGAACAGGGCGAACGCCGCGTCGCGTCGCTGGTCGGAGCGGCGCACCTGAAGCCTCAGGCCCGCGAGACGTACTCGCCGCTTCGGGTGTCGACCCGCACGCGGTCGCCCTCGTTCACGAACAGCGGGACCTCCACCTGCACGCCCGACTCGAGCGTCGCCGGCTTCGTCCCGCCGCCCGACGACGGTGTCGCCCTTGAGCCCCGGGTCGGTCTTCGTAACGGTCATGTCCACGGCGCTCGGCACCTGCACGCCGGTCGCGCGCTCGTCGATGAAGAGCAGCTCAACCTCGCGAGTTCGGCAGCACCCAACGCATCGCATCGCCGGCGACGGCCCTCGGAATCTCGAGCTGTTGGTAGTCGCCCGTGTCCATGAAGACGGCCGAGTCGCCATCGTCGTACAGGAACTGCATGCGCTTCGTCTCGGTGCGGACAGGGCGGAACTTCTCGCCTGCCCGGAACGTCTTGTCGATGACGCTGCCGTCATCGACCCTGCGGAGCTTCGTGCGGACGAACGCGCCGCCCTTCCCGGGCTTCACGTGCTGGAACTCCATGATGCGGTAGATCGACCCGTCGATCTCGACGTGCGCACCGTTCTTGAACTGGTTGGTGGAGATCACGGCCGCTGAGGGTAGCGGCGGTTCGGTGCCTAGGATGAGCGCAGATGGCCGTCACGACCGAGGCGCAAGGGCCACGTCTCCGCGCCGTCCTCCGCTCCGAGGAGCGAGTGACGCCGCTCGAGCTCTTCTTCGACCTCGTCTTCGTCCTCGCGCTCACCCAGTGCACGGCGCTGATGTCGCACCATCCGACCTGGGAGGGCCTCGCGCAGGGCATCCTCGTGCTCGGCGTCCTCTGGTGGTCGTGGGTGGGCTACGCCTGGCTCACGAGCGTGGTCGACCCCGAGGAGGGCGCGGTTCGGCTCGTCATCTTCGCCGCGATGGCGGCGTTCCTGATCGCGGGGATCTGCGTGCCTGCCGCCTTCAACGACCTGGCGCTCGAGTTCGCCCTCGCCTACGCGGTCGTCCGCGCGGCGCACATCGCGCTCTTCTATCTGGCGAGCCGTGACGATCCCGGCCTTCGCCGCTCGGTCAGCGGGCTCGCCGATGAGCACGGCGATCGGCGTCGGCCTGCTGGTCGTGCGCCTCGTTCCTCGACGGGGCGGCGCAGGCCGGGATGTGGGTCCTCGCCCTCGCCCTCGACATGGGCGGCCCCTACCTCTTCGGCTCCGAGGGCTGGAAGCTCGTTCCCGGCCACTTCGCCGAGCGTCACGGGCTGATCATCATCATCGCCCTCGGCGAGTCGATCGTGGCGGTCGGGGTCGGCGCCGAGGTCCACCTCACGGCGGGCATCGCGGCGGCCGCCGTGCTCGGCATCGCCATCGCCGCCGAGCAGTGGTGGACCTACTTCGACATCGTCGCCATCGTCTCCGCGCGCAGGCTCGCCGAGGCGCCCGAGGGCAAGGAGCGAAACGAGCTCGCCCGCGACTCCTACTCGTTCATCCACTTCCCGATGGTGGCCGGCATCGTCCTCGTCGCGCTCGGCCTCGAGACGACCTTGGGGAACGTCGAGCGACCCGCTGAGCTATCCGATCGCGTTCGCGCTCCTGGGAGGAGTGGCCCTATACCTGCTCGGCCTGGTGGCGTTCCGCTATCGCCACGTGCACACGATCAGCCGGCGGCGCCTCGGCATGGCGCTGTTGCTGCTCGCGCTCATTCCCGCCGGGCATGTGCTGCCACCACTCGCGATCGTCGGAATCGTCGCGGCCCTCCTTGCGGTGATGATCGCCTACGAGACGAGGATGTACGGCGAGGGCCGCGACCGCGTGCGCCACGCTGCCGGGGCCTAATCGACTACCCGCAGCTCCTTCCCGAATCCGCTCAGGTTGCGATTGCCCTCGTCGGTGACGATCACGAGGTCCTCGATCCTCACGCCGAAGCTGCCCGGCAGGTAGACGCCCGGCTCCACGGTGACCGCGTTCCCGGCCTCGAGCGTGTCCTCGGAGCTCTTCGCGAGCCGGGGCGCCTCGTGGATCTCGAGGCCGACGCCGTGGCCAAGGCCGTGGCCGAAGCGATCGCCGTGACCGCCTTCGTCGATGATGGACCGTGCGGCGGCGTCGGCATCCTTCCCGTCGACGCCGCTCTTCACCGCATCCAATCCCGCCTGCTGAGCGTCGCGGACCAGCTCGTAGACGTCGCGGAACGTTTCGTCGGGCTCCCCGATCGAGAAGGTTCGCGTCCCGTCCGAACAGTAGCCGCGGACCTTCGCGCTCATGTCGATCAGGAGCGGACTCGCCCTTTGCGATCTTCCGGTCGGAGGTCTCGTGGTGCGGAGTGGCGCCGTTGGCGACCCGCGGCGACGATCGGCGGGAACGCCTGGGCCTTCGGCGCCGAGCTCGCGCATCCGGACCTCGGCCGCGAGCGCCACCTCGGCCTCGGTCCGTCCCGCGAAGCCCTGCTCGCAGAGCCACTCGTAGACCTCGTCGGAGATCCGCGTCGCCTCGGCCATCGCATCGACCTCCTCCGTCGTCCTTGACGCGCCGGAGGCTCTCGACCAGGCCCGCCTGCCGGAACGAGCTCGACTCCATCGGGCGCGTCCCGGCTGAGGCTCTCGCAGGGACCTGACGCTGGTGTTCGCGTCGTCGAAGCCGACCCGTCCGTGGAGCCTCGACGCGGCCTCCGGCATGAGGCGGGTCGCGCCCGACGCCCGTTCGAATCCGGAGTCGACCTCGCGCTCGGCCCGCTCGGCGTAGCGAAAGTCGGTCAGGAAGAGGCGATCCTCGGGCCCGATCATGCGCGAGGGCGCTGGTGCCCGAGAACCCCGTGAGCCAGCGGATGTTCGGCGATCGCGTCAGGCCCGGAGTCGCCGGGCCGCACGAGGTCGCCGACGATCAGGCAGGTCGAGGCCACTGCTCGGCGACGAGCTCACCGAGGCTGCGTCGGCGCGGCGGCTCACACCAGCCGGTCGCGCAACATCTCGAGCGCGCGCCTGTACCCGTCCGGGCCCTCTCCCGCGACGCGTCCGATCACCAAGCCCTCGAGGACGGACTTCCTCCGCCACTCCTCGCGGGAGTCGACGTCGGAGATGTGGACCTCCACCGCGGGCACCCCGGTCAGCTCCAGCGCGTCGCGGATCGCGTAGCTGTAGTGGGTCCAGGAGCCGGGGTTGAGGATCGCTCCGTCGGCCACGTCGGACATCCGGTGCAGGCGCTCGACGAACTCGCCCTCGTCGTTGGTCTGGAAGAAGGCGGCCTCCAGGCCCAGCTCGCGTGCATCCTTCTTGATCTTGAACTCGAGCTCGGCGAGGGTGAACGTGCCGTAGTGCTCGCTTGGGCGGCGACCGAGCATGTTGAGGTTAACCCCGTGGAGGACCTCGATCCGGTTGTGGGTTACGACGTTGTTCAGCGAAGCTCCTCGACCGCTTCCCGCACCCTAGTGCGCATCCACTCGCTGACCGACGGCGACGGCGCCGGGGCGCTCGCAGAGGACGAAGCCCACGCCCTCGGCCGTCCGCTTCTTGTCGCGGTCCATTGCCTCGAGGATGGCATCGGTCGAGATCGCCTGATCGAGCTCGATCTCCAGGCCGTGGCGGGCCAGGATCTCGCGCACCTCCTCGCGCAGCTCCGCCGGCCTCGGAGAGGCGCAGAGCCGCCAGGAGGCCGAGGCCCACCGCCTCCCCGTGGCGGTAGCGGGAATAGCCGCTCGCGGCCTCGATCGCGTGGCCGACCGTGTGGCCGAGGTTGAGCGCGGCGCGCCGGCCGGCCTCGCGCTCGTCGGCGGCGACGATCGCGAGCTTCAGCTCGATCGACGGCGGGATCAGCGGTGCGACCGAGTCGACGTCGAGCGCCTCGATGCGACGCGCCCTCTCCCACAGCTCGCCGCCCGCGATCAGTCCCGCCTTCAGGACCTCGACGAACCCGGCGGCGAGATCGGCCTCCGGGAGCGTGCGCAGGGTCTCGGTGTCGGCGATCACCGCCGCCGGCTGTTGGAAGGCGCCGACGTAGTTCTTCGCCTCCGGGATGTCCACGCCGGTCTTGCCGCCGTAGGCGGAGTCGACCTGGGCCACGAGCGTCGTCGGCAGCTGCACGACCGGAACGCCCCGCTGGTAGACGGCGGCGCAGAACCCGGCGAGGTCTCCGACGACGCCGCCACCGAGCGCGGCAAGGTGGTCGTCGCGGCGCGCGCCGGCTCGGGCGAGCTCCCCGAGCACGCGCTCGGCCTCCGCGAGCGTCTTGCTGCCCTCGCCGGGCGGAACCCGCACAACGGCCTCCGCCCCCTCGAGAGCGGGGCCGTAGAGCGATGCGACGGTCGCGTCGGCGACGATGAACCGGCGGCCCGCCACCTCCGGCTCCGCGTGGTCGAGAAGGCCGGGGCCCACGAGCGCCGGATACTCGCCGGAGCCGGCGACCCCCCAGAGCAACCGCGTGCCACCGGGCAGATCGCGCATCGCGAGCAGGTGCGGCAGCGCGCGAACGGCAACGTCATCGCCGCATCGGGAGCGTCGCGTCGGCGAGCTCGCGGTAGAGCGGCTCGCGCTCGGCGCGAAGGCGCTTCGAACGCGTCCCGGTCACGCGCCAGGGGTCGGTCGTGGCGTGAGGCGCGCTCCCATGCCGTCTCGGCATCGACCTGAAGCCAGACGACGACGTGATCGGCGAGCGCGTCGCGAACCGCATCGGAGCTGACGGCGCCGCCGCCGAGCGCGATGGCGCCGCCTCGGGCCGCATCGATGAGCCGCGGCACGACCTCCGCCTCGCGGCGGCGGAACTCCGCCTCGCCGTGGGAGTCGAAGAACGCGGCGATCGGCTGGCCGAGCTCGCGCTCGAGCTCCTCGTCCGCATCGACGGTCTCGAGGCCGGCGTCGCTCGCAGCCCGGAGGGCTCGCGACTTGCCCGCGCCCATGAAGCCGATGAAGACGAGGGCGCGGTCCTGGGGGCTCAGCGCCGCCACCCGATGCGCTCCCGGTAGGCGTCGAAGGCCCGCAGGGCGTCGTCGATGTGATCGCCGCCGAACTTCTCCCGGTAGCAGGCGGCCAGCACCAGCGCCACCATCGCCTCGCCGACGACTCCGGCCGCCGGGACCACCGTGGAATCGGTGCGCTCGCGCAGGGCCTGCGCGGGCTCCTTGGTCTCGGTGTCGACGCTGCGAAGCGGCTTCGTGAGGGTCGAGATCGGCTTCAGGGCCCCGCGGACGATGAGCGGCTCGCCGTTCGACATTCCGCCCTCCACCCCACCGGCACGGTTCGTCTCCCTGTGCCAGCCGCGCTCGGGCGAGTGGAAGATCTCATCGTGCGACTCCGAGCCGGGCGAGCCGGCGACCTCCCATGCCTCGCCGACCGACACCCCCTTGACCGCCTGAATCGAAACCAGTGCGCCCGCGAGCCGTGAGTCGAGGCGCTCGGCGGCCGCGACGTGCGAGCCGAGCCCTGGCACGAGACCGAAGGCGCGCACCTCGAAGACGCCGCCGAGGCTTTCGTTTGCCTTCCGCAGACGGTCGATCTCGGCGACCATCTCCTCGCCGGCCGCCTGGTCGAGGCAGCGCACCGGGGAGTCGTCGACGTCCGCGAAGTCCTCGGGCCCGACGTCCGGCGCCTCGGGCGCCGTGACGGAGCCGATACGAAGCACATGGCTATGAACGGTCACGCCGAAGGCTCGCAGGAGCTCCTTCGCGATCGCGCCGGCGGCCACGCGAGCCGCGGTCTCGCGAGCGCTGGCGCGCTCGAGGACGTTGCGCACGTCCGAGTGGCCGTACTTGAGCAACCCGGCGAGGTCGGCGTGGCCGGGCCTCGGGGTGTGCACCTCCTCGACGGCGGCGTCGACCGGCCACGGGTTCATCCGCTCCTCCCAGTTCGCGTAGTCGCGGTTCGCGACGAGCAGCGCAATCGGGCTCCCGAGCGTGCGGCCGTGGCGGACCCCCGAGCGGACCTCCACGGCGTCGCTTTCGATCTTCATCCGGCCGCCGCGGCCATGGCCGAGCTGACGCCTGGCGAGGTCCCGGTCGATCCGCTCGCGCGAGAGCTCGAGCCCCGCGGGCATGCCCTCGACTATCGCGACGAGCCCCGGCCCGTGCGACTCGCCCGCGGTCGTGTAGCGAAGCGACACAGCCGGTCAAGGCTAGTGATGGTCGGCGGCGCCGCTGGGCGCCGCCGACCACTCACTTCGCTCGGGGTAAGTTCGTCTATCGGCCGAGGTTGCAGTAGAGCCGCGTCGGCGCGTCGTCGGCCGCGAGATCGAGCGTCGCGTGCTCGTGGTGGGTCATCGCCGCGGCGAGGTCCTCATAAGGCGGAGCCTCTACGTAGTCGGCCGCGCCGATTGGGGCGTGCTCCTCACCCGCGAGCGCGCGGATCATCCCGAACCGCTTGGAAGCGCACGGCAGTCTCGAGCTCGCTCGGATCCTCGATCGGGGGGAGCTGCAGCGTCCGTCGATCACTTCGGCGGCGGCCACGCTCCCGGCCTCGATATCGAGCCCGACCATCGACTTTCATTTGTCCCTGAAAGCATCACGCGAGCGGTTGGGGTGCTGGGAGCGCCCCACCTCTAAATCGGCCCGTGCGGGGCCGACCTTGAGCCCTTTGGACGTGTTCGCGAGGTCGGGTTCAGCCGCCGAAGAAGGTCGTCACGTACCAGTTGACGATCTCAGGCCCCACCCAGAGCCCGACGAGCCCACCGAGGGCCAGAAACGGCCCGAACGGCACGGCCTTCTTGCGCGCCGCGGAACCCTCACGAGCGAGCATGGCAACGCCCACGACGGCTCCCGTCGCGAAGCCGACGAGCACCGCCGGTGCGATGGCGGAACCGAGGAAGAGGCCCATCACGGCCACGAGCTTCGCGTCCCCCATGCCGAGCCCGCGCGGGTACGCGAGCGCGATCAGGAAGAGGACCCCACCGGCCGCGAATGCGGCGATCAGCCGCTCAGGAATGCTCGATGGATCGCTGACGGCGGCTATCGCAAGCGCCGCGACCGCTCCGGCCGCGAGAACCTTGTTGGGGATGATGCGCTGCTCAAGATCGGTGACGGTAATGACGACGAGCAGTGCGCAGAAGACCAGGCCCAGGACGAGCTGGCCGACGTCTGCGGTGCCGAGAATCAGCACCGTTGCCGCGAACAACACCGCCATCGCGAGCTCCGTGAGCGGGTAGCGGGCGGAGATGTGCTCGCCGCAGCTTCTGCACCGCCCGCGGAGGAGCAGCCATGAGAACACCGGGACGTTGTCGTAGGCGGCAATCTCGGAGCCGCAACTCGGGCATCTCGAGCGCCCCGTCACGAACGACTCGCCCCGCGGCACGCGGTGGGCAAGCACGGTCGCGAAGCTGCCCAGGATCATTCCGGCGGGGAAGGCAAGGATGGCTGGCATGGTCTCGTCGATCGGTTCGGGGCCCTGCGAGTCGTCAGGCCTCCTAGTCGGCAAACCCCGCGCAGAGGTTGAGCGCCCCGTCAGAAGGGCAACAGTGACGTCGTGTTCACCGAGAGCCGACCGTCGTAGGTGGGATGGTCGTAGGCGAACTCGAGTCCGTGCGCGCCCGTCTGGCCGCCGCTGTCGTCGACGCTGATCGCCAGACCCAACCGGGTGCCCGGGAGGAGGTCGGCACCGAGGTCGAAATGCAGCGGTACATGGATCTCGGTCCAGTTGGTTGGCCACGTGCTCTGGCGTACGGGAAGTAGCTCACGCTGTTGAGGTCGAGGTTCACGGCCGGAGTGTCGACGGCGCCGACGAGCGGGACGGTGTGGCGATAGAAGAGAAAGGCGCAGATCTTGCCCGGCTGTTCGACCCGCCCACGCTGCGGGTCCACAGATCGAGCTCTCCGCGGCCGCTGAAGACGATGTCGGAGCCGTTAGGAATGGGGGGCGAGACCCACTTGTGGACCTTTTGGAACGTGGTGGGGTCGATGATGTCCCCGATGACGGGGGGCGCAGTGTTGAACACCGTGCCAAGACCCCCGCTGACGACGTTGCTGCACCCCGGGCCGTTAAGGAGCTGGAGGCCGGCGTCGGCATTCGAACAGTCTGTGGTGCCGCAGCCCGGCTCTACGTCGGTTGCATAGTCGTAGAGTGGATTGTTGTACTCGGTGCAGTCAGGCGGCGTGCCTGCGCACGGGGCGCCCTTCGGGAACATCAGGTCCGGAGGGCCTGGAGTGTTTCTCGAAACCCGCGTACCCGGGCCGTTGCTCGAGCACGCGCCACGGGAGTTGTGACTGAGGTGATTGCCGGCAAGGTCCTGCCGGCTCTCCGTATACCCAACCTTGTTGCTGCACGGCGTGTCGGTGATCCAGAACGTCCAGGACGTGTTCGGATTCGTCGACTTGGTGCACGCGGGATCCGTCGGGTCGCATGTGCCCCGGCCCTCGTCGGGATTCCCGACGCTGCCCTGCACCTCCTGGTACGGTCGAGCCGCCGAGGACGCGTTCGAGCTCAGGACAACGTCGACGATCACCTGCTTGCCCCAGGGCACGCTCGCGCCGTTGTGGGCGTCGCTCGTGGAGCTGTGGGCGCAGTTCGAGCACGCGGCATTCGGCTCCCAGACGACGTACCGATAGATGTTGCCCGCCACGTTGCCGTTCTGGAACGGCGTGGGACCTGGCGAGATGGTGCCGCCGCTGACCGAGGCGCCCGTCTCATTCGAATTCCCCCCCGTTGTAGACGAGGTTCCAGGGCGCGGGTGATCCTGTGCGATTGACGTTGAACTGGGCACCCGTCACCCGGTAGTTCGGGCTGGTCGGGTCAACTGACTGAGTAGGCAGGCTCGTGAGCGCTACGTCGGCGTACCGCAACGCCCTGATCTTCTCCATTTCCTGCTGGAGCACGTCGTTCACAACCTGGCTCTGCTGGGCTCGGTACGTGTTGCGGCTTGCCGCATCGACAAGACCGAAGACGGCGAGGCTCGCAATCGCGAGGATGAACGCAGCCACGACGACCTCGATGACGGTGAAGCCGCCCTCGGTCCCCACCGCCGGGCGTCTGACGCGGTCGCGAGGCGGGGCACCCACCGTAGTAGGGGCTCGCCCCCAGAGCCGCCGCCCAGCACGCCTGGTCGCCCTGGACGTCTGGACGAGGCCATGCATAGGCTGCGCGTCCATGACCCGCCGCCAGATCCTCGCCGTCGTCGCGATCGCGATCGTGAGCGCCGTCGCAGGCGTCATGCACTACGCGGGCGCGGCCGCGGTTCCCACCTTCATCGTCTCGGGGATCGCGCTCGCAGGGCTCGCCTACGTCGTCGCGTTCGCAACCGAGTCGCTGGGCGAGCGGTTCGGCCCCGGCGCGACGGGGCTCCTCCAGTCGACACTCGGGAACCTGCCCGAGTTCTTCGTCGTCCTCTTCGCGCTCCAGAAGGGCGAGGTCCTCGTCGCGCAGACCTCGCTCATCGGCTCGCTTCTGGCCAACGGCCTCCTCGTCCTCGGGCTGACGATCATCGTCGGCGCCCGGCGCGGCGAGGGCGGGCTCATGCGCTTTCACCCCCGGCTGCCGAACGACACCATGACGATGCTGATGCTGGCGGTCTTCATCATCGTCATCCTCGGCATCGCTCAGTCGAGCGGCGACCGGGCGGCGGAGCACGCCAACGCCATTTCGGCGATCGCCGCCGGCTGCCTCCTCGTCGTCTACGCGCTCTGGCTTCGCTCGTACCTGCGCGCCGACACGGCGGCCTCCATTCAGCCCGAGGGGCCGTCGATCGGCCTGCCGGCGACCATCGCGCTGCTCGCCGCGGCCGGGGTCGGCGCGGCGTTCGTCTCCGACTGGTTCATCACCGCGCTCTCCCCCGCCATCGACTCGCTGGGCATCTCACGCGCCTTCGCCGGCCTCGTGATCGTCGCCATCGCAGGCAACGCGGTCGAGAACGCCACGGCGCTCGTCCTGGCCGCCAAGGGCCAGGCCGACCTCGCGATCTCGGTGGTGAAGAACTCGATGGCCCAGATCGCGGTTTTCCTGTTTCCCGGCCCTGATCCTCGTCTCGCTCCTGTTGGCGCACACGCTGACGTTCGTCGTCCCACCCGTCTACATCGCGAGCCTGGCGCTCTCCGCGATCGCGATCTGGCAGATCACCGGCGACGGGGAGGCACGCGACTACGAGGGCGCCGCCCTCGTCGCCCTGTTCGTGATGGTGGGCGCGATCGCCTGGTTCGAGTAGACCGTGCGCCGACGGTTCAGCCGCCCGGGTAGCGGACGACATTCAGGTATCCGCCCCCGCGAATCGTCACCGTGTCCGCGCCCTTCGCCTGTGCGACCTTCGGGAAGGCACGGGTCACGAGATTGACGTAGACGGGCTTCGGCAGACCGAAGTTGTCGACCGGCTGCTTCGTGATCGTCACCAGCCCGGCCTTGTAGGAGCTGCAAGGCGTCTGGAAGGGGCTCGGTCCCTGAGTGCAGTTGAAGCCGTTGGCGGGCGTGAGCTGGCCGTCCTGGGTCGAGAACTTCTTCTTCGGTCGGGTGGACGTGGGCTTCGTGGTGAGAATGATCTGGTCGCCCACGAACGCGGGCACGGCCAGCGAGGCGACGCCTGTGTGCTGGAGCGCGTTCGCCGAGACGACGTCGCCCGGCTCGAGCCCGTCGAGCCGCTGCGAGTAGGCGACCGTCTGGAAGCCCGAGCGCTCGGTGCCGAGCGGGATCGTCTTCGAGACGCGATCCGTTGTGTTGAAGGGCTGCGCGAGCGCGTCCTCACCCGGCGCGGTGACGATCGCGTTCAGCCGGCCGCGACCACCCTTGACGCTGCCATCGGGCTGATCGTTGCCGATGACGAGCACGTTGCCGGTCTTCGCGTGCGAGTTGCTCGCCGAGACGACGAGATTGAGGAAGCACGCGCCGGTCGGGCACGGAAGCGGGTTGGCGAGGTCAATCGGCCGGACGAGGTCGGTGATCGTCAACACACAGTGGTGGTTGCGGTTCGGGCGCTTCTGGCCGCAGCCCATCTGGACCGGCGGCGAGAGGGGGAGCACGCCGGCGCCGGCGGCCGCGCCCTCGCTCGTCGCGACGACGATCTGCGCCGTGAAGGCGGGGTTGTACGAGTAGGGCTTGCCGATGCACCGCGGGAGCTTCTCGACGCAGGTCGTCGAGACCTGGAGCTCGGCGCTCGCGCGCAGCGTGTCCCCCACCGCCAGCGCCGGGAGCTGGCCCGGTCCGAGGGACAGGACGACCGCCGGCGACTTGCCCGGCCGTTTCGTGATCGGCACGGTCTGGACGAGCTCGGACCCGTCCACGGTGCTCGCTGCCTGCACTGCGCGCTGCGCGTGCGCCGCTGCGGGAGCAACCGCGAGCGCGGCCGCCGTAGCGCCCGCCGCGGCGAGCGCGCGTGGCAGCCGACCTGAGATCAGCCGGTCCCGCACCACCCCTCCTTTGTAGCGGAAATCGGCCTCCCGTTGCGGGGAGGCCGATTCTGATGGGCGGGGATTCCCTGGTACGAGCCAGCCGCTGTGGTGGGGATCGACGTAGATGTCGTCGATCGACCAGTCGCCTGCGGCGTGAACCGGAACTCCACCGGCGCGTAGTCGCCGGGAAGCAGCGGCAGCAGGTTCGCGACCACCGGCATCTGCAGCTTGGCTGCCAGCTCGAGGTGCTGCCGACGTTGCCGATCGCCAGCGAGTGGACGCCGCCAGCCGCGTCCTCGAAGAGGACGTCGACACGGAGGCTCGCGAACGGCGAGCCGTTCTTGCTCGCCCTGCCCGTGATCGGCCTCTTTGCGATCTTCGCCCGCGAGCGCGAGGCGCGGATCGAGCACGCTCTCACCCTGAGCCACGCCTATCGCGGCACCGCGCACCTCCTCGGCGAGATCCTGAGCACGAACGACGCCTACACGGGAGCTCACAGCCGGAGCGTCGTCGTGCTCTCGCGGAGCGTCGGCGTGCAGATGGGCCTCGACGACGCGACCCTGCGTGACGTCGAGTTCGGCGCGCTGCTGCACGACGTGGGCAAGGTCAACGTGCCGAACGAGATCATCAACAAGCCGGGCGCCCTGAACGACGAGGAGTGGGAGGTGATGCGCGCTCACACCGCCGAGGGCGAGCGGATGCTCGAGCGCATCGGCGGCATGCTGGGGGAGGTGGGAACGGTGGTCCGCAGCCACCACGAGCACTTCGACGGAAGCGGCTACCCGGACGGGCTCGCGGGCGAGGAGATCCCGATCGCCTCGCGGGTCATCGCCTGCTGCGACGCCTTCAACGCGATGACCACCGACCGCCCCTACCGCCTGGCCATGAGCACCGACGAGGCGATCGCGGAGCTGCGCGCGAACGCGGGCAGCCAGTTCGACCCGGCCGTGGTCGAAGCGCTTATCCGTTCCGTCACCGAGGCCGAGGAGCCCGTGAGCGAAGAGCGCCACCGCTTCGGCGAGAGCACTCAACTGGCCCCGGCCGTCTAGCGGCGCGGCGCCCGATAGACGTTCGCGGCGACGAAGCCGCCTCCGAGCACCTGCGCGGCGTCGCCCGGGCGGGCGTGCGCCAGCTTCGGGAACGATCGCTGGATCAGGTTCAGGTAGAGCGGGCGCGGTCGGCCGTGGCGGTCCACCGGTCGATGCCGGATCGTCGCGAGGCCGGTCTTTCGGGTGACGCAAGGCGTCCGGTAGGCGCTCGGCCCCTGGGTGCAGTTGAAGCCGTTCGCCTCGGTGACGAACCCGCTCAGGGTCACGTTGCGCGGAAACGGCTTCGTCGCCGCCCGATTGCCCGCGATGATGATCTCCGAGGCGACGTAGGCGCTGTACGGGAGCGCGCCGATGCCCGTGCGGGCCCGGGCGGCCGCCGCGATGACGTCGCCCCCCTCGAGGTGTCTCAGCTTGAGCGAGTAGACGACGCGCCAGCCCCCGCTGCCCGGACTGCCCTCGGGCAGTGATCGATGCACGCGCCGCGCGGTGCGTCGACGCTTGATGCGCGGATGGACGCCCCTCGGTATCACAATGGCGTTGAGCCGGCTCATGTCCTGCTCGATGTGGCCGTCGGGCCGGTCGGCGCCGATGATGATCACGTTTCCCGGCTGGGCGCGGCCGCTGTGGGCGCTGACGACGACGTTCACCCGGCATCGGTGAAGGGCGCACGGGAGCCGCCGGTGCCGGCCGAGGCGCGCCTTGACGTTGCGGAAGACGAGCACGCAGTGGTGGTTTCGATTCGGGCGCTGCTGGTGGCAGCCGAGGCTCTGGGGGCGCGATAGCGCGAGCACGTGCCGGCGGCCCGACGCCGCCCGCTTGCGATCTGCGAGGACGATGCGCGCGCTGATCCGAGGGGTGAACGAGTAGGGGCGGCCGACGCAACGCGGACCGGCTGTCACGCAGGTGGTGGTCACCTGAACCTCGGCGCTCAGCTTCAGGACATCGCCGCGCGCGAGCCTGGGGAGCTTTCGAGGGCTCAGGGAGAGCACCGACCGGGGCGCCGCGGTCGCGCGCCCCGTGATGGGAACGGTCCTTACGAGCTCGGAGCGGTTGCCGCTGGTGACGCCGTGGACGGCCTTCGCGCCGGCTGCCGGAGCGGCTGCGGCCGCGGCGAGCGCGGCGACGGCGGCTGCGGAACCAGCTCGTAGCGCTCGGCGTCGAAGCGCGCAGTGCGCTGCCTGAACCTCCAAGTCCAGTCGGGCCAGAGGGTCGAGTTGCGTCCCGTCTCGTCGATGTACCAGCTCGCGCACCCGGAGCTCCACACCGTATCCCCCATCCGCTCGTCGACCTCGGCGTTGTAGGCGGCCTGAACGTCCTCCCGCACGTCCGCCGCTACGGCGCCGCGCTCCCGCATCGCGCGCAGGGCTGCGATCACGTACGCGATCTGGGACTCGGCCATGTAGACCATCGAGTTGTGCCCGAGGCCCGTGTTCGGGCCGAGCAGGAAGAACAGGTTCGGAAAGCCCGCCACGTTCGTGCCGAGGTACGCGTTCGGGCTGCCGCCCCAGATGTCGTCGAGCGTGCGCCCGTCACGGCCCGTAACGAGCTTTGCCGCCGGGATGTCGGTGACGTGGAAGCCCGTCCCGAAGATGATCGCGTCAACCTCGCGCTCGACGCCATCGGCACCGATCACGGATGACTCACGGACCTCGACGACCGGGCTCGAGACGAGCTCGACGTTCGGCTTGCCGAGCGCCGGATACCACCTGTTCGAGGGCAGGATCCGCTTGCAGCCGATCGTGTAGTCGGGCGTGACCTTCGCGCGCAGCTCGCGGTCGGGCACCTGCTTGCCGATGTGGCGGCGCGCGACCACCTCGGCGATGCGCATGAGACGCGGGCTTCTTGGTGAAGCCGACGACCAGGGGCTCCCTGAGCATGTAGGTGAAGCCGCGGGCGAGCCGCTGGAGCGCGGGGAAGCGTCGGTAGAGGAAGCGCTCGACCTTCGTGATCGGACGGTTCGAGTGCGGGACGATCCACGGAGGCGTGCGCTGGAAGATGTGCATTCGCTCCACCTGCGGCTGGATCGCGGGGACCATCTGGATCGCCGACGCCCCGGTGCCGACGGCGGCCACCCGCTTGCCCGTGAGGTCGTAGTCGTGGTCCCAGCGCGCGCTGTGGAACATCCGGCCCTCGAAGCGGGCGAGCCCGGGCACGTCGGGGATCCTCGGCTCGACGAGCGGGCCCATCGCGCCGACCAGGACGCGCGCCGTGAGCGGTCCTTGGCTCGTCTCGATGCGCCAGCGACCGGCTTCCTCGTCCCAGGCCGCACCGGCGACCTCGCAGCCGAACCGGATATGTGGCCGGACGCCGAAGCGGCCCGCGCAGCCGCGCAGGTAGTCGCGGATCTCCGGCTGCGGCGAGTAGGTCTGGCTCCAATCGGGGTTCGGCGCGAACGAGAACGAGTAGAGATGCGAGGGGACGTCGCACGCGCAGCCGGGATAGGTGTTGAACCACCAGGTGCCCCCGACGTCCGAGCCCCGCTCGAGAACGACGAAGTCGTCGTGTCCCTCCTGGCGCAGGCGGATCGCCATGCCGAGGCCGGAGAAGCCCGCGCCGACGATGGCCACGTCGACCTCGTCGGGGACTTCGGCGCTCGGGCGGCCGTTGCTCGTAGCGATCTCGCCGTGCATTAGGCTTCTCTCCTCGTTGCTTACGATGGTGTAAGTTACACTATCGTAACCAAGGGGCGCGAACGAGTGAGCATCGACACACAGCCAGCACGACGGATGAGCGGCGCGGAGCGGCGCGAACAGCTCCTCGACGTCGCCAAGGCCATCGTCGATCGCTCGGGCTTCCACGACGTCTCCATCGAGGCGGTTGCGCGCGAGGCAGGCATCACCCGCCCCGTGGTCTACGGGCACTTCGGAGACCTCGACGGCCTGCTCGAGGCGCTGGTTCACCGCGAGAGCGAGCGGGCGCTTGGAAGCCTGGCCGAGATTCTCCCGCCCGAGCTCTCGAGCGGCGACCCGCGCGAGGGCCTCATCCAGGCCCTCGACGGCTATCTGAGCGCAGTCGAACGGGACCCGGAGACGTGGCGCCTCGTGCTGATGCCGTCGGAGGGCGCCCCGCCCGCGCTCCGCGAGCACATCGACCGGGGACGCGATGCCGTGGTGGCGCACCTGGCCGGCCTCGTGAGCGCCGGGGTCGCGCCCGACCGGGAGCCTCCCGATCCCGAGCTCGCCGCTCGGGTCGTCTCCGCGATCGCCGACGAGCTGGCTCGCCGTCTGCTGATGGACCCCGGCGCCTACCCGCGGCAGCGGCTTCTCGACTTCAGCCGCTGGGGGCTTTTCGACCTCCCGCGGGCCGCGGGGCCGGCGCGCTGATGGCCGTCGATCTCCTCACCGGCTTCCCGGGCTTCATCGGCCGGCGCCTGGCGACCCGCCTGCTCGCGGGCGAGAGCGACCTTCGCCTCGTCGCCCTGGTTGAGCCCCGCATGCTCGACGCCGCCGGCGAGGCCGCGACGGCCATCGACGCCGAACGGATCGAGCTCGTCGCCGGCGACATCTCCGAGCCGCGCCTGGGCCTCGACGACGAGACCTACGAGCGCCTTCGCAGCGAGCTCCGCCGCGTCTACCACCTCGCCGCGATCTACAACCTCGCCGTGCCGCTCGAGGTCGCCCAGCGAGTGAACGTTGACGGCACCGGCAACATCATCGACCTCTGCGCGGCCGCCGAGCAGCTGGAGCGGCTGGCCTACGTGTCGACGGCGTACGTGGCGGGCGCGCGCACCGGCGTCGTCTACGAGCATGAGCTCGTGATGGGCCAATCGTTCAAGAACCACTACGAGTCGACCAAGTTCCAGGCCGAGGTCTGGGTGCGCGAGTGGCTCGACCAGGTGCCGACGACGATTCTGCGCCCGGCGATAGTCGTCGGCGACTCGCGCACCGGCGAGACGCAAAAGTTCGACGGCCCGTACTTCATCCTCAGGGTCATCGCCGAGGCCGAGGCCCGCGGTCGCGCGGTTCCCAACTTCGGCCGCTCCGAGGCTCCGTTCAACGTCGTCCCGGTCGACTTCGTGGTCGAGGCCATCGCCACGGCGGCCGCCGATCCCGGGGCGGCGGGCGAGACGCTCCACCTCGTGGATCCCGAGCCGCTCACCGCGGCCGAGCTGACGCGCGTGCTGTCGGCCGAGTACGCGGGGCGCGAGCCGAAGGGCCGCGTGCCACCGCGTATGGCCGAGGCGTCGCTTCACGTGCCGATGGTGCGCGAGCGGCTCGGCGGAACCCCTCCCGAATCGATCGCCTACCTGAACCATCCGGTCCGCTTCGACACACGCAGAGCGGTCGCGCTGCTCGAGCCGCACGACCTCCGCCCACCGCGCTTCGGCGACTACGTGGGCGCGATGGTGTCGTTCTTCCGCGAGCACCAGAACGACGAGTCGCTTCGCCCAGGGTCGTAGCGTTCGTGGGTGGCGGTGCGGACTCGCTCAGGAAGCAGCGAGGGGGCGAGAATCGTTGCCTGATGACTTCTACCCCTCATACGAGGTGCAATCCGTCAACGAAGGGACCGGGCGGCCTGGCGACTCGCCGCAGCTCAGCATTGGGCGGTGGCGCGGTGGCAGCTGCTCGCCCTGGGATTCACGTCCAAGCGGATCGAGCGCCGAGTGCCCTAGCTGTCCTGCCCACGGACGTTGTGAACACGGCTGATCGGCGGCCGGTCACCCAGCGAGCTGTGGGGGCGTCGCCGGTTGTAGTAGCGAAGGAAGGATCTCAGAGCCTTGGTCCGCTCGGTTGAGTCGGGCCAGGAGTGGGCGTAGGCCCACTCCCTTTTCAGCGTTTGGATGAAGCGCTCGACCTTGCCGTTCCAGCGCGGTGTGTAGGGCGGCGTGAGGATGTGGCGAGCTGAGTGGCGCTCGAGCGCCGCCCGGAAAGCCCGCGAGCGCCGATAGACGAAGGCGTTGTCGCTCATCACCGCCTCGGGCGGTTCGAGGCCGAGCTCGGCGAGGTGGGCGATCGCCCGCTCGAGCACCGCCGCTGCGGTGGCCGCGCTCTCGTCTCGGTGCTGCTCGACGTAGGCGTAGCGGGAGCGATCATCGACGACGCAGTGAAGCCAGACGTAGCCGGCGCCGCGGTTTCGGTTGGCTTCGGAGCGGTCACCGTGGGCGGCGTGCCCGGGGCGCTCAAAGCACGCCAGGCGGGCGATGTCGACGTGAAGCAGCGCTCCCGGGCGCGACCACTCATAGCGACGATAGGAAGTCCTGGGTGCTCGCAAGCGGCTTGAGAGGCCGTTGCGATGAAGCACCTTCCAGATCGTCGAGCGGGCCCGGCGGCAGATCCCGGCGAGTCGGCCGGGGCCGAGGCCGGTCTCGCGGCGGGCCCCGAGGATCGGCTTCTCCTGGGCGGTGCTTAGCCGGCGCGGCTGGCGGCGGGGGCGCGAGCTTCGGTCGCAAAGCCAGCCGCCCGATCGCAGCTCCTGCTCGGTTGCCTTCTGACGGCGATGCCACCAGCGATGCGCGGTCGCCGGAGCGACGCTGAGGGCGGCAGCTGCCGCCCTCAACGTCATCCCCTGGTCGACGAGCTCGCAGAGCGCGATTCGTCCTGCCGGTCCGAGAGCAGCGTTAGCGTGAACCTTCATCCGGGTCCTCCTCAGTGTTGGGGCGTCGAACACCCCAAGCCTCTGGGAGGGCCCGGATGGCCTTTCAGCTGTTCACAACGTGTGTGGGCGGCTCACCTAGCCCGCAATCACCCCGGCATCGAAACCCACCGCCGCCCGGGCACCCCCGAGCACATCACGACCAAGGACGGCATCCCAGTCACGACTCCGGCCCTCACCCTCGTCGACCTCGCGACACATCTCCCCGCCCCCGCCGTCGAGGCGGCCATCAGCGGGGCCGACACCCTCAACCGAATCGACCCCGAGGCACTACGAGCCGCCCTCCCCTCGCTGCCACGGGTACCCGGTATCGCAGCGACCCGCCGGATTCTCGACCGCCGTACCTTCGTACTGACCGATTCCGAGCAAAGGATCGCGTTCGGGACCAAGCGCACGCCGCCGCCGGCCTCACGCCGCTGCGATTCACGCATGCACAGGTCGCGTTCGAGTCAGCGGGGGTGGCTGCGACGCTGACCGCTGTCGCTGAGCGTCTTCGTCGATGTCTTTCCCCCAATACGGGGTACAAGCCATCAGCGAGCGGCCGCCACCAGCGCGGCCGCCTCCGCCTCGAGCCCCGCCGCCATCTCGCCGAGGTCGTCGACGACTCCGGGGTCGGCGCAGAACCCGAAGCACAGGCGGCCGGCAATCGAAACCGCCGCGACGCGCAGCGCGTGGCGACGGCCGATCTCAGCCAGCGAGTAGACGCGCTCGACCGGCGCGCCGAGCACGCTCACCGGAGCCAGCGGGCCCGGGACGTTCGAGACGCTCAGCGCGAACCGCCTCGGGTTTGCCTCGATGCGCTTGCAGAGGCGCTCGAGCCGGGGCGAAACGCTCGCCAGCCGCTGGAGGAGCTCGTCCATCGTCTCGGCGTCGTGCTCGGTCTTCCGGGTCGCCGTCGCGCCATGAACGGCCCGCAGGCGTGCGACCGGATCGGGCTCGGAGAGGGGAACGGCGACGGCGAAGAACGAATCGCGGTTTCGGGCATCGTCGCCCTCGTGATGGAGGCTCACCGGCACCTTGACGCGGATCGTGCCCAGCGAGCCATGATGGTGCTCGAGCCAGGTTCGAAGGCCGCCTGCGACGATGGTGAGCACGGCGTCGTTGACCGTCGCCCCGGCGAGCGAGCGCGCCGCATCGTGAAGGCCGGCGAGGTCGGCGGAGGCGAACGCGATCTCTCGCCTGGTCCCGATTCGCGCGTCGAACGGCGAGCGATGCGCCGTCTCGCCGAACTCGCGCTCGACGAAGCGCACCAGGTGGCCGCGCCGCCGGGCATCGTCGCTCGCGTGCTCGGCGGGATGGGGACGCCGTGAGTCGGGGGCCGCGGCTTCCTCGTCCCAGAGGACCGCTCGCGCGAAGCGCATCGCCGCGGTGCCGTCCGCCAGGGCGTGATGAATGCGCCAGACGAGCGCTGCACGCCCGCCGCGAAGCGGGAGAAGGTCCATGCGCCACAGCGGCCGGCTGCGGTCGAGGCGCTGCTCGAAGAGGCGCCCGACTTCACGCCGCAGGCCCGCGTCGTCGAGCGGCTCGGCGACCTCACCTGCGCCGACGCGGCGCGTGATGTCGAAGTCATCCGCAGGGACCCAGGCCTCCATTCCGCCGCTCTCGGCAAGCTTGGAGGCAAGCATCGGCGCGTGTTCCAGACGCCCGGCGACGCTCTCTCGAAGCTCCTCGAGGCGAGGCGCGGGCGACCCCATGAGGATGACCTTGCAGGTGTGACCGGCGACTGTGTCGCTCTCGACGTCGAGGATCGCTCGATCCTCGGGCGTTAGCGGTATGGCATCCATCACACCCATTCATACCGTGCCCACACCGAACCCATCCCGACCTCATAGCCCGCGCCCCGGTCGCGAGGGACGTGAGCGGGTACGTGCAGCGGGCCGGGCAGGGCCTCATGCTCCACGGCAAGCCATTCCGCTTCGTCGGCTTCAACGACGAGTTCCGCCTGCTGTGGACCGGCCCCGCGCGCTCTAGCGGTCAGTCGCCCTTCTCCAGCTGGCGCTTGACCAGGCGGTCGAAGATACGGTCGGAGACGAGCCGTCGCACCCGCACCCGCATCTTCGCGTCGCGGCCGACGACGTAGCGCGTGCGCGGCTTCTCCGTCGTAAGCGCGGTCTCGATGACCTGAGCGACGTCTTCGGGATCGACGCCCCGCTTCCCGGTCTCCTCCGCGAGCCGCCGGAACGCGCCGAGCCTCTTCTCGTACGGCGCGAGCTCGTCGGGTGCCACGCCCTCGAGCAGCTTGTCGGCCCGATCCGTGCCCTTGTCCCAGATCGGGGTCGCCACGGAGCCGGGTTCGACGAGGACGACCTCCATGCCGAAAGGCCGAACTTCCTGCCGCAGGCTGTCCCCGATCGCCTCGAGCCCGAACTTCGAAGCATTGTAGGAGCCGTTGAACGGCAGAGCGATTCGGCCTCCGATCGAGCTCACGAAGACGACCCGGCCGCGCGCGGTCCTCAGCAACGGCAGGAAGGCCTGCGTCACGGCGACCTGGCCGATGAGGTTGATCTCGATCTGCGCCCGGAACTGGTCCATCGGCAGCAGCTCGAGCGGCCCGGCGATCGCCGTCCCGGCGTTGTTCACCAGGCCGTCAAGGCGATCGGTCACGCCTCGAACCGTCTCGGCGCCTGCGTCGATTTGCGACTGGTCGGTGACGTCGATGATCACGTGCTCGAGCCGGTTCGATGCGGCCTCCTTCAGCTTCCGGCCGTCCTCCTCGCGACGCACCGATGCGATGATTCGGTTGCCGGCGCGGTCGAGCCGCAGCGCGGCTGCCCGTCCGATCCCGGTGGAGGCCCCGGTAACGAGGTAGGTGCCCACCGTCGTGACCATATCGGGGAGAATGCGACGCGATGAGCCGGTCCAACCGTCGTCACTCCCTGCTTGTCGGCCTGCTTGCGGCCGGCCTGGTCGCCCTCGCATTGTTGCCCTCGGCCCTGGCGCGTCCGATGCGAACGCCGAGCCTCGTCCAGCTGACCTACGGCGAGGCGCCCGGCCAGCAGGGGCCGGACCGCGTCCTCGAGGCCTTCGCCCGGCGCACCGACTCGGTGAAGTTCCACACCGCCTTCAAGCACCAGCGCGTCTCCTCCCCCGGGCGCTACGACGCGAACGTCACCGACACCGACATCCACGGGAACGGCGCAAAGCACCCGTGGAAGCCAGACCGCCGCCGGCACGGCAGCCGGCTCATCTCGCTGGTGCATCGCTCACTCAACCAGCGCGGCTTCGCGAACGTGACGGTTCGTGCGAGTCACGAGGGGACCGGCACGGACGTCGTCCGGTTCCAGATCAGCCTGGCGAGCGCGGACTGCACGCTCGACCCGCCGCTCTACCCGATCGACTGCACGGTGCCGGTCAGCTAGGCACTCGGGCGCTGGGGGGCGGCGCGCCGAGCGGCGACGCTAGCGGATGTTGTCGTAAATCGAGAAGATCGGCAGGTACATCGAGAAGATCGGCAGGTACATCGAGATGACGATGAAGCCGACCACCGCCCCGACGAAGCAGATGAGGAGCGGCTCGATCAGCGAGGTGAGCTGCTTGATCTTCGCGTCGACCTCGTTCTCGTAGAAGGTCGCGATCTTGTCCAGCATCGTCTCGAGCTGGCCCGAGTCCTCGCCGACCGAGAGCATGTGCGAGACCATCGGCGGGAAGACCTCGTGCTGAGCGATCGGAGCCGCGATCGATCCGCCGCGCTTGACCGAGTTGTAGACGTCGTCCATCGTCTCCTCGATCACGGCATTGCCGGCGGTGTCGCCGGCGATCGTGATCGCCTGGAGGATGGGGACACCCGACGCGACCGTGCCGGAGAAGGTGCGCGCCCAGCGGGCCAGGGCGACCTTGCGGACGATGTCGCCGATGCGCGGGATTCGGAGCGTGAAGCGGTGCCACTGGGCGCGGCCGCGCTTGGTCTTCTTCCAGCGCAGGAAGGCGTAGACCAGGACGACCGTGCCGCCGATCAGGTAGTACCACTGGTGGGTGACGAAGTTGGAGACGCTCATCGTGATCTGCGTCATCAGCGGCACGTCCGGGCTCGAGCCCTCCGACTCGGCGAGCTGGTTGAAGATGTTGACGAACACCGACACGATGACCGCGACGACCACGATCATCACCGCGAGCGCGAGGCTGAACACCACGATCGGGTAGGTCCTGGCCGACTTGACCTGGCGGCGGAGGGCGTCGAGGCGCTCGAGTTGGTAGGAGATCCGGTCAAGGGCCTCCTCCAAGCGCCCCGAGCCCTCTCCGGCCCTGACCACTGACCGGTAGAGCGGGTCGAACACGCCGGGCTGCGATTCCAGCGCTTCCCGGGGCCGGCACCGGCTTCAGGTACTCGGGGCGTCTTTCAACTGGAGGCATCTGGGGGCTTGTGGGCTGCCCGTCTCATCGTCTCGACCGGGGGGTCCATTCCGGTCCAGAGCCGAAGCGAGGCGGCTCCCTGGTGAACCAGGACCTCGAGTCCGTCGACGACGCGAGCGCCGCGCTCGCGTGCGAGGCGCGCCAGCTCCGTCTCGGCCGACCCGTAAGCGAGGTCCACCACGACGTCTTGTTCGGACAGCGCATCGGCATCCAGAGGCAGCGCCTTGAACCCGGGACCGCCGTGCCCGGACGCTTCGGCCATCCCCACGGTCGTCGCGTTGACAATCAGCTGAAAGCCCGAAGCCTGGAGCTCAGGCGTGCTCAGGGCACTCGCGCCGAGCTCCCCGGCGACGCGCTCCGCGCGCTCCTGCGTCCGATTCCAGACCTGAACCTCGGCTCCTTCGCCGACCAGGGCCCAGACGCACGCCCGCGCCGACCCGCCGGCGCCGAGCACCAGCGCCGTGGTCCCGCGCTCCACCCCGCCGATCGCGGCCACGAGGCCCGGCGCGTCGGTGTTCTCCGCGATAACGCTTCCGTCGCGAAAGGTGAGCGTGTTCGCCGCCCCGATCTCCCTCGCCGCCCGCGATTCCTCCTCGGCCACCGCCAGCGCCGCGAGCTTGTGCGGAACCGTCACGTTCGCGCCCGCGAACCCCTCCCCCGGCATCGCCGCGACCCGCTCCGCGAACCGCTCCGGCTCGACGTCGATCGCCTCGTAGGTCCACTCCCCCGCCAGCCCCATCTCGGCCAGCGCGGCGTTCTGCATCGCGGGCGAGCGGGAATGGGCAACGGGGTGCCCGAGGACGGCGAGCCGCCTCAACAGCTCGTCGGTGACTTACCGCCGGCAGCGGCGCGTGCGTTGTGGTAGCGCGCCTGCTGGCGCTGGGCCGTCGCATAGGTCGTCGCGAACAGCAGCCGCCCGCATGCCCCCGGCTTTGTCACGTAGTAGAGGTAGGGAACGTTCGCCGGGTGAGCCGCGGCCTTGAGCGCCGCGAGACCGGGGTTCGAGATCGGGCCCGGCGGAAGGCCGGTGTTCGTGTAGCTGTTGTACGGCGAGTCGAGGTGCAGGTCCGAGTAGGTGAGGGCCTTCGTGTAGTTGTGCTCGGCGAAGCGAATCGTCGCGTCCACCTGCAGGGGCATCCCGTCGTGGAGGCGGTTGTAGACGACCGCCGCGACCTTCGGGAAGTCCTTGAGGTCGCCCGCCTCTCGCTGGACGACGGACGCGATGGTCACCACGTCGTACGTCGTGAGGTTCTTCGAGCGCGCGTAGCCCATCTTCACCTGCTTGATGTCCTGGGTGAAGGCGGCGAGTTGCTGCCCCACGAGATCCTTCGCGTCCTGCTTGGGCTTCAGCTTGTAGGTCGCCGGGAACAGGAAGCCCTCCAGGTTCGCCGGGTTCTTCGCGCCATACCGGCCGGGGTCGAAGCCCTTGTAGCTCTTGCTCTCGCTCAGGTAATCGCCCTTCACGCCGTCCTTTCGCAAGAGCGCGGAAATCTGCTGGCGGTCGTAACCCTCCGGGATCGTCACCGTCAGGGTCTTGGGCTTGATCGGAGTCGGCTTCCTGGTCAGCGCGTCGATCGCGTCGCCGTAGCTCATGTCGTGGGCGAGCCTGTACTTGCCCGCCTGAATCTCGCCCGACTTGCCGGAGAGGTCGAGGCGGATGCGGAACAGCGTCGAGTTCGACACGACCCCCTTCGTGTCAAGCAGGTCCGCGATCGTGCTCGCCGAGGACCCCTTGGGGATCTTGACCCTGACCTGGCCGTGCCCGGCGCCGTGGAACGGCTGGAAGAGCAGCACCGCGAAGGCCACGAGCAGGGCAGCGAGGAAGACCACGAGCGCCGCGAGGATCCGGCGCCGCCGGATACGTCGCGCGCTCGGTGATCGTGGCAGCGGCCGATCGCCGGCCGGGACCGGCGGTAGGCGCGGCTCCCCCGCGCCCGGCCAGTCGTCGCCCGCGCCGGCCGCGGCCCAGTCGCCGGTGATGGCGTCGTCTGACAGGGGCTCGTCGATGAACGAGTGCTCCTCCGCGGAGAACGCGTGGTCCCGGGTCGGCTCGGCCTCGGGCGGCGGCGATTGCGGAGGCGGGGCCGGCAACGGCTTCGCCTCGGGCGCGCTTGCTGAGGGCGCCTCGGGCTCGGCCTTCGGTGGCGCGGGGGGCTCGCTCGACGGCGCCGGCGGCTCGCCCGCCGCGGCCTCCTCTTGCACCTCCTGCGACCGCTGGGCAAGCTGGGCTCGGCGGCGCGCCTCGCGCTCGCGGCGGCGCTGCTCGCGCTCCTGCGCGGCCGGGTCGTCGGTGCTGAAGGGATCCATCCAGTCCTCGGTCATGGATCGCTCCGCGATGCGAGGTAGGACTCGAGCAGGTGCGCGGCCGCGAGCGCGTCGGCCGGCGCGCGTGCGCCCGACCTCGCGGACGCCTCGGCCAGTCGCGTCGTCAGCCGCTCGTCATAGGTCTCCACGGGAAGATCGGATGCCTCGGCCAGCTCGTCGCGAAAGCCCCGCGCCGCCACCGCCTGCGCTCCCTCTCCGCCGTCGAGCGAGACGGGCAGGCCCACGATCACGAGCTCGGCCCCGCGCTCGGTCGCGATCCGCGCCACCTCGCGCGGATCGGGAGGCTCCACGACGCCCACCGGCGTGGCGATGGTGCCGCTCGGATCCGAGACGGCCACGCCCGCGCGCGCCTCTCCGTGGTCGACCGCAAGCACGATCACCCCTCCCCCGCTCCGAGGCCTCGCTCGATCGCCGCCCTCGCGGTCGCAAGCGCCTCGTCGAGGCGGCTGGCGTCGGGCCCGCCAGCCTGCGCCACGTTCGGCCTGCCGCCACCGCCGCCGCCGACCACGGCGGCGGCCTCGCGCATGACGTCGGCCGCCGAAAGACCTCGCGCAACCGCTCCCTCGCTCAACATCGCGACGAGCGTCACCTTCCCGTCTCCCCCGCCTCCGAGCACGACCGCCGCCTCGCCGAGCTTTCCGCGCACCCGGTCGGCGAGATTCATGAGGGCCTGCTTGTCGGCGAGCTGGCTGCGGGCCGCCACGACCTTGAAGCCACCGATGTCGTCGGCGGAGCCGACCAGCACCTCCGCCTCCTCGCCCGCTTCGCGGCCGGCCGTTTCGGCGAGCCGCCGCTCGAGCTCAGCCAGGCGCTCCGCGGCGCGCCGGGCGCCGGCCACCACATCGCCGGAGCCCAGAACCTCCGCCGCCTCGTCGAGGGCACGACTCCGGCCACGGAACCAGTCGATCGCCGCCGGCCCGGTGAGCGCCTCGACCCGCCGCACGTTCGCGGCGCTCGAGCCCTCGGCGACGATCGCGAAGATGCCGATCTCCGCGCTCGATGAGACGTGCGTCCCGCCGCACAGCTCCCGCGAGACGTCCTCGACCTCGATCACCCGCACCCAGTCGCCGTACTTCTCGCCGAAGAGCGCCATCGCACCGAGCGCCTCGGCCTCCGCGCGTTCCATCTCCATCGCCCGCACCGCCCGGCTTGACTTGATCCACTCGTTGACGCGGTCCTCGACCGCGAGAACCTCCTCGGGCGCGAGCGGCGCGCCATGAGTGAAGTCGAAGCGAAGCTTGTCCGGTCGCACGGCCGAGCCCGCCTGGCGGACATGGGTGCCGAGGTGCTCCCGAAGCGCGGCGTGGAGGAGGTGCGTGGCGGTGTGATTTCGCATCGTGGCGGACCGGGCCGCATGGTCGACCTCTGCGACGACTGGCGTGCCCGGCTCCAACCCGGCGCCCCGAGCGCGCACCGCCTGGTCGTCGCCGACCCGATAGACGTCGACCACCTCGAGCTCGCCGCCCTCGGCGCGGACGACACCGGCGTCGGAAACCTGACCGCCACCCTCCGGATAGAACGGGCTCTCCTCGAGCTTCAAGAGGTGCTCCCCGTCGCCGTTCAGGGCCCGTACAGCGAGGACGCCCGTGTCGGAGCGCAGCGTCTCGTAGCCGACGAAGCCGCTGGGCGGAGCCGAGGACACGAACTCGATCACGGTGCCGTGACGCTCGGCCACCGTCGGCTCCGCCGCCGCGCCGCGCGCCTTCGCCCGCTGGCGCTCCATCAGCTCCTCGAACCCCTGGTCGTCAACCGAAAGGCCCTCCTCGGCGAGCAGCTCCTTGGTGAGGTCGTACGGGAACCCGTAGGTGTCATGGAGCTTGAACGCGTCCGCCGCATCGATCCACGATGTGCCCGCCTCCTTGGCGTCCGCCACGAGCCGCGCCAGCAGCTCGGTGCCGCGATCGAGCGTGCGCCCGAAGCTCTCCTCCTCGTCGGCAACCCAGCGCATCACCGTCGAGCGCTCCGAGTCCAGATGGGGGTAGGCGCCTGCGAGCAGGTCGATCGCGAGCTCGGCGAAGCGCCCGAGGTAGGGAGCCTCGAGTCCCAAGACGCGGCCCTGGTGGATCGCGCGGCGCATGATCCGGCGCAGCACGTAGCCGCGATCCTCGTTGGACGGCACGACGCCGTCGGCGAGCAGGTTGACCATCCCGCGCGAGTGGTCGGCGATGATCCGCATCGCCCGCGTCTCCCTCGGCCCGTCGTCGTAGCTTCGGCCCGAGAGCTCCTCCGCAAGCTCGACCAGGGGACGGAAGAGGTCCGTCTCGAACACCGAGTCGACCCCCTGCAGAATCGTCGCCATCCGTTCGAGGCCGAGACCCGTGTCGATGTTCTGACTCGGCAGCTCGGTGACCGACCCGTCCTCCGCGAGGTTGAGCTGCATGAAGACGAGGTTCCAGTACTCGAGATAGCGGTCCGTGTCGTCGCCCGGGCGCAATTCGTCGCCGCCGAACTCCGAGCCGCGGTCCAGGTAGAGCTCCGAGCACGGGCCGCAGGGGCCGGCGGGCCCGGCCTGCCAGAAGTTCTCCGAGCGAGGGAGCTGGACGATCCGCTCGTCCGGGATCCCGTGCGCCCGCCAGATCTCGATCGCCTCCGTGTCGGGACCGACGCCCAGCTCCTCGTCGCCGCCGAAGACGGTGGCCCAGATCCTGTCCTTGTCGAACCCGAAGCCGTCGATGGAGAGCTCGAGGCCGAACTCGATCGCGCCCTCCTTGAAGTAATCGCCGATGCTGAAGTTTCCGAGCATCTCGAAGAAGGTGAGGTGCCGGCGCGTCCGCCCCACCTCCTCGATGTCGGGGGTGCGGAAGCAGCGCTGAGCGGTGGTGAGGCGCTGAGACGGGGGCTCCTCGCGGCCCTGGAAGTACGGCTTCAGCGGCTGCATGCCGGCGATCGTCAGGAGCGTCGAGGTGTCGTCGGGCGCGGGCACGAGCGACGCCGACGGCCGGCGCAGGTGGCCGCGCTCCTCGAAGAAGCGCAAGAAGGTCTCGCGGATGTCGTCCGCCTTCACGGCGGACAGTCTAAGAGTGGGCCCCTGGCCCAGGACCGGCCTCGATCGTGCCCCGCCCCACCACGAGGTCGCCGTCCATCAGACACGCGGTCTGCCCAGGCGCCACGCCATAGGCGGCGTCGTCGAGGTCGACCTCGAGGCGCTGGTGCGTCCCGGCGGGGACGGGCGCGACCGAGCAGGCGATCGGGCGCGAGCGGTACCTCAGCTTCACGCGGTCGACCCGCTCACCCGGGCGGTGAAGCGTGGCTCCGGTGAGGCGCACCGACGTGCGCGCCAGCGCCTCGCGCGGCCCGACCACGACGCGGTTCGAGGCAGCGTCGGTGTCGAGGACGTAGAGAGGCCGCCCCGCGGCCACCCCGACGCCGCGGCGCTGCCCGACCGTGAAGTGATGGTGGCCCCGGTGGCGACCGAGTCGACCGCCGCGCGAGTCGACGACGTCGCCGACATGGTCCGCGAGGCCGCCGTGCCGCGCGAGGAACGCGCGCTTTCCCTCACCCGCGAGAAAGCAGAGGTCCTGGCTCTCACGCTTGGTCGCGACGGGAAGGCCCGCGGCTGCCGCGAGCTCGCGCACCCGCGGCTTCTCGAGGCCCGCGAGCGGAAACCGCAGGTGGCCGAGGGTCGCAGGAGCGACGCCCGACAACATGTAGGTCTGGTCCTTCGCCGCATCGGCCGGCGCAGCGAGCAGCGGGCCCTGGCCGTCGTCCGCGAGGCGAGCGTAGTGCCCGGTCGCGAGCGCGCCGGCGCCGAGGCGTTCAGCGAGCGCCGCCATCGCGTCGAGCCGCAGCTCACCGTTGCACGCAACGCAGGGGTTCGGGGTCCGGCCCGCCGCATGGCCCGCAACGAACGGGTCGACGACCGCGTCGCGGAAGGCCGCCGTCAAGTCCAGCGTCACGTGCGGCAGGCCCATCGAATGCGCGAGCGCCCTGGCCCCGAGCACCGCCTGCGGCGAGCAGCAGCTCCGTGCGCCGTCGTTGTGGCGATCGGCCCAGAGCTTCAGCGTCACCGCCGCCACCTCGGCGCCGCGATCGCGCTCGAGCAGGGCCGCCACGGCTGAATCGACGCCTCCGCTGAGCGCGACGAGAACGCGCTCGCCCGCGGGGAACGGCGCGAGCGCGATGCCGTCCGACGCCGCCGCGCCGAGCGCGCGATGCAGAGCGTCGGCCGCGAGGTCCGCGGCGTGGCGACCGAGCGGCGAGAGTCCGCCGATCGCCTCGTCGATGTCGGCCGAGCCGATCCCCGCCGCGCGCAGGACCTCGGCGCCCTCGACGAGCTCCGCGGTCGCCGCCGCGGCGGCGCGGGCGGCCGCGCAGCCGTCCGCCCCGAAGGTCACGTCGCGGACGCGCCCGTCATCGACCGCGAGTGAGATGCGCACGAGGTCGCCACATGGCGCCCCGCCGGCGCTGCCCGTGAAGGCGCCATCCGCCGGCGGCCCCGAGGGCTGGGACGCGTACGCCTGCAGTAGCTCCGCGCTCACCTGCCCAGGGTAACTGCGCGAACGTCCCGCGCCACCCCGTATAGCCCCCAACGCGGGACGTTCGGTGGCGGAGAGCTCAGCGCGGGTGGTAGGGAAGGTTCTCGGGGCCCGTGTAGAGCGCGTCGCGGACGGCCTGGACGAGCTGCTGAGGTGAGTTGAACCCGTATGTCACCGTCGCCTTGGGCGGGCCCGCGCCCGCGAGCGACCGCGGCCGCAGCACAACCAGTGCCGGGACGCGGTCGAGGTCGACGCCCTCGGTAATCCGCGCGAAGCGGGCCACACCCTTGGCGAGCGCCTCGAATGCCGTCACGTGCGGCGTCGAGGCGACGATCCGGAACCCCTTGTGGACCGCGCGATCGTCGATGCCGTCTCGCTTCACGATCAAGAGCGCCACTGCGTCGCCACGCTTGCAGGCCGCCACCACCGCCTTTGGCAGGCCTGGGCCGGCGACGAGGCTGCCCACCGCGGCGGGGGTCGCCGACGCTGCGGTCGGCGCAACGGGCAGGCCGGTCGTGGGATCAACCGTCCCGGTGGTCGCCGGCGCCGTTGGTCTGGTCGCCGCGGCCGCGGGGTCGGTGGTCGCCGGCGTCGTCGGCGTGGCACCCGGGACGGCTGGAGCCGCCCCCGGAACGGTCGAGGTCGCAGTTGTCTCGGAGCTCGACGAGCTGCTCGAGTGCGAGAGCGACGAGAGCAGGAGGAACGCGACGCCGACACCGAGTACGCCGATGAGGGCGATCGCGACGAGCGGGTTGTCGTTGAGCGACTTCCTCATCGGCGACCCGTCCGCGCGAAGTAAAGAGGCCCCAGCTCGCCGGCACCGCCCGGCTTGAGAACCTGATCGAACAGGTGGGTGTCTACCGGCCGCCGCCAACGGCGAGGGCCGGAAATCGACTCCCAAGCCAAATGTGTTGGCTCACAATTGGAGCGGCTATCGAACAAGCTCGAGCCAGCGCTGAACATAGCAGTCGCCACTTACTCGACAGCCGCGGGTTCAAGCTTGAGTGCGGAACGCGCCGAGCGCGCTCAGCGCGTCCGCTCGCCTAGCCACGAGGAGGAGCACGATCTCCCACGCGCTCGTGGAGTTGACCCGCCAGACGACGAACGAGACACCGATGCAGCAGACATTCGCGCAGGGCTAAGCCGGCCGACCGGACGGAAGCGAGGCTCAGGCGCCCCCCGGACGTGCGCGAAGCGCGAGCCCAAGCTCGCGGAGCTGAGCGTCGTCGACGGGCGCGGGCGCGCCGGTGAGCGGGTCGGTCCCCGACGCCGCCTTCGGAAAGGCGATGACGTCACGGATCGACTCGGCCCCGTGGGCGATCGCGGCGATGCGGTCGATCCCGTAGGCGATGCCGCCGTGGGGCGGAGCGCCGTAGCGGAGCGCGTCGAGCAGGAACCCGAAACGCTCCTCGGCCTCGGACTCGCCGATCCCAAGCGCCTCGAAGACGCGCCGCTGCACGTCGGGGTCCGAGATGCGGATGGAGCCACCGCCGATCTCGGCGCCGTTCCACGCGACGTCGTAGGCGAGCGCGCCCATCTCGCCGGGGTTGTCGGGGTCGAGCTCGCCGGCCGGCGAGGTGAACGGATGGTGCATCGGGTCCCACCGCTTCTCGTCGGCGTTCCACTCGACGAGCGGCCAGTCGACGACCCAGCAGAGGCTGTGCTCGCCCTCCGGCACGAGCCCCTGGCGCTCAGCGAGGCGTGTGCGAAGCGTCCCGAGTACGCGTGCCACCATCCCGGGCTCATCGGCGCTCAGCAGGAGAAGATCGCCCTCCGATGCGCCCAGCGCCTCGCTCGCGGCCGCTATTTCCTCGGCCGAGAGGAACTTCGCCACCGGCGAGCGCCAGCCGTCGGCCTCCCGAACTGCCCAGACGAGGCCCTTGGCCCCCAGCTCCTGCGCCTCGGAGACGAGCCCGTCGAGCTCCGCCCGGGAGCGCTCGCCGGCCCCGGCGTTCAGCCCGCGGACGACGCCGCGGCCCTCGATCGCGCCGCCGAACGCGTTGAAGCCGGTGCCGCGGAAGACGTCGGTCAGCTCCACGATCTCGAGCCCGTAGCGCAGGTCGGGCCTGTCGGTCCCGTACCGGGCCATGGCCTCGTCGTAAGGGACTTGGGGAAGCGGAAGCTCGATCGCGACGCCGACCGAGCCGAGGACGTGCGCCAGCATCCGCTCGTTGAGGTCGATCACGTCGTCGACCTCGACGAACGAGAGCTCGACGTCGAGCTGGGTGAAGTCCGGCTGACGGTCGGCGCGGAGGTCCTCGTCGCGAAAGCAGCGAGCGATCTGGTAGTAGCGCTCGAACCCGGCGATCATCAGGAGCTGCTTGAAGAGCTGGGGTGACTGCGGCAGTGCGTAGAAGGAGCCGCGCTGGAGGCGGCTCGGAACGAGGAAGTCGCGAGCCCCCTCGGGCGTCGAGCGCGTCAGCACCGGCGTCTCGATCTCGATGAACCCCTCGGCGTCGAAGAACTCGCGGATCGCGGCGACGATGCGGTGGCGCACCATGATCGCCTCGCGCACCGACTCCCTGCGGAGGTCGAGGTAGCGGTAACGGAGGCGCAGCTCCTCCCCGACCTCGCCCGAGTAGCCCTCGATCTCGAACGGCGGCGTGTCCGCGTCGGACAGGAGCGCCGCCTCCGCCACCCGCAGCTCCACCTCGCCCGTGGGAAGGTCCGGGTTCACCGTCTCGGGGGAACGGGCGACGACCTCGCCCGCCACCGAGAGCACGTCCTCGGCCCGAAGGCCATGCCCGAGCTCAAAGATCGCCGCCGAGACGTCCTCCGGGTCGAAGACGAGCTGGACGATGCCGGTCCGGTCGCGAAGGTCGATGAATATGAGGCCGCCATGATCGCGCCGGCGGTGAACCCAGCCGGCGAAGCGGGCGCTCGACCCCGCCCGATCGGACACGGCCTGGCCGCACCACGCGTCGCGGTAGCGGTTGGGCGCGAGGGCCGGGAAGCCGGGCGACGACGGGCTCACCGGGTGAGTTCCTCGACCGCGCCCGCGGGATCGATGGGCCGCTGGTCGCCGGAGTCCATCTCGCGGAGCTTCGCGCTCTGATCCTCCTCCAGGATGAGGACGCGGCGGGCGCGGATCCGGTCGGCATGCTTGAGCTGCCCCTTCAGCCCGCGGCCGGCGAGGTCCGCCTCGGCCGCGAGCCCGGAGCGGCGCAGCTCGGCGGCGAGCGCCGCGGCACGGGCGCGCACCCCGTCGGCCGCGGCGGCGACGAACACGTCAGGAGAGGGCCGCTCGGGCGCCTCGGAGGATGCGAGCACGATCCTCTCGATGCCGGCCGCCCAGCCCATCGCCGGTGTCGGCGGTCCGCCGAGCTCCTCGATGAGCCGGTCGTATCGCCCGCCCCCCGCCACCTGCGACTGGGCGGCGAGCTCGGCACTGTGGAACTCGAAGAGCGTCCGCGTGTAGTAGTCGAGCCCGCGCACCAGCTTCGGCTCGACGACGTATTCCACGCCCGCGGCGTCGAGAAGCGAGCGGACCTCGGCGAAGTGCTCCGCGTCGGCGTCGTCGAGGCGCTCGAGCATCGTCGGGGCCTCGGCCATGACGGCCTGCGTCCCATCGTCGGCCGCGTCGAAGGCGCGCATCGGGTTCTCGTCGATGCGCTCACGGACGTCCTTCGAGAGGTCGGACTCGTGGGATCGAAGGTAGGAGCGCAGCTCGTCGCGATAGGCGGCGCGGCTCTCGGGGGATCCCAGGCTGCCGAGCCGCAGCTCGAGCTCGCGGACGCCGAGCCCGCTCAGCATGTCGGCGAGCAGGCCGATCAGCTCGGCGTCGACGAGCGGCGAGTCGGATCCGATCGCTTCGGCGCCCACCTGGTGGAACTGGCGGTGGCGGCCCGCCTGCGGGGCCTCGTAGCGGAAGTAGGGGCCGAGGTACCAGAGCTTCACCGGCTGCGCGAGCTTGTGCATGCCGTGCTCGACGTAGGCGCGGCAGATCGGAGCCGTGCCCTCGGGCCGCAGCGTGATGCTTCGGCCGCCGCGGTCCACGAACGTGAACATCTCCTTGCGCACCACGTCGGTGGCGGCGCCCACCGATCGCTCGAACAGCTCGGTCTCCTCGAAGATCGGCGTCTCGATCCGGCCGTAGCCGGCGCGGCCGAGGATGTCGGCCGCCGAGTGTGCGACCTGCAGTCGCGCCGGCTCGTCGCCGGGGAGCACGTCGAACGTGCCCCGGGGGGCCTGGAACCTCGCTGGCATCGGTGGAACTTAGCGGCGCGGCGGGAGTCCCCGCTAACGCGCGAGCTCGGCCAGGAACGGGTTCGAGGCCTTCTCGGCGCCGAGCGTCGTGACGCCCATGTGCCCCGGGTAGACGACCGTCTCTTCGGGCAGGCCGTCGACGAGGCCACGGATGCTCTCGAGGAGCGTCCCCCAATCGCCACCCGGAAGGTCCGTGCGCCCCACCGACCCCTTGAACAGCACGTCGCCGGAGAAGAGAGCGCCCTCGCCGGCGATCGAGTAGCTCACGTGTCCGGGGCTGTGCCCAGGGGTGAAGATGACGTCGATGTCGAGCCCGGCAAGGTCGAGCTTCTCACCGCCGGCCACCGTTTGGTCGGCGTCGTAGCTTTCGAACGGGCCGAAACCGGGCCACGGCACGTAGGACATGATGTCCGCGAGGACCGGGACCTCGATCTCGGGGCACCAGACCGGGGCCCCGGTCGCCTTCGCGACCGGCGCGACGGCGCCGACGTGGTCGAAGTGGGTATGGGTCAGGAGGATCGCGTCGACGCCGATCCCGAGCTGCTCGATCGCGCCGAGGATCCGCTCGGCCTCGTCGCCGGGGTCGACGACGATGCCGCGGTCGGCCCCCTCGCGACGGGCGACGTAGCAGTTCTCGGCGACCTGGCCGACGGTGAAAGACCGGACGTCCATCAGCCCTTGCCATTCTTCTGCGCGACTCGCTGCTTCTGTGCCTGGCGTCGGTTGTAGAAGAAGCGCTCGATGTAGTAGCCCATCGGGACGTAGAGGGCAAGCATCAGCGCCGCGAGCGCGATCGCGCCACCGGGCGGCTGGTGGAAGGGCACGATCAGGAGGACGGCGAAGATGACGGCGCCGATGAGGGCGCGGTTCACGGCGCTCCGCCAGGTCGGAGGCACGTCGCGACGGTCGACGCTCTGGCGGCCCTTGCCCTTCGGCTTGCGCCGGCCCTTCATCTGGCTGCGGGCGCGCTCCCGCGCTTCCTGCCGGCTCCGTGGCCTGGGCCCGCCGCCTCGCCCGCGGTCGATCGAGCCGCCCTGGGTGCCGCGGTGCTTGCGTCTACGCCGTCGTCTGGTCTGCGCCATCGCAGGTGATGCTACGAAACCGAGACCCGTCGCTCGATCACGCCGCTCGCCGGGTCGAAGCCGGGGGTCGGGAGGTCGTGCGGAAAACCCTCCAGCGCCGCCTCCGGAACGAGGCCGACGATCTCGGCCTCGGCGGCACCTCCCCCCCGCTCCGCGGCCAGCGCCCGCACCAGCTCGACCACGCGGGCGAGAGGCACCGCGATCGGATCGTGGACGTTCGTCGAGACCTGAAGCCGCCCCCGGCCGAGGTCGACGGCTATCGCCCTGACGCCCGGCAGACCGCCCCCGGCCTCGCGGACCCGCGCCGCGATTTCGCGCGCGGCCGCCATGTCGAACCCCTGGACGACGACGTTGAAGGCGGCAAGGGGCGGGCGCGCGGTGACGAGCGTCGCGCCGGCGGCCGGGTGGGGCTCCGCCGGTCCGAAGTCCGCGAGAAGCTCGCCCGTCGCCATCCGTCGCCCCAGCTCCACGGGCCCGCCGTCGCGAAAGAAGGCACGCTCGCGGCGGCGCGGGTTTGAGGCGAGGTCGCCGTAGAGGAAGACCGGCACCCGGGCCTCACGGGCGATGTCCTCGGCGAGGTCGAGGGCCGCCGCCCGAGCCGCGTCACGCTTCTCCGCGCTCAGCCACACGAGCGGGCAGACGTCCAGCGCGCCGATCGCCGGATGAGCACCGGTATGGGCGCGCATGTCGATCGAGCCGGCGGCCGCCACGGCGCCGGCGATGAGCGCGCCCCCCAGGCGCTCCGGCTCGCCGGCGAGCGTGAAGACGGCACGGTTGTGAACCGCGTCGGTGTGGCGGTCGAGCAGCGCGACGCCGCGGGTGAACGCGGTCTCGAGCCCCTCCACCGTCGCGAGATCTCGTCCCTCGGAGACGTTCGGGACGGCGAGCAGCAAGGCGGTCCGCTCTCGCCTAGACGAGGAGCTCGCCGTTGCGCACGAGGGGGGTGCCGTCGAGCGAAACCGTCGGCCTCGTCACGACCGAGTCGAGGTGGACCGGAACCTGCACCGTCCCCCCGATCCCCGCGGAAGCGCCGAAGGCGACGTGGCAGGTGCCGAGGATCTTCTCGTCCTCGAGGATCTCGCCGGTGAGGGTCGCCTTCTCGTTCGTCCCGATTCCGAGCTCCGCGATGGTCGTGCCGTCGGGCCCGTGAGCGGACAGGAGCTCGTGGAGGCGCTTCCCCTCGGGACCGGTGGCGGAGGTCAGGTGGTCGGCCTCGACGGTGAGCCGCGCAGGCTCGGTGACGCGACCGATCTGAGCGATCGAGCCGTCGATGACCAGCACGCCCTCGGCCGCGGCCGGCGAGATGAAGCCCTCGCCGCACGGTAGGTTTCCGAACTCACCGGGCTCGGTGAGCTCGCCCGCATCGGGGGTGGCCGCGCGGCCCGTGAGGTCGAGGCGCAGGTCGGACCCGTTTGGGCAGGTGACCCTCGCCTCGCTCGCCGCGTCAAGCGCCTCGGCGACCGCGTGGCCCTTCCGCCGCAGGCCGTCCATGTCCGCGCTCATCACACGGGCGAGGAGGTCCTCGGTGACACCGGGCAACGTCGCGGCGCGCGCGCCGGCGTCGGTCGCCGACTTGCGCGCCGCCGTGTGCGAGAGCGACTGGATGGTCGGGGCGAGGATGACGTCGGCGTGCAGCATCGCGTTTGCGACCGTCTCCGGTGGCTCGGCCGCGTGGGACCCCCGCTCGTCCATCACGACCAGGACGGCGTCGCCGCCGGCGTCCGCGGCCTCTTCTCGCATCCGGTCGCCGATCGCGCGCGTGGCGGGATTGCAGATCACGAGAACGCTCTCGCCGTCGCGCACGCCGAGGCACTCGCGAACGACGGCGCGAACGGCGCGGTCGAGGTCGTCGGTCACGCCGCGAACGTTAGTCGCAGGGCAGCGCGCTACCGGGGCCGGGGGAAACGCGTCGTCACGAGGCCGTTCGTGCCGAAACCAACATCGAGGCGGCCGGCCTTGGTGTACCGCGCGATTGCGAACGCTTTGCCAAGAGCGGCCGGCTTGGCGGCGCCGGTCGTACCGGCGGCAACGATGCGCCTCTGCAAGTCGATGACCACGCTTCTGGCGTAGTCGACACCCTTCGTCTCGAAGTCGGTGAAGGCGAGGCCATCGGACCCGAAGCTGTTGTCCAGGGTCCCGGCGGCGGTGTAGCGCGCGAGCGCGAACTCGCTATGGCCCAGTCCCGCGAGAAGCGGCCGGCCCGATATGTCGACCGCGATGGCGTTCGCCGCGGCGGGCCCGCTCAGCTCGGTCGTTGGCGTCCCTGTGCCGCCGAAGGCTGGATCGATGTTCAGGCTGTTGAAGTCGTACCGCGCGAGGGCGAAATTGGAGGCGTCGCTGGATCCGGCCAAGAACACGTTGCCGCTCGGGTCGAACCCGAGCATTCGCGCCGTTGGGACGCCGACGGCGCCCGGGAACGGCGTCACGGCCGTCTTCTGAAGGCTGCCCTGGCCGTCGTAGCGGGCTAGGGCGAAGCCCGCCGTGCCCGGGGCGCTCTGGTCACCGAAGCCCGACGCGAACATCTCGCCCGTGGGGGCGACGACGACCGAGTAGGACTTCGAGGCGAGCCCGACGTGCGTCGTCACCAGTCCCCGGGACCCGAAATTCTGGTCGGCGCTGCCGTTCTTGGTGAAGCGGGTCAGAGCGAAGCAAGTGTCGCCTCCGGTTGCGTTCCCGCACCCCGACCCCGCGACGACGATCTTTCCGCTGGGCGCGATCGCGAGCGCGTTTGCCGCGGCCTCGGTGCCCGACGGCACGGCCCGCGTCGCGAGGCCGTTCTTCCCGAAGCTCCGATCTACGGCCCCCGTTCGCCTTGAAGCGGACCGCTGCGAAACCGGACCTCCCGTCGCCCGCCACGACGATGCGGCCGGCGGAGTCGATCGCAACCGTGCGACCTCCAGGACGGATCGGGCTCGCGAGGCGGGACGTCGCCCCGCCGCTGTGTCCGAACGACCGGTCCAGCGTGCCGTCCGCCTTGTAGCGGGCGAGGGCGATGTTCCCGTTGGCCGCGCCGCCGACCACGAGCCGCCCCTTCCGGTCGATGACGACGCCGGTCGCCGAGGTCGCCCTGGCAGCCTGGGCGGCGGCAGGGGTCGCGCCGGCGACGAGCGCCGCCGCGAGCAGCCCGGTGATGAACAGATCCCTCCGCCGATTACGCATGTCCCGCTTCCGCCAAATGAGCCCGAACGCGCCTGGGATTCCCGCATTCCACCGCTACGCTTCGCCTCCCCGCCGGAGTAGCTCAGTCGGTTAGAGCAGCGGAATCATAATCCGCGTGTCGGGGGTTCGAGTCCCTCCTCCGGCATCTCATGAAGCCCCAGCAAACATGACCTTTTCCCCATCGAGGGCCCATTGCCGATAGCGCGGAATTGAGCCGCTGAGAACAATCTGAGAACATGCCGGAGAGAGCAGCCGGGCCTTGGCGGTTAGCGTCAGGAGGATCGGTAGGGGCCTCGTGGCGCGTCCTCGATGAGTTCATGGAGCTCATCATCGGGCATGTTGAACACCCGCTCCAGCTCGTCGTGAATTGACGGCAGCCACTCCCCGGCCCTTGCCTCGCGACGCTTATGCGGTATGGGCTTTCGACCCGTCTCGAGCTGGGCAATCATCGACCGATCGATCCCCAAAGTGTCGAGGCCAAGCCGACGTCGCGATTGATCCTCGACCGACTCGATCAGGTGCGCCACCTGGGCCTGCGTCACGCCACGCGCCCTTCTCCGCTCCGCGATTTCGCGTCCGTCCATGCGGCGAAATGTTAGCGACGTAAGGTCTTACCAATGAAGTACCGACCACCCCGCATGGTGCCTGCGATCTTCAAACTCGACCCAGAGCGAAAGCGGGCGCTTGAGGCCGAGGCCGAGGAGCGCCGCATGACGCTCTCCGCGCTGTTGCGGGAGATTGTCCTCAGGCATCGACGCCCGAATGCGAGGGGTTGATGGAGGCTCTGCCCGTCCCGCCCGCGCTAATGGACGCGATCGCCGACCGCATCGCAGAGCGGCTCGCCGAACGGCTGCCGAACCGGCCCGAGCCGTACCTCAATGTTGAGCAGGCCGCCGAGTACCTCGCCGCGCCTAGGTCACGCGTTTACGAGCTGGTTGAGCGCGGGGTGCTCATCCCGCACCGCGACGGTCGCCGGTTGCTGTTCCGGGTCGAGGACCTAGACGCGGCGCTGACGAGGGACCGATGAGCATGGTGGTCTCGACAGCAGGGGCACCGACCAGCCCCGAAACCACAACGTCCCACGGGAGCCGCCCGCCACGTATCGACATCGAGCCGACCGCAACGGGGTTCATCGCTCGACAGGGCGATTGCGAGATTGGGTTCACCAGGGAGCCGACGCGGTTCGTCTCCTCGCGCGGGCGCGAATACGGGCTGCTCGAGTTCTCTCGGCTGACGAGGGCCGCGGTCGAGGTCGCCAGCGAGTACGAGCGGGAGCGCTACCGGGGACGTCCGGGCGAGACCTACATGTACGCGTGGCGGATGGCCCGGCACCCCAGGTTCGTCGGCAAGGATCTACACCGCGAGTGGTCCCGCCTCATCGCGGGGGTCGAACCGGAGGTGCTCGCGGTGCAACGCACGGCATACGCAGCTACGCTCGGGTGTCCGCCGATCCTGCTGCTGCCCGAGGTCTACGAGCGCCGGGACCTGGTCCGCGACCTGAAGCGTTACCGCGCCGCGCATGCGGTGGCGCGGGAGATCCGCGGGTTGGTCGCGGAGCGGAAGCGCCGGTACCTGGAGGCATCGCCGGAGCTGAAGGCCATCGGGGCGCTGGCCGAGGAGGCCGGGCTCTCGCTGCGCCTCACCGAGGACCCCCCGTGGCCGCCGCCCTCCCGATCCCCTGAGATGCTCCTCGACGAGCTCGAGGGCTGGCGGGGGCTCCTCTCCCCGTCCGGGGAGCCGTACCGCTCGCTCAATCGCACCCTGGAGCACCTGCCTGGCGGGATCCCGCCGCGGCTGCTATGCGAGCTGCGATTCATCCGGCTGGCTGAGCCGAGAACCGACCGGCTGGAGCTCCTGGTCACCCTCCTGAACGCCAAGCAGACACGCGATCACCGGCGGGATCGGCCACACCAACCCGCCCTCTACCGCGCGAAGCGCCCCGAGATCGAGCGGGCGGTGCGACACGTTGGCGGGTTCACCCGCAACGAGCTTTCCGCGCGGCGCGTGCGGGACGTCGCGTTCGTCGTCCGTTTCCTGAACGACTGCCCGGAGGAGCACTGCGGCGAGATCGGCGGTCTCGTCCGCAAGTCGATCCGCTACCACCGCGACCAGCTCGCCGCGGAGCGTCGGCGAATGGTCGAGCAGCTCGAGCGGGAGACCGTCCCCCCGCCGATCCCCTTGCCAGAGGAGCCGGAGATCGATTTCTTGGACTCGGTGGCCGCGATCGCCGAGGAGGGTGCCCGCATGGGCAACTGCATCGCGTCCTACGCCGACTGGGCGGCCACCGGCAGGGTGTTCGTCTTTCACGTCGAGCGCGACGGCGAGTACGCGACGGTCTTGGTCGGCTACGACGGGCGGATCGTGGACGCGGGAGGGCCGGGCAACAAGCGCAACCGCGCCGAACGCTGGGGAAGACGCAGGCTGGCGCGTTGGGGCAAGGGCTTCCCGGAGGGCCGAACGGTCCCCGAGCGCCACCCTCCGCTGCCAGCGCCTTCCTCACCTTCCACTCCCTCCTCACCCTCCACTGCCGCCCCCGATCCGGCCGCTGCCGGTGATGCCCGCGGCCGAGATCCCGTTCTGATGGGGCCGAGCGTGAACGCCGATGGAAGACGACGACAGGAGGAGAAGGGCCACGTTGAGAGGTGACTGCACCACGGACTGACGAGCAGCAGGGGACCGACGGGGCGACTTCGCTCGGCGACACACGCATCCGAATGCGGACCGATCTCGGCAACGCCGAGCGGTTGGCTGATCGGGCGACCGGCAAGCTCCTTTGGGTGCACGGGCTGGGATGGCTCTGGTGGGACGGGAAGCGCTGGCGGCGCGATGAGGCCAAGGTCGCCGAGCGCGAGGCGAAGGCAGCCGTGCGCGACATCTACACCGAGGCGGCCTTCTTCAACGAGCGGGCGGCGAACGAGCCCGACGAGGAGAGGCGGAAAGAGCTTCAAAGACGGGCGAAGGCTCATGGCGCATGGGGGGTGCAGAGCGAGGCGATGCACCACCTCACGGCGATGATCAAGGGTGCCCAGGCCGAACTCGTCCTCCCCGCCGGAGCGAAGGGGCTCGACGCCGATCCGACCGCGCTCAACGTCCAGAACGGGATCCTCGACCTCGAGACCTTCGAGAAGCGCGACCACGATCCCGCCGAGCACCACACCCGAATCACAAACGCCGCGTACCGTCCGGGTGCCCGCAGCGAAGTGTGGGAAGGGTTCCTGCGGAGGGTCGTCCCGTCGGCCGACGTGCGCAGATACCTGCAGAAGGTCGCCGGCAAGAGCCTCGAGGGCCGCTATCTCGAACTGCTCTTGATCCTTTGGGGTAGCGGCAAGAACGGCAAGTCCACCTTCCTGCACGCCGTGCGCCACGCGCTCGGTGACTACGCGATGGAGGCAGCGCCGGAGATCCTGATCCAGAAACGAGGCTCACGTGGGGCGATGGATATGGCGGCCGTCGCGGATCTCCGTGGGCGAAGGCTCGTGACCACCATCGAAACGGGTGAGGGCAGGCAGTTCGCGGAGAACGTCGTCAAGCAGCTGACGGGCGAGCCGGTGCTAAAGGCGAAGTTCATGCGGCAGGACTTCTTCGAGTTCGCAAACCACGCCACGATCTGGCAGGCGACCAATCACAAACCACACGTCCAGGGCACCGACAAGGCGATCTGGGATCGGCTGAAGCTGGTGCCGTTGACCGAATGGATCCCTCCCAACGAACGTGACGAGCGCCTGATGGAAAAGCTGGAACAGCCGGGGCAACGTGACGCGGTCTTGGCGTGGATGGTCGAGGGACTCCGCATCGCCCGCGACGAGGGACTCGAACCACCCGACGAGGTGCGCGAGGCGACGGCGACGTACGAGGACGAAATGAGTCCGCTACGGGAGTGGGAGAGCGAATACGTCCTCGACCCGGACGTGACGACGCCGGTAGCGTGGGTTTGGCGCTCCTACATCGGAACCTGCGAGGCGGCGAACGTCCCGCCGCATGAGCGACTCACTCAGCGACAGTTCAACGCGGCCCTGGAGGGTCTTGGACTCACGCGTGCTCCCGAGAAGCGCAACCGCAAGGTGGTCAAGGTCTGGAAGGGGATTCGACTCGTCGCGGAGGGCTGGACCCATGAGCTGGCCGATCAGTTCTTCGGCTGAGTCCTGGTGAAGCGGGGGTCGTGAGGCGAAGCCAAGCGTCTCCACCGGGCTTCACGACAATCTCGCCGCCCTCCTGTGGGAGCGGCACCGTGATGACTCTGTCGGTCGTCAAAACCTGACGGAGATTCTACCTCCACACCTGTCGCCAGAATCGTCCCGCCGCCCTTGCTCGTAAGGGCGACTCGAGCGCAAGATCCGAGGCCCCGAAGCCTCCCCGCCTCCCAGATCCGGTTACCGAAACCGCAGGAACAAGCCAGGTAACCGGAGTAACCACTCCAAAGTAGTAGCTTCAATCTCGCTTCCATGTATGCCGTTAATGCCTTTTGGCGGTTACTCCGGTTACCGCGGCGCGGCTGAGCCGAGCGGAACACGACGCCCGGGCCAGTAGCCGAAGAGCAACACACCCTTGAAGGGCAGGTGGAGCCTTTGGCTGGCCTAGATCAGGTCGCGGTAGACGGCGTTGCCGCGTGCGCCACGAGGCCTGCTGACGTTCATCTTCGTTCAGTAGTTCCTGCCGCCACCGCGAATCGCTGGGCGGAAACGATGACCGCCCAGCGTCGCGGTGCCGGGCTGCGGGGGAAAGCGTTACTGGCTCGGCTGCTGTCTGCCGACACGAGATACTGCGTAGGCGATGTCGCGGGAGAACGTCGAGCTTGTGCGGCGGTCGTTTGAGGCCTGGAACGAGGGGAGGTCGATGCCATCCGTCGCTTCTACGCCGAGGATGCGGTGATCACACGGGAATCACCGAGTTCGGCACAACGTTCGAGGGCGACGATCCGATCGGGCGCTGGGCTGCGGAGATTCAGGAGACCTGGGCCGAGGTTCACTGGGAACTCGGCGACGCCGGCTTCGAAAGGACTGGAGATGCCTATGGCACCTACTTCAGTAATCCGCCGCTGTTCTCTGCGAACCTCACCGGCGAAAGGTCGGACGAGGTGATCGTCGATGAGATCGACAAACGCCTGCAGGCCATCGCAAAGAGCGGCGTCCTCCTCGCCGACGTTCACGACAACCTCCGCGCTCGCAGACGGTAAGGCATTCGACTCGATCGCCCTGGCCCTTGAACGTGGCTCCCTGTCAGGTGGCGGGCGAGGCGGCAACCGCAACCAAGTCGAGGGTTCCACCCGGTGGCAGCGGCTGCGGGTTCAGTGCCACGAAGTTGATCGTCGCCCTAGGTGGCAAGGGCTGCGGATTCAGGGCTACCAAGTTGAATTGGGTGCCCGGTGGTATCGGCTGAGGGTTGAGCGCAACGAGATTGATCGTCGCCTGCGGAGGCAGCGGCTGGGGATTGAGGGCGACGAGTTTGATCGTCGCGTCCGGGGGCAGCGGCTGCGGATTGAGGGCGACGAGGTCGATCGTCGCGTCGGGCGGCAGCGGCTGCGGGTTCAGCGCCACGAGGTTGACGTCTGGCTGTTCCATGTGATCTCTCCCTTCCTGCGATCGAATGGCGGTACCCTATGCCGCTGGGCGCGAGCGGTCGAAGCTCTCGCCACCCGATCAGCGCGGATGTTCGCTACTCAAGATAGCTAAGTAGGTGCCGGGCCAGCGCTGCCCGGAGACTCCCCCAGCCCCTCGGCGGTAGCCGTCGCCACGGTTTCGGTTTCCGATTTCGGGAAGACCCTCGCGAGGCTGGCTCTAGCGCGTCCTTCCAGCGCTTTGGTTGAGTCGCTCCTGCTCCTCGTCCAACGCGAGCGTCTCGCGACCTCGTTGCCGGACGCCCCCTTTCACGCGAAAGCGGGAGCGAGGCGGCCATTCGCTGGGCGGCCACTCTCATGGAAAGGCGGCACTCCTCGTGTTGCGAGAGACTGCGCGGGCGATGTCGCAGAACAAGGAGGACGAGGATGAGCAATGGGGCTAACGAGGATGCGGTCCGGGCCGCAACAAGCGACTACATCGAGGGGTGGTTCGACGGGGACGCGGTCCGCATGGAACGGGCGCTGCATCCTGAACTTGCGAAACGATGCCGCGGAATCGAGGGCGATGACCCAGACGCCACGGAGATTCTCTCAGCCACCGAGATGATCGACGCTACCGAGACGGGGAAGGCCGACGCGAGGACGCTCCAGACCGGCAGATCGAGCTGAGGATCGAATACCTGAGCGGCGATATTGCGAGCGTGACCTGCCTTTGCCATACCCACGTCGACTTGCTGCAACTCATCCGTATGCCAGAAGGCTGGAGGATCGTGAACGCCGTTTGGGAACTGCGATGACGGCTTCCGCCGGGCTGCGGGAGCAGGCCTTGTGACGGGGTTGACTCACCGCTCCCTCTGGTGAGAGGCTCGTCCCGCGCGGTAGCCGGACCAGGCCGCGTTTCTCGTTCGGAAAGGGAGTCTGTCAATGGAAAGAAAGCTGAGGATCGCTCAGTACGGTTGCGGAAACATGTCCGTTTACACCATGCGGTATGCCATCGAGAAGGGTGCGGACATCGTCTGCGCCTTTGCTCGGAGTCCTCACTCTATCGGCAAAGATGTTGGCGAAATCGCGGGCTTGGGGAAGACTGGCGTTCTCGTCCAGAATTCAAAGGACGCAGTTGCGATCCTTGAGGAGAAGAAACCAGACGCCTGCATCATTGCCACCGCGAGTTTGATGCAGGATCTCAAGCGCCCGTTCATGGATTGTGCCGAGAGTGGCGTGAATGCCATTACCACTTGTGAGGAAGCCTTCTATCCCTGGAATTCCTCGTACAAGACGACCCAACTGCTGGATGAGTTGGCGAGGAAGAACGGCTGCACCCTCTGTGGCTCCGGATATCAGGATGTGTTCTGGGGAAATCTGATCACAACGCTTGCGGGCGCCACTCACACCATCAAAAAGATCATCGGAAAATCCAGCTACAACGTTGAGGATTACGGCATTGCGTTGGCGAAGGCTCATGGGGCAGGCTTGTCCCTTGCGGACTTTGAAAAGGAGATTGCTGCCGCCGACCAGATCTCCGGCGCGGAACGAACGGCAATGATTGAGCAGGAGGCCTTCTTGCCGTCCTACATGTGGAGCGCAAATGGTTGGCTCTGTGCCCAGCTAGGACTCAAGGTCAAGGAACAGAGCCAGAGGTGCGTTCCCCAGACCCACGACAAGGAACTTCGTTCCGAAACGCTTCAGATGACCATCCCGGCTGGAAACGCGACGGGAATGTCCGCTGTGGTAACGACCATCACGGAGGAAGGGATTGTCATCGAAGCCGAGTGCATCGGCAAGGTCTACGCGGCAGGTGAGTTCGATCAGAATGCCTGGACGATTCAGGGAGAGCCCAACACCGATGTCATCATCAACCGACCGGCAACCGTCGAGTTAACCTGCGCGACCATCGTCAACCGCATCCCCGATCTGATCGCTGCGGCGCCCGGCTTCACCACCACTGAAAAGATGCCGACTAATGCGTTTCGCGCAAGGGATCTCAATTTCTACGTGTAATAGTCCGGGTCTTTACAAGTAAAAAATAGGAGCGACCTCACGCTCGACCCAAGCGTGACCATGGCCCTCGCGCGGGTAGATGACTTCTACGCGACCCCTGAGCAGGCCCTCGAAGCCGCTGGGCTGCGGGAGTAGGTAAAACGTCCGCTTCGGACGACGAGGAGGACCGCTGGCGTCGGCTTGTCGGACTGTCGCAATGCGCGATGAGCAAGCGTCTCGGCCACCGTCCCGCAGGCGCCCGCTCTGGACGAGGAGCGAGCGCGCGATAGTTGGGCGGCAACCGGCCCCGAAAACCCGCTTCGCGACTACCAATCCGCGCGATGGTTGCGCGATAGTCCTTTCACGCACGGACGCCGATACGGCCGGATCGGTGCCAGCCGACCAAGTTCGAAGACGCGTCGCACAGCGCCCCGTTTATCGCTTGATCAAGCCGAATTCAGGGCTATAGCGGAGGGGGAGGGATTCAACCCTCGTCGGACCGAAATGGCCCGAAACGGTTTTCGAGACTTTGAGGCCCAGCTGCGTCTCACGCAACCCGTCATACCCCTGAGACTGATCAGCTCCAGCCCGGTAGCTCTCGCTCACGCGGAGGGAGAAGTGCTGCTCGCATCGACATCAGGGCGTCTCATCCCGGGGGCGCATCATCCGGTCAGCGTCTCTGGAACCTGCTCCATCAAGGCAAGAAACTGTTCGCGTTTGCCTTCGTCGGCTAGACACTCAAGGGGCGCTCTTGGCCGGTTGCCTTGGAGCCTGAATCCGATCTCGTCCAGGTCCTTGACGAACGTCTTGATGCGTTCGTCGTCCCAGGAGTCGCCGTCGGCAATGAGCGTGCGACTCGACACTCGGATCTCCCCGTCGTGGGCGATCCTGAAGAGCCTGCCGCCGGGAGTCTCGATAACCGCGTCGCCGCTCTGCGTGTAGCGGATGCCGAGCAGCGGCTCAACATCTTCCGCCCAGTCGAGAAGGCCTGCCGCGGCGCGGGCGGCATCCGCGTCTTGAAGGATGGCCATCAATGTCCATCTATCGGGTGGCCAAGTGGGCATGACGGGGCCGATCTCCGCGGGGTCGTCGCCATAGACCGCCGGCACCGGGAGCTTGGCTCCCTTCTCCCCAGCGCGGCGCAGCTCCAGCGCCAAGAACCGAACCTCAGGCGGCGTAAGGCTGTTGATGAACACCACGGTTCGTTTCAACCTTTCCGTGATCTCATCGACGGCGATGATCAGTCGGAAGGTACCGGCATCGAGGTTCTGGGAGACGGCGCGACGAAAGGTCGCCTCCTTCCAGCGCGCGCGGTCCTTGAACGGCTTAGTTTCCGCGGTGCGGCTGGCCGCGAGGCTCCGCTCGAAGTCTTCGATATCGAGCTTCCAGAGTGCAGCGGCGTACTCGAACAATTGGCCGATCACCCAGCGGCGCATTTCGGGGTTCTTGGCCAACTTGCACTCGACAATCGCGATCTCGCCCTCCGCATCGACCACGACGACGTCGGCAGAACCGGCCCCTGGCATCCCGACCTCCGTTGCCACTGCCGTCCGCCGTTCGTCGACACCGGGAAGCAGGGATGGCGAGTTGGCGATCAGCCGCTTCAGCCTGCGCTCCTTTGCCGAGGCGGGCGGAGCTAGCCAATCGGGAGAGCCCACAGTCCGACCCTAGGCCCGCGAGCGGACGCCTTGGGCTGCGCGGCACGAGTTTCTTTCGACCGTAGCCGTAGGCCGTGTTTCATGGGCAGGCCGAGGACCTGCAGACCCGGAGGTGCAGCTATAGGGTCGGTTGCGATGGCGCAGCTCATCGGAATCAACCACGTTGCGCTCGAGGTCGGCGACGTCGAGCAAGCGATCGCCTGGTATGGACGCTTCTTCGAGTTCGAGCTGCGCGGCCGGGCTGGCGCCAGGATGGCGTTCGTCGACGTGGGCGCCTTGTCGGGCGCATGGCGAGAAACCATGACGTCCTGACCCCCCTACCGCCGTACTCGGTCGATGCGATGCACGGCGGATCGAAGACGATGGGTGATGCCCTCGACGCCGCGTTTGCCGCCAGCCCTGCGTGCCTGTCGGAAGGCGTATGTCGGTGGTCTGATTCAGGCTGCCTGAGGAGTCCGGAGCGAGTTGGGCGTCCGCTAAGCGGATGTTCTTGCCACCGTGGAGCCCGAAGACCCGGAGACGTACCGCTCCTTCGGCGACGTTATCGGCCACGCTCGGCGGCGAGCGGGCTGATGGTGCGCCGGCGGACGAGAACCGTCACCTGACTCACGATGCGCTGGCGGGGGCGAGGGTGACGGCCGGCTAGCGTTGCGTACGCCTCGCGCGTGGGTCGTCTGGCTTGACAGGACCAAGGCGGTGGTGAGAGGGTGAGGGTAGGCGCGACCGGCGCCGCGGCCCTTCAGTCCGGATCTATCTGACCGCGGCGCCGTCCGGGTGGAGGATGGATCCGGGAAGGAGTGTGCTCGGGATGGCGCGCAAGATTCAGGGGTACGGGTGGCGGCCCGACATGCCGGACGGTCGCGACCTGCGCTACGCGGCGCCGCCGGCGGCGCTCGAGGAGCTGCCGGACAAGGTCGACCTCCGGCAGCAGTGCCCGCCTATCTACGACCAGGGGCAGCTCGGCAGCTGCACCGCGAACGCGATCGGTGGGGCGCTCGAGTTCGACCAGATCAAGCAGGGGCAGGCGAGCCCGTTCACTCCCTCCCGGCTGTTCATCTACTACAACGAGCGCGAGATCGAGGGCAGCGTCGACTCCGACGACGGGGCCGAGATCCGAGACGGCGTCAAGTCGGTGGCCAACCAGGGCGCCTGCAAGGAGGCCACCTGGCCCTACGACATCGACAAGTTCCGCGACAAGCCGAGCGAAGCCTGCCTACACCGAGGCCTCCCAGCACCAGGCGATCCGCTACCTGCGGGTCTCGCAGACCCTGAACGAGCTCAAAGGCTGCCTCGCTGAGGGCTTTCCGTTCGTCTTCGGCTTCGTTGTCTACGAGAGCTTCGAGAGTCAGGAGGTGGCAAAGAGCGGCCACCTTGACATTCCGCGGGCCGGCGAGAAGCAGCTCGGTGGCCACGCGGTGCTAGCGGTCGGTTACGAGGAGGGCAGCCAGTGGTTCATCGTCCGCAACTCATGGGGAGCGCAATGGGGAATGGACGGCTACTTCACGATGCCGTACCCGTACCTGCTGCAGTCGACGCTGGCGTCGGACCTGTGGACTATCCGCTCGATCGAGTAGAGACCTAGCCGCCCTCCGAGCCCCGGTCCGTCTCCTCGCGGTGGGTCACCCACGCCTCGTGCTCCTTGGAGACGACGGCCTCGACCCGCTCCGCGAGGAGCGCCGTGGCGTTGGGGGCGAGGGCGTAGGGGCCGCCGTGAGCCTCGAACAGGAGCCGCTCGTGCCGCAATCGTTCGCACGTCGAGCGATAGGCGGTCCAGTTCTGCTGGTACTGCTGGAGCTGCTGGATTCCCTCCAGAACCACGATCACCCCGCCGGCCGCGCCGAGCGCCCAGTCCGGCGCCGACGCCGCGGCGGCAACCGGGATCGCCGCCGCGAGGACGATCTGGCAGACCTTGAGCTGCTTGAAGCGCCGCTGGTTGCGCTCGCTCTTCGCGTCGTACCACGCGATCTGCTCCTCGAGCCAGGCCCAGACCGGTGACCCGTCGCGACTGGCGTTCGCGGTCACCGCACCCGCTCGATCTCGAACCCGGCCTCGAGCAGCATGTTGGGCAGGTTGCGGACAGCCTCGCGATCCTTGTCGCGGTCGGCCTCCGAGAGATCGGCCCACTCGACCAGCAGCGGATGCTCCCTCGTCGCCGCGTCCTTGACCTCCCCGATCCGCCAGCCGTCGCGCTGCAGATCAGACATCCAGCGTTGGTGCTCGATCCGGGCCAGGTCCTCGACCTCCCGATCGCTGAATCGAAAGGCCGGCTCGGTCGCATTTCCGGGCGACGCCGGCCGCAGGGCGCAGCCGGCGGCCTCGAGCTTCTCGCCGATGCCCTCCGCGAAGCGCCTGTTCGACGCCTTCAGGCTCTCGTCGGCCTCCTCCCAGGGAACGAGCGACGGATTCGAGCCCGGGCCATCGCCCTTCGTCTGCTGCTTGCGGACGTAGTTCTCGTGCATCGCGCGGGCGAGCACCTCGATCGTGCCGCGCCCTCGCGGGCCCCTTTTCCTCAGCCGACGTCATCGAAGCTCGGCCCAGACTACGCCACCGCCCGCGCGACCGCGTGCTCACCTTCCCGTCGCGGCACCTCCGCCGATCCTCGCCAAGCGCGCACGGGCGATCCGCTCGATCCGCGGCAGCGGGCCCGACAGCTCGGTCGACCAGATCGTCGCCTCGCCGGTCGACCCCGCCGTCACCACCCGCCTCCCGTCGGGGCTGAAGGCGGCGCCATCGAGCCGGACGCCGAGACCGAGGGCCGTCAGCTCGCGACCGCCGGCGACGCTCCAGATCCGCGCCGTGCCATCCGCGCTCGCGCTCAGGACCTTGTTCCCGGCGCGGTCGAAGGCGACCGAGTAGACCGGGCCGGCGTGGCCGGTCAACGGCTCGCCCATCTCGCGCCCGCGAGGTTCCAGATCCTCACCGTCCGGTCCGCTCCGCCGGTTACGACCCGTCCCGCCCGGGCTGAACGCCGCATCCAGGACGGGCCCGACGTGACCCGGGTCTGGATCGGCTGCCGCCTCCCCATCCTCCAGATCCTCGCCCTTCCGTCACTGCTCGCGGTCGCGACCTCCTTTCCGTTGGGGCTTAAGGTGGCGCTGTTGATGACGGCGCCCGGTACGCGAAATACTCAATCCGGTTCCCCGTCGCGGCATCGCAGACGATCGCGCGCCGCCGAGGTTGGCGGTCACGGCCTCCTTGCCGTCGCGGCTGAACGACGCGTCCCGCACCGGCTCTCCGTCTCCGTCGAGCTGGACCGGGAACCGGTGGGTCCGGTGGTCCGGGCGCTCCAGATCGCCGCCGCGCCATCCTGGCTCGCGACCAAGATCCGGCGCCCGTCGGGGCTGAACTCGGCGGTGTTGACGGGACGAGCTTCCGGCTGATCGCGGTCCGCCCGGCGCGGCGGTGTACGAGATCTCACCTTGCCGTCCTTGTCGCCGTCACGACCTTCTTGCCGTCCGGGCTGAACGACGCCGAGTTCACGGTCGCCTCAGCCGATGCGCAGGGTGTCTTCTGCCTCCTCGCTTGCGGCGGCCCAGATCCTTGCGGTGCGGTCGTAGCTGGCGGTCAGGACCGCGCCCGCTCGCGCTCGGGTCGAACGCGGCCGCGAGGACGGGCCCGTATCACCGCTCAACATGTTCAGCTCCTCCCCGGTGGAGACATCCCAGACCACCGCCGTTCCATCCGCGCTCGAGGTCACCACCTTGCTGTCGTTTGGGCTGAACGCGCCGCTGTGGACGGCGCCGATGTGGCCGCTGAGCATCCCCGGCGGCCCGGCCTTGCTGCCCCTTGGATCCTCGCATCGAAGTCGACGCCCGCGGTGAGGATGCGCTTGCCGTTGTGGCTGAAGGCGACGTCGGCGACCGCGCCCGACGCTCGCCCACCACTCCCACCTCGTCCCCGCTGGCGGCGTCCCAGACCCTCGTCTTCCCGTCGCTCCCGGCCGTCGCCACCTCCCGTCCGCCGGCGCCGAATGCGGCGGCCGTGAGCGGCCCGAGTCCGGTGCGCCTGAGCGCCGCGATTGGCCTCCCGTCGGCGGCGTCCCAGATCCTCGCCCGGCCGTCCTGGCTGGCGGTGACGACCTCGTCGCCGCGATCGTTGAAGGCGACGTCGTTCACGGCCTCGTGATGATGCAGGGGGATCACGCTTCGGCCGCCGCCGACGAACAGGAGGTTCGCCGTCTTGCCGCCGGCGGCGACCGCGACCTCGCGGCCGTCGGGGCTGAGGGCGACCGTGCCCTGCCACGAGCGGTGAACTGCCACGTCCTCGTGACCTTGGGGTGTGGGTGTTCCAGAGGCTCACCCGCCCGCGGTCGTCCGCGGTCGCGAACGGCCCCCTCGCGCTCCAGGCGACCCTGTAGACCGGCCGCGGCAGCGACGATCCTGCGGAGCTGGAGCCTGGGAAGCGCGTCGCGCAGCGATGCCTCGGCCTGGTCAGTGTGGTGGATGTCGAGCGCCTGGAGCGCCTGCGCGACGCTCACCGACGGATCGGACCCGAGGCTTGCCTCCGCCTTCGCCGCCAGCTCCCGCGACTGGGCGGTCTCCTTGCTGTCGATCGCCGACTGCCGCTGGATGAGTGCGACGATCAGGAGCCCGACGCAATCACGAGTGCGGCCGACACGAGCGCCCCATCAGCCGCAGCCGGCGGTCACCGACGCCGGCTCTCGAGGACGAGCTTGCCCTGCGCCTCGGTCGGGGCCGGCTCCTTGTCGGGCTTGCCGCGAGCCATGTCTCCGCGTCCCGCAGCTCGGCGCCGGAGAGCAGGAAGCTCTTGTCGTGTCCGTTCTCCTCCCACTCGGCTGCCTTCTCGCCCCAGCGGGTGTGCTCCCTGACCCACTCGAGGTCGGTCTCGATCGCGTTGATCAGGGTCTGAACGCGATCTCGAAGTCGTCGTCGAAGAGTCCGATCTGAGGGACCCAGTTGTGGGCGGAGAGAGGCTCGGGCATCGCCCGCGGCTCGGTCGCCCGGAAATGCAACGGGACGATCCGTTTGTTGAGGCTATCGCGTGCTCGAGCTCGACCTGGCATTGCGGCCGAGCCCACCGAGTCGGGACTGATCACGAAGACGAAGGCCTCGCACGCGCCGATCGCCTCGGTGACGACCCGGGCCCAGGGTGAGGCGGGCGCGATGTCTTCGAAGTCGACCCATACCTCCTTGCCCGCGGCCTTGAGTGCGTCGTGGAGCCGATGAACGAACTCCCCGTCTGGGCGGGAGTAGGAGATGAAGACGTCTGCCACGGTGGCCCAGAACCTTTGGCCTTGACCCCGTCCCGACCCTACCGGTTTTCGTGTAGGGTCGAAAGGCGGTGGCATCGTACGACGTCGTCATCGTCGGGTCCGGATTTGGTGGCGGAATCGCCGCCTGCAGGCTGGCGGAGGCGGGAAAGCGCGTCTGCGTCCTCGAGCGCGGCCGGCGCTTCGGCCGCGACGACTTCCCGGACCACCCGGCGCAGGCCCCGGCGATGCTCTGGCACCAGTCCGCGAACCCGGGTGGCCTCTTCGACGTCCGGCTGATGAAGGACCTGACCGTGATCACCGCCGCCGGCGTCGGCGGCGGCTCGCTCGTCTACGCGAGCGTCCAGCTCCGTGCACCGCCGGAGGTCTTCGAGCAAGGCTGGCCCACGGCGATCGACCGCGCCGAGCTCGACCCCTGGTACGAGCTGACGGAGGAGGCCCTCGAGCCCACCGCAACGCCGGCAGCGCCGGAGCTGCCCAAGGTGCGGGCGTTCGCCGCCGCCGGGCGCCACGCTGGTCGCGAGGCGAAGCCGCTGCCGATCGCGGTCCACTTCGGCGAGTCGCGGACGAATCCGTTCAGCGGCGTTCCGCAGGACGGCTGCGAGAACCTCGGGCGCTGCGACCTCGGGTGTCCGGTGCACGCGAAGAACACGGTCGACATCACCTACCTAGCCCGCGCCGAGGCCCACGGCGCCGAGGTCCGCCCTCTGCACCTGGCGACCTCGATCATCCCGCCCGCCGGCGCGGGCGACCCCTGGCGGGTCGGCTTCGACCACCTCGACGACGGCGGCGGCGGGGTCATCGAGGCTCCGACCGTGGTCCTCGCCGCTGGGACCCTCGGCTCACCGCGACTCCTGTTCGGCAATCGCCGCCGCCTGCGGGACCTCTCCCCCGCGCTCGGCACCCGCTTCTCCGGCAACGGCGATGCCCTCGGCATCGCCTTCGACCCGACCGCGCCCGACGTTCGCGGCGCCCGCAACGACTATGGGCCGGTGATGACGAGCATGCTCGACTACACCGCAGAGCGGAGGGCGATCGTCGCCGACGGCGGGCTGCCGGCGAACTTCGACGTCCTGCTCGAGGTCGCGCGGGGGGTTAACGTCATCCGCGGCTGGCGACGGTGGCTGTTGCGGCTTCGCGACGCCCTCATCGGCATCGGCCTCAGCGATCAGCCGATGCACCCGCGCGAGCTCCGGCTCGCTGGCGGCTAGGCCGACATCGACTCGCTGGTGTTCCTGATGATCGGCCGCGACGCCGCCGACGGCCGGATGCGGTTGACGCCGCTTTTCAGGCGCCTCGACGTTCGCTGGAGCATGGACGGAAGCCGGGCGCTGTTCGACGACCTCGAACGGACCGCGCACGAGCTCGCCGAGGCCAGCGGGGCGACGCCGTTCTACGCCCTCAAGGGCGGACCGCTGAGCAAGTTCGCCACCGTTCACCCGCTCGGCGGCTGCCCGATGGCGGACGATCCCTCGCTCGGGGTCGTCGACGATCACGGAGCCGTCTACGGCTATCCCGGCCTACACGTGCTCGACGGCTCGATCGTCCCCACCGCGCTCGGAGTCAATCCCTCGAAGACGATCGCCGCGCTCGCCGAGCGCGGCGCGGCGCGACTGGTCGAACAGCTGTCTTGAGCCCTGCATGGCGCAACCACACCGGTAACCAGAGCTGCGATCCGCGCGCGATCGTCAGCCCGGGGTCGCTAGAGGAGCTGATCGACCTCGTCAGGCGCGCCGAGTCCGAGGGAACGACGGTTCGCGCGGTCGGCGCCGGGCACTCGTGGTCTGACATCGCGCTGACCGACGGCTACCTCGTCGCCCCCGATCGCCTCGGCGGCGTCAGCGTTCCCGACCGCAGCGAGCTGCGAGCGGAGGCGCGGGACGCGCAACTTGTGCGGGTCCTGGGCGGCACACACCTCTATGCCCTCAACGCCGAGCTCGACCGGCTCGGCCTGGCGCTCCCGAACATGGGCGGATACGACGCCCAGACGATCGCCGGCGTGGTCGAGACCTCGACTCATGGATCGGGCCTGACGTTCGGCCCGTTCCCGGACCTCGTGCGCTCGGTGGACCTCGTCGTCTCGGGAGGCGAGGTGTTGCGACTCGAGCCGGCCGATGGCCCCACCGATCGCGACCGCCTCGGAGGCCGACCACTGCGCCTGGTCCAGGACGACCGCGACTTCGACGCCGCCGTCTGCGGCCTCGGGACCATGGGCCTCGTCCACTCGTTCTTGATCGAGGTTCGCGAGAAGTTCTGGCTCAACGAGGTCCGCACGCTCAGCACCTGGGAGGAGGTGCGCGGGACGCTGACCGAGGACGGCGTCCTCGGCGAGGGCGATCACTACGAGCTCTTCCTCAATCCCTACGCGGGCGACGATGGGCGCCATCGGGCGCTGGTGACCAGGCGGCGAGACTGCCCGGAGCCGGCTGGGCTCCCCGAGGACAAGCTCGAACGCCATCCGCTCACCGAGCTCGAGTCCTCGCTGCCTATCACCGGCGTCGTCCTCCGCTTCCTCGCCCGGCACCTCCCTGGACTGATGGCGCGGCGGTTCGATTCGCTGCTCGCCGACATGTGCGACGACGGCTACGCCAACGTCTCCTACAAGGTCTTCAACATCGGCGAGGCGAACCATCTGCCGGCGTACTCGATGGAGCTCGGCGTCGGCCTCGAGGAGGGCCGACATCTCGAGGCGGTCGACCGGATCCTGGCGATTGCGGCCGAGCGACGCAGGACCAACCGCGTCTACCACAGCTCGCCGATCTCGCTCCGCTTCGTCGCTCCGTCGCGCGCCTTCGCGTCGATGATGCACGGCGGGGCGACGATGATGATCGAGCTGATCATGGTCGACGGGAGCCGCGGCGGCTACACGCTGCTCGAGGGCTACGAGGAGCGGCTCGCCGACCTCGGCGCTCGCCCGCATTGGGGCCAGTACAACACGCTCACGCCGGAGCGGGCCCGAGCGCTCTATCCCCGCTGGCCCGACTGGCTCGAGACCGAGCGCGAGCTCAACGCCAGTGGCGTCTTCGACTCGCCGTTCACCCGGAGGGTTGGGATCGAGGAGCTCGGTGATCGCGTCGGCGATCGCAACGTTTAGCGCCGCCCCCCACAGGGGCTGCTTGAGGTGATCGCCGAGCCGCGCCGCGGCGGCGCCGACACTCTGCCAGGTGATCCCGAGGCCGACGAGGAAGGCGCCGACGGCCGCGAGGTCGGTCGCCGTGCGATCGCTCGTCGCCAGCAGGACAATCGCGGCGACGAGCAGGACGAGCGCCGGCAGCAACACGAACCACAGGTGGAGCACGAGCCCGGCCGCGAAGTGCCCGGCTCGGGAAAGGAGCTCGCGGGTCGCACGCAGGTAATCGTCGGCGTGCAGCATGTCGGTGCCGCTCTTCTCGCCCGAGAGCAGGGCCCGCCAGAGCTGGGCCTGGCGGCGGAGGGCGAGGCGGACCGCGTTCCCGTCCTCGTCCCAGTCGATTGGCCTGCCGTCGAGGAGCGGCGCCGCCGCCCATTCCTCCCAGGAGTCGATCGAGGCCCGCACGGCCTTTGCGGCGTGCGGGGGCAGGGTCGAATCGAGGTCGGCGAGCCACTGACGCACGCTCTCGAGCCGCCAATGACCGAGCGCTCGCTCAAACGCCTCCCTCGGGCTAGCCCCCTCGGTTGCGGGCGGGGTACCGGTGTCCGCCAGCGCCCGCCCGAGCCCGTAGGCCTTGCCGAGGCGGAAGTCTGCCGCCAGGAGCTTCTCCATCAGCTCGACGTGGAGCCCGACCACCGCCCACCGCAGATCGCGAATCGACCCCGACCGGCCGCCGGCGGCGTCGAAGGCGGCGGCGACCGCGGCGGTGTCGGGGCGCTCGAGGCCGGCGGCGCCGATCGCGAGCCAGAGCCGGTTGATCCCGGCCTCGATCTGGTCGAGGCCGATCTCGGTTCGCTCGGACGCGGTCAGGTCGCTATAGCCCGGGAGGTCGACGGGTTCGGAGCGTTGGCGTGCTCGGTGGAGGTGAGGGTCGCGATAGAGCCCGGCCATCTGCCAGCCGAGGGCAAACGCCGCCGACACGGTCGGGTCGGGCCCGACCGTCGGCGGTGCGGGGGCAGGTGGAGGCCCTGCGACGGACGTATGATCGACCCTACTCGACCTCGGGGACCGCTCGACGGATTGGAGGGTGAAGCGCTGGTGGCCGCGCTGATCAAGGCCTACGCAAACTGCTCCCACACCTACGTCGCCTGCACCGGCGCCAGGGCCCGCGAGCTCAGCTTCTGGCTTGGGGAGGGATAGGCGCTTGCTGGACGCCGCCGCCAACGACCCGATTTTCATCCTCGACTCGCGCGAGCCGTTCAAGCCGCTCGCGGTCGAGAGCGTCGAGGCCGTTCCCGCGCGGCTCGTCGCTGCCGACGGGCGCGACGGCGGGACGGTGTCGCTCGACGCGCTCCCCGAGGACGGTGGCCGGATGAACTTCCCGCCCAATCCGACCAGCTACGAGCCCGACATGCAGGCGCGCTTCGGCAACGTCGGCTACAGCCGTCGGGTCGATGGCGGCGGCCTCGCCTGGCGCCAGTGCTGGCTCTGGTACCTCTACAACCCGAAGAAGGTCCTCGTCACCGGCGACCACGAGGGCGACTGGGAGTTCGTCCAGGTCGGGTATGCGGGCCGGACGCCGGTCTGCATGACCTGCTCGCAGCATCACTCGGGCGGGGCGCGGATGTGGTGGGACCTCGAGCTCCGCGACGGGCGGCCGGTGGTCTACGTCGCCCTCGGCTCGCACGCCAACTACTTCGAGCCGGTCCACCAGATCCCTGAGGTCGGCGACGACGGCGACGGCAAGGGCGCGGTCCTCGACTCCCTCGAATGGCGCGACTTCGGCCCGTGGGCGACCTGGGCCGGCCGCTGGGGCAACTCGACCGGCGAAGGACAATCACCGCAGTCACCGGGATCGCAGGGCGACCGCTGGAACGCGCCCCACCACTACCACTCCCGCGCCTCCTATCAGCTCTGAGCAAGCTCGCAGGATCCCGGGGCCTGACCCGTTGCCGATGGCCCGACGTGATTACGGGAGTTTGTGAAGCAAAGCTCGCGACTACGGGCCGATCGCGAAGGTGTCGGCATTCGGGGTCGCCTGCCCGTCCTTGGTGACCTGGGTGTAAGCGCCGGTGATCGCTTGGCCCTCGACGGTGAGCTCAAGAAACCCCCAGTGGGCGTCGTCTCCGAACTCGAAGACAACATCCTCGGACACCTGCATGCCCGGTTTCGCGTCCTTGGCCAGGTAGTGGAGGTTGTGGTAGCCGCCGTTGCCGGTGACGAGGTAGGTCAGGGGCTTGCCGTCGAGGGTGCGGGTGAAGCGCTGGTAGTCGTGGACGTGGCCGGTGAGGACGAGGTCGGGGGTGCGCCCGGAAGCGGCAAAGGCGGCGTCGAGGGCATCGCCCATCGCCTTCGAGCCACCGTGCATCGCATCGACCGAGTAGGGCGGGTGATGGATGGCGAGAATCAACGGCCGGTCGCTTGGCGCGCTTGAAAGCTCGCTTGTCAGCCAGGTCGTCTGGACGGGCTCGAGGTGGCCACCTGAGGGCACGTTCGAGTAAAGGCCGACGATCGTCACCGCCTGAAGCGCCAGGGTCCAGTCGCAGTAGGGCTGGGTCTCGACGTCGCGGCCATACTCCTCCATCCCGACCGGGAGCTTCGGAGCGGGAGCGCAGAAGTTGTCCATGAAGGTGTCGAGGGGCTTGCGGGTCGGGTCATCGCCGGTGTCGCCGTCGTGGTTGCCCGGGATGCCGACGATCGGCAGTTGGAGGTGGGCGTAGGCCTCATAGAACTGCGGCAGGTACTTGCTCTCATCGCCGTAGAAGTAGACGAGGTCGCCGACGCTGTAGAGGAAGGCCGGCTTCGGGTCGCTTTGCGCTCTGGCCTGCATCGCGTTTGAGACCGCGTTCTGGGGATCGGGGTCGAGGATCCCGCCGTGATCGCCGATCACCAGGAAGCTGATTGGGGCCAGGTCCTCGATGCCGACGTCGGCGCCGCTCGCCCGGCCGCCCTCACCGTCGGGCAGAGGCTGCACTCCCTCAGGCGGGAAGCGTTCGTGTTGCAGCTGCTCGGCTGCGGTGACGTCGGATGGGAGCCCAACCCTTCGCGCTGCCAAATCACAAACCCCCTGCGGTAGCTGTCAGGTGCCGACGGTCTCATCGGCACACCGCGCTCACGGAGAGGCGACCCGAGGATGATTCCAGACTAAGACGCTCGCTGGGGGCGAGTCCTCTTACCGCCGGGCGTAGTTGGCCGCGGCGCCGCTCCCACGTCTCGCGCAATGCGAGAGCTAGCTTGGCGTCGGTGGAGACCCTTGCCCTTCGTCAGTCCTAGCGTCTGGCGTGCCAGGCCAACGGGAGTCGCAGTTCGTACTCGGGTGAAAGATCACCCCGGGAGATACTGGTCCCGCTCAGAGGCAGTGAGCGTTCCGGCGCCTTGTGACGCGCGCTCGAGAAGCGCCGAAACGGAGTCACAAGCGACCCCGCATGCCCAGATCCGCGCCGTCCCATCGCCGCTTGCGGTCACCACCTGCTTGCCGTCGGGGCTGAAGGTGGCGCTGTTGATGAAGTCTGCGTTGCTCGGGAGGCTCTCGAGCTGCGCCCCGCTATTGGCGTCCCAGATCCGCGCCGTCCCGTCGCCGCCCGCAGTCACCACCCGCTCGCCGTCGGGGCTGAAGGCGGCTCTGTCGACGTTATAGGCCGCCTGTCCGCGTAAGACCTTGAGCTGCGCGCCGCTACGGGCGTCCCAGATCCGCGCCGTCCCATCGTCGCCCGCGGTCAATACCCGCTCGCCGTCGGGGCTGAATTCGGCGGTATTGACCCAGTCTCCGTGACCGCGGAGGACCTCGAGCTGCGCACCGCTACGGGCGTCCCGATCCGCGCCGTCCGATCGTCGCCCGCGGTCACCACCCGCTCGCCGTCGGGGCTGAAGGCGGCGCTATTGACCGAGTCTCGGTGGCCCCGCAGGACCTTGAGCTGGGCGCCGCTGCGGGCGTCCCAGATCCGCGCTGTCCCATCGCCGCTCGCGGTCACCACCCGTTTGCCGTCGGGGCTGAAGGCGGCGCTATTGACCGAGTCTCGGTGGCCCCGCAGGACCTCGAGCTGGGCGCCGCTGCGGGTGTCCCAGATCCGCGCCGTGTGATCGACGCTCATGGTCACCACCCCACTCGCGGTCACCACCCGTTTGCCGTCGGGGCTGAAGGCGGCGCTGTTGAGAACGGCTGGGCCGCGCAGGACCTTGAGCAGGGCGCCGCTGTCGGCATCCCAGATCCGCGCCGTCCCGTCCTCGCCCGCGGTCACCACCCGCTCGCCGTTGGGGCTGAAGGCGGCGCTCTCGAAGAGGTATCCGTGGCCAGGCAGGGTCATGGGCTGAGCGTTGCGGTCGGCGTCCCAAATCCGCGCGGTCCGATCGTCGCTGGCGGTCACCACCCGCTTGCCGTCGGGGCTGAAGGCTGCGCTCTTGACGAAGTCCCCGTGACCGCGCAGGACTTCGAGCTGGGCGCCGCTACGGGCGTCCCAGATCCGCGCCGTCTGGTCGTCGCCTGCGGTCACCACCCGCTTGCCGTCGGGGCTGAAGGCGGCGTTGTAGATAAAGGACTGGGTGCCCACGCTGTTGAGCTGGGCGCCGCTACGGGCGTCCCAGATCCGCGCCGTCCCATCGCTGCTCGCGGTCAGGACCCTTTCGCCGTCGGGGCTGAACTCAGCGCCGAAGACATACTCTCCGTGGCCGCTCAGGGTCATGAGCTGCGCGCCGCTGCGGGCATCCCAGATCCGCGCGGTCCGATCGTGGCTCGCGGTCACCACCCGCTCGCCGTCGGGGCTGAAGGCTGCGCTGTAGAGATAATCTCGGTGGCCGCGCAGGGTCATGAGCTGCGCGCCGCTACGGGCGTCCCAGATCCGCGCCGTGTGATCGGCGCTCGAAGTCACCACCCGCTCGCCGTCGGGGCTGAAGGCGGCGCTGGTGACGGAGCCTTCGTGGCCGCGCAGGACCATGAGCTGCGCGCCGCTGCGGGCGTCCCAGATCCGCGCCGTGTGATCGGCGCTCGAAGTCACCACCCGCTCGCCGTCGGGGCTGAAGGCGGCGCTGGTGACCGAGACTTTGTGGCCGCGCAGGACCATGAGCTGGGCGCCGCTGCGGGCGTCCCAGATCCGCGCCGTGTGATCGGCGCTCGCGGTCACCACCCGCTCGCCGTTGGGGCTGAAGGCGGCATCCTCGACCGAGGCCTCGTGGCCACGTAGCAGCGTTTGCCATCGGAGGCCCCCTACCGCCCTTCCCAGCATGCTCGCCGACCCCGCGGTTTCCTCCGTGCGGACCGCTTCGGCGGCCAGCCGCGCGCTCAATAGTGGATCGGAGCCAAGCAATTGACCTGCTGTCGCTGCCAGGGCTTCGGCCTGCGCGTGTTGCTTCGCGCGATGGCCTCGTTTCGCTGTAGCAGCGCCACAATCCCGCCGACAACGGCGAGCGTCAGAAGCAGCGCGAGAAGCATCACGGCGCCCCGGGCGAGTCGAAGCGTCCGACGATGCTGGGTTATGTCTTCCCCGATCAGCTCATCCTTCGGCACGCCGTGCATCGGGGCTGCGACGTCGCCGACCCTGTCCCGAAATCGTGGGTTGCGCATCGACACATCGCGCTCATCTCGCGCCCAGCGCAAGTCGACCCACAGCGGTTCTCGCGGGAACCAACCATGAAGGCCAGGCGGGATCGCCGACGCCGGATCGAAGTCGCCGCGGCTCTCATCCCAGCGAAGCTCTCCATCGGTAAGAGCGATCAGAACGGTCTCATAGCTCCTCTGCGCGCGCCACCAACGAACCTCCTGCTCAACCCAGTGCGAAGCAGCTGCGTCGGGCGAAGCCAGAAGACGAAGTAGCGCGCCTGAGAAAGCGCCTCTTCGATCGATGACCAAAGCTCGGGGAGGCCGACAGACTGGTCTCGTCACGAAAGACGCGCAACGCGCGCCGCCGATACCACGGCTTGGCGAGCGACTCAAGACCTCCCTGCAGCGCAGGGGCTAGACGGCCGTCGGCCGCGTGACTGTATGAAACGAAGGCGTCGTAAGCGCCTGCGCGAGGATGAGGCGGCGAGGTACTTGGTCCTGGTCTCGTGGTCGCAGCCACGATTGGCCTCCTTGCGAGACACCGCGACGCTACCACTCCCTTCGGCTTTGGCGAGCGGGTTGGACGTATTCCCCTAGGCCCGTCTCTTTAAGGGCGGCGCCATGAGGGTCCGTTCGCGGTAGCGGGCGTCTGAGGTGTCGTAGTAGGGGGCGACCAATCCTCGGCCTTGGTCTTGAGGGCGAGCGGCGCATCGTCGGTGGCCGTCTTCATGGCGGCCCGGAAGCGGAAGTGGTCGAGGGAAATGACTGGAGTGAAGGAACGCTTGGAGCGGGGCCTCCAAGGCGATGACCGCGCACTCGCCGTCGAGATTTACTGCGACGGCGACGGGACGACAGTGCTGCAGCTTTACGGCGAATTCGATCTCGCGTCCGTTTCGACCTTTGAGACGAGCTGGCGCGCGCGGAGGCCAAGCCTGGCCCGCACATCGGGCTCCGGCTGAACCCGCGCTGCTCCCTTCGCGTGAAAGGAGGCGTCTCATCCCGCCGCATGAGACACCCGCTTTGGACGAAGAGCGCAAGCGTCCAGGTGCAGCTTGGCCAGCGTTCCAGCTTCCTCCAAGTCCCACCTTCACCGCCGGTGCCCATCCCACCGCTTGAGGTGGAGATCGCGACAGGGATGAGCAGCACATGAGCGGGGACTTCAGCCTTCGTAGAGCGCAGCCGCCTCAGCCGCGCCCGGCCCCTCGGCCAGGCACCTATTCGTCTTCCTCGACGCCCCACTCTCGGCATGGGGTTTCCATTCCGCCGCTCGAAGTCCCGATAGGGGCAGCAGGTTCGGAATACTGACCTTGTGGGCCCCGAGGACATCGAGCTACACAGCGGCGACCTTGAAGATCGCCCCTACACGGTGGTCGGCCCTTTATATGCCCGGGTAGGAGCGAGCACGGCGATCTCCAAGTCGCCGACGATTGAGGACGTCAATTTCAAGCTGCGCGAGGAAGCGTCGAAGGTCGGTGCAAACGCGGTGGTGTTCGTGAGCTACAAGCGGGGCATCTCGGCCAGTTCGTGGAAGGCGCTTAGCGCCAAGGGGACGGCGGTCATCACTTGGGCAGACACGACAACGTGTCCGGAATGCGCCGAGGAAGTCAAACTGGCGGCCAAGAAGTGCAAACACTGCGGAGCGACGCTCCCAGCCAATCCCCCAACGCGTCCCCCAGCGGCTTGGTACCCGGACCCTCGAGGAGAAGCCCGGATGCGTTACTGGGACGGGGACGTTTGGACCGAACAGACAGCAAAATGACGTTCCTCAACGTCCCACTTTCACCGGCGGTCCCGATCCCGCCTCTGCGGGTCCGGCTTGCGGGGTGACCTCCGAGGGAAATGCGCTTCCCGCTTCTTTCCGCTGCGAGCATCTGCTGCCGGTCTACATTCACGCTGGCGTTTCGCGCAAAGCGGGAGCGATGTACCCGCGTCACGCGCGACCTCCTCGCCTGGCGGGCAACGACCGGCCCAACGCCTTAGGCTTGACGGATGGACTTGGAGGCCGCGCGCGCGTTCATGCGCGAGCACCATCGTGCCGTGCTCGCCACCCGGCGCTCCGGCGGGATCCAGCAGAGCCCCGTGCTGGTGAACGTGGACGGCGAGGGACGCGCGATCATCTCCAGTCGCGAGACCGCCTACAAGGTCATCAACCTGCGCAGGGACCCCTGGGCGCAGCTCTGCATCTTCACCGAGCGCTTCGTCGGCAGCTGGATCTACGCCGAGGGCGAGGCCGACGTCCTCTCGCTTCCCGAGGCGATGGACCCGCTCATCGACTATTACGAACGCTTTCCCGACGAGAACCCCGACTGGGACGACTATCGCGAGCGGATGCGCAGTGAAAAGCGCGTCCTGATCCGGATAGCTCTCGCGCGGGCGGGTCCGGACCGACAGGGCTGACGGCCCCCGATCGCCTTGCGTTTGGGGTCACGTCTGAGGATTCCGCGCAGTAACGCAGTGCCACGGCGTTCGTACGCCCTATGGAAACGATGCTCCCGCTTCTCGTCCAGAGCGAGCGTCTCACGGGCGCCCAAATGACGTCCCTTTCGTGCAAGCAGAAGTCTCGACTACTCCCGCAGCCCGGCGGCTTCGAGGGCGTCCTCTGGTTCCTGCGAACGACTTCAGGTGAACGACCTTTCCGTCGCGGAACGTCCAGACGTAAGCCAGTGGTCCTTCGAGCTCGATCCCGGTGTGCCGCGCCCTTGCTCGGAAACGATGGACGGACACCAGGCGATCGCCGTCGCCGACTACGCGCTCGGTTTCTATCGTGATGGTCTCGTAGGGCTCGATCCAGCGCATCGTCGCCCGTGCGATGCCCTCGTGACCGCGATAGGTCTCGCCGATGTGATCCGGCAGGATCGTGTCCTCATAAGTGACCTCGGGGTCGAAGAAGGACAGGTCGAACTCACCCCTCTGCCACGCTTCCGGGTCCCACCCCTTCAACTGTGCTTCAAGGGTCAGCCTGTTCTCCTGCGACATCGCCCGCGCAGCATCTGCGCCGTGCGCGGCCGCTACTCCCGCAGCCCGGCGGCTTCGAGGGCTTCGGCTCGCCCCGCGATGAACTCCAATCGGGTCACTATCGGTCCCCGGAACGTCCACACGTGGAAATGGTGGTCCTCAACGGGCGTTCCGCTCTTCTCCCCGATGGCCTGCCGGTGTACCGCCACCAGCACGCTGTCGCCCGCCTCGATGAATTCCTCCGCGCGAATCGTCAAGGTCTCGAGGTGTTCGAGCTGCAGCCGCATCCAAGCCGCGATTTCGGCCGGCCCGACGTAACGCCCCGGCTCCGGGCTCTCCGGGTCCACAACGCAGACGGTGTGTGCGTCGAACAGCTCGCCTCCAGCCCGGAAGTTCCCGCGCCTCCACTCGTCGTAGACGGCGCGGAGGGTATCCACGTTCTCCTCGCGACATCGCCTACTCCGAAGCCCGGCGGCTTCGAGGGCGTCCTCGCGGGTGGGGAAGGTCTCGCAGCGAATGGCCTTGCCGGCGCGCATGGTCCAAAGGTGTCTGACGCGGTTTTCCACTACGGCGTCGCCTCCACGGGGTCGAGCCCGTTGGCGCACGAACACC
>CAWGKQ010000005.1:0-24326 GCA_963823245.1 uncultured Actinomycetes bacterium | reverse complement strand
GCTCGCGGAGTCCGATGTCACTCATCATCCGCTCGATTCGCGACGAGCTCGTGGAGGTCGTGCCCGGGGCGTACCTGGGCAAGATGCTCTGGCGGCACGACGCCGAGCGCCACACGCTGCTCGCCTACTACGCGCTCAGGCAGGCCCGCAAGAGCTAGCTGAGCTCGCGCTCGTAACGCGGTAGCGCTTCACGATCCGTCCCCCCATCGCCTCCATGCCGCGGTTCATGGCCTCGTTCGTCTCGAGGATCCAGCCCATCTCCCCGCCGGTCTGACGGGTCTTCGCGGCCATGTCGAAGTGCTCCATGTAGAGCTGCGCGGCCACACCGGTGTGCTGGTAGGCGGGCAGGACCCCGAGGAAGCCCACGCGAACCTCGTCCATGATCCGGGACCTGTTGAGGAAGTGCCACCAGCCGAGCGGGAGGAGGCGGCCGTTCATCCGGCGGAGCACCTTGTTGATGTCCGGGATCGTGATCGCGATGGCGATGGTCTCGCCGTCCTTCTCGGCGACCATGAACCAGTCGCGGGCGTAGACGAGCTGGAGGTCGAGCGCATAGGCGTCGAGGTCCTCCTTGGAGTAGGGCACGAAGCCCCAGTTCTCGGACCAGGCAGCGTTGTAGATCCTCGCGAAGTCGTCGAGCTCGCGCCGAAGGTGACGGCGAGACATCTTCCGGATCCGCACCCCGTGCTCCGTGCGCGCCTTCTCCGCGAGCTCGGCAGGATCGGCAGGACCTTGTCGCGGTCCTGCACGTAGAGCTCCCACATGAAGAGGTCCATCGCCTTCTCCAGCCCGGCCCCCTCGCAGAGGCGCTGGTAGTAGGGCGGGTGCCACGGCTGGCGGATCATCGGCCGCAGGTCGAAGCCCTCGACGAGGACGCCGCTCTCGTCGTTCAGCTGGAAGTCCATCGGCCCGACCATTCGGTCGCAACCGCGCTCGCGCAGCCAACGCTCGGCCGCGGCCAGCATCGCCTCCAGCGCCTCGGCGTCGTCGGTGAGCTCGAGGAAGCCGAACATCCCCCAGCGCGAGCCGTGGAACTCGTTGAAGGCGTGGTCGACCTGGGCGGTGATGCGGCCGACGACCATGCCGTCGCGGCGTGCGAGGAAGTACTCGGCCTCGCCGTGCTTGAAGTAGGCATTGAGGCGCCGGCTCAGGAACATGTAGCGCTCGAGACGCAACGGCGGTACCCAGTTGGTGCCGGCGTGGAGCCGGTACGGGAGCTCGACGAACCTCCGCAGGTCGCGCAGCCCGCGGACGGCTGTGACGTCGACCGGCATCGGCGGCACGGTACCCCTCTGCGACACTTTCGGCATGACCGAGACGACCCGCGCCCCCGTTGACGTCTTCGAGAAGGCGCGCACCCACGACCGGGTCGAGCAGCTCGAGATGGCGAAGCAGGGCGATCTGTTGCCCTACTTCCGCGTCATGGCCTCGGAGGCGGGGCCCGTCGTCGAGATGGAGGGCCGCGAGACCATCATGCTCGGCTCGAACAACTACCTCGGCCTCACCGGTGACGCGCGCGTCAAGGAGGCCGCACGCGACGCCCTCGAGCGCTACGGCACAGGGCTCACGGGCTCGAGGCTCCTCAACGGCACGACGCCCCTCCACGTCGACCTCGAGCGCGAACTCGCCGCATGGATGCGCACCGAGGACGCGATCGTCTTCACCACCGGCTACCAGGCGAACCTGGGCTGCATCGGCACGATCCTCGAGCCGGGCGACACGGTGGTGTGCGACTCGGGCGACCACGCCTCGATCCTCGACGGCTGCCGTCTCTCCGGCGCGAAGCTTCGGCCCTTCCGTCACAACCAGATGGCGAAGCTCGACCGGATGCTCGAGCGAGCCGGCGAGGATGGCGGCGGCGTGCTGGTCGTGGTCGACGGGGTGTTCTCGATGGAGGGCGACGTCGCCCCGCTGCCGGAGATCGTCGAGCGCTCCGAGGCCCACGGGGCGCGCCTCATGGTCGATGAGGCCCACGCCGTCGGTGTCCTCGGCGAGCGCGGAGCGGGAACCTGCGAGCTCTACGGCCTCGAGGACCGGGTGGACCTGCGGATGGGCACCTTCTCGAAGAGCCTCGCCTCCTGCGGCGGCTTCATCGCCGGCCCCGAGGAGGTCATCGAGTACCTGCGGATCGCCACCCGCGCCTTCATCTTCACGGCGTCGGCCGTTCCGGCCGCCGTCGGCGCGGCACTCGGGGCGCTTCGGGTCATCCGCTCCGAGGGCGCGGAGCTGATGGAGCGCCTTCTCGGCAACGCCCGGTACCTGCGCCAGGGCCTTCGCGACCTGGGGCTGCGCGTCGTCGAGCCGGGCACCCTGCCGGACGGCAGCGAGGCCACGACCCCGGTCGTCCCGGTCGTCGTCGGCGAGGACTGGCAGGCCGTGTTGCTCTGGAAGGCGCTCTATGACGCCGGCGTCTACACCAACGTCGCGATCCATCCCGCCGTCCCACCGGGCGGGGCGCTTCTGCGGACGAGCCTCATGGCGACCCACGAGCCCGAGCATCTCGACCGGGCCCTGGAGATCCTGGACCGGGTCATCTCCAAGGACTTCCAGGCGCTCCGGGAGGTTTAACTCTTTCGGCCGGCGGGGTCGCGGGCCCCGCTTCTACCGACGGTCGAACTAACCCACGCGGGTTGGTTTCCACTTGTCCAATGTCGAACAAGGGTCCTCCGGACACAAAAAGGTTGCTCTTAGCGAACGACTGGGGGCGAAGATGGCCGAGGGGGTTGACGCCCGCCGACCCTCTCGGATAGCTTGCGCCAGCGCTCGACGGCACCCTGGGGCAGGGGGCGGTCGGGAGGAGACAAGAAGCTTTTCCCGACCCCACCTGACGGGACCGAAGCCCGGTGAGCTGGGAGCTGGAAGCGCCGCCACATTCCGAGGATCTCGATTTCACTCAAAGGAGGAGTGGGAATGGAAGCTGCCACAAAGGCTGCCCCCGCCATCGCGCCACAGCACATGAAGGCGCCGCAACACATGAAGGCCCTCGCACATGCGAACCGGGTGCGCCTCGCCCGGGCGGAGCTCAAGCGCGCGATCAAATCGGGAAGGGCCGACGCGTCCGAAGTCGTCCGGGGCTGCCCCTGGCAGGTCGAGACGATGACCGTCGGAGAGCTGCTTCGAAGCCAGCGCCGGTGGGGCAGGGCCCGAGCGCGGAAGTTCCTCTCGCCGCTGATGCTGAGCGAAAACCGCGAGCTCGGCAAGCTCACCGAGCGCCAGCGCAATGAGCTCGCGGGCGGGCTCGAGGCGAAGCGAGGCCGGCCGACACCAACGGGCGGCGAGACCCGGGCCCTCGTCGCGGCCTAGGTCGTGGGAGGCGCTCGCGGTCAGCGGAACTTGAAGCTGAGCCCCGAGCGTCTCTGGAAGATCCTCACGAGGAAGCGTGCGGCGGCGGCGAAGACCGCCGCCGCCACCAGGACCCGGACCACGGCCGGGATGCTGGGGGCGAGCAGCGTCAGCCCGACCAGCACCACCAGTGCGACGGCCGCCGCGAGAAGCGCGGTGTGGGAGCGATAGCCCGTGAAGTGCTCGCGGATCGAGAGCTCGAGGCCGGCGAGGGTGCCGAGCACGAGGCCGGCCCCGATCATCAGCGTTCCGCGGTGGCCGCGGACGACGAACCCCCCCACGAGCAGCACGAGGGCGACGAGGACCACGAGCTCCACGAGCGGGAACGGCGCCCATGGCGCTTTCGGTCGTTCCTCCGGATCGCGGTAGCGCCGCTGCCCCTGCCGGCGGTTGGAGCGGGCACGCGCGGTCTCTCGCGAGGTCCTCGGCCGAGGCTCAGGCGCTTCCCCGTCGGTGAACGCGACGCTCGACTCGGTGCCAGGTTCCGCGGCGCGCGGAGGTGGCCGGCGCCTTCGGCGGCGCTTCTTCGAGCGGCTGGCCATGACCGGCTGAGGCTACCGCAGGGATGTCAGGTGGCTAACGGGCAGCCGGAGGAGATCTTGACTCGCCACCACCCCATCAGCATCCCGATGAGGCCGAGGCGAGGCGTCGAGCGCCAGGTTCGGCAGCTCGACTCGCCGATGTCGGCGGCGCTGATCAAAAGCCCGCGGTGACGCTCGGGGGCGACGAGCATCTCCTCCAGGAGCTGGCGGTTGCGCTCCTCGATTTGACCACGCCGTGCGACCTCGGCCTCCGCCTCCCGCAGCCTCCGGGCCAGCGCGTCGCGAACCCGCTCGAGATCGGCCACGCCCAGGACACGGGGGCCTCGCGCCGCGGAGCCCACGCGCCATTCGATCCCCTTGCGCGGGAACGCCGCGGCGAAGAGCTCCCCGAGCCGGCGCTCGAGCAGGGCGATCTGGCGCCGCAGCTCGGACCTGACCCGGCGGTCATCGAGCGTGCGTTCAGTCGTCGGCACCTCCGAGGGCGGTACCCCGACGACTACACGTCTCTCAAGCAACTGCTCGGGCAGGCGAAACTCCCTTACTCAGCGTCCGCAGAAGTGTAACTCCCGCGTCAGGACCGGATCACGCCGGAGGCGAGCCAAATCGCCTCCTCGATCGCGATGTCGGGCACGCCGCGCACCTGGGTCGCGACGATCAGCGCCCGTCGCGTCTTCGAGCTGGGTGCGGCGTCGGTGGCGGGGTCGCCGAAGAGCAGGGCAATGGGCCGCAGCTCGTCGGCAACGACGAGGGTGCCGGCGGGCAGCGGGTGCTCAAGCGCCTCGCCCGGCGCCGTGAGCCTGATGCCGAGCCTGCCCGTCACCTTCTCGGCGTCGAACGCTCGGAGCGCCACCCCCGACTCGACGATCCCGATCGTGATCGCGTCCTCGAGCAGATTGCGGCTCACGAACCCGCCGTGGAACATCCGCTCGAGGGCAAGCTGCTCAACCGGGGTCGGCTGCTCGTCGGGGTCGAGGCCGATATGACGGAAGAAGACCCTGTAGGCCCACGGGATCGCCTGGTGGCGGAGGTTGATGGCCTGCGCTCCGGCGAACCGATCCGAGAGCACCCGAAGCCGCCCGCGCACGTGCGCCGGAGTCCTTGAGGTCCGAGCGTCGATCACCAGGTAACGAAGCCCGAGGCCCGGGAGCTCGTCCGCCAGCTCCGCGGCGACGAACCCGGCCTCGGGAATCGCCTCGTCCTCGACATCTGCGCCGTGAGGGCCCGAATCGGTCATCGCGACGCCGCCGCCCGCCGCGCCGACGCGGCGATCAGCTGACGGACGTCGGCGGTCAGCTTCGCTTCGGTGAGCGCGCTCTCGCCCGCCCGGGCGCCCGCGAAGATCCCACCCGGGTACGCGAGGGCCACCGTGGGGCAGCCGCCGACCCGGTAGAGATCGGACACGGCACCGTCACGGTCCCATCCGACCGGCAGGCGCCATCCGTGCTCGGCGACGGTTCGGTCAACCTCGCTGCGGTCGTCGCGAACATCGATCGAGAGGAAGTTCACCCGGCCGCGGAATCGCTCCGCAACCCTCGCGACGAGGTCCTGGGTCGGTAGGCAGCTGGCGCCCTCGAGAAACCAGAACGAGATCACGAGCGGCCGGTTGAAGAGCTCGCACACGCGGATCGCGTGGAACCGGGGCGGAACCTGGCAGGCCGAGTGGCGGCGCTGGTCGCGCGGACACGGATTGTCCGCGCTCGCGCAGTCGTCCTGGAAGACGTTGGCGTCGGCATCGGGGCCGCCGCGAACGTTCGGCACGGCGAACTCGGGCAGCGGGCGGCCGCGAACGCTGGCGCTGACCCCGAGCAGGCCACCCGTCGCGTCGCTCACCGTGTTGTATGTGGCGATGGCGATCAGCACGAGGAAGGCAAGGCCGACGAAAGCCACGTAGCGAGCGCCCGCGCTTGCCGGCGGCTTGCGGCGGGGCTCGCCACCGCCGGCCATCAGCGGCGCGCGAAGCGAGCGGCGAGCCGTGACGGGAGCCGGGGCCGCGGGGCCCGGCTGCGAGGGAGCGAGAGCGAGAGCTGGAAGCCGCCCTCCGCCCACACCAGCGCGGCGGGCAGCACCGCGAGCACGCCCGCGAGCGCGACCGCGAGATCGAGGACGGTCACGAGCCCGAAGTCGCTGAGCATCCGGATGTCGGAAACGATCAGCACGGCGAAGCCGGCGATGGCGGTGATGCCGGAGGCGAGCACCGCGGCGCCGGTCCGAGAGTAGGCGCGGCGCAGCGCCTCGCCGACAGTGCCGCCGCCGGCGCGCTCCTCGTGGAACCGCGCGGAGAGGATGACGCTGAACTCGGTTGCGATCGCGATGACGAGCGCCCCGAGCGTCGCCGAGAGCGGATTGAGCGGCACGCCGGTCGCGAAGAGCACGAGCGACGACCAACCGGTCGCGAAGACGATCGGGATCAGCGGCACGAGCGCGCGACGCGCGGACCTGTAGACGGCGAGCAGAACGAGCGCCACCGCTACGAGGGCGGCGAGGGTCGCCCACGGGCGCAGCGAGCTCTGGGCCGAGTTCGCGTCCGCGAAGAGGACCGGAAGGCCGACCAACCTGGCGGTGACCCCGGGCGGCGGCCCGTTCGGGCCGGCGGCCAGCTGGCCGCGGATGTCGTCGTAGAGCTGCTCCTGCCGATCGAACGGAAGGGCCTTGACGCGGAACTGGATCACCGTCGTACTCGGCTGCCCGGGGCCGCCGGGCCGTGCGATGAACGCATCCCGGAAGTACGGCGGAAGCAGCTTCAGCACGTCGCGGACCTCGGACCGGGTGATCGACCCGCTCGACTGGAAGAGGTCCGGCAGGGCGACGGCGGGACAGATCTCCGCCCGGTGCGAGAGGCACGACGGATATTGGCCGTTGAAGCCGTGGCTTGACAGAACGCGGTGCTCGAACGAAGACATCCACTTCACGACGCGAGGATCGGTGAGGTCGCCGGCGGCCACCGTGACGTCGACCTCTCCGGATGCGCCGGTCGTCCGCTGGATCTGCGTGACTCCGGCAAGCGCGGGAAGGTCCCGGGGAAGCAGCGCCCGGAAGTCCGAAACGAGGCCGATCTGGCTGCTCACCGCCCATCCGGCAGCAGCGAGGAGTGCGGCGGCGAGAAGGATGCGACCGGGAGCGGCGATCGAGGTCGCGATGATCCGCCGGCCGGCCGCCACTACCCAAGACCTGCGGACGCCCCCACCCGGGCTAGCGACGGAGTCGCGGCGCAACCCAGTTGCCCGGGTCCCACGCGATCGCGTTGTAAGCCGCCGGCCCCGGACGCGAAGCGAGCGCGTCAGCGCGAGCGGAGCGGAGGAGCCGGCGGAGCCATTCAGGGACAGGATCGACAAGCCGGCGGTCACGGCGAGCGCGAACGCGACCACCACGCCGATCACGAGCAGCACGGCAAAGCTGTGGATGAGCGGGATCGGGGAGAGAAACGGCAGCAGCAGGACGATGAAGCCGGCGGCGGTGGCGAGCGCCGCGGTCCCGATCACTGGGCCACCGCCCGCCGCGGCCTCGACCGCCGCCCGAACCGGTCGCGATCCCGACGCGACGCGCTCATCGAAGCGCGCCTGCAGCTGAATCGCGTAGTCGACGGCGAGGCCGATCAGCACGGGCAGCACCGCAATCGCCGCCAGGTTCAGCGAACCGCCGGCGAGCGAGAGGATCCCGAACGCGATCGCCGTCGCACCGAGCGCGAGCGCGAGCGGCAGGAGGCGGAGCGGCGGGCCGAAGACGAGCGCGAGCGTGATCGCCATCACCGCCAGGGCGACCGCCAGGAGGATGAAGGTCTGGCTCGAGAGCTCGTGCCCCAGGCCCTCCACCACGACCGGCACCCCACTCACCACGTAGCTGCCACCGTGAAGGTTGAAGTGCGGGTCGGAGACGGCGGCCCGGTAGAGGTCGATCGCCTGACGCTTCTCGGCCTCGCTCATCCCGGGACGCAGCCGCACGTAGATCATCGCGGAGCTCGCGCTCGGGAAGAGCGAGGAGAACTGCGCCTTGGGAACGTTCCCCGTCAGCCTCGAGTCGAAGACGACGGAGCTCACGAACCTAGGGTTCGAGAGGCTTGGAAGCCCTGTCTGCCCAGCCCTGACCGCGAGCGCTCCGAGGCCCTGCTGAAACTGCTGGATCACCGCGTTGGCAGCGATCAGCGCAGCCTGGTGCTGGCCCGCCGCGTTGTAGCCCTGCTTCCTCGCGCGTGCCGCGGCGCGAAGGCCCGCCGCCTTGGCGGCGAGCTGCGCCTGCTGCTGCTCCTGGGTGAAGAGCTGGGTCGCGCGGATCGCGAACTGGTTGAGGAAGGTCGCCGGGCCATAGACGGCGAAGCTCGGACGGAGCGCGGCGATCTTCGCGCACGGAGCCGGAGCCGGCTCGTTGGGGAACACCCGCCCGCCCTTAGCCTTGCCCGAAAGGCAGCCCTCCAACGCGAGAAGCCGATCACGCTGCGGCGTTAGGAGGAGGCGGCTGAGGTCGTCGCGCACCATCACCACGACGGGGTCGTCGCCGAACTGTTCGTGGAACTTCTGCGTCGCCGCGTAGGTCTGCGAGTCGCGATCGACGAGTGAGCTCACCGACGCGTCGGGCGCCAGACGCAGCGCGGCGACGGCGCCGATCAGCGTCAGGAGGATGGCCACGACGACGACCTGCGTCGGCCGCTCGACCGCCCGCCCGGCCACCCGGGCGAAGAAGCTCTTCACGCGGGAGAGGTTACGTCGCGCCCAAGCGCCGCGCCTCGGTTACCGCGAAATCGCCGTGCCTGCGAGCGCGGGCGAGGCCCGGGCTCAGTCCATCGCCAGCGGGCCCTCGATCTCGGCGTTGAGGAACTGGGCGACGAACTCGTTGTCGGACTCGAATAGCTCCGCGGCCGGGCCCGACTCGACGATCCTTCCCTTCCAGAGCACCGCGAGGAAGTCGGCGATCCGGCGCGCGGTGCCGAGGTCGTGGCTGATCACCATGTAGCAGCCCGCGTTCTCCTCGTGGATCTCGCGGATCAGCTCGCACAGGAGCGCCGTGCGGACGGGGTCGAGGCCGGAGTCGGGCTCGTCGAAGAACACGATGGCGGGATCGAGCACGAGGGCGCGCGCGAAGCCTGCCCGCTTTCGCATCCCGCCCGAAAGCTCGTTCGGCATCTTGTCGGTGGCGCTGCCCAGGCCGACTTCGTTGAGGCGGCGGTTGCAGATCTCGCCGATCTCCTCCTCCGACTTGTCGGTGTGCTGGCGGAGTGGAAACGCGGTGTTGTCGAAGACGTTCATCGAGCCGAACAGCGCCCCGTCCTGGAACAGCAGGCCGAACTTCTTCCGCATCTCGAACAGCTCGTCGTCGGTCATCGCAGGGACCGACTCACCGTGGACGAGGATGTCGCCGGAGTCCGGATAGAGCAGCCCGACGATGTGCTTGATGAGCACGCTCTTGCCGGTGCCCGACGGGCCGAGGACCATCGAAATCTGGTTGTCGGGGATCCCGAGATTGAGCCCGTTGAGAATCCGGGTGCGACCGAACTGCTTGACGACGTCGATGATCTCGATCGCGTCCTCTCCACCGTGATCGCGCTTTTCGCCCGTGTGCCAGCGGTAGGGGTTGGTCTCCGAGCGCTCGACGCCCGGGATCACGTAGTCCTTGTTGAGCGTTCCCAGCTCCGGGGCGGGCTCGACGTAGTCGTCGACCGGGCCATCCGGCGGAGCCGTCGGCTGCCGCGGGCCGGTACGTTTCGGCTCGGAGGGCGAGGCGACGCCGGGCTCGTCCCGCGGCTCCTCGTGCGCGGACTGATCGGGCTGTTCCGGGCTCTCGGTCATTCTCAACCTCCGATTGGTGCTCGCGGGTTCGCTCCCCAGAAGACCAGGGTCCCGAGCATGCCGATGATGTGGACTAAGACGATGTTGAGGACCATCGACTTCGCCGTCGCCGTCCCGACCCCGACGGGCCCACCCCCCGCCGTGTAGCCGTAGTAGCAGCCGACGAGGACGATGACCGTGGCCATCGTCATCCCCTTGATGAGGCTGAATATCAAGTCGGGTGGGTTCTGGAACTCCCAGAAGATGAGGAAGTAGCCGCCCGAGGAGACCTCCGCGATCTGCTTCACGACTGCGAGCCAGCTCGCGAAGTAGCCGACCCCGACGCCGAACAGGTACATGAAGGGAAGCGTCAGCCACGCCGCCAGCAGCCGCGTCGCGCAGAGGAAGATCATCGGGTTGACGCCCATCACCTCGAGGGCGTCGATCTCGTCGGAGATCCGCATCGCGCCGATCTCGGCGACGATCCCGGTCCCGACCTTGGCGGCCATCATGTAGCCGAAGGCGTAGGGGATGACCTCGCGCAGGTCGCACCAAGCGGCGAAGACGCCGGCGTAGGAGGGCGAGCCCACCGAGCGGTTGAAGTACGCGCCCTCGATGCCGCACTGAAGGCCGAGGATGAAGGTGAGGCCCCAGATGACGATCGCCGAGCCGGTGATCAGAAGGCCCGCCTGCCGCAGCGACTCGCCGAAGAAGGTGAAGACGCGCCCCGAGTAGACGAGGCCCATGACGCGCCCGGAGAAGCGCGCGATCTCGCCGAGCGAGGAGAGCCAGTCCCTAGGGATCGCGAGCCAGCTCATCGAATCTGCGAGATCTCCGGATGGGTGGCGAGCAGCGTCTGGGTGAAGACGTAGTTGAAGGCAAAGACGCCGAGGAAGGCGATCACCACCGCCTCGTTGACGGCTCGACCCACCCCCTCGGCGCCGCCGGAGGCGTTCATCCCCTTGTAGCAGCAGACGATCGCGATGATCGCCCCGAACAGGGTGCACTTGGCAAGCGAGCCCCAGAGGTCGGTGATCGAGGCGTTACTGAACAGGGTCGCGAAGAAGCCCCCGAGCGGCTGCCCGTAGGCGATCTCGGCGAAGATCCCGCCACTGATCCCGAAAAGCAGCGCGTAGATGTCCATCAGGCCGGTGATCAGCATCAGGCTGAGAAAGCGCGGGACGACGAGGTTTTTGATCGGGTCGACGCCGAGGACCTGCAGGGCGTCGAGCTCCTCGCGGATCTTCCGGGCCCCGAGGTCGGCGGTGATCGCGGTCCCGGCGACCCCGGCGACGACGACCGCGGTGACGAAGGGGGCGAACTCGCGCACCGAGGCCAAGATGAAAAAGCCCCCGAGGCGGTCGAGGGCGCCGAAGAGGGTGAGGAAGTTGGCCGCCTGAAGGCCCGGGGCTCCGAAGCCGAAGGCGATCGTCGAGATCATCATCGGGAACCAGCAAAGCTGCAGGGCGAACAGGAACTGGCCGATGAACTCGCCCCCGTAGGGGTAGGGGGGCTTGACCGTGGCGACGATCGTCTTCCCGGTCAGGATGACCATGTTGCCGACCTGCTCAAAGAGCCCCTTGGCGGGAAGGAAAGCCCTATCGGCAACGGTTCTGACCATTCGCTCCTCCCCGGCCCGCTCCCCAGCGCGCCGGCATCCCCTCAGGACACAAGGAAATGTATTCCATGCCGCTACCCTCCGCCACCCTGAACCGTCAGACCTGCGTTTGGAGCCGATGTCTGGTGGTATGTTCCCCGCGCCTTGGGGGAGAACGGCACAAGCGCGGCGGCGCCGCGGCTTCGCGCCCCGGCCAGGGCCATTGCCTCGCTCGCGCTCGTCGCCCTCACCGCCGGGCTCGCGGCCTGCGGCGGGGGCTCCAGCGAGTTCGCCGACGAGCCGTCCGGGAACTTCCAGGTGACGGTCGATAAGTCGAGCTTCCCCAACCGCCAGCACATCTCGGAGCGGACCGACCTCGTGCTCGGGCTGAGCAACCCGTCGGGGAAGAAGACGGTCCCTGACCTCGCGATCACGATCTGGACCGGCGAGACGAAGGCCAACGGCTCGTTCAACACCCGGCTCGACAACCCGGCGCTGGCGAACCCGAGCCGTCCCGTCTGGATCCTCGAGAACAAGTATCCGAAGCTCCTCGGCAACGGCGTCACCCTCGCCAACGTCGAGAAGGCACCGAGTGCGGGCGCCGAGACGGCGCTGACCGACACCTACAGCTTCGGCCCGTTGAAGCCCGGGAAGTCGAAGGTGATCGACTGGCGGGTAACTCCAGCCGCCACCGGCACCTACACGGTGCACTACGTGGTGGCCGCGGGCCTGGGGGGCAAGGCGAAAGCGGTCACGCCGGCCGGTGGGCCGGTCAAGGGTGAGTTCGTCGTCACGATCGGCTCCAAGCCGCCGCAGACGTGCGTGCTTCCGAACGGCCAGATAGTGAGCGGGAGATGTCAGCTGAGCGGTGGCGGGACCGCCGGCGGGTCCGGCGGACCGTAGCGGCGACGACCGCGGCGGCCTGCTCGGCCCGCGAGTGCCCAATCCCTACTCGTTCGGCGAGGCACACAACACCTCTACGTCGCCTCCGGCGACGGCCCTGTGTACCGGCTTGTCCCGAAACACTGAGCCGGTAGAGTCCCTCGTGCGGTGGAGGCGATCACTCGACCCGGGACCCGCCAGGCGACGACGAACGGCGCCCCGCCCGCCGACGCCGAGTCGATCGAGGTCCGCAAGCCCGCCGACGGCTCACTTCTCGCCACGGTCCCCATCGACGGGCCCGCGCGCGTCAACGAGGTGGTCGAACGCGTCCGCGCGGCGCAGCCCGAGTGGGAGGCGATCGGCTTCGCGGGCCGCCGCCGCTGGCTGGGCAAGCTCCGCGACTGGCTGATCGAGAACTCGGATCACGTCGCCGACGTGATGCAGGCGGAGACCGGCAAGGTCCGCGCCGACGCCGACCTCGAGGCGCCCTTCATCTGCGACGTCATCAACTTCTACGGCGAGAACGCCGAGCGCTTCCTCGCCGACGACACGCCGTCGGCCCACCTGCCGATGCTGAAGGTGAAGCGCCTGCGGATCGTCCACCACCCCTACCAGGTCGTCGGCAACATCAGCCCCTGGAACTTCCCGCTGATCCTTTCCTTCGACGACTCGATCGCCGCACTCATGGCGGGGGCCGCCGTGGTCATCAAGCCGTCGGAGTTCACCCCGCTGACCACGATGGAGGTCGTCCGCGGCTGGAAGGAGGACGTCGGAGGCCCCGACATCCTCGAGTGCGTCAACGGAGTCGGCGAGACCGGCGGCGCCGTTGTCGACGCCTGCGACTTCATCCAGTTCACCGGCTCGGAGAAGACGGGCAAGGTCGTGATGAAGCGCGCGGCCGACTCGCTCACCCCGGTGAGCCTCGAGCTCGGCGGGAAGGACCCGATGATCGTGCTGCGCGACGCCAACGTCGAGCGCGCGGTCAACGGCGCGGCCTACGGCGGCCTTCTCAACTCGGGGCAGATCTGCATGTCGATCGAACGCGTCTACGTCGAGGAGCCCATCTACGACGAGTTCGTCTCGCGCCTCGCTGAGCGCGTCGGCGAGCTCAGGCAGGGCGATGACGGGCGCGGCTACTCGGCCGAGATCGGCGCGATGACGACCCCGGCGCAACTCGAGATCGTCTCCGACCACGTCGAGGACGCCCGCGAGAAGGGCGCGAAGATCCTCACCGGCGGCCGCCGCGGCGACGGGCCCGGCGACTGGTACGAGCCGACCGTCATCGCGGACGCCGACCACTCGATGAGGGTGATGACCGACGAGACGTTCGGGCCGGTGATCCCGGTGATGAAGGTGAACGACGCCGAGGAGGCGCTCCGCTACGCCAACGACACCACCTACGGGCTCTCGGGCTCGGTCATGACGCGAGACTTCCGGCGCGGCGAGGACATCGCGCGCCGCATGGAGGCCGGCGCGATCAACGTCGACGACGTGCTCACCAACTACCTCACGCTCGAGGTGCCGATGGGCGGTTGGAAGTCATCGGGCATCGGCTCGCGGCATTCCGAATACGGCATCCGCAAGTTCACCAAGACCGAGTCGATCGTCTCCCCCCGCTTCCCGCAGGGCAAGGCGGACCCGCTCTGGTTCCCGCACTCGCCCCGCAAGCGGAAGCTCATCAACCGGATCTCTCGGTTCTTCGCCGCGCGGGGCTGGCGCAACCGGCTCGGCGTCTAGCCGCCGCTCACGCTCGCAGCTGCCCGCTCAGCCCGTCGGCCTGCTCGCGGTACCAGTCAGCGACGGCTCGCATCCATTCGGCCTCGGCCTTGGTTCGGGTTGTCACGTAGTCGTCGAACCGGCTTCCCGCGAGCTGCCGTGCCTCGTCCACAGAAACCTCGTTCGAGCCGTCGCGACGGCGCCAGCCGATCCGCTTCCACCGCACGCCGCGGCCCCGGCGACTCGACTCAGAGTCGAGGACGAGCCTCGATCCATCGCTCAGGCTGAGCCGCTTCGGCTCCTCTCCATGCAGTCCCACACCCCGCACTCGCTGCTCAGGCATGTCCACCTCCTCGCCCACCGTGGCAGGCCTTGCTAGCGGTTCAACCCCTGGGGCTATCCGATCCGAGGAAGCGGAAACTGCCCAATTCGGGTGAGGTGGTCGGGCCCTCGATGGCATCCGGCACGCGGGTTAGAAAGGATGCGTGCCCGTGATCCGGGAGCAGCGTCTGAAGCTCGCCGGGGCCACCACTCGCGCCCTCGAGGCCGAACCTTCGGAAGAAGGCGGCGCGGCCCCGATCGTCCTCCTCCACGGCTGGTCCGACTCCGCCGAGACCTGGCGGGCGCTCATGGCTGCCCTCGCCGATCGCGGCCACCGCGCGATTGCCCTCGACATGCCCGGCTTCGGGGGCGCGGGTCAGCTTCGCGAGGACGCCGGCGTGATGCCTCAGCTCGACGCCTTCGCGGCGGCGGCGATCGAGCGCGAGTCCGAGCGCTCGGGCGGGCAGCCGGTCATCGTCGCCGGCAACTCGCTGGGCGGCGCGGTCTCGATGCGAGCCGCCGAGCGCGCCGACCTGCCGGTTGCCGGCGTCGTCCCCATCGCGCCGGCCGGGCTGACGATGGCGCGTTGGTTTCGCATCATCGAGGGGGAGCGCCTCCTGCGCCTGCTGCTGGCCTCGCCCGTGCCGCTGCCCGAGCTCGTCGTCCGTGACGCGGTCGGCCGCGTCTACCGCACCCTGGCGTTCGCCGATCCGCGGGCGGTCGATCCGGCGGTCGTCGCTGGGTTCACGCGCTATGTCCGCACCCAAGCCGACGTCTCACGGATCCTGGGCACCGGCCGGAGGCTGCTGCCCGAGCTGCGGGAGCCGTTCCGCCTCGATCGCATCGACGTCCCGGTGCTGCTCGTGTGGGGCGACAGCGACCGGATGGTGTTCGCCGGGGGCGCCGACCGCGTGCTCCGCGAGGTCCCGGGCTCGCGGATCGAGGTGATCGAACGCTGCGGCCACTGCCCGCAGATCGAGGCGACGGAGCGGCTTGCGGGGCTGGTGGTGGACTTCGCGGCCGAGGCGGCGGGATCGGCCGCGTTGAGCACTTAGGGAGGGTGGATGGGCGTTCGTTGTGGGGTGTGGTCGCTATAGCACCCAATAGGCCACAACGAACGCCCGCGACGCGTCGACCCGTCCTGCCTCCCTAACTGCGTCATCAACGCCCCCGGCAACCACTACGGTTGGCGCGGCATGCCGCTCCTCCCCCGCCCGCTCTCGCCTGAGCGCCTGCCCGCCGCCGCCGAGAACGCCTATTTGAAGCTCTTCCGCGGCGGCGTCGCGGACATGCGCCCTTGGCCCTCGGAGGTGATCAACGAGGCGCCTCACTGCAAGGTGAGCCGCTACGAGATGCACCCGGGCGAGGAGCCGGTGCAGCGAACTCCGGTCCTGCTCGTGCCGCCGCTGGCCGCGCCGCCGAGCTGCTTCGACCTCTACCGCGGATGCAGCCTCGCCGAGCACCTGACCGCGCTCGGCTACCGCACCTACTTCGTGGACTACGGTCGCATCAGCTTCGACGACCGCGAGCTCGGCCTGGAGCACTGGATCAACTCGGTGATTCCACGCGCCTGCGGCGTGACCCTCACGGACTCGGGCGCCGATCGCGTTCAGCTCATCAGCTGGAGCCTCGGGGGGATCATGACGCTGCTCGGCGTGGCCGACGGACGGATCGAGGCCGCCTCGGTGACGATGGTGGGCAGCCCGTTCGACTTCGCGCAGGTGACGATGGCCGCGCCCGTGCGCCGGTTGGCGGAGCTGACGGGCGGCCGCATCGTCACGACGCTCTACCGCGCGCTCGGCGGGGCTCCCGAGCCGCTCGTTCGCTTGGGCTTCCAGGCAACCGCGATCCAGCGCCAGCTCACCAAGCCGCTGTTCCTCGCCTCGAACCTCGACAACCGCGAGGTGCTCGCCCACGCCGAGGCCGTCGACCACTACATGCGCCACATGATCGCCTACCCCGGCCGGAGCTTCGGGCAGCTCTACCACCGCTTCTTCCTCGTCAACGAGCTCCACGGCGGCAGGGTCGAGCTCTCGAACCGGACCGTGGACCTGAAGAACGTTCGGGCGCCGGTGATGGCCGTCGCCGGGACGCGCGACGTGCTCGCCCCACTCGGGGCGGTCAACCACGTGGCGCGCCTCGTGCCGAACGCAACCGACATCCGCCTCGAGACCGCCCCCGGCGGGCATCTCGGCGTGCTCACGGGCCGCGCCGCCGAGCGCACGACCTGGCGCTACATCGACGAGTTCCTACTGGCCGCCGACTGAGGCCGGCTCTCCGGCCTCGGCCTCGACCGTCCCGTCGCCGGCCGGGTCGGACTCCGGCGGCAGCTCGCCGCCGCGGTCGGTCCCGGCGATCAGCTCGTCACCGACCTTGTCGGCCGGGATGAAGCCCGACTTCATGCCGAAGTAGACCGCCTGGGGATGGTGGGCGATGATCGCCACGGTCGACTGCTCAGGTTCCACTGCGTAGCCGCCGGAGAGGGTCATCCCGATCTCCTCGAGCCTCAGGAGGCGCCAGACCTTCTCGTGCTCCGACTGGTCGGGGCAGGCCGGATAGCCCCAGGAATAGCGGCGGCCCTGGTCAGGGTCGATGCCGAGCTCGGAGCGGGCCTGGGCGTGCAGCCACTCCGCGAGCCCCTCGGCGGACTGGACTCCGAGCCCGTGGACGAAGAGCTGCTCGGCGAACTCCCCCTCATCTTCCAAGCGCTTGATGAGCTCGGTGACCTGCGGCCCCACGGTAACGCCCTGCAGAGCGACGACGTCGCGCTCGCCCCCCTCGAGCGGGCGGTAGAAGTCGGTCAGGCAGATGCGGTCGTGCTTCGGCTGGCGCGGGAAGACGAGCCGCTCGATCTCGCGCTCGGGATCTTCAGGGTCGAAGATCACGAGCTCGTTGCCGTCGGCGTTGCACGGGAAGTAGCCGAGCCGCGCCTTGGGATCGAGGTAGTCCTGCTCCCGCCACATGCGCTCGAGGCGCGGCGCGAAGCCCTCCTCGTCGCCGTCGCCCTCGACGATCTTGCGCCACTCCTCGCCCTTCTTGCCGCGCCCGCCCCAATGGAGCTTGAAGAGAACGTGGCGGTCGAGGTAGGGGAAGACCCCGTCCAGGTCGACCTCGACGTCGCGCGCGCCGAAGAACGGCGGGTCGGGGATCGGAACGTCCGTCCGCGCGCTCGAGCGCACGCTCGCGTCGGTGGTCGGCGGCGAGTCGTCGATCTCAACCGGCTTTTCGCGCAGCGCCTTCGCCTCGTCGCGGAACTTCGCCACGAGCGCATCGCGCGCCTCGCCGTCGATCAGCGCGTCCATCGTGTCTAGCCCGGCGAATGCGTCCTTGCAGTAGAAGACGCCCGGCTCGTAGACCTCGTCCGACTCCTTGCCGTTCGGATAGAGGATCCGGCGGCCGAAGTCGCGGTTGATCGCGGCGCCGCCGATCAGCACCGGGTACTCCAAGCCGCGCTGGTGAAGCTCGCCGACGCAGGCCGGCATCTGCTTCGAGGTAGAGACGAGCAGCGCCGAGAGGCCGATCGCGTCGGCGTCGTGCTCGACGGCGGCATCGATGATGGTGTCGATCGGGACCTGCTTGCCGAGATCGACGACGGTGTACCCGTTGTTGGTGAGGATCGTGTTCACCAGCGACTTGCCGATGTCGTGCACGTCGCCGAAAACCGTCGCGATCACGACCTTGCCCTTGGTGTGGCCCTCGATACGGTCGAGGTAGTTCTCGAGCTGGGCGACAGCGCGCTTCATCACCTCCGCCGACTGGAGCACGAACGGCAGGATCAGCTCGCCGGCGCCGAACTTGTCGCCCACCTCCTTCATCGCGGGCAGGAGCACCTGGTTGAGAGTCGGGACGGCGCCGATCTTCTCCACCGAGCGGTCGATCCACTCCTCAACGCCCTCCTTGCGGCGGCGCAGGATGTGCCAGTGAAGGGCCTCCTCGGGCTCCATGCCCTCGGTCGGGTCGGCGGCCTCGTCCTCGGCCTCCTCCCCCTTCGACTCGAAGTGCTCGATGAAGCGCTCGAGCGCGTCCTCGCGGCGGTTGAAGACGAGGTCATCGGCGAGCTCGCGCTCGTTCTCTGGGATCTCCGAGTACGGGGTGATGTGATTGGGGTTGACCATCGCCAGGTCGAGGCCGGCCTCGACGGCGTGGTGCAGGAAGACGGAGTTGAGCACCGCTCGGGCGGGCGGCGAGACGCCGAACGACACGTTCGAAACACCGAGCGAGGTCTTGACGCCGGTCAGCTCGGCCTTGATGCGGCGGATGCCCTCGATCGTCTCCACCGCCGACGGCCTCCACTCCTCGTCGCCCGTCGTCAGCGTGAACGTCAGAGCATCGAAGATCAGGAGCTCCGGGTCGAGGCCGTGCTCGTCGCAGGCGAGCTCGCGGATGCGCTGGGCGATCTCGACCTTGCGCTCGCCGGTCTTCGCCATCCCGACCTCGTCGATGGTGAGCGCGATCAGTGCCGCGCCGTGGGCCTTCGCGATCGGCACGACCCGGTCGAGCTTGTCGCGACCGGCCTCGAGGTTCACGGAGTTCACGATCGCGCGGCCCGGGATGTGCTCCAGGGCCGCCTCGATCACGTCGGGCTCGGTCGAGTCGACCTGGATCGGCGCCGGCTGCGTCAGCGAGACGCGCTTCGCGACCTCGCTCATCTGCTCGGCCTCGTCGGAGCGCTCGGTGAGCGCGACGCAGAGGTCGAGGACGTGCGCGCCGCCGTTCACCTGGTCTTCGGCGACCTGCACGAGTCCGTCGTAGTCGTCGGCGAGCAGCAGCTCCTTCGCCTTCCGCGACCCCTGCGAGTTGACGCGCTCGCCGACCAGCGTGGGCGCCGGCTCCTGTACGAGGTCGAACGCGGTCATCATGCTTGCGACCCGCGCGGGCCCGGCCTCGGGCCGCTCGCCGGGGAGGAGTCCGGACACGCGCTCGGCGATCGCGCGGATGTGGTCGGGCGTCGTGCCGCAGCAGCCTCCGACGATGCCGACGCCGTGGCGCTCGACGAACTCACCGAGGACGGTCGAGATCTGCTCGGGCGTCTCGGGAAAGATCGTCTCGCCGTCGGGCCCCTGAAGCGGGAGCCCGGCGTTCGGAATGCAGTGAACCGGCAGCGGCGAGTGCTCGCCGAGGTAGCGGATCGCGTCGCGCATGTCCTCGGGCCCGGTTGAGCAGTTGAGCCCGATCACGTCGACGTCGAGGGCCGACAGAGTCGTCAGCACCGCCTGGATGTCGGTGCCGAGCAGCATCTTGCCCCCCTGCGGCAGGAGCGAGACGCTCGTCTGGATCGGCAGCGCCTGGCCGGTCTCCTTGAAGGCCTCCCGGGCCCCGAACACGGCCGCCTTCACTTCGAGGATGTCCTGGGCCGTCTCGATGATGATCAGGTCGGCCCCGCCCTCCACCAGGCCGCGCGCCTGCTCGGTGAAGATCTCGACCAGCTCGCGGAAGCTGATGTTCCCCAGCGTGGGATCGTCGGACGCGGGGAGAAAGCCGGTCGGCCCGATGGAACCCGCGACGAAGCGCGCCTCGCCGGCGGCCTTGCGGGCGATCTCTGCCGCCTTGCGGTTGATCTCCGGGGTGTGCTCGCCAAGGCCCCACTCGTCGAGCTTCAGCCGCGAGCCCTGGAAGGTGTCGGTCTCGACAACCTCAGCGCCGGCGTCGAGCATCGAGAAGTGGACGCCCTCGATCACGTCGGGGCGGTGCAGCACGAGCGCCTCGTGGCACTTACCGGCCAGGCCTCCGTAGTCCTCGGAGGTCAGGTCGAACTGCTCAAGCGTCGCGCCCATGCCGCCGTCGAAGACGACGACGCGCTCGCGCACGGCGGCGATGTAGTCGCGCTCACTCATGGGCGAGCAGAGGATGGTAGGCGGGTGGCGGGAGCCGAAGCGCTAGCGGACAGCACGCGGCGCCCGCCCGGGCATGTCCCGGCGGGCTCCAAGGGCGCGTGCGGTCAGAAGCTCCATCGCGGTCGAGGATAGCGGGGCGCTCGCCTAGCTCGGGACCCGCTCGCCGACGCGCTCGCGGGCCTTCGGCGAGAGGCGCACCGGGGCCTGCGAGAGCGCGCGGACCCGCATGTCCGACCACGAGAGGCCCTCGCGAACGAGCGCGGGAACGCCGAGCGTGACTGCCGTGGCGATCTCGACCGCCTGGAGGATGACGCCGTAGGCCAGGGCGTCGGACGCCGAGACGCCGAACCCCGTCGTCAGCACGCTGATGACCGCGAGCTGGAAGACGCCGATGTTGGACGGCGTCGCGGGAACCACCGCGGTGACGTTGACCGCGAAGAGCACGGCCGCCGCCGCGCCGATCCCCGCGCGGCCCTCCAGGCCAAGCGCGAAGGCGAGCGCGTAGCAGGAGAGAAGCTGGAGGCCCCAGGCTGAGAGCTGCGCCAGCGCGGCAAGGGCGCCCCTGCGCGGCTCGCGGAAAACGCTCAGGCCCTGGCGGACCTTGAGGAGCGCGCCGCGAACGGCCGCGAGAGCGCGCCCGACGCGCCCCCTCCCGGCCTGGCGCATCACGGCCGGCGCAAGGGCGACCGCGATCAGGGCGATCAGGGGAATGAAGCTGACCACGAAGAGCTTCGTCGACGCCGAATGGAAGAGGTCGGTCGAGGTGACGATGATCACCCCGAGGAGCACGAGCGCGACGAGGTTCAGCGCCGTCTGCGAGACGAGGGTGCCGAGCAGCACCGGGAACGTCTCCCGCATCCGGCCGGTTCGACGCGCAAGCACCATCGCGCGCGCGGGCTCGCCGACGCGCGCGGGCAGAGTCGCAGACATCAGGACGCCCACCATCGTCGCCGACGTCACGTCGCGGCGGCGAAGGCGATTGCGCGGCAGGGCCGCCCGGGCGATCTCGAGCCAGGAGGCGGCGCGTAGGAACAGCGACGCCATCATCAGCGCAGTCGCGAGGAGCACCCACTTGAGGTCGGAACGGACGATGCTCGCAACGACCTTGTCGAGGCCGATCTTCTGCGCTGCGAGCGCGGTGAGGCCGAGCCCGACTGCGCCCGCCACCCCGAGCCCGATGCGGCGGGCCATTCGGCCCCTCCCGCCGGTCCGGGCAGGCTCGGGTTCGAGGCGTTCGAGCCTCTCGCGGGGAACTGGGACCGACCCGTCGATCGGCAGGAAGCCCTTGCGGCGCGCGAACCGCTCCGCCGAGCTGGCCGGGGCGGGTGAATGCTGCACCCGCTCGTAGACCCGCTCCACCTGCGAAGCCACGTTCGGCCACGCGTAGCGCTCGGCGCTCGCCCGCGCGGCCGCGCCCATCTCCTGGCGCCTCGCGGGCTCGACGTACATCCGCTGAAGCTCCTCGGCCAGGCGCTGAGGGTCGGCCGGCGGGACGAGCACGCCGTCCACCTCGTCGTTTACGACGTCCGCGTACCCCGCGATGTTCGACGCGATCACGGGCGTGCTCGATGCGAATGCCTCGGTGAGGATCATCCCGAAGCTCTCACCCGCGAGCGAGGGCGCAGCGAGGACGTCGGCGGAATGAAGTTGCTGCCAGAGCTCGTCCTCGCCGACGCGCCCCAGCGCCGTGATGCGCGCGAGCGCCGCCGGGTCGGCGACGTAGCGCTCGACGTCGGCGGCGGCGACCCCGACCACCGTGAGGTGCGAGGGCACGTGCTCGACGAGCGCCTCGAACGCCGTCAACAGCACCGGCAGGCCCTTGCGCTCCTCGGCGCGGCCGACGAAGAGGACCCGCAGGTCCTCGGAGGAAGGCTTCGGCCCTGGCGGCGGGCCATCGACGTCGACCCCGTTCGGGATCAGCTCGTAGCTGCCGCCGAACCAGCGGCGCCCGGTCCACGCCGCGGCCTCAGAGACGGCGATGCGCGCATGGAGCTGGTTGAACTTGCGCCGCGCTCCGGAGAGGTTGCCGAAGTTGTTGGTGATCGGGTTCGTCGAATAGGCGTGGAAGGTGCCGACGACGGGAGCATCCGGGAAGGAGCAGGCCTTCCATGAGATCAAGGGGGCGGGTGGCTCGTGCACGTGCACGACGTCGAAGCGGCCGGCGCGAAGCTCGCGCCGCATCGTCGAGATCGCGCGAAGCGACACCGAGAGGTTCGAAACCGAGCCGTTCGCCTTGACGCCGACGGTTCGGCCGAGCGGGATCAGGTAGTCGGGCACCTCCCGCGGCTCGGCGTCGGCGCGATGGAGCCAGCGCGAGAGGCGGTCGGGCGGGTCGTAGGGGGCGAGGACGCGGACCTCGTGGTCGCGGCCCGAAAGCTCGCTCGCGAGCGCCTCCACGTGACGGTTCACGCCACCGGCGTAGGTCCACGAGTAAGGGCTGACGATCGCGATGCGCATTGCGTGGGGCCGGGTAATGGTAGGGACGAGCGCGGGCGGCTCCCAGCTGCCGCGGCGCTAGCGCTTGAAGGGGTCCGAGAGGTACCCCGAGAGCCCTGCGGAGGTTACCGAACGAGCCGCCCATGCAACGCCTGCCGCAAGCGTGAGGAGGGCCGTGCCGATCATGAGCGCGAGGGCCCCCGAGTCGTTGACGAGGACCGCGCACGCAACGCCCCCGCTCGCGCCCAGGAAGCCGGCCCAGGCATAGCGGCTACCGGCGAACCAACCCGCGATGCGCCGCCGCTGCACGACGCCGGCGGCGATGAGCACCACCGCTGCCCAGAGGGCCGGCGAGGTCGCGTAGTTGGAGAAGTTGTGGGCCGACAGCTCGAGCCGCCGCTCGGCGACCTGCGCGAGGTTGTCGAGCCCGCCCGCCTCGAGCACCGAGCGCACGAGATGGCTTCCCCCGCCACTCACCAGGTCCACCAGGGCGAGTACCCCGAGAGCGGTGAGCGCCGCCGCGATCGCCCACCCGGCCGCGCTGAGGCGCGAGCCAGCCCGAAGGCATGCGAGCACCGCGATGACGGCGCCGACCGCAAGGTCGATCACGGCGCCGACGTCGGCACCGAAGCTGCCCGGGGCGAACGCCGCCGCGGCCACGAGCGCGGCGGCGGCGAATGCGGTTGCGACGGCGCGGGGGCGGGCGCCCGCCCTCCAGGCGGTCGCCGCGGCGCCAACGCCGATCGGCACCAGAGCCGCGGCGAAGGTCTCGAGCTCGTTGCCGATGCCGTAGAACCGCGCCCCGTGCGCGGGGTCAGGGCCGATGAGCGAGAGCCCGATCACGCTCGGATCCGCGACGGCCGCCATCGCGTAGCCGCCGACCGTGACGGCCGCGGCGAGCGCGAGGCCGCCCCACGCGCCCGCGAGGGCCACCGACACCGCGGCGAGCCCGGGCGAAGCGAGCCCGACGAGAAGCAGCTCGGCTGTCGCGCTCGGCTCGATCACAGCACCGAGAAGGAGCACCGCCGGCAGGTAGGCGACGGAGCACGCGAGCAAGGGAACGGATGCGCGCAGTCCACGCGCGCCGAGGGCGACCCCCGCTCCCGCGGCGAGCAGGGTCCAGGCGATAAGGGGAATCCCCAGCGTCAGCGGGCGGCGATCGGGACCGCGGCGATCCGGTCGTCGAGGCTCGTTAGGGCGCCCGGTGGAGCGGCGCCGCCCGAGGACGTGATCGGCTGCCCGTCCATCGCCGCCGGCACGCGCACATCGAGCCGGCCGAGGTGGTCGGCGCGAGGTCAGTGCTGACGACGAGGCCACCGGTGTGCGTGGAGTCCGAGGTGAGCTCACCACCGAAGCCGCGACCGGCGATGCCGATGGCCAATTCGTGCTCGGGCTTCGGGGGCGGGGAGGAAAAGGCGACGAGGAGATCGGAGCCCCGAAGCCGAGCTGCGAGCCCCTGGGCCTGTGCAACGGTCGCGCGAGCGACGGTCAGCCCCGAACAGACCCGGCATCGCCGCCGAACTTCCCGGATGCTGCCCCCTTCGTTGACTCCGAGCAAAGCGGCGGTTCCGGCCCCCCGCGCGGCGCGCCTCGCAACGCCGGCGCCCTCCAGCGTCGTGCCCAGCAGGCCGGGGACGATGTCGGCGGGCGCGCCCTCTGCGCGAGAGCGCAGCGAAGCCCAGCCGCCGACGGCTGGGCCGTCATACAGGACGGGGTCGACTCGATTTCCCTGCGAGATGTCGAGGTAGGTCTGCTTCGCGGGAACCGTCCCGACGCCCGCGCTCATCAGCCCGAGAGCCACGCCATGGATCCGCGCCAGCTCGTGAGGCGTCGTGCCGGTTGGAAGCACGGCGACGGTGATCCTGGGCGACGCCGCATCCGCGCCGGCCGCGGTGGGGAA
>CAWGKQ010000004.1:0-350363 GCA_963823245.1 uncultured Actinomycetes bacterium | reverse complement strand
GTAACCGATGCCCGCCCGCAGGAAGCTTGGGCCGATTCGCCGGTCAAGGCCCATCCCGCGAGCCACCTCCGCGACGTCAGCGCCCACCTCCTCGCACACGTTCGCGATCTCGTTGATGAACGAGATCTTGGTCGCGAGGAAGGCGTTGGAGGCGAGCTTGATCATCTCGGCCGAGGCGACGTCGGTGCGCACGAGCTCACCGCCGAGCGGGCGGTAGAGCTCCTCGACCGCGTCGGCCGCCCACTCGTCGCCGGGGTCGGCGCCGACGACCACGCGGTCCGGGCGCAGGAAGTCCGAGACGGCCGTGCCCTCCTTCAGGAACTCCGGGCACGACACGTAGGCGAGGCTCGGGCGATCGCGCCTGATCGCCGCGCCCGTGCCCGAGGGCACCGTGCTCTTCATCACGAGCACATGGTCGCCGCCCTCGGGCAGCTTCTCCACAACGGCGCGCACGCGCGAGAGGTCCGCGTCGCCGGAATACGTGGGGGGGGGTGTCGACGCAGCAGAAGAGCAACCGGGCGGCACCGAGCAACTCGTCCATCGAGGTCGTGAACCGCAGCCGCTCCCGATTGCGCTCCAGGAGCTCCTCGATGCCGGGCTCGTGGATCGGCACCGTGCCCGCGCGCAGCGCCTCGACCTTCGCATCGTCGATGTCGAGCGCCACGACCTCGCGACCGAGGTCCGCGAAGCATGCGGCGGTCACAAGTCCGACCCAGCCGACCCCAACGACGCCGACGGCGTTTCGCTCAGCCATGCAGCTCTCCCTAGCCCTTCGAGTGGCGCATCGCCTCCGCCATGCCCACCATCTGGCCCGGCGTCAGCGTCTCGAGGAGGTCGTTGTCGACCCAGTAGGAGCCCTTGTTGCTCTTCCACCCGACGAGCCGCAGGCGGCCGCTGTCCCAGAACATCTCGTAGGTGTCGCCGTTGATGGTCTGGGTGTCGGTCGGGTTGTCGAGGATCGGCGCGTCGCGCCAGTTGGTTCCCGTGAAGTCGTAGTAGGCGGTGTAGCCGTATCCGTTGCTCCCAGCGGGAATCTCGGCGACGAAGGTGTAGCCGTCGTAAACCGCGTCGCTCGGACCGTCGATCCGATAGGAGTTCGAGTCGTCGGTCAACAGCGACCCCGGGATGAGCTTCGTCGGGTAGAGGATCGGGATCTTCCCCTCGCGGCGCCACCGCGCATCGGACAGCTTCGCCGCGTACTGCTGGCCCGACGTCGTCGAGTCGGTGAAGGCGGAAGACGATGACGACGTGGCCGGGTTCCCGCCTCCGCCCCCTCCACCGCCGGATCCGGACGAGCCGCCCTTGTGGTGCGACGACTTGGCGGATGAGGAGCCTCCGCCCGACTCGTCCGCCGCCGGAACGGGCTTCGCCCCGCCACCGTTGCTCGGCCCGAGCGTCCCGGACGGGGCTTGTGACGAGTCGCCGAGGAAGGTACGAACCGCGGCATGGACGGCCGTCTTGTGCGCGGTGACGTAGGGGTCGGTGGGCGAGCCGATGATCGCCGGGAAGTGGATCTGCGTCACGGGCGCCCCGCCGGCCGAGGCAATGAGCTTCGCGAGGCTGAGGAGGGTCGGGAAATCCTGCAGGGTCGGGTCTGTGCTCGTGTACTTCGCGACGATCTGGGTGAGGCTGTTGATGTCGTTGAAGATCTTCGTCGGCGGAACCTGGCGGCGAGCCTCACGCAGGAACGCCTGCTGGCGGGCGGAGCGGACGAGGTCGTTGTCATCGTGCCGGTAGCGCACGAACTGGAGCGCGTTGTAACCGCACATGCGCTGGTAGCCGGCGTGGATGTTGATCTCCGCGTACTGGTCGAAGACCGATAGGCCGGCGTTCGAGTGGTAGTAATGGTGGTCGACGTCGAAGTAGACGCAACCGATTGAGTTGACGGCGTCGGCGAAGCCCGTGAAGTCGACGTTCACGACGTGGTTGATCTGCAATCCGGTGAGCTGCTTCACCACCTTGGTCGTGAGCGCGGGCCCTCCGAAGGTGTAGGCGGCGTTCATCTTCCACGGGCCGCCGTGGCCTGGGATGTTGTCGATCCTCAGATCGCGCGGGATCGACAGCATGCGATCCCGCTCGAGGTGACGCGCAGGAGGATCGTGGTGTCGGAGCGGCCCTTGTCGCCCTCGTTCGGCCGTTTGTCCGCGCCCAGCAACAGGATCGTCTGCGGCCCCGCGGTCGGGCCGGCGAGCAGGTGCTGAACGCCCCGAATCCCGCCGAGGCGCGCGGCGAAGTCGTAGCCGAAGACGAGCGTCGCCACCGCCGTCGCCGTGGCGGCCGCGACGACGATCACCACCGAGGCGGTGAGGAAGCGCAGCCACAGGCGCCGCTTGGGCGGCTCGCCGACGCCGCCCGGCGGAGCGGGCGGTGGCGGCGTGCTGGCGGCGGCGGCTTGGCCGCGGCGGGCTTCCCGGCCGCGGGCGAGGGCGCCTTGGCCGCCGCTGCCGGCGGCTTTGCCGCGGGCTGAGCCGGCTTCGGCTTCGGCGGCGCGGGCGCCTCTGCCGGCGAGGGCGCCTGCGGCTTCGCCGGCGCGGGCCGGGTGCCGCGGCGGCGGTGGCAGCCGCGACGCGCCGGTCGGTCTTGGTGGCGTGCGCCTCGGTGCGGGCGCGCAGACCGGCATGCGCCGCCTCCTGAGCCTCCTCGCGATCGGCGAGCGTAACCGTGTCGGCCTCGATCGTCTCGCCGTGAGCGACCGGGCGCTCGCCCGGCGCGGGCGGAAGAGCGGCGTCGATCTCCTTCTCGAGCGTGGGCTCGGACGCCTCGGCCTCGCGTTCGGCTGCTGGCGGCGGCCGGCGTAGGTGGCCGGAGGAGGTGGCGCCTGCCCGTCCTGGTTCCCGCCGCTGCCCGCGGGCGGCGGGGCGCCCTCGTCCGGGCTCACGACCCGCCTCCGTCGTCAGCGCGGCTGGGAAGGCTCGTCACGAAGCTCGAGATCGCCTGCCTGTAGCTCGACAGCGAGGAAACCGAGACCCACTCCTCCGGGCCATGATGCCCGCCGCCGAGAGGACCGAACTCGACCGCCGGGATGCCGGCGCGCAGAAACGAAACCGCGTCGGATGCGCCGTCGCGCCCAACCCCGCGGACTCCCGCGTGGAAGGGCGCGGCAGCGTCACACAGCGCCCGCACGAAGGCCGACTCGGGGTCGACCTGCGCCGGCGGCCTGGTGAAGGTCGAGACCACCTCAACCCCGTCGACCTCGGACACCTCGGCAAGGATCGCGCTGGGCTCCTGCTCGGGCAGGTAGCGCACGTCGACGTCGATGACACACCTGTCAGGCACCTTGTTGAGGGCGTCTCCGCCCAATATCCGGCCGAGGTTGATCGACGGCCGATCGAACAGCTCCGAGCTCTGCGCCGCAAACGGTAGCGATTCGATCTCGCGGAAAACCTCGATCGCGCGAAGGATCGCGTTCTCCCCCAGCCACGGCGTGGCGCCGTGCGCCGCCCGGCCCTCGACCAGGATCCGCATCGCGAACACGCCCTTGGCGGCGACGCCGACATACATGTCGGTCGGCTCCCCGGTGATGGCGAAGTCGCCCACGAATCCCTTCTCGACGAGGAGCTCCCCGCCGCGCTCGGACTCCTCCTCGGACTCCTCGTCGGGGACGATGCCGAGACGAACGCGCACGTCCCTCTGGTCGCGCAGGTCGGTGAGCACCAGCATCAGCGCGGCGAGCGCCCCCTTCATGTCGTAGGCGCCGCGAGCGAAGAGCTTGTCGCCGTCGAGCCGGGGCTCGAACTGCTCGGCGTGGCCCGGCACGACGTCGAGGTGGCCATGCAGAAGCACGGTCAACGGGGCGTCCGGCGGCCCGACGTCGGCGACCAGTCACCGGCAGCCCGCGGATCTCGAGCTCGTGAGTGGTGATCTCGCGCGCCTCGAGCCAGCCCTGCACGAACCCCGCGCAGTTGCGGATGCCCTCGTCGTTCGAGCTGTCGTAGGCGACGAGCTTCTCGGTGAGCAGGCGTTCGTCCATCCGCCGAAAGCGTATTGCGGCAGTGTCGCCGCGCTAGCGGTTCTCGGCGATCGCGATGAACGCCTTGGCGCGGGCGACGTCATGCTCGGCCTGCTGCGGCGGCCTCGGAGTCCTCGTCGGCCTCATTCAGGCGCTGCTCCGCCTCGGACAGCCGCTCGCGCAGCTCGCCGACGTCGAGCGAGTCGATCTCGACGGCCTCGGAGATCAGCACCCGCGCCTCGTTCGCGAAGACCTCGAGCCAGCCGTGCGCCCTGGGCGTAGCGGATCGTCTCGCTTTCGGAGACGTGCAGGCGAAGCTCCGCCGGGACGAGGCGGGCGAGCATCGGCGCGTGGTGGGCGAGGATTCCCACCTCGCCGACGCCGGTCCGGGTCGAGACCTGCTCGACCTCGCCGTCGTAGACCTCCCCCTCCGGGGTCAGGACCTGGGCGTGGAACGCCGGGTGCGCCACGTCGGCCGCGCCTAGCCCTTGCGGGCGTCCTCGACGACCTGGTCGATCGTGCCCTTCATGTAGAAGGCGCTCTCCGGCAGCTCGTCGTGCTTGCCGTCGAGGATCTCGCGGAAGCCCCGCACGGTCTCCTCCACCGGGACGTACACGCCCTCGCGGCCCGTGAACGCCTCGGCGACGAAGAACGGCTGCGAGAGGAAGCGCTCGATCTTGCGGGCGCGCGCGACGACCACGCGGTCCTCGTCGGAGAGCTCGTCGATGCCCGAGGATGGCGATGATGTCCTGGAGCTCCTTGTAGCGCTGAAGGACCTCCTGGACCTCGGTCGCGGTGTTGTAGTGCTCCTCGCCGAGGATCTCGGGCTTGAGGATCGTCGAGGTCGAGTCGAGCGGGATCGACGGCCGGGTAGATCCCCTTCTCGGAGATCTGCCGCGAGAGCGTTGTCGTCGCGTTCAGGTGCGCGAACACCGACGCCGGCGCCGGGTCGGTGAGGTCGTCGGCCGGCACGTAGATCGCCTGCACCGAGGTCACCGAGCCCGCGCGAGGTCGACGCGATCCGCTCCTGCAGGCCGCCCATCTCGGTCTCGAGCGTCGGCTGGTAGCCGACCGCCGACGGCATGCGGCCGAGGAGCGCCGAGACCTCGGAGCCCGCCTGGACGAACCGGAAGATGTTGTCGATGAACAGCAGCACGTCCTGCCCGCCCGACTCGCGGAAGTACTCGGCCATCGTCAGGCCGGAGAGCGCGACGCGCAGGCGGGCGCCGGGCGGCTCGTTCATCTGGCCGAAGACGAGCATCGTCTTGTCGATGACGCCCGACTCCTTCATCTCGAGCCAGAGGTCGTTGCCCTCGCGCGAGCGCTCGCCGACGCCGCAGAACGCCGACAGGCCCTCGTGCTCCTCGGCGATGTTGCGGATCAGCTCCTGGATGAGGACCGTCTTGCCGACGCCGGCGCCGCCGAACAGGCCGACCTTGCCGCCCTTGGCGTAGGGGGCGAGGAGGTCGACGACCTTGATCCCGGTGATGAGGATCTCCTGCGTCGGGGCTCAGGTCCTCGGCGTCGGGCGCCGGGCGGTGGATCGGCCAGCGCTCCTCGCACCTCGACAGGGTCGCCCTCGTCGATCGGCTCGCCGAGGAGGTTGAAGATTCGGCCGAGCGTCGCCTCGCCGACCGGCACCGTGATCGGCCCGCCCGTGTCGATGACCTCGTGGCCGCGCTGGAGGCCGTCGGTCGCGTCCATCGCGACGGCGCGGACACGATCGTCGCCGAGGTGCTGCTGGACCTCGCAGACGAGGTGTCGCCGGGCGGCCCTCCTCGCCGGCATCGAGATCTCGAGCGCGTGGTAGATCTCGGGGAGCTTCTCGGGAAAGAAGACGTCGACGACGACGCCGGTGACCTGCTCCACCGTCCCGCGGTTGCCGTTGCCGCTCGCGCCGTTTCCGTTTCCGTCAGCCATTCGTCTCCCTTCTCTCAGCCCGAGCGCCTCCGCGCCGGCGACGACTTCCAAGATCTCCTGCGTGATCTCCGCCTGGCGGACGCGGTTCATCTCGAGCGTCAGCCGGCCGATCATGTCGTTCGCGTTCTCCGCGGCGTTCCGCATCGCCGTCATCCGCGCGCCGTGCTCGGAGGCCGGCCGACTCAAGAGCGCGCGGTAGACCGAAATGTCCACGTACTCCTCGAAGAGCTCCTCGAGGATCTGCTCGCCTCGGGCTCGTAGACCCAGAGCGCCTTGCGGTGTGCCTCGGCGAGCTCGGTGTCCTCGGGTTCGTGCGTCTCCGCGACCCCCTCGCCGAACACCTCGGCCTCATCCAGCGGCAGGAGCCGCTGGCGGCGAACGTACTGCGTGAGCGGCGAGACGAACCGGTTGTAGACGATGTCGACGTGGTCGACCTCGCCGTCCTTGAAGGCGGCGATCAGGTCGCGCGAGATCTTCCGGGCGTCGGTGAAGGCTGGGCGGTCCGTGAACCCGACGTATGAGTTCACGAGCTCCTCGCCGCGGAAGCGCATCGAGGAGCTGCCGCGGCGCCCGACGACCGAGTAGTGGGCCGTCGCGCCCTCGCCCGAGAGATCTCGCTTGAGCCGCAGGCCCTCGCGGATGATCTGCGTGTTGAACGACCCGGCGAGGCCGCGGTCGCCCGTGACGAGCACGACGCCGACGTCGCTCGACGTTCTCCCTGCGCTCCAGCAGTGGCGACCCCCTCCATTTGCTGGGCGCGGCATCCGCCACCTGGCGCGTGAGCTCCCGGATGGCCTGCGCGTAGGGCCGCAGATGCTCGATCCGCTGCTCGGCTCGCCGCAGACGCGCGGCGGCCACCATCTCCATCGCCCGCGTGATCTTGTGGATGTTCTTGACGGACGAGATCCGGTTCTTGACTTCCTTCTGGGTGGCTATGCGGTCGCTCTCCTCGGTCTCGCGCTCACCCTCCGCCTCGGAGTCGGCCTCGTCGCCGCCCTCCTCCTCGCTCGAGTCCTCGGCCTCGTCGCCGCCCTCGTCCTCGCCTTCTTCCGAGCCCTTGGCCGCCGGCGGCAGCTCGCCGCCGGCCTCGCTCTCCTCGAGCGGCGTGCCGCTCTCGTCGAAGTCGGGCCCGAAGTCGGTGATCGCCGTCTGGATCGCCTCGCCGAGGGCCTTCTCGTCGTCGTCGGAGAGCTGCCCGGACTCGTTGATTCGGTCCACCAGCTCCTTCTGCGCCCGAGTGGAGCTCGTCGAGCAGGCGCTCCAGGAACTCGTGCACGCGCTCGGTCTTGATGCGGTCGAGGTAGCCGCCGGTGCCGGCATAGATCGACGCGACCTGGTCGGCCACCGAGAGCGGCTGGCGCTCCTTCTGGTTCAGCATCTCGACCAACCGCTCGCCCCGGGCGAGCGAGCGCTGGGTGTCGGGGTCGAGCTCGGAGCCGAACTGCGCGAACGCCTCGAGGTCGCGGAACTGCGACAGGTCTAGGCGGAGCTTGCCGGCGACCTTCTTCATCGCCTTGGTCTGCGCGTTGCCGCCCACCCGCGACACCGAAATGCCGACGTTGATCGCCGGCCGCACGCCCTTGTAGAAGAGGTCGGACTCGAGGAAGATCTGGCCGTCGGTGATCGAGATGACGTTGGTCGGGATGTAGGCCGACACGTCGTTCGCCTGCGTCTCGATGATCGGCAGCGCGGTCAGCGAGCCGCCGCCGAGGTCGTCGTTCAGCCGCACAGCGCGCTCGAGGAGGCGCGAATGCAGGTAGAAGACGTCGCCCGGGTAGGCCTCGCGGCCCGGCGGCCGGCGCAGCAGCAGCGACATCTGGCGGTACGCGTAGGCGTGCTTCGTGAGATCGTCGTAGACGCAGAGCGCGTCCTTCCCGTTGTAGAGGAAGTGCTCCCCCATCGCGCAGCCCGCGTAGGGCGCGATGAACTTGATCGGCGCGGCCTCGTCGGCGGGGGCGGCGACGATGATCGTGTTCTCCATCGCGCCGTTGTCCTCGAGGACCTGCATCACCTGCAGCACCGTCGACATCCGCTGCCCGATCGCGACGTAGATGCAGACGAGGTCCTTGTCCTTGTTGTTGATGATCGTGTCGACGGCGACCGCGGTCTTCCCCGTCTGGCGGTCCCCGATGATCAGCTCGCGCTGGCCGCGGCCGATCGGGATCATGCCGTCGATCGCCTTGAGACCGGTCTGGACCGGCGTGTTCACCGGCTGCCGCTGCACGATCCCGGGCGCCTTGAACTCTGCCGGGCGCGTCTCCGACGTGCTGATGTCCCCCTTGTCGTCGAGCTGGCGCCCGAGCGGGTCGACCATCCGCCCGAGGAGCTCCTCGCCCACCGGGATCTCGAGCAGGCGGCCGGTGCGCTTGACCGTGTCGCCCTCCACGACCTTGTCCCACTCGCCGAAGAGCACCGTGCCGACGTTCTCGCGCTCGAGGTTGAGCGCAAGCCCGGTGACGTCGTGAGGGAATTCGAGCATCTCCAGCGACATGCAGTTGTCGAGGCCGTGCACCCGCGCGATGCCGTCGGCCACCGACAGCACGGTGCCCACCTCGGCGAGGTCGGCGGAGTCGACGTCGAGCCCCGCGATTCGCTCGCGCAGGATCGTTCCGATCTCGTCTGGCCTGATCTCCATCTAGCTGGGCTCCCTCATCTGGGTCATTCGCATGTTTGGGACGTCAAACGCTACCTATGCCGCCTGTGCCACCTCGCGCCGCACGCGCTCGAGCTTGCTCCGCACGCTGGCGTCGAAGACCATGTTGCCGACGCGGAGCACGAGCCCGCCGAGCACGTCCCCGTCGACGACGGTGTCGAGGTCGATCTCGCGGCCCGTGCGCTCCTCGATCTCGGAGCCGATCTGGTCGAGCAGCTTCTCGTCGAGCTCGACGGCGCTCGTCACCGTCACCTCCAGCCGCTTCCGGGCCTCCGCCCAGAGCTCGTCGAAGATCCGGCGGATCGTGAAGATCGCGGGCATCCGGTGCTTCTCGGCCAGAAGCTCGAGGAAGTTCACGAGCTCGGGCTCGGCCCCTGAGATCGCCTTCGAGATCCCCTCGCGCTTCTCGACCGATGTGAAGTAGGGGCTGAAGAAGAAGACCTGCAGCTCGCGGTGCTCGTTGAGGGCATCGACGATCTGGTCGAGCTGCTCGTGGACCTCGTCGAGCTTCCCGTTCTCCTCCGCCACCTCGAAGAGGGCGTCGGCGTAGACGCGTGAGATCTCGTCGAGCAACCGTCTACGCTCCTTCGCTCTCCGCCTCAACGCCCGCCAGGGCGGAGAAGTCGACCTCGGAGAGCGCCTCCTCGATCAGGCGCCGCTGGTCATCGATCGTCGAGCGCCTTCTTCGTCACCTTCTCGGTCGCGAGCACCGTCAGGTCAGCGACCTCCTGGCGGATCTTGTCGAGGGAGCGCTTCGTCTCGAGCTCGATGTCCCGACGCGCCGCCCCGACCAGCTCCTCGCGCTTCTCCTTGCCCGCGGCCGCGGCCTCGGCGAGCGCCGCCTCCGACGCCTTGCGTGAGCGGGCGACGATCTCGTCCGCCTGGTTGCGAGCCTCGGCGAGCCGCTTGCGGTAGTCGGCGAGTAGCTCGTCGGCCTCCTTGCGCTGCCGCTCGGCCAACCTCGATGTTCTCGCGGATCGCGCTCGCCCGCTTGTCGAGCTCGGCCTGGATTCGCGGCAGCGCGGCGCGGCCGAGGACGAACATCGTGACGCCGAACACGATCAGCGTCCAGATCATCAGCCCCAGCGCGGGCGAGACGAGGAAGCTGCCGCTCGACTTGGCCAGCGGCACGATGCCGGCGATGTCGATCGGCCCGATCAACTCGGCGTCAGGAAGTAGGCGATGAGCCCGAAGATGAACGTGTAGAAGGCGACGGCCTCGGTCAGGGCGAAGCCGAGCCAGCGGATCGCCTGGAGCTCGCCCTTCATCTCGGGCTGCCGGGCGACCGACTCGATCTCCTTGCCGAAGATGAAGCCGATGCCGATTCCGGCGCCGATCGAGCCGAGGCCGGCGCCGACGCCGAGCGCGATCGCCTTTCCGGCGTTGGCGACGCCGGTGTCGGTGACGCCGCTTGCGGCGAGGGTCAATGGGTCAACCATGGGATCTCCTTGTTAGTGAGTCGCTGAGGTGGCCGCGCCCAGATAGATCGCGGCCAGGATCGAGAAGATGAACGCCTGAAGGGTCGCGATAAGCACGACCTCGAAGATGAAGAACGCGAACGCCATCGGGAAGGTGATGGCGCCGAGAGCCGCCACGCCGAGCAGCACGGCGAGGCCGCCGGCCATGAAGAGGATCAGCAGGTGCCCGGCGAGGATGTTCGCGAAGAGCCGCACCGAGAGCGAGATCAGCCGCACGAAGTGCGAGATCACCTCGATCATGAAGATCGCCGCCTTGCCGAAGACGTTCATGTCCTCGAGGCCCGGCGGGAGCCAGCTTCGGAAGTACGGGATCACGCCCTGCGCCCGGATCCCCTGGATGTTGTAGCTGATCCAGACGACGAGCGTGAGCGCCAGCGGGATCGAGATGTTCGCCGTGGCGGCGTAGATGGCAAAGCTCGGAACGGCGAGGCCGAAGATGTCGATGGTCTCGCCGCTGTTCGTGGGCAGCGGCACGTAGCCGAGCATGTTCGAGAACCAGATGAAGAAGAACAGGGTGGCGACGAACGGGAACCAGCGCGCGACCATCCCCGGCTCCAGGTTGTCGCCGGTGATCGTGTTGCGCGTGAGGTCGTAGGCGAGCTCCATCGCTGTCTGGATCCGATTCGGCTTCTGCTCCATACGGCGGGCGATCCAGGTGAGCGTGAAGATCGTGAGACCGGCCGCGAGGACGAGGTACAGGACCGCGCGGTTGATGCTGAGGTCGATGCCGGCGATGTTGATCGGCACCCACGACTCGAGCTTGAACTCGTTCTGCGGCTTGAACTCGTTGTTCTTCCCGGCGCTGCCGAAGATGACCAGCAGCAGGATCACCACGGCGAAGTAGATGCCGCCGATCAGCAGGAGCTTGCGCTTCGTGCTCATGACTTATTCCCTTCGGGCTGCGACCAGACGTGGATGATCGCCCGGCTGCCGAGCGAGACCGTGACCAGGACCAGCGACAGGACCGCGGCGGAGAGGCCGGCCTCCCGGTTCCCCAAGAGGCCCACCAGCAGGATCGCCAGCGTCACGAGCCAGAGACGGGCGAGCATCCCCCCGGCGAGCAATCCAAGCGCGTTTCGGCGCACGCCGGCGGCGAGCGCCTTCCTGGCGCTTCGCTCCGCTGCGAGCTGGACGCCGCGCTGAACGAGCCAGGCGGCCGCGGCGGCGGCGTAACCGAGCATCGACGCCCCGATGAGAAGGAAGACCGGGAGGGCGATCGCGAGGACCGCCAGGTCGGCGTAGCCGAGGGCAACCAGCGCGCGCGACTCCGAGTCGCTGCCGCTCGGCGCCCCGCTAGACCCCTCTAAAGCGAGCGTGGACAACGGCAAACCCCACGACGAGGCCCGCGAACAGCCCGCCCAGGCCGAGCGGCACCGCAGCTCCCAGCAGCGAGCCGATCCCGTACCCGGCTGCCGCGCACCCGACGATCGACGCGATCATCAGCGCTCCGGCGACGGCGGCATCGGCTCTCCCTGGCGGGCTCTCGGTCACCGGGGATGTCGAACTCCGGGCCCACAGGACGGACACCCGCTCGGCCCGGGACGGGACAAGCGGGTGGGCGAATATATCCGACGCACGCTCATTAAGAGTCGCGGATGGCCTCGAACTCGCCAGTCTCGGGGTCGAGGACCTCGAGCTCGCCGCTCGACGGGTCGACGACGGCGAAGGTTCCGGTCTCGAGCTCGCGCGCGACGCCCTCGTCGACGGCCTCGGGCGGCAGGGCCCTCGCGATCCGAAACAGCTCGCGCGCCCGCTCGCCACGCAGCTTGAGGATCTCGAGTACCACGACCAGGTAGACGCTTGCTGCCACGGCGGCGAGCGCGAAGAGCCCAATCACGATCGTCCACAGGACGTCGAAATGCCCGTGGTTGTCCGAGTAGGGCACGAAGCGCAGCGCCAGCGCCAGCGCCGCCAGGATCAGCACCCATCCGTAGAGGTAGGCGAGCGTCCGCCGCTGGGAGAAGCCGATGTTGGTCATCCGGTGGTGAAAGTGCCAGCGATCGGCCTTGTGGATGGGCTGGCGGTACTTGATGCGCTTCGCCACGACGAAGCCGGTGTCGAGGATCGGCACCGCGAGGACGATCAGCGGGAAGAACAGGGCCACGACCGCGTTCGTCTTCAGCGCGCCCTCGATGGCGATCGCTCCCAACAGGTAGCCGAGAAGGCCGGATCCGGTGTCGCCCATGAAGCTCCGGGCGGGAGGGAAGCCATGGCGCAGGAACCCGAGCGCGCCGCCCGCGGCGATCGCGGCCAGCACGCCGGCGCCGGTTCGCTCCAGCGACAGCGCGATGATGGCCATCGTCAGCCCAGAAATGGCGCACACGCCGGCGGCGAGGCCGTCCACGCCGTCGGTGAAGTTGATGACGTTGATCACCGCGACGATGCCGAGAATCGTCAGCACGTGGCTCAGCTCGACCTCCCCGAGCGTGGGCAAATTCACGATGTCGACGGTGTTGGGGTTGACGCCGCCGACGAACGGGAGGGTGAAGGCGCCGACCCGGACTCCGTTGAAGACCGGGATCGCCACGATCACGACCTGGCCGAGCAGCTTGATCGGCGCGCTCAGCTCGAAGACATCGTCGAGCACGCCGAGGAGGGCGATCCCCACCGCCCCGGCGAGGATGGCCCGCGTGATCGGTGCAAGCGGGAGGAAGAGAAGGCCACAGACGACGACGGCAACGAGGATCGCCAGCCCCCCGAGGCGCGGCGTCGGGATCGTGTGGAGGCTCCGCTCGTTGGGGTGGTCGATCGCCCCGATCCTGCGGGCAAGGCTCTCCGTGGCGGGCACGAGCGCCCAGCTGATGACGGTCGCGAGGAGGAACGCGTAGAGGGCGAAGATCGCCTGCGGGTTGCCGTTGACGAGCATTCGCTAGGTCATCTTCCGCATCGTTGGGTCATCTTCCCGTCGCGGCCAGGACGGCGTCGACCAGGAGTTGCGGGTCGCGAGGCTCGCGGACCCCGATCGGCTCGGCTCGCTTGCGGAGATCGAGAGCCGCAGGGGTCGGAGAGGACCTGCAGCCGTCCGGCGGAGATCGAGGGCCTCGTCGACGGCCCCCATCCTGCCGCTGAAGAGCGTCCACACCGGGGTTCCCAGCGCCACGGCCTCGCGGTTCATCGTCCCGCCCGCCCCCACGACGGCGTCGGCCTGCGCGATGAGGCTCTGGCCGTCGATCGCCCGCTCGGGGACGATCAGGTTCTTCGCGCGCCGCCGGCGCAGCGCGGCGCGCTGCGCCTCGGTGCGGGGATCACCACCGCTTCAGCCCCCTCGTCCTCCGCAAGGCGATCGAGCAGGCCCTCGTAGACGGGGTTCTCGGCGTGGTAGGCGGAGCTCTCGGGGGGCGGCCGGACCACGGTGATCACGCGCTCGCGCGCCAGCCCGAGCTCGTCGATGACGCCCGGATCCGGCTCGAAGTCGTAGAGGTAGTAGTCCTCCTTGAGGCCGGGGTAGCGGAAGAGCTTGCGCGGCGCAGCGCCCGCACGTCTCATCGCCTCCGGAGAGATGGCGTCGGGCGCGAGGACGCGGCGAGCGGCGCGAAAGGCGAGCTGACGCTGAACTCCGGCGAACTCGTAGTCCTGCATCTGCACGAGCGGGATCCGGAGCACCGCGGAGACGACGGCGATGTCGACCGATCCGTGGGCGAGAGCGAGGTCCAAGCGCTTTGGCCGCGCCCAGCGGCCGAGGGCGAGGGAGCGGGTTCCGACGGCCGCGGCCTTGGCGCCGCCCCCCGCGCCGGCGTGGCGGCCGATCACCTCGTGGTCGACGCCGAGCCGCTCGAGGATTCCAACCGTCTGCCCGTACTCGCGCGCGGTCACCGAGACCTCATGGCCCGCCGCCCGAAGGCGATCGATGATCGGGCGAAGGACGAGCGGGTGGGCGGCAGCCGTGCAGTCGACCCAGACGCGCATCACTTGCGGGCGCCTTCGGCGCCCTTATCTGCTGCTTTCGGGGCAAAGCCCCTCACTGACATACGCGCCCAGCCTAGGTGGCGGGTCGGTAGGTATGCCAGTACAGCACCGGGCCGTCGCCGAACCGGCCCTCTCGGTTGAGCGCGAGGAGGCCCGCAGCCGTCTTCGCGGTGTACACGGGCTCGAGCTCGACGCCCTCGCGGTCGCCCAGAAGCTCGAGGGCGGCGGCGCCGTCCGATGTGGGGTGGCCATAGCCCGAGCCGAGCCAGGCGGTCTCCACGGTGACACCCGCGGGCGGCGGGGCTTCGGCGGCAACGCCGTGGCGACGCAGGAGGCGCGCCGTGCGCCCCGCGAGGCCCGTCACCCGGTGCGCGTCGAGCTTGATCGAGGTCGTTAACGAGAACGCACACCAGGCGCGTGCGAAGGCCGGCGAACGCGAGGCCGGCAAGCAGCCCGGCCGCCGTGCCGCCGCTTCCCAGCGCCACGACGACATGGGAGGGCTCGGGGATCTCGCCGCGTCGCACCTGCTCGGCGAGCTCGCAGGCTGCCGCCACGTAGCCCACGCACCCGCGCGGGACCGAGCCACCCGGTGGGATCGCATACGGGCGGCGGCCCGCCGCGGCTTCGCGGGCGACGAGCAGCGCGCCAAGCGCGACGGCGCGGCGCACCCCGCCGGCGTGGTGCAGCTCCGCTCCACTTCCGCGCAATCTCTCGTGCTGGGCGCGCACGTGTTCGTCGATCGGCTGCGGTACGAGCACGAGGATCGGCCGCATGCCCAGGCGCCGCGCCGCCCGGGCGGTGGTGAGGCCGTGGTTGGTCCCCAGGGCGCCGCCCGTGACGACGCTTCGGCTTCTCCGGCGACGAGCCTCGCCGAGAAGCCACTCGAGCTTCCTGGCCTTGTTGCCGCCGAGGTCGCTGTACGCGCCGTCGTCCTTGATCCACACGGGCGCTCGGCCGCCCTCCGCGCCGAGCTTCGACAGCTCCCGCACGGGCGTCGGGCCGCCGCCGAGCTCGACCCGGGGAAGCTGCAGGGCGGACAGGGGCCCGCTCAAGCGCAGGTCGGCCGCTTCGAAGGACTCACGGCCTTCGCCGAGCCCGGGCCGACGTGGAAGGCGAGCGGGTTTGGGCTCGAGGGAACGTCGACCGGCTTCCCGTTCGCGGTGATTGTCGCCTCGCCGTTGCCGAGGCCGAGCTGGAAGCCCGCGGCCTCGAACGGTCCCTGGTCGTCGCCCGCAGTCAGGATCTGGCCGTTCACGAGGCGCTTGCCGGAGAGGTCGATCAGGCAGACCCAGATGGTCCCGGTCGGCCGGATCTCGATCGAGGCCTTGGTCGGCTCGGGGGGCGGCTTCGTCGGATGAGAGTGGCTGTGTCGATGATGCCGGGCCTGCTTCGCGTGGCCGGCCGGCGTTCCGGAGGTCTCCTTGCCGCCGGACCCGCCGAGCTGCCCGATGACGAAGAGCGCGGCGAGGACCGCCACGACCGCGCCGGCGCCGATGAGCACTCCCCGCGAGGGGAAGCCCGCCCCTCCGGGCACAGCCGCGACGGGTCGGCGCTCCTCCGCGGGCACGGAATCGCCCTCGCCGACCGTCCTTCGAAAGTCCTCGACCAAGACGTCGGCGTCGAGGCCGAGATAGGAGGCGTAGGTGCGGAGGAACCCGCGGGCGTACGCCGGCGCCGGGAGGGCGCTCCAGTCCTCGGCCTCCAGCGCCCGCAGGTACCGCACGCGGATCTTGGTCGCGTCGGAGACCTCGTCGAAGCCGAGGCCGCGCTCGGTGCGCGCTCGACGAAGGCTGTCGCCGATGGGCATACCTGAATTCTCCCTCTAAAGGAGCGGGCGCCGGGCGGAGGGACCCGCGCAGCCTATGCGTGGGCGGGCGAGAGCTGCTCGTACAGCGGATATCGCTCCATCAGCGCCGCGGTGCGCTCGTGCAGCGAGTCGCGCTCGTCCTCGAAGCGATCCGACAGGGCGACGCAGGTGACGTCGGCGATCTCGCGGAGGTCGTCCTCGACCAGGCCACGGGTGGTCAGCGCCGGCGTCCCGATCCGCAGGCCGGAGGGGTTCATCGGCGGGCGCTCGTCGAACGGGATCGCGTTGCGGTTCACGGTGATCCCGACCTCCTCGAGGCGGCTCTCGGCCGTCTTGCCGTCGAGGCCCGTGGAGCCGAGGTCGACCAGGACGAGGTGGACATCGGTGCCCCCCGTCAGCACGTCGACGCCACCGGCGATGAGACCCTCGCCGAACGCCTTCGCGTTGGCGATGGTCTGGCGCTGGCGGGCGCGGAACTCCTCCGTCTGAGCGAGGCCGAGCGCGACCGCCTTCGCCGCGATCACGTGCATGAGGGGGCCGCCCTGCTGCCCGGGGAACACGGAGCGGTCGATGTCCTTCTGCAGCTCCGCGGTGCACAGGATCATCCCGCTGCGCGGTCCGCATAGCGTCTTGTGGATCGTCGTCGTCACCACGTCGGCGTGGGGCACCGGGCTCGGATGCTCACTCGCGGCGACGAGGCCGGCGAAGTGGGCCATGTCGACCATGAGGCGGGCACCTACCGAGTCGGCGATCTCGCGGAAGGCGGCGAAGTCGAGATGGCGGGAATATGCCGACCAGCCGGCGACGATCACCTTCGGCCGGTGCTCGTGGGCCAGCCGCTCGACCTCCTCCATGTCGCAGAGGAGGTCCTCGCGCCGCACGTGGTAGGCGACCACGTTGTAGAGGCGGCCAGACAGGTTGAGCTTCATCCCGTGCGTGAGGTGGCCACCGTGGTCCAGCGCCATTCCCATGATCGTGTCGCCGGGCTCGAGCATCGCCATGTAGGCGGCGTTGTTGGCCTGAGCGCCGGCATGCGGCTGGACGTTCGCGTGCTCGGCCCCGAAGAGCTCCTTCGCCCGGTCGATCGCGAGCTGCTCGGCGACGTCGACCTCCTCGCAGCCGCCGTAGTAGCGGCGACCCGGATACCCCTCGGCGTACTTGTTGGTGAGCACCGAACCGGTGGCCTCCAGCACCGCGGCGGGAACGAAGTTCTCCGACGCGATCATCTCGAGCGTCGATTGCTGGCGGTGGAGCTCGCGCTGGAGCACATCCGCGATCTGAGGGTCGACGTCGGCGAGCGAGGCTGAGCGGAGGTCGGTCACCGCTCCCAGCTTATGACACGAGTCGGCGCCGAAGCACTTATTGACCGATCGTTCAGTAATTGTGTTACGGTGCCCGCGAGGCGCACCGACCACGATAGGAGCACAGATGAGCATCAGCGAAGTCGAGCCCGAGCTGAAGACCGAGGACGAGGCCCTGTCGGTCCTGATGGACGGCGACATCGACAAGGTGATGTCGGGCCTGGACCGGATCGTCGAGGCGGCTCCCTCCTACGAGAAGCTCTTCATGCGCTGGCAGCGCCAGCACTGGTCGACGGAGGACTTCGACTTCACCGAGGACGCTCGGCAGTGGGCCGACCCGGACATGTTCACCGAGGACGAGCGGCGCTTCATCACCTTCGGCTTCTCCGAGTTCTTCCTCGGCGAGGAGCGCGTCACCGTCGAGCTGCTGCCGTTCGCGCTGGCCGCTCCGACCCACGAAGCCCAGATCTTCCTAACGACGCAGATCTCGGACGAGGCAAAGCACGTGGTCTTCTGGGACCGCTTCTACCGCGAGGTTCTTAAGACCGACGCGGACGGGATCGGCGACATGCTCGACAAGCAGCGCTCGGTCATCAACGACGACTGGAAGACGCTCTTCGACGGCATGCTCCACGAGGCCGCCGAGACTCTGCGCAAGGACCCGAGCGACTTCGGCGCCCTCGTCCGGGGCGTGACGCTCTACATGGTCGTGATCGAGGGGATGCTCGCCCTGACGGCAGCCCGGTTCATGATCAAGTCGATGCGCGAGCGCAACTGGTTCCCCGGCTTCGTCGCCGGGTTCACGGCGGTCAACCGCGACGAGTCGCGGCACGTGGGCTTCGGGGTCAAGTTCCTCGCCGACGCGATCAAGGACGACCCCGCCAACGCGCGGATCGTCGAAGCGACGCTCAAGGAGGCGCTCCCCGTGGCGCCGCTGGTCTTCGTCCCGCCGTGGGTCGACGACCCGTACGACTTCGACACGCCCTTCTACCACTCATCCGAGATCTTCGCGTACGCGGCGAAGTCGCTGTCGAAGAAGCTCGCGGCCATGGGCCTCGACCCGGCGATGCTCGGCGAGGGCGCTCCCGCGTGACCCGCGGCGCCGGCCCGGCGCCGGATCGAGCAAGACTGGGCCGGCCGTCGACCGGCGCTCGGGAGCGGATCCTCGCAGCCGGCTACGAGACCCTGCTCGCAGACGGCTACGCGGGGCTCACGATGGCGAAGGTCTCCCTGCGCGCCGGCGAGAGCAAGGCGCTGATCTCCTACCACTTCGGCTCGAAGCGGGGGTTGGTGGCGGCCGCCGCTCGCCAGGTCGGCGACGAGATCACGGCCGAGGTTGTCGCCGGAATCGGCGCCGCGGCCGGGGTCGAGGAGATCGTGGAGGGCACGGCTGCCGGCGTGCGGCGGATCCTCGACCGTGACGAGCGCATCGCCCGCGCCTACTTCGACCTGAACGCCGTTTCGGTGGTGGAGGAGGACGTGCGCTCGATCCTGCGGGAGGTGAAGGACGGCTGGCGCGAGGTCATCGGCGAGCTGCTTCGCTCGGCCGGCGTCGAGCGCCGTCACATCGGCGCCGCCGTCACGCTGATCATGGCGGGCCTCGAGGGCCTGACGCTCGAGCGGATCGAGCGCGGCGAGACCGCGGAGCTGGCCGAGGCGCGCAAGCTGTTCGTCGCCTCCGTCGCCGCCGCCCTCGCAGGCTGAGCACCTGCTTCCGGCGCTATCCCTCGAGCACGGTCTCAGGAGCGATCGTCATCGGCTCCGAAGCCTCGAGCTCAACCGAGCCTCGGACGACGACCCCGGCGCCGAACGTGGCGTCGCCGCGAACGACCAGGCGCTCAGCCTGGACCAGTGACGGGGGACCCGCCGGGAAGCGGGCGTCGAAGTCGTCGAGCAGGCGGTAGAAGCGCCGGTCGAGCTCGACGAAGGGAAGCCGGCCGCGCCGCGACGGCACCGGCTCGACGGCGAGGTCGTCGCCGACCTCGTAGACGTCGGATCGCAGCAACAGAAGGTCGTCGGTGGTCTTGACCGGCGCGAAGCGGGTCCGCGGGACCCGCAGCACGCTGGCCCCCTCGAAGCTCTCGATGGCCGCGCCCATCGCGCCCTCGAGCTGAATGACACCGGGCGAGTCCTCCTCGCGCGGGTCGACTGTCTTGCGGTTGACGATGAGCGGCAGCTCGAGGACCCCGCCCCGGTCGTCGAGGACGCCGTCCAGCGCCCGCAGATCGATCCAGATGCTGTTGGTGTTGTAGTAGCGCCATCTGCGGAAGTCGCGGAACGACTCCTCGTCTTCGGGCGGCGTCTGCGCCGTCTCGCGCAGCACCAGCCGCCCGTCGGCGATGCGCCTGGCGATGTGGCCGCCCTTGCGGTCGGCCTCGGTCCCCTCGACCACCTCGACGAGGAACGGGATTCGCTCCGCCGCGAGATGGCCGGCGATCCTCGCGTCGGGCATGGCGCCGAGGTTGTCGGCGTTGGAGATCATGGCCCACTCGAAGCCCTGATCGCGGAGCGCGGCGACGGCACCCGACCTCCGCAGGGCTCCGAAAACGTCGCCGTGGCCCGGTGGGCACCACTCGAGCGCCGGCTCGCGCGGCCAGCTCACCGGGGCGAGCTCGCTCGCGTCGAGCTTCGGGATCATGCTCTGCAGGAAGTCGAGCGGCAGCTCGTCGCCGAGCTCGGGGTAGGCGCGAAGCGCTTCCAGCGTGTCGGCCCGGGTCGCCTCGCTGTCCATCAGCAGGAGCGGCAAGCGAATCCCGTGCCGTAGCCGCAGCGCCAGGATCTGGCCCACGATCAAGTCGAGGAAGGTGCGACCGTCGCGGGCCTCGATCAGCGACTTCGGGTGCCGCAGCCCCATGGTCGTCGCGAGGCCCCCGTTGAGCTTGATCACGGCGACCGCAGCAAGCGCGTCGGCGCCCGCATCGGGCAGCGCCTCGAGCCCGGGCACCTCGCCGACCGGCTCCAGCTCGGCGCTCGGTAGCAGCCCGCGCTCGCCATCGACGAACCGGCGGTAGGCGTTGCCGAAGGCCCGGATCGCCTCCTCGGGCTGGCCCGCGTCGCGCATCTTCTCCTCTGCGGCCCGAAGGCCGTCGGCGGTCATCGCGGCGCGATTCTCGCTTACATCTAGGTGTGGAGCAACGTCGGATCGACCGCCTGGGCCGCTCGGTCGGCGTCGTCGGCCTCGGCACATGGCAGCTCGGCGCCGACTGGGGAGACGTCGAGCCCGACGCCGCGCGCGCCACCCTCGACGCGGCCGTCGACGCGGGCATCACCTTCTTCGATACCGCCGACGTCTACGGCGACGGCCGCAGCGAGCGGTTCTGCGCTGAGCTGCGCTCACGACACCCCGACGGCGGGCTCCTGGTCGCGACGAAGATGGGCCGGCGGGTCGACCAGGTCCCGGAGAACTACAACCGCGAGAGCTTCCTCGCCTGGAACGACCGCTCCCGGACCAACCTCGAGGTCGAGACGATCGATCTCGTGCAGCTCCATTGCCCGCCGAGCGAGGTCTACGAGGACGACGCCGTCTTCGACGCCCTCGACGAGATGGTCGAGGCCGGGCGGGTTTCGGCCTACGGCGTCTCGGTCGAGACCTGCGCCCAGGCGCTCCGGGCGATCGAGCGTCCGAACGTCGCCAGCGTGCAGATCATCCTCAACTGCTTCCGTCGCAAGCCGCTCGAGGAGGTGCTCCCCCGCGCCCAGGCGGTCGGGGTCGGGATCATCGCCCGGGTCCCGCTCGCCTCTGGCCTCCTCTCGGGGCGCTACGACGAGAGCACGGTCTTCGCCCCAGACGACCACCGCAGCTTCAACCGGCACGGTGAGGAGTTCGACGTCGGTGAGACGTTTGCCGGCGTCCCGTTCGAGGTCGGCCTGGCGGCCGTCCGCGAGCTCGCCGAGCTCGTCGAGCCCGGCTCGACGATGGCGCAGTTCGCTCTTCGATGGGTGATCGACCAGCCCGGCACGAGCGCCGTCATCCCGGGCGCGCGCAACGCCGACCAGGCGCGCCAGAACGCCGCCGTCGCGGCGCTCCCGCCGTTGACCGACGAGCAGCAGGCCGGCGCCACCGAGGTCTACAACGGGCTCATTCGCGAGCACGTCCACGATCGCTGGTAGGCGGCCCGAGGGCCACTTCCAGCGCCTCGTCGAGCATTCCCTGCCCCTCGAGGAAGTCGAGCGTCGTGTAGCGGGCGCGCAGGCGGTTCGCGTAGCGGAAGGTCGCGACGAGCGTCCGCGAATCGACGCCGGCGAAGCCGGGGGCCGCCGGGATGCCGGCCTTCTCGAGTGCCCGCTCGACCGCCGGATGCGCCGCCAGCGCCGGCGCCAGGGCCGCCCGCACGGCCTCCCAGCGCTCCGCGTCAGGCGGCCAGCGAGCCAGGCCGCCGACGACGAACCGCCGCTTGTCCTCGGCCGCGGCGGCGATTTCCGGCGAGGGGTCGCCGAGCCACGCCCTCGCCTCGGCGCCGAACGGCTCCCACGGGAGCGGCCGAGCTACCGAGCCGACGCCGCCGCCGAAGGCGAAGTGCTGCAGGCGGATCGCGAACCGGGTCGCGTAGCCGACCTGGAGGCCGTGCGCCGCCGGCCGCCGCAGGCCCCGCGCCGCGAGCAGGTCCCAGAAGTGGGAGGCATGGTGCTCGCAGCCGCTCGCCGGCCGCGAGCTGCCGACAATCGCCATCGCGACGCCGGACTCGATCAGCCCACCGGCCAGCCCGCGAACCGCGCTCGGCTCCCCTCGCAGGATCTCCTCGACGCCGGCCGCCGCGCGCTCGAGCGGCCTTCTCACCCGCTCCACCACGTCCCCGTCGAACGACTCACCGAGCAGCAGGTGCGCCGCCTGCCAGTCGGTCCGGGCCGACGCCTTCGCCATCAGGTCGCCGAGGCCGGAGCGGGCCATCTCGATCGGCGCCGCCGCCACCACGCGCGCGTCGGCGAAGATCGCCTCCGGGGCCCGCGCCGGGTAGGTGACCTTTACGCCGTCGATCTGCATCGCCGCGACGCTCGAGGCGTAGCCGTCCATCGACGCCGCCGTGGGCACGCTCACAAAGTCGCGCCCCTCGAGATGGGCCGCCCAGCGCGTGATGTCGGTGAGGACGCCCGACCCGACGGCGAGCAGCGCGTCCGGCCGGTCACGGCGCAGGCGGGCGCGCACGGCCTCCGCGTTCTCCGACGTCGCCCTCAGACCGCTGCGCTCCGGGAAGCGGAACGCGCCGGGCTCCACGCCGGCGCCGGCGAGCGCATCGGCGACCGCGCCGCCCGCGGCCTCCTCGGTGTTCGGGTCCATCACGAGCAACGCGCTCGCCCACCCCTCGTCGCGGCCGTGGTCGGCGAGCCGCGCGATCGCGTCGTCGCCGAGCACGACCTCAGGAAGCCGGCGCCTTTCTGCGTCCGGGCTCAGGAGGGCTGGCCGTAGTAGGCGTGCGGCCCGTGCTTGCGCTCGAAGTGCTTGTCGCGGATCGCCGCCGCCAGGGGTCCCGCGTCGGGCTCGATCAGCGTCGTCAGCAACGCCAGGCGGGCGACCTCCTCGAGCGTGACCGCCGCTTCGACCGCGGTCGCCGCGTCCGCCCCCCAGCAGAATGGGCCGTGCCCACGCACGAGCGCGCAGGGGACGACCTCGGCGCCGCCTCCTTTGCCCACGGCCTCTACGAGCGTCGCCCCGGTCGCCTCCTCGTAGCCCTCGGCAATCTCCTCGGCCGCCAGCGCGCGCGTTAGAGGGATCGCGGCCGGGCAGAGGTCGGCGTGGGTGGTGCCGAGGGGCGGGATCTCGCGCTCGGCCTGCGCCCACGCCGTCGCCCAGGTCGAGTGGGTGTGGACGATCCCGCCGATCGCGTCGAACGCGCGGTAGAGCGCCAGGTGCGTCGGCGTGTCGGTCGAGGGCCGTCGGGTCCCCTCGACCACGTTGCCGTCGAGGTCACAGACGACGATGTCCTCGGCGCTCATCGCCGCGTAGTCGACGCCGCTCGGCTTGATCGCGACGAACCCGCGGGCGCGGTCGATGGCGCTCACGTTCCCCCAGGTGAGGGTCACCAGCCCGTGCTCCGGCAGCGCCAGGTTCGCCTCGAGGACCTCCTCGCGCAGCGAGCCCACGGAGACTAGATCTCCTCGAGTTCGAGCTCGAGGAGCTCCGCGAAGCGGCGCCAGGGGCCGGTCTGGTCGCCGAGGTTGGCGACGAAGTGGTGCGGGCCGCCGAGGCGGAGCCAGTCGTCCATGAACGGCTCCATACCGCTGTCGGGCCTGAAGTGGAAGTACGGCATCTCGACGTTCGGCAACTCGGGGGTGTCGAGGACCTCGCCGCGCGCGACCACCAGCCGGTAAAGCTCGCCCTCGAGCGGGACGAGCGCCGCCGTCGTCGCGACGCCCGGCTCGGCGGAGAAGACCGTCGTCGGCGGGTTGCCGAGCCCGCCGATGCCGAGCTCGCGATCGACGAGCCGGACCGGGCGATCGCGGCGGGCCACCTTCCAGTTCCCCTCGCCCATGTGGCTGATCAGCACCGAGTCGAGCTCCCAGTCCATCGCGTACATCTCGCTGAAGTGGGCGTCGCCGATCATCGCCTGGCTCGCGACCATGAGCGTCGCGGTGTTGGTGTCGCCCTCGGCCGCGTACCCGTAGCCGTCCGCCATCAGATTCGAGGCCGCGAGCAGCGGCAGCTGCTCGAAGCGCCCGTCCCCGCCGACCGAGTCGAAGTGCGCGGACCATGCCTGGTAGCCCTTCTCCTCGAGCAGCGCCCGGATCGCGAGCTCGAACCTCGCGGCGTAGGCGTGCTGCTCGCGCGGCAGCGCCTCATCGACGGCGAACCGCTCCGCATTGCGGCCGAGCAGCGCCTCGATGTCGGCGTCGCCGACCGCCTGCATGCGGGAGTGGAGCGCGCCGAGGTCCTCGTTGACGACCAGGGGCCCGAGCCTGCGAAGCGCAGCCGGCTGGTCGTAGAGGATGTCGCCCATCCCGTTCATCGGATAGCCGAAGAGCGCGATCCTGGTCGAGCGGAGAGCCGTCACGGCGCGCGCCGCCCCGGCCCAGGACTCGAACGCGTCCGCGAAGGCGTCGGAGCGCCAGTCGCCGGTGATCACCGAGAACGGGATCATCGAGCGGACGAGGGCGTTGGCCTGATCCTGGGCGCCGTGGATGCCCTGGTTGTAGGTCAGGTCGGCCATATCCCACTCGGCCGTCACCGACCGCTCCGGCTGGATGTTGGCGAGCAGCAGAGGCAGGCGATTGTCGAGAAGCGCCCGCACGGTCCTCATCGCCGGGCCGTACGTCAGCATCACGATCATGATCCCGTCGACGCCCTCGCCGGCGAGATCGGAGACGGCGCGCTCGACGTCATCGCGGTTGCGGGCGGGCGGCACGACGACGATGTCGGCGGCTCCCCCGAGCTGATCGCCGACCTGCTTCGCGTAGGCCGCCTGGTGATCGGTGATCCCCGGCACCATGTCGTCGTAGAGCTCCTGCATGATCCCCAGCAGTCCGATCCGGGGCTGGGCCTGCTCGCTCATACTCCGCCTCCTTTCTCGCCTCCTCGATGGTCGCGGATCCGCTTCAGCTCGTGGAGCAGGTCGACCTGGCTCCGGCCGAGGGTCTCATAAAGGCTCCGGTAGACCGCGTAGAGGAGATCGTAGACCCGGCCCGCCTCGGGATCCGGCGTGTAGGTCCGGGCGGCCGCCGGACGAGTTGCCGCGACCGCGCTCTCGATGTCGGCGAAGCCGCCGGCCTCGGGCCCCGCTGCGACGGCGCCGAAGAGCGCCGCGCCGCGGGCCGGGATCTGACTCGACGCCGGCACCTGGACCGAGCGTCCGGTCGTGTCGGCGATCAGCTGCATCGCCAGCGGGCTCTTCTCCGCGATCCCGCCGCAGGCGACGATCTCCTCGAGCTCGAGCCCGTGCTCGGTGAAGTTGTCGATGATGCGCCGGTTGCCGAAGGCGATCGACTCGAGCAGCGCCCGGTAGATCTCGGCCGGCTTCGTCTGCAGCGACAGGCCGCAGATCACGCCCGTCAGGTCGGCGTCCGCGAGGATCGAACGGTTGCCGTTCCACCAGTCGAGCGCCACGAGGCCCGTGGCGCCCGGCGCGATCTCGGCCGCGGCGCGCTCGAGCTCCTCGTAGGGATCGCCGTTCGACGGGCGGGCGAGCTCCTCGACGAACCAGGCGAGCATGTCGCCGACCGCCACCTGCCCGGCCTCGTAGCCGTAGAAGCCGGGCACGATCCCGTCCTCGACGACCCCGGTGATGCCGGGCAGGCGGATTTCGTCGGGGTGGATGACGAGGTCACAGATCGACGTCCCCACCACCGTCAAAAAGGTTTCCGGGCGCTCCACCCCGGCGCCCGGGACGGAGACGAAGGAGTCGACGTTCCCGACCGCGACTGCGACGCCCTCCGGAAGCCCGACCCGCGACGCGACCTCGGGGCGAAGCCCGCCGGCGAGGGTGCCGAGCGGGGCGAACTCGGTCCCGAGCTTCTCGGCCGGGTTCGAGAAGCCGGGGTAGGCGGCTTCGAAGAACTCGACGGCGGGGAGGCCCTCGCGAGCCGACCAGCATGCCTTGTAGCCGGCCGTGCACGCCTGCCGCTTCTCGACGCCCGTCAGGTGCCAGACGATCCAGTCGGTCGCCTCGATGAAGCCCGCCGAGGCGTCGTAGACCTCACGGTCCGAAAGCCAGAGCTCGATCAGCTTCGGGAAGTACCACTCGGAGGAGAGCTTGCCGCCGTAGCGGGACAGGAACTCCTCGCCGCGGGCCGCGGCGACCTCGTTCAGCCGGTCGGCCACCGGCTGCGCCGCGTGGTGCTTCCAGAGCTTCGGCCAGGCGTGCGGGCGCGCCCGCCATTCGCCGAGCGTGCAGAGGGGCACCCCGTCGCCCGTGACGGGAAGCACCGTGCAGGAGGTGAAGTCGACCCCGAGGCCGACGACGTCCTCGCCCGAGACCCCGGCGTCGGAAAGAACGGCGGGGATCGCCGTCTCGACCACGGCGACCCAGTCGTCGGGGTCCTGGAGCGCCCAGTCGGGCGGCAGCTCCTCGGCGGTGCCCGGAAGCGAGCGGTCAATCACCCCGTGGGCGTAGGGGAACTCGCTGACGGCGACCTCGCGGCCGGACTGAAGGTCGAGGAGCAGCGCGCGCCCCGACTCGGTGCCGAAGTCGACCCCGATCGCGTATCCGGATGCCGTCACGCCGCGCGATCAGGCCGATCGGGCGACCATCACGCCTCGGCCTGCGCGCGCGCGGCCCCCTCGGCCTCCGCCTTCAGGGCCTCGGCCTTGGCGCGTCGGTACTCCTCGACGACGATCTGGGTCAACTCCTCCACGGACGTGTCCGCCGTCGGCTTGTCGAGGGCGATGACGCCGTCCTGGAGCATGTTGACCCGGTCGCAGGACGCGAGCACGTGGACGTAGTTGTGGAGGATCATGATGATCGAGACTCGCCCCTCCCCCTTCAACCGCTCGATCAGCTCGAGGATCAGGCCACCCTCCTTGGCTCCCATCGCCGCGAGCGGCTCGTCGAGCAGGAGGATGTCCGCCTCCCCGTAGACCGTCCGCGCGACGGCGATCGCCTGGCGCTGGCCGCCGGAGAGGCGGGCGACCGGTGCGTTGAGGGTCGGAATGTTGATGCCTATGTCGTCGAACGCCTTTCGCGACTCCTTGCGCATCGCGCCGTTGTTGACGAACGGCAGCGGGCTCCGCACCCGCTCTCGGCGCAGGAACATGTTCTGGTAGACGGTCAGGTCGTCGATCAGCGCCAGGTCCTGGTAGACGGTGTCGATGCCCTGCGCGCGGGCGTCGTCGACGTTCTTCGGCTTGTAGGGCTTGCCGTTGAGGGACATCTGCCCGCTGTCCTGCTTGTGGAAGCCGCAGATGATCTTCATCAGCGTCGTCTTGCCCGTCCCGTTGTCGCCGAGAAGGCCAAGGACCTCTCCGCGGCGCAGCGTCATGTTGACGTCGCGCAATACCGACGTCGCCCCGAAGCTCTTGGCGATGTGCTCGACGCGAAGGACCTCCTCGCCCGCCGAGGCAGGCGCCGTCGTCTCGGCCCCCGCCGGAGCCTCGCGCTCAGCCATGGATCGAGCCCTTCCGCACCCGCTGCACGTAGACGTTGAGCGTCATCGCAATGATGATCGCGATCCCGACGTAGAGGTCGAGGTAGTCGGCGCTCGTCCCCTGGATGATCAGCCCGTCGTTGAGGATCCCCAGGAACAGGGCGCCGATCAACGCGCCGATGACGGTTCCCGAGCCGCCGGTGAGAAGGGTGCCGCCGATCACCGCCGCCGAGATCCCCGCGAAGAGAAAGGTGTTCGCGCCCGACGGGTCCGGCGTCGCCGTCGTCGTCCGTACGGCCTCGAGGATCCCGACCAGGCCGGCGCACACCGCGCAGGCGATGAAGTTGCGGATCAGGTTGAGGTGGACGTTGATCCCCGCCTCCGCGGCGCCGAGCCTGTTGCCACCGACGGCGACCGTGTAGATCCCCCAGCGGGTGAAGGAAAGCGCGACCTGAAGGATGATGACGATGGCTAAGGCCCAGATCAGCTCCGAGTAGGTGCCGCCGCCGAAGACCTGGGCGAAGGTGCCGAGGCTGAACGACGACGTACCCGGGGTGGCCACGGGCGCCGCGTGGGAGATCACCAACGTCAACCCGGAGAGCCCGAACAGGGTGCCGAGGGTGACGACGAACGACGAGATCCCGACGACGGCGACGAAGAACCCGTTGAAGAGGCCGATCGCCATGCACGCGACCATCGTGATCAGGAAGGCCGGGATGAGCGCGAAGCCGGCGCCCGTCACGAGCTTCTCGAAGATGAACGGCGAGATCAGCAGCACACCGCCGATCGAAAGATCGATCTCGGCGTTGATCATCACGAACACCTCGCCGGCGCCGAGGATCGCGAACGGGGCGAAGTAGGGAAGGAGGTTCTTGAAGCTGTCGGCGGTGACGAAGTTGTTTGCGTTGATCGCGAAGTAGATGAACGTGATCAACGTGACCACGATGATGCTGCCCTCGCGCAGGGTCAGGAACCGACGCAACAATCGGCGAGCCGCTCCGCCAGGGGTCTTGCGCGCCTGCGCCTGACCCCCGGTCGGAGCGCTCGCGGGAACCGTCGTTTCCGACGCGCTCGCCACGGAACGGGACTAGGCCTTGCTGACCCCGGGTGCGCTCGACGTCCCCTCGTAACGGCTCTTGGTGCTGTTATAGGGCACAACCGTCTTGCTGTCGAGGAACTTGAGGCCGGTGTTGACGTCGGCGATCCCGGTCAGGGTCTGAGACACCTGGTACAGGAACAGCTCCATGACCGGGAAGAAGCCCTGGAGGTAGGGCTGCTGGTCGATCGTGAACTGGATGTAGCCCTTCTGGAGCAGCTCCTCGGTCGGCTTCAGGAGGTCGTAGCCACCGCCCTGGACCTTGTCCTTCAGACCCTGCTTCTGGATCGTTTGGGCAACGCTCTGCGTGCTCCCGGCGTCAACCGCGAACATTCCCTTGACGCTGGAATGCGACTGAGCGTACGACTGGATCGTCGAGAGCTCGCCGGGGACGCTCGCCCCGGTCGCGATCGTGTCGACGTTGAGCTTGCTCCCGATCGTGTCCTTGGCGCCGTCGATCCGCGGCTGGATGTTGAGCGCGCCGGGCGTCGCGATGAACAGAACGATGTCGCTCCCTGCGGGAACGAGGTCGAGGATGTGGGTCCCCATCTCCTGGCCGGAGACGAAGAGGTCCTGACCGATGTAGGCCAGGCGCGGGTTGCCAGCTGCGTCGGCGTTGTAGGCGACGACCGGAATGCCCTTGCTGAGGGCGGACTGAACCGGAGCGTTGAACGCGTGCAGGTCGACGAGCGAGACCGCGATGCCGTCGACTCCGGCTGCGATCGCGCTGTTGAACGCGTTGACCATCTCGCTGACATTGCTGGTCTGCGAGCCGGTCCACTGATAGGAGCAGCCCAGAAGACTGCTGGCGTCTGCCGCTCCGTACTTGGTCGGCACGAAGAACGGGTTCGTCGTCACGTGGTTGACGAAGGTGAACCTGTAGCTCTTGGACGGCTTGAAGATCGCCGCTGCGTCGCTACCGCCACTTGCCGCCGAGCTCGACGACGACCCGCCGCCGCCGCAGGCCTCGATCGCGAGCGCAGCCGCTGCCGCGCCGACGCCCGTGAGCGCCGTCCGTCTCGTGACGGCGCGAAGCTTCGTGTGCGGCGTCTGCTCCCGCCTCGACTCATCCCATTCGAGGCGCTCGATCGCGTCGTCGACACGATCGAAGCCCGAGTCAATGTCCTTGTCCGACATCTCTCCTCCTTTTGCCCCGTGAGGCAGATAGAGACCGGTCCCGGAAACACTATCGCTCGGACACCATCTGTGCTGTAAAGGACCGGAATACGATTGCGCCCATGCGTCTCGCCCTACTGTCGACGGCCCGTATCAACGAGCTGCTGGTCGCCGGCGCGAGATGGACGGAGGCGGTCGAGGTGGTGGCCATCGGCTCCCGCGACGTCGCCCGGGCGGAGGCTCAGGCCGCGGAGCTCGAGGTCCCGCGTGCGTACTCCTCCTACGAGGAGGTGCTCGCGGCGCCCGACGTCGATGCCGTCTACATCCCGCTGCCGAACTCCCTTCACGTGGAGTGGTCGATCCGGGCGCTCGAGGCGGGCAAGCACGTGCTCTGCGAGAAGCCGATGTCCCGCCGGCCCGACGACGTCGAGCGGGCGTTCGACATCGCCGATCGCACCGGCCTCGTCCTCGCCGAGGCGTTCATGTGGCGCCACCATCCGCAGGCTCGGCGCCTGCTGTCGCTGATCGGCGAGGTCGGGGGCGCGAGGCTCGTGCGGGGCTCGTTCTCCTTCCACCTCGAGCGCGAGGGCGACATTCGCCTCTCGGCGGCGCTCGACGGCGGGTCGCTGATGGACGTCGGCTGCTACTGCGTCAGCGCCGCCCGGCTGGTCGCGGGCGAGCCGCTGGAGGTGGCCGCCGAGCAGGTGATCGGCGGCGACGGGGTGGATGTCCGGTTCGCCGCGACGATGCGCTGCCCGGGCGACGTCCTCGTCCACTTCGACTGCGGGTTGGATCTCGCCGCCCGCGACGAGCTCGAGATCGTCGGCCCCAACGGAGCGCTCTTCGTCGACGACCCGTGGCATTCGCGTACGCCGCTGATCGAGGTGCGGCGCGGCGACTCGTCGATCGAGCGGATCGAGGTCGAGACGGCCGACCCGTACGGCTGCCAACTCGAGGACTTCGCGGCGGCGGCGAGCGGCGATCGCGAACAGCGCTTCGGGCGCGAGGACGCGGTCGCGCAGGCGCGCGCCATCGCCGCCCTGTATGAGAGCGCGGCCACCGGACGATCGGTGTCACCCTGAGGCTGAGCCAACGCGAATCGAAGGAGGTCGGATGAAGACGAGCCTCGGCATCTGGGCGTTCGGGCCGATGATCACGCGGTTCGTGCCGGGCGGCTACCAGCCCGAGCACGGACTCCGAGGAGCCGATCGCCGAGAAGGTCCATCGCGCGGTCGATGGCCTCGGGGACATGATGGACGGCTACGAGTTCCACTATCCCCAGGAGCTCTCTCCCGACAACCTCGACGAGGTCCGGTCGGCCCTCGGCGAGCACGACGTCTACTGCATCGCCGGCGGCCTCCATCTCGACCACCGCTTCGGTCGCGGTGGGCTCGTCTCGCCCGACGACGCGACCCGCGCCGAGGCGAGGCGGATCCTCCACGAGGCGGCCGACTTCGCCGGCTCGCTCGGCGCCAATCTGATCATCTGGCCCGGGATCGAGGGCTACAACTACCCGTTCCAGACGCCCTACGCCGACTCCTGGCGATGGCTGATCGAGGGGGTCGCCGAGGCCGCCGAAGCCTGCGCGGGTCATGGCGTCAAGGTCTTCCTCGAGCACAAGAACTCCGAGCCGGCGATGAAGATCCTCATGCGCAACATGGGGATGTGCCTCCACGTGGTCCACAAGCTGCGCGCCGAGGGCATCGACAACGTCCAGATCAACATGGACTGGCAGCACCTGCTTATGAACGACGAGCACCTGCCGGAGTACGCGGCGCTGCTCGCCTCCGAGGGACTGCTCGGCCACCAGCACGCGAACTCGGGCTGGGGGACCTTCGACGACGACAACATGGTCGGCGCGACCGCGTTCATGGAGACGCTCGAGCTCGCGCTCGAGCTCCGCCGCTGCGGCTACGGCTCCCACGGCGAGCGCCTCGGCTTCGACCTCTACCCGTACACCGAGGACCAGGTCGCCGCGGTGCGCCGATCGGTCCTGCAATGGAGGTTCATCGACGCCACCGCGGGCCGCATCGACGACGCGGCCCTGCGCGAAGCGCAGCAGGCGAAGGACGCCGTCCGCGCCTACGAGATCGTGTACGCCGCGCTCGGCGAGTGACGGCTCTCGATTCGTGACCGTCGTCGTTGGGCTCGACGTCGGCACGTCCGGCGCGAAGGGGCTCGCGCTCGACGAGGACGGCGCGGTCGTCGCCGAGGCCGACGCGGGCTATCCGCTCTCGACGCCTCGGCCCGGCTGGGCCGAGCAGGATCCCGAGGATTGGTGGACCGCGGCGTCATCGGTCCTCGAGCGGCTGCGAGCGGCGGCCGGACCGCCGGCCGGGATCGGCCTCTCGGGGCAGATGCACGGGCTCGTCGCGCTCGACTCGGCCGACCGGCCGCTGCGGCCCGCGCTCCTTTGGAACGACGGGCGCAGCGGCGCTGAATGCGCCGAGATCGAGGCAGACGATCGGCCTCGAGCGGCTGATCGCGCTGACCGGGAACAGGGCGCTGTCGAGCTTCACCGCGACGAAGCTTCTGTGGATGCGTCGCCACGAGCCCGAGGTCTACGGTCGCATCGCCCACGTCCTGCTGCCGAAGGACTACGTGCGCCTGCGCCTCTGCGGCGAGCGCTCGAGCGACGTCGCCGATGCCTCGGGAACGCTGCTGCTCGACGTCGCCCGGCGGCGCTGGAGTGACGAGGTGATCTCGGAGCTCGCGATCGAGCCCGGCTGGCTGCCGCGGCTCCACGAGAGCCCTGCCCTCTCCGGGCGAACCCAAGACGGCGTCGCGGTCGCCGCCGGCGCCGGGGATCAGGCCGCGGGGGCGCTCGGGGTCGGCGTCGATCGACCGGGGCCGGTCTCGGTCGTGCTCGGAACCTCGGGCGTCGTCTTCGCCGCTCAGGAGCGCTTCACCGCCGACTCCCGCGCCCGCGTCCAGGCGTTCTGTCATGCAGTTCCGGGCGCCTGGCACGCGATGGGGGTGACGATGTCGGCCGCCGGATCGCTTCGCTGGCTCCGAGACGCGATCGGGCCCGGGCAGGCGTACGACGAGCTCGTCGCCGCCGCCTCCGCCTGGCCGGCGGGGACCGAGGGCCTGCTGTTCCTGCCCTACCTGGCCGGCGAGCGAACCCCCCACGCCGACCCGGACGCCCGCGGCGCCTTCGTCGGGCTCGGCCTCCGCCACGACCGCGGCGCGCTCGTCAGGGCCGTCCTTGAGGGCGTCGCCTTCGGCCTTCGCGACTCGCTCGACCTGCTTCGAGAGCTCGGTCCGGGCCCGGAGCTCGGGCGCGTCTCCGGCGGGGGCGCCCAGAGCGACGAGTGGATGCGGATCGTCGCCTCGGTGCTCGAGCTCCCGCTCGAGCGCGTCGCCGTAGACGCGGGGGCGGCCTTCGGCGCCGCCCTGCTCGGCGGGGTCGCGGCCGGCGTCTGGCCCGACGTCCACACGGCCGTGGCAGCGACCGTCACGCCGACCGAGCGAATCGATCCCGTCCCCGAGTGGGTCGAGCCATACCGCGAGGCGCGCGAGCGCTACCGGGCGCTCTACCCCGCGCTTCGCGGGGTCTCGGGCGCGCAGGCCGTGAGCCCGCTCGCGGACACGTAGGCCGAGTCCTCAGCCTCCGTCCAGCAGTCCCGCGCCGGGCCCGGGTCGAACCTCGATCGCTCCATCCGGGGCGGCGACGCCGGGCGGCAGCAGCCCGAGCACGTGGCCGCCGAACCCGCCGCCGATGACCCGCGCTCCTACCGCGCCCGCTGCTCGGAGGCGGTCGGCGGTGGCCTCGACCGCCGCGGTCGAGACCTCGTAGCAGTCGCGAAGGCTCGCGTGGGAGGCATCGAGCAGGCGCCCGAGGCCGGCCAGGTCGCCGGCCTCGAGCGCCACGACGGCTGCCTCGACCCTGGCGTTCTCGCCGAGGACGTGCCGGGCGCGTTCGGCGAGCGGGCTCGGGAGGCCCTCGACGGCCGCCATCGTCGCCTCTCGCAGGCTCTCCACTCCGAGCTTCTCGCACGCCTGCGCGCACTCCGCCCGGCGGACGTTGTAGCCGGAGGCGGCGTTTGCGTGACGCTCGCCCGAGTCGAGGGTGACGAGCCGCCAGCCGTGGAGCGCGAGCGGCACCGGATCGATCGCGAGCGAGTCGAAGTCGATCCGCAGCGCCGCGTCGCGCTCGCCGTAGAGCGATGCGAGCTGGTCGAGCAGCCCGGTCCGCGCCCCCACCCACTCGTTCTCCACGCGCGAGCAGATCCGCGCGAGCTCGCGGCGGTCCGGACGCTCGGCGCCGGCGAGCGCGATCAGCGCCAGGCTCAGCGCGACCTCGAGCGCGGCCGATGACGAGAGCCCGGCTCCCTGCGGAACCGTGCCCGCGATCTCGAGTCGGGTGCCGCGAAGCTCCACGCCGGCGCCGGCGAGCTCGGCGACGACGCCGCGGACGAACGCACGCCAGCCCCGGCGCGCGTTCCGGGCTGTCGAGATCGAAGGAGTCGTCGGCATCGAGGTCGTGCGCCACCGCCTCGACGCGCCGCGCGCCGAGCGCGCTCGCGCGCACGGTCACCCCCTCGGTGATCGCGAACGGAAGCGCGAGGCCCCGGTTGTAATCGGTGTGCTCGCCGATCAGGTTGACGCGGCCGGGGGCGAACGCCGCGGCGCGCTCGGGCGCCATCGGCTAGCCGGCGTCGCCCGCCTGCTCGGCCTCGATCTCGGCGATCTGGGCGACGCGATGCGCGTGGCGCCCGCCCTCGAACTCGGTCTCGAGCCAAACGCGGACGATCTCCTCGGCGAGGCCGTCGCCGACGACCCTGCCGCCCATCGTGAGCACGTTGGCGTCGTTGTGCAGGCGCGCGAACCGCGCCGTGTAGAGATCGTTGCAGAGCGACGCGCGGGCGCCGCGCACCTTGTTGGCGGCCAGCTGCTCGCCCTGGCCGGAGCCTCCCAGCGCGATCCCCCGATCCGCCCGCCCGGCCACCACCTCGCGGGCGACCGCGGCGCAGATCGGCGGGTAGTCGACCGGCTCGGTCGAGTTGGTCCCGAGGTCGTTCACCTCGTGTCCAGCGGCCTCGAGCACCGGCTTCAGGTGCTGCTTCAGGTCGAATCCGGCGTGGTCGGAGCCGATCGTGATCCTCATGGCGACGGCGACGATATCGACGCAAGGCGCTCGGCGACCTCTTGTCTGCGAGACCGCGCCCTCGCGCAGCACGCCCACGTGCCGGCCTCGTCGAGCTCGGTGAAATCGATGACGGTCGAGGGCACGCCCGGTGAGCTCGCCGCCGTCGATCGCCAGGTCGACCCCTGCCGTAATCGCGGGATCGACGTCGGCGAAGCTCGCCGGCGCCTCCTCCCCGCTCCGATTGGCGCTCGTCTGGAAGATCGGGGTGCCGGCGCCGGCCAGCGGCCCATCGATGAGGCGGAGGCCCAGCCGATCAGGTGTCGCTCGGCAGGCGAACGGATAGCGATGGGCCGGATTGGCAACGAGCAGGGTGACCGGGCCGGGCATGAGCGCCGCGACGGCCCGCCGTGTCGCCGGGCCCATGTCCGCGAGGAGCTCGCGCATCATCAGCCCATCGAAGTACATGACGGCCGAGGGCTTCCCGTCGTCGCGTCCCTTGATCTCGTGGATGCGCTCGATCGCCGCGCCGTTCAGCGGATCGCAGGCGAGCCCGTAGAGACCGTCGGCGGGAAAGAGTGCGACGCCGCCCGACGCCACGCAGCGCTCGAGCGCGGCCCGCGCGGCGGCGGCCCCATCGCGTTCGATCGAGACGACCGCATCCGCCATCAGCGTCGGCCGACGACGACCCGCTCGATGCCGGCGAGGTCCTGGCGACGCTCGGTCCGTGTGAAGCCGGCGGCGCGAACGAGGCCCTCCACCTCGGCGGCCTGGCCCAAGCCGACCTCGAGCGCGATCGCATCGCAATTCAGCGACGAGGAAAGGAGGTCGCGGATGGGCCCGAGGCCGTCCGGGCCGCCGAGGAGCGCTTCCTTCGGCTCGAAGTCGCGGATCTCCCGTTGCAATCCGTCCCAGTCCCCGTCGGGTACGTACGGCAAATTTGCGACGACCAGGTCCCAGTGGCGAGTTGTAGTCGCATCTCGGCTGGAACTCGCCTCGGCGAGGGAGAAGTGCGTCCGATCCGTCAACTCGAGACGCTCAGCGTTGGACCCCGCCACATCGAGAGCCGCCACGCTCGTGTCCGTTCCCCCTAACTGCGACGTGCGGCAACTCATCGGCGACCGCCAGCGCCACGGCCCCGCTGCCGGTACCCACGTCCAGCACGGAGGCGGCTCGAGCTCCACCGCCACCTCCACCAAGAGCTCCGTCTCGGGCCGCGGAATCAGCACCCGCCGGATCGACGGCCACCTCGATCCGCCGGAACCACTTCCGCCCGACGATGTACGCGACCGGCTCGCGCCGCACGCGCCGCCGCACCATGGCGCCGAAGCGCCTGCGCAGCGGCAGGGTCCACCCCGCCTTCGCTGCCGGCGCGAAGCGCGGCCGCATCGACCCCCATCGCGTCCGCGAGCAAGACCTCGGCGTCGAGCCGCGGCGTATCGACCCCGGCGGCGGCCAGAGCGTCGGCGGCGGCGGCCAGCGCCTCGCCCACGGTGCCTGCGACGACCGCGCTCACGCCGTCTGCGTCTCGAGCCGGGCCCGCTTCTCCTCCCCGGCCAGGGCCTCGGTGAACTCCTCGAGGTTGCCGCCGAGGACGCCCTCCAGGTCGTGCGAGGTGACCTTGACGCGATGATCGGTCACGCGGCCCTGGGGGTAGTTGTAGGTGCGGATCTTCTCCGAGCGCTCGCCGGTGCCCACCTGCGCGCGCCGATCGGCGGCGATCTCCGCCCGCTGCCGGGCGAGCTCCTGCTCGTAAAGCCGGGCCCGCAACACGCGCATCGCCTTCTCGCGGTTCTGAAGCTGTGACTTCTCGTCCTGCATCGACACGACGATGCCGCTCGGCTTGTGGGTGATGCGGACGGCGGAGTCGGTGGTGTTCACCGACTGCCCCCCGGGCCCCGAGGAGCGGTAGACGTCGATCTGGAGGTCGTTCGGCTCTATGTCGAGCTCCACCTCCTCCGCTTCCGGCAGGACTGCGACCGTCGCGGTGGAGGTGTGGATCCGGCCCTGCGACTCGGTCTTCGGCACCCGCTGCACGCGGTGCGTCCCGCCCTCGTACTTGAAGACCGAGTAAGCGCCGTCGCCCTTGATCTCGAAGGTCACCTCCTTGAACCCGCCGACCTCCGCAGGCGAGGCGGAGAGATGCTCGACCCGGAAGTCGCGCCGCTCGGCGTAGCGCGCGAGCATCTTCTCGAGATCGCCCGCGAAGAGCGCGGCCTCGTCGCCCCCGGTACCCGCGCGAATCTCGACGATGACGTTCTTCGAGTCGTTGGGGTCGCGCTCCACCATGGCCAGGCGGATCCGCTCCGCGAGCTCCTCGAGCCGGGCAGGGCCCTCGGCCACCAGCGCCCTCAGCTCGGCGTCGTCGCCGTCCTCGTCGAGCATCTCCTTCGCCCCGTCGAGATCGTCGCGCAGGCGGGCGTACTCCACCGCCAGGCCATGCGCGGCCTCGAGCTCGCGGTAGGCGCGCGCCACCTCGGCATAGCGCTCGCGATCGCCGATCACCGTCGGGTCGGCCATGTCGCGCTCGAGCTCCGACGTACCGCCCCTCGATCTGCTCGATCAGGTCGTTGATCATGGGTCGATTGTGACGTAGGGTGTCGCCATGACCAGCATCCGCTTCGCTCGTCCGACCCTCGTCCACCTGACCGCCGCCTTCGCGGTCGCCGCCCTCCTCGTCGCGGCGGCCGGCCTCGCGCATGGCGCCAAGGCGAAGCCCAAATGCTTCGGAAAGACGGCGACGGTTGTCGGGACGCCCGGGCCGAGACAGCATCCGCACCGGGCCGGGCAAGGACGTCATCGTCGGGCTTGGGCGGCAACGACCGCCTCGGCGGGGGCACGGGCGACGACCTCGTCTGCGGCGGGCCGGGCGACGACCTGATCGTGACCGGGCGCGGCGAGGACAAGGTGGATGGCGGCGGCGGCGATCGACACCCTTCACGCCGCCGACGGCAACGATATGACGCTCGGCGGGGCCGGCGACGACCTCGTCGACGGCCGCCGCACCGACACCGGCGACGTCAGCAAGGGCGGCCCGGGGAACGACCAGATCCTCGGCGGCGTCCTCATCCTCGGCGGCCCGGGCAAGGACGACATCAACGGGGCCGACTACGTCAACGACGACCACATTCCCAGCGTGATCAAGGGCGGCCCGGGTAACGACAGCATCGTTGGCCGAACCGGGCACCGACAAGATCCTCGGGCTCAAGGGTGACGATGAGCTCGCCGGCGGCGTCGGAAACGACTCCCTCGACGGCGGCATCGGCAACGACGGCCTCGACGGCGGGCCCGGGCACGGATACGTGCATCCAGGGTCCCGGCTCCGGGCCTCGTACGAACTGCGAGGCGTGAGCGCGGCCAAGCCGACAGCGACCCAGTACGACGACCCCCGCCACAACTACCGCCGCTACTGGGAGGGCCGCGAGTACGAGCACGCCGCCGAGGAGATCGCGATCCGGCGCCTGCTCAAGGGCCGGCATTTCGGCCGCGCCGCCGACGTGGGCGGCGGCTTCGGGCGCATCAGCCTGCTGCTGTCCGAGTACGCCGACGAGGTGACGCTCGCGGAGCCCTCGCGCCAGCAGCTCGACCTCGCCGAGGACTTCCTGCAAGGCCACCCCGAGATCGCGCGCAGGCAGATGCAGGCCGACGCCCTCGACTTCCGTGACGGCTCGCTGGACCTCGTGACGATGATCCGCGTGATGCACCATCTCCCGGAGCCGGGGGCCGAGCTGCGCGAGCTCGCCCGAGTTCTCGGGCCGGGTGGGACGCTGGTGCTCGAGGTGGCGAACTACGCGCACGCGCGCAACCGGGTGAAGCATGCGCTGAAGCGGCGGCCGCTGCCGAGCGAGCCGGTCGACATCCGCTCCGAGGAACGCCGCCGTGAGGGGGGCATTCCGTTCGTCAACCACAACCCGCATACGGTTCTCGCGCAGCTCGACGAAGCCGGGTTCCGCGTCTCCAGGACGCTCTCGGTCTCGAACCTGCGCAGCCCGCGGCTCAAGCGGATGCTCCCCGAGGGCCTCATGCTCTCCGCCGAGCGCGCGCTTCAGCCGGCGCTCGCGAGAGCCTGGTTCGGGCCGAGCATCTTCATCCTGGCCCGCAAGCGCCAAACGTAGACGCCCTAGGCGACGATCTCGATCTCCTCGTCGGCCGCCCCCGGCGTCTCGACCGCAAGCACCGCTTCGAGCGAGGCGATCGCGACCTCGAGCTGGCTGCGGTCCGGCTCGCGGGTCGTGAGGTTCTGAAGCATCAGCCCCGGCCACATGACCGCCCGGACCCAGCGCTTGCGGCGGTGCTTGCCCGCGAGCTTGATGACCTCGTAGGACAGGCCCGCGATGAGCGGGATTCCCAGGACGCGCGTGGCCACCAGCCAGTACCAGGCGGGGAGGCCGATCGGCGCGAAGACGAAGATCGCGAGAACCATCACGATCAGCAGAAAGCTCGTGCCGCAGCGCGGATGCAGGCGCGAATAGCGCTCAGCGCGCGCTGGGCGTGAGGCGGTCCCCCGCCTCGTAGCAGGAGATCGTCTTGTGCTCGGCGCCGTGGTACTCGAAGACCCGCCGAAGGTCGCTGACGCGGCTGATCAGCCACAGATAGGCGATGAAGATCCCGGTGCGAAGAATCCCCTCCACGAGCCAGAACAGGAACGCGGACCCGAGTTGGTCGCGGATGAGGCTCGTCGCGCCGACCGGGACGACGAAGAAGAGGCCGACCGCGACCGCGAGCGAGAGCGCGATCGTCAGGCCCCAGGTGAAGCCCCCGATCTCCTGCTCCTCCCCTGGCTCGCTCACCTGAGCGTTGGCGGAGATCGCGAGGGCGCGGAAGCCGATCTTCAGCGATTCCGCGAGCGCGACGACCCCCCGGATCACGGGAACCCGAAGGATCCGGTGGCGCTTGGCCCAGGAGACGAGCGGCTCGGACGTGACCTCGATCTCGCCGATGGCGCCCGGCGGCGCGTCCTCGGCCAACGGCCTGCGCACCGCGACCGCCCAGGTCGAGACGCCGCGCATCATCACGCCCTCCAGCACGGCCTGCCCGCCCACCGGGGCGTCGCGATTTGCGACCGGAAGCCCGTCGGGCATCGGCGCGCGCTGGATGTGCAGCTGGCCGTCCTCGGCGGCAGGAGGCCGGTTCACCGACGCGGTCGCCTTCGACGCCGCGACGCTCACCAGAACCCTACGGTGGGCCTACGACCGCCGGCGCGCCGCGCGGCGCCGGAACCGCTCGACCCGTCCTCCGGTGTCGACGAGCTTCTGCTTGCCCGTGTAGAACGGATGGCACTCGGAGCAGATCTCCACGTGGAGCTCTGGCTTGGTCGACCGCGTGTAGAACTCGTTGCCGCACGAACAGCGAACGTGGGCGAGCACGTACTCGGGATGGATTCCGGCCTTCACGCCTTCGATGTTAGCGGCGACGGATCGGCGCGCAGGCCGTCGAGGAGGCTTCCCAGAACCGTCTCCATCTCGTCGCTGGCGGCGGCGGGGTCCTCGGCTCGCGCGACGACCATCGCCGCCTCGTCGAGCGCGCCCATGAGGACGTGGGCGAGGGGCTTGATCGGAGCCCTCGGCGATCACGTCGCCTCGATGCCGCCGCATAGCCCCTCGCGCGGGCCCGTTCGCGTAGCGCTCGCCGATTCTCCCGCCATCGCTCCCGATCCGAGCGCCGTCGTTGCAGCCGAGCAGGACGATCCGCTCACCTCGGGCTCGAGGCAGTGGTCGAGGAACGCGCGGGCGCCCTCGCGAGAGCGCCTCGTTCCGGCTCGATGCCGGCGAGTGGCCGACGCGATCGCTCGGTGGACCTCGCGCTCGATCTGCTCGTAGACGGCCTCGAGAAGCGCCGCTCATCGCCCTCGAAGCTGGTGATAGAGGGCGCCGCGCGTCAGGCCCGCGGCGCGGACGATCTCCTCCGTGCCGACGCCCGCGTAACCGCGCTCCGCGAACAGGTGTTGCGTCGAGCGACGAGAGCGTAGACGGTCGCCGCCGAGCGCTCGCTCTGCGTCGCGGCCGACATTCATCGCTGTATGTATGCTTAGAAACCAGCTGTATGTATCTTCGATCCGAGGAGGCGACCCAGGCAATGCAGCTTCGCCGCCCGGGACGGCGGTCGCGATGAGCTCGGTCTCCCTCCCCCAGGGCAACCTCGCCTACGCCGAAAGCGGTAGCGGTCCGCCGGTCGTCTTCGTCCACGGCGCCCTGGTCGACGGAAGGCTTTGGGAGCGGGTGACGCCTCTCCTCGCCGGCGAGAAGCGGTGCATCGTCCCCGACCTCCCGCTCGGATCGCACCGCGAGGCGATGGCGCCCGACGCCGACCTGAGCCCGCCGGGCCTCGCGAAGCTGGTCGCCGACTTCCTGGCCGCGCTCGAGCTCGAGGACGTGACGCTGGTCGGCAACGACACCGGCGGCGCGATCTGCCAGCTGGTGGTCACGAGGCACCCCGAGCGCCTCGCGCGGCTCGTCCTCACGCCGTGCGACGCGTACGAGAACTTCCTGCCGCTCGCCTTCCGCTACCTCCAGGTCGCCGCGAGGGTCCCTGGAGGGATCACGGCACTCATGCAGACGATGCGCCCGCGCGCCATGCGGCGAGCCCCGATCGCATACGGCTGGCTCACCAAGAAGCGGCTTCCGGACGAGCTGCTGGACCACTGGGTCGAGCCGGCGATGAGCGACCCCGGCGTGCGCCGCGACGTTGTCAAGGTCCTGCGTGGAATCTCGAAGCGCTACACGCTCGAGGCTGCGGAGCGCCTGCGGGACTTCGATCGGCCAACCCTGCTCGCATGGGCCCCCGAGGACCGGTTCTTCACGCTGAAGTACGCCGAGCGGCTGGCCGGTGCCTTCCCGGACGCCCGCCTGGAGCTGATCGAGGACGCGCGCACGTTCGTCTCGCTCGACCAACCCGAGCGCCTCGCAGCGCTCATCTCGGATTTCGCAGCTGCGCACAGCTCTTCCCCTTCCGCGGGTATTTACGGAGGACGCATTCGCAACCAAGGGGAAGGAGACCACATGTCCGCCACCCGCTCCCGGCGCCGGCCGTCGGCAGCGACGCTGATCGCGGCGGTCGCGCTGTTCGTCGCGCTCGGCGGGACAGCCGAGGCCCTGCACGGGCACAACAAGGTCCGCACCGACGACATCGTCAACCACACGATCGTCGGCCACGACATCCGCGACAACGCGATCAAGAGCCCATTGATCAAGAACGGGGCCGTCACGGCCAACAAGACGAACGTCGTCCTCTCGAGCGGCGTGCCGACGGCGAGCGCAACGACCGCCAGCTCGGCGACCGACCTCGGCGGCCCGAACGTCACCGTCTCGGTCCCGGACGGAGGCGTGATCGAGGTCTACGCGCAGGCCGACATCTCGAGCGTCGGCGGCGGCCAGAACGCCGTCGGCCGGGTCAGCCTCTTCGAGCCCCACCTCGTCGCAACGCCGCAGAGCATCATGGCGAGCGGCGCGAACTCGTTCCAGACCAGGCGCACCTCGCCCGGCTCGAACGACAGCGACGGGGCCATCAACAGCACCCGAGGTGGCTGGATCACGATGCTGGCGCCGCGCGGGGACCTACACGTTCTCGCTGCGCTACCAAGAGGACGGCGGCGGAACGGCGACCTTCCAGAACCGCGCATTGTTGGTCCGAGTGACCGCGTAGGCGTAAGCCGCGGGCCCGGCGAGCCTGGCGTTTCGCGGCCGCGCTCCGGCCTCGATTCGCCAAGGGTCGCCTCGGCCTCTCTTTGAAATCCTTGATTTCGGGTAGGTCCAGCCTGCGAGGGAAGGAGGGACGATGAATCGATCCTCGTCTGCCAGGCGGCCGTCAGCGGGAACCCTGATCGGGATGGTGGCGCTCTTCGTGGCCTTGGGCGGAACCGCGGAAGCCCTCCGCGGGCACCACACGGTCAAGGCGGATGACATCGCGAAGCACGCCGTCGGGCACAAGGCCCTGAAGCCGGGGGCGGTGCGCACCGGCAACCTCCGCTTCGGCGCGGCGACCTCGCAGAAGGTCGACGTCGTGCGGTCGAGCTTCGTCGGTGCGGCCAACGCCACCAACTCGAGCGCGGCCACCGGCCTTGGCGGACCGGTCGTCAAGGTGACGGTGCCGAAGGGCGCGCTGCTCGAGGTCTACGCTCAGGCACAGATGTCGGTGACCGGCGGCAACACCGCCCGCGTGCACCTCTTCGCGCCCGGCATCCTCGGCTCGGCGCCGCAGATTATGGGCTCGCAGTCGGGCAAGCTTCAGTTCCGGCACACCGCGCCGGGGCCGAGCAACCTCGGTGTCGTCGAGCCATACCGCGCCGGGTACCTGGTCTTCGCGCCGCCGCCGGGCCATCACACGCTCGCGTTGGCCTACGGCACCAGCGGCGGGACCGCAACGTTCCAGAACCGCCTGCTGAGCGTGCGGGTGATCCGCTAAACGACGCCCGGCCTGAACATAGAGCGGCTCAGAGGTCGACCTCGAGCTGAAGCGCCGGCCCGTCGGTCCCGGTCGTCCTGACCGAGCCGATCGAGTCGAGCAGGGCGAGCATCGGGCGGTTCTCGCTCAGCACCGTCGCTTCGAAGCGCTCGATCCCGAGCTCGCGCGCCCGCTCGGCGAGCGACTGCAAGAGCGCCCTGCCCGAGCCCGATCGCCTGCCACTCGTCGACGACGATGATCGCCGCCTCCGCGAGCTCCGCCTCCTCCGCCCCGCGCACGAACCGGGCGACGCCCACGGCCTCGCCGCCCTCCTCGTCGACGGCCAGGAGCGCCTCGTGCTGGCGGTGGTCGACGGCGAGCAGGTAGCGAAGCTGCGATTCGGTCAGCCGCGTGATCGGGGTCATGAACCGCCGGTAGATCGACTCCGCGCCGAGGCGGTTCAATCCCGTGACGTATCGCCGCCGGTCCTCGGGCCCGAGCGGAGCGATCAGCGCGACCCGGCCGTCACGAAGCTCGACGCGGGTGACCGATGGCGCTCCGGCGATCAGGTCTCCTGGTAGAGCGGCCCGTCGCCGCCTTCCGGGATCGTCAGGCGGCCGCCCTTCGCCGTGATCGCCCCGCACTGCACGCAGTTCGAGGCCGTCACGTGCACGTCGACCTCGCCGGCGCCGTTCTCCAGCTGATCGTCGGGGATCTCGTAGACCTGCGCCGGGCACATCGCAACCCAGGTCTGAGCGAGCTCCCGCGGGACCTTCTGCTGCACGCGCACGTGGTTGGGGGCGTCGTCCCGCGTGGCGTTGCCCGAGAGGAAGACCGACGAGAGCTTGTCGAAGATGTACTTGCCGTCGGGCTTGGGGTAGGTGTCGGCGGCCTTGCCCTCGAACATCTCGTTATCGGCGTCCGGCTCGTTCTCCCAGTGGCCGCCGAAGACGTGGCCGCCGCTGATCAGCATCGCGTTGGCGATCGCGCCGCCGACGAAGAACCCGTGCTCGAACGGCTGGCGCATGTTGCGCGAGCGGTAGAGGTCCTCTTCGATCACGCTCTTTCGCACCCGCTCCTCGTAGCCGGAGAAGTTGACCGAGTCCTGCTTGAGCGCCTCGACGATCGCCTCCGCCGCGTACATGCCGGCGTGCATCGCGTAGTGGATGCCCTTCAGGGTCGGCACGTTGACCATGCCGGCGCAGTCGCCGGCCATGACCATGCCCGGCGCCGTGAGGCTCCGAGGCATCGACCAGTAGCCGCCCGAGGGGATCGTCTTCGCGCCCCAGCCGACCCGCTCGCCGCCGTCGAGGATCTTCTTGATGAAGGGATGGGTCTTGAGCTCCTGGAGGGCGTCGTGGACGGAGAACGTGGCGTCGGTGTAGTCGAGCCCGACCACGAGGCCGATCGCGACCTCGTCCTCCCCCATCGGGTAGATGAAGCTGCCGCCGAACTCGCGGAAGCGCGCGCTCTTGCGAAGCGGCCAGCCCATCGTGTGGATGACCCGGTCGAGCGGCTTCGGCACCTTCCAGACCTCCTTCACGCCGAGCTCCCAGCGCTGGGCGGTCTCCGAAGAGGCCGTAGTGGTCGATCGCGACCTGGCTCAGGTGACCGATCGTCCCCTCGGCGAGGACGGTCGCCTTGGCAACCACGTCGGAGCCGGGCTCGAAGTTGGAGAGCTCCTCGCCGTCACGCCCGCGGCCCTTGTCGCCGGAGCGCACGCCGCGGACGATCTTGTCCTCGATTAGGAGCTTGTCGGCGGCGGTCTCGGTGAGGATGTATGCGCCGGCCTCCTCCGCCTTCTCGGCGAGGAAGCGGCCGAGCTTCGCGACGGAGGTGACGTAGTTGCCCTCGTTGCGGAACGGCGGCGGCACCGGGACCAGCGGGATCGCGCGCTTCTTCGTCAGGAGGTAGGTCGGCGTCCTTCGTGACCTCCTGGTAGACGGGCCAGTCCTTCGGGTCGAGGTCCGGGAAGAGCTCGCGCATCGCGGAGGGCTTCATGTTCGCCCCGGACATCAGGTGGGCCCCGCAGACCTTCCCCTTCTCGATCACCGCCACCGGCACCTCGCCGAGGCGCTCGGTGAGCTCGGGCTCGTCCTCCAGGAGCTGCATGAGCTTCACCGCGCATGCCAGCCCCGCCGGCCCGCCGCCGACGATCGCGACGCCGACCTCGATCCGCTCGTCCTCGGGATCGCTGATCGGAGCGATGTAGTCCGCCGCGTTGAAGGGCGGCGGATAGTCCTTTGGCGCGACGCCCATGGGGGGCCTAGCCGCCCTTCTTCGCCTTCACGGCCTCCGTGAGCTTCGGCAGGATCTTGTGGAGGTCGCCGACCACGCCCAGATCTGAGAACTCGAAGATCGGCGCGTTCGGGTCCTTGTTGATCGCGAGGATGTTCTCCGAGTTCTGCATCCCGACCTTGTGCTGGATCGCGCCCGAGATGCCGGTGGCGAGGTAGAGCTTCGGCGCCACCGTCTTGCCCGTCTGGCCGATCTGGGCCGAGTAGGGGTACCAGCCGGCGTCGACCACGGCGCGCGTCGCCGCGACCGCGCCTCCCAGCGCCTCCGCAAGCTCTTCCGCGAGCTTGAAGTTGCCGGCCTCGCCGAGCCCGCGGCCACCGCCGACGAGGATGTCCGCGTCCTCGATGTTGACGTCGCCGCCGCGCTGCTCGCCGCGAGTGACCATCTTCGCCTTCGTCGACCACTCGGAGAGCTCCACGTCGACGTCGACCACCTCGGCAGCCCCGCCGCCGTTCTCCTTCACGTCGAACGCATTCAGGCGCCCGATGATGATGCCGGGCTCGCCGACGTAGCCGACGTCGACGATGGCGGAGTCCTGCAGGATGGGACGCTCGGCGACGAGCTTGCCGTCCTCGACCTTCACGGCCGTGACCTCCATCGTCACGCCGGCCCCGAGGCGCGCCGTCAGCCCGGCGCCGATCTCGAAGCCGAGCAGGCCGCCGCCGAACAGCGCGTAGTCGAAGCCCTCGTCGCCGATGACCTTCGCCATCGCGTCGACGATGGGCTGCGCGAGCCCCTCCGGCGCGGACTTGGCCCGGTAGACCTTGGACGCGCCATAGGAGCCGAGCCCCGCGCAGGCGTCGTCGGCGACCTCACCGACCACCAGCGCCGCGGCCTGGCTCCCGAGCTCGCCGGCGAGCTTTGCCGCCTCGGAGATGGCGCCGAGCGAGTTCTTGTTGAAGTTGCCCTCGTCGTCGTGGAGGGCGTAGACCAGAATCCCACTCATGCTTAGACCAACTTCCTTTCGTCGAGCCAGGCGACGATCTTCTCGACCGTCTCGTTGGTGTCCTCGTCCTCGATGATCTCGCCCGCCTCCTTCTGCGGCGGCGGGTTGAGAGCGAGGACCTTCGTGCGAGAGCCGCTCTCGCCGACCCTTTCCGCCTCGATGGCGACGTCGCCCGTCGCGTGCGTGTCGAGCGGCTTCTTCTTCGCGCCCATGATCGCCTTCAGCGAGGGGTAGCGCGGCTCGTTGATCGCGTCGCCGACCGAGATGACGGCGGGCAGCTCGACCTCGACCGTGTCGTACCCGTACTCCGCCTGGCGCTCGCAGGTGAGCTTGCCGTCGGCCACGTCGATCTTGATCACCTGCGTCAGCGAGGGCATCTTCAGGTGGTCGGCGACGACGGCGCCGATCGTGTAGCACTCGCCGTCGTCGGACTGCTGCCCGAGCAGGACGAGGTCGGGGCTCTCCTTCTCGAGCACCTTCGCGAGCGCGTAACCCGTGGCGCAGACGTCGGAGCCCTCGAGCGCCGCGTCGGTCAGGTGGACCGAGCGGTCGGCCCCGAGCGCCACGGCCTTGTGCAACGCGCGAACGGCCGACTCGGGCCCCATCGTCACGGCGACGATCTCGTCGACCTCCACCGCGCCACCCTCGCGAATCTGCATCGCGGCCTCGATCCCGTGGGTGTCGAACGGGTTCAGGTTCTTCTCACCGGAGCGGTCGAGCCGCATCGTCTGCGAGTCGATCCGCTTCTGGACGGCGGCGTCAGGAACCTCCTTGACCAGACAGCAAATCTTCAAGTCGTGCCCTCCTTAAGAGCGGTTCGCGACCGGCGAGGATCAAAGAGCGCCGGTCGGCGGGGGCGGGAAATATACCGGCCACGCTACCCGATTGACTGATCAGTCAATCAGCCTACGTCGCGCCCGCGACCACCGATCCGCGCACGAACTCGACGATCTCGTCGGTCGAGGCGCCCGGCGTGAACACCTCGGACACGCCGAGCTCCTTGAGCTCGGGCACGTCGTCGGCCGGGATCGTGCCCCCCACGGTGACCACCACGTCCTCGGCGCCCTGCTCGCGAAGGAGCTCCATGACCCGGGGGACGAGCGTCATATGCGCGCCCGAGAGGACCGACAGGCCCACCGCATCGGCGTCCTCCTGGATCACGGTGGCGACGATCTGCTCGGGGGTCTGGTGTAGCCCTGTGTAGATGACCTCCATCCCGGCGTCGCGCAGCGCGCGGGCGATGATCTTTGCCCCGCGGTCGTGGCCGTCGAGGCCGGGCTTGGCGACCACGACGCGGATCTTGCGCTCATCCGGCATTGCCGGAGCGTAGTCGAGCGTCAGATATCGAGCGCCGACGAAAGCCAGCCCGTGAACGCGATGATGACTATCGCGATCGCAAGCAGGGTGAGGATCGCGAAGACGTAGAGCTTGACGCCGCGGCCTGTGTCGGAGAGCTCGTGCGGCTCTTCGCGCACGACGACCTCGGATCCTCCCTCCTCCTCGGCGAGGACCTCGGCGGCCTTGAGGGCCTCGTCCTTCGTCGCGACGTTGGTGATCGCGTCGGGATCGTCCTGGTGGAGAATGTCCCAGCCGGCGACCTCGTTGGGGCGCACTTCCAGGGTATGAGTCGTCATGCCTGCCGGATACCCGCCCGGCGGCCTAGAAAACCGGCTGCTCCCTGAACGTGCCGAAGACCTCCTGAAGCGCGGCGACCATCTCCCCCTCGGACGCCCGCGCCCGCGCGCAGTCGATGAACCGCGGCATCAGGTTCTCACCCTCGTTCGCCGCCGCCCGCCGGAGGTCGGCGAGGCCCCGCTCCACCTCGGCGGAGTCGCGCCTCGCCTTCGTCGCCTCGAGGCGGCCCGCCTGCTTGCGCTCCACCGCCGGGTCGGCCCGGTGGATCGCCTGCTCGGACTCATCGTCGATGCGGAACGCGTTGACCCCGACGACGAGGCGCTCGCCCGAGTCGACCTCGCGCTGGTACTGGAACGCCGCGTCGGCGATCTCGCGCTGGGGGAAGCCGCGCTTGATCGCCTCGACCATCCCACCGAGCTCGTCGATGCGCGCGAAGTACGTGTACGCGGCCTCCTCCATCGAGTCGGTCAGCGCCTCGACGAAGTAGGAGCCGCCGAGCGGGTCGATCGTGTTGGTGACGCCGGTCTCGTGCGCGATCACCTGCTGGGTTCGGAGCGCCACGCGCACCGCCTCCTCCGTCGGCAGAGCGAGCGCCTCGTCGTAGGAGTTGGTGTGCAGCGACTGGGTGCCGCCCAACACGCCCGCCAGCGCCTCGACGGCCGTGCGGACGATGTTCACGAGCGGCTGCTGGGCGGTCAGCGAGACCCCGGCGGTCTGGGTGTGGAAGCGCATCCGCATCGATTCCGGGCGCTGCGCCCCGTACGTGTCACGAAGCTCGCGAGCCCAGATGCGGCGCGCGGCCCTGTACTTCGCGATCTCCTCGAAGAAGTCGATGTGGGCGTTGAAGAAGAAGCTGAGCCGCGGCGCGAAATCGTCGACGTCGAGGCCCCGCTCGATCGCCCGCTCGACGTAGGTGAAGCCGTCCTTCAGCGTGAACGCGAGCTCCTGCTGCGCCGTCGAGCCCGCCTCGCGGATGTGGTAGCCGGAGATCGAGATCGGGTGCCAGCGCGGCATCTCCGCGGTGCACCACTCGATCATGTCGGTGACCAGGCGCATGGCGGGCTCGATCGGGAAGCACCACTCCTTCTGGGCGATGTACTCCTTGAGGATGTCGGTCTGGATCGTGCCGCCGAGCCGCTCCGGCGCGATGCCCTTCTCCTCGGCCGCGACCACGTAGAAGGCGAGGACGATCGCCGCCGGCGCGTTGATCGTCATCGAGGTGGTGACCTCGTCGAGCGGGATCCCGTCGAAGAGCGTCTCCATGTCGTCGACGGTGTCGATCGCGACACCCTCGACCCCGACCTCGCCGAGCGAGCGGGCATGGTCGGAGTCGAGCCCCATGAGCGTCGGCATGTCGAACGCCGTCGAGAGCCCGTTCTGACCGTGGTCGAGCAGGTAGCGGAACCGCTCGTTGGTCTCCTCCGCCGTTCCGAATCCGGCGAACTGCCGCATCGTCCACAGCCGGCCTCGGTACATCGACGGGTAGACGCCGCGCGTGAACGGGAACTCGCCGGGGTACCCGACGTCGCCGTCGGGGTCGGCGGCGACGTCCTCGCCCGTGTAGAGCGGCCTTACCGGCTCGCCGGAGATTGTCTCGAAGAGCGCCTCGCGCTCGGGCTGGCGCGAGTAGACCTCCTCGGCCCACTGATGGGCGCGGCGGCGCGCCTCGGGCTCGATCGCCATAGGAGGAGTTTAGGCCGGGTCGAGGGACGAATCCTGGGCGGGATCGAGGGACAGACGCTGGTTCGCGCCGCCGGGCTCCCCGAGCCTGAGGCCAACGTCCTGCTCGGCCGCTGCGAAGTCGACTTCCTCTGGCGCGAACGGCCTGCAAATGGACGGCTGGCGGGTCCGTCCGCTTCACCTGGCGACAGGTCACCACCGAGCGGGAGCAAGTCGTCGCTACCCTCGTCGCCCTCCTGGCCCGCGCCTAGCGGCGACGAGCGGGAAACCGGGCCGGCCGCGAGCGCCGATTCCGGCGGAGGGCGCCCGCACCCCCCGCCGCGAGCGCCGTGAGCGTCGCCGCGCCGATCGCGATGCGCCGGCCAAGCCGCTCGAAGCGCATCACGCGCCAACCCTCTTCCCTCGCGATGCGCGCGAGCTCCTCGTCGGGGTTGACGGCCACCGGGTTGCCCACCGCCCGCAGCATCGGCAGGTCGGACACCGAGTCCGAGTACGCCCACGAGGCGGCCAGGTCGACCCCGTGCTCGCCGGCGAAACGCTCGATCGCCTCCTCCTTTCCGCGCCCGTACATGAAGGCGCCGTCGAGCTCGCCGTTGAAGCGGCCGTCGGGACCGATCGCATAGGGGGTGCCGATCCCCGCGTCCATGTCGAGCACGCCCGCGAGCGTCTCCACGATCCCCTGACCGGCCGCGCTGACGATCACCGTCGCCCGTCCGGCGTCCTGGTGCTCACGGACCTCCTCGAGCATCCGCGGGTAGATCCGCGGGAGGATCGCCACCAGGACGTCGGGGGTCATCCTGGCGACCTCCTTCGCCTCCACGCCGGTGAGCACCTCACGGGCCTCCGACAAGACCCGCGCCGTGGCGTCCTCGTCGGCGCCGCGCAGTCGGAAGCGCAGGTGGTCCGCGCCCCAGCGCAGCATCGTCTTGGTGCTCAGCCACCCGGCCTTGTGGGCGGCGCGAGCGTAGGGCAGGCCGGAGGAGCCCGCCATGAGCGTTCGATCCAGGTCGAAGAAGGCGGCGGCGGGACGGGCGCCGTCGCTCGAGGCGCTAACCGCCATTCACCTCGAGGACGATCGCGTCGCCCTGGCCGCCGCCCGAGCAGATCGCCGCGCAGCCGAGGCCGCCGCCGCGGCGGCGAAGCTCGTGCACGAGCGCGCCGACGATCCGCGCCCCGGAAGCGCCGATCGGGTGGCCGAGCGCGATCGCGCCACCGTTGACGTTCACCTTGTCCTCGTCGATGCCGAGCATTCGCATGGAGTTGAGCGCGACCGACGCGAACGCCTCGTTGATCTCCCACAGGTCCACGTCCCCGGGCTTGCGGTCGATCTTGTCGAGCGCCTGCTTCGCCGCGCCGGCGGGCGTCCGCGCGAGATAAGGGAAGTCGTCGGCGACGGCTCCGTAGGAGAGGACCCGGGCGATCGGCTCGCGATCGTTTGAGCTCGCCCACTCCTCGGAGGCCACCACCACAGCCGCGGCGCCGTCGTTCACCCCCGGGGCGTTGCCGGCGGTGTGCGTCGCGTCCTCGCCACCTACCGCCTTGAGCTTGGCCAGAACCTCGACCGTGGTCTCGGGCCGAATCGCCTCGTCCGCCGCGACCTCGCGCTCCTCCTTGCGCGACTTCACGGTGACCGAGACGATCTCGTCGGCGAGGCGGCCCTCGTCGGTCGCCTTCGCGGCGAGCTGGTGCGAGCGGGCGGCGAAGCGGTCCATGTCGGGGCGCGTGATCTCGAGCTCGTTCGACACGTCGCTCGCCTCGTTGATCATCTGCTTGCCGGTGAACGGGTTGGTGAGCCCGTCGTGCGTCATCGCGTCGATCGCCTGCGCGTCACCCATCCGGAATCCGAAGCGGGCACCCGGAAGGAGGTAGGGCGCCTGCGACATCGACTCCATGCCGCCCGTGACCGCGACGTTCACGTCCCCGGCGCGAATCGCCTGGTCGGCGAGGCCGATCGTCCGCATGCCCGATGCGCAGACCTTGTTGACGGTCTCCGAGGGCACCTCCTTGGGGATCCCGGCCTCGATCTGGGCCTGCCGCGAAGGGATCTGTCCCTGGCCGGCCTGAAGGACCTGCCCATAGATCACCTGCTCGACCTCGCCCGGGCCCACCTCGGCGCGCTCGAGAGCGGCGTCGATCGTCGTCCCGCCGAGCTTGATCGCGTCGAGCGAGGAGAGCGCGCCGCCCATCTTCCCGAACGGGGTGCGGGCGGTGGACAGGATCACTGAGCGAGACATGTGGGCCTTTCTTGTCGGGCGGCCGCGGCCGCAGGGCTTAGGGGAATGCTAGATAAGCTCGCTCGCCGTGCAGGTGGAGGTGACTTCGAAGGGCCTAGCGGACGTCGACGCCGACGTCAGCGTCGTCGGGCTGTTCGATGGCGTCGAGCTGCCTGACGAGCTGCGCGAACTGCCGGGCGCAGGCGATGTGCGGGCGGGCTTCGGCAAGTCGACGATGCTGCGCCCGGCCGACGGCAGCCGGGTCCTCGTGGCGGGCCTTGGCGAGCAGAGTGAGCTCGATGCCGAGCGCCTTCGGGTTGCCGCAGCGATCGCCGCGAAGGCGACCGGCCCCTATGAGGCGCGCTCGATCGCCTGGCGGGTTCCAGCGAGTGAGGCGGTGGGCCCCGCCGAGGCTGCCGGAGCGCTGACGGAGGGCACCATCCTGGCCGACTATCGGTTCGACCGCTACCGCTCGGCGGACCAGGACGATTCCTCTCCGAGGCTCGAGCGCGTCGTCCTCGCGGAAGTGGGCGATGACGCCGGCCCCGAGGTCGAGGCTGCCCGCATCGCCTCGGAGGCGGCGAACCGCGCCCGCGAGCTCCAGGGCCTCCCCGCCAACGAGCTTCGGCCCGAATCGCTCGCCGAGCGCGCCAGGGAGATTGCCGACGGCCACGACGCGGTGTCGGTGGAGGTCTTCGATCGCGAGCAGATGATCGAGCGCGGCATGGGCGGGCTCGTTGCCGTGTCCGCCGGGTCCGAGACCCCGCCGAGGCTGATCGCCCTGCGATACGAGGGCGGAGGCGGAGAGCGCGTGGGCCTCGTCGGCAAAGGCGTCACCTTCGACTCCGGCGGCATCTCGATCAAGCCCGCGGCGGGCATGCAGGAGATGAAGATGGACATGTCCGGGGCCGCGGCGGTGCTCGAGGCCTTCGCCGCGATCACGGAGCTCGGCCTGGCGCTGGACCTGGTCGCGGTCATTCCCGCAACCGAGAACATGCCGAGTGGCTCCGCCACCCGCCCGGGCGACATCATCACCCAGCTCAACGGCAAGACGGTCGAGGTGAACAACACCGATGCCGAGGGCCGGCTGATCCTCGCCGACGCCCTCACCTATTGCGTCCGCGACATGGCCGCGGAGCGCGTCGTCGACCTCGCGACGCTCACGGGCGCCGTCCTCATCGCGCTCGGGTCCACCTACGCGGCGCTGATCTCGAACGACGATGAGTGGGCGGCAAAAGTGGCCCAGGCGGGCGACGCGGCGGGGGAGCTCGCCTGGCGGCTTCCGCTCCACCCGGAGTACAAGGAGCTCACGAAGGGCAAGATCGCCGACCTCACGAACGCGGCGGCGAAGCGCAAGGCGGGGACGATCTATGCCGGCTCGTTCCTCGAGGAGTTCGTCGACGGCAAGCCGTGGGCGCACCTCGACATCGCGGGCACCTCGTGGGACGTGGGCCGTGACTACGTCGGCTCGGGCCCGACCGGCTTCGGCGTGCGGCTGCTCGTGGAGCTCGCGCGCAAGCTCGCCACCTAGCGCCGCCTCAGAGCGCCAGGAGCTGGATCAGCCGGCGCGCGAGCAGCCGGTCGCCCTCGAGCGACACCCGGCCCCGGTAGAGGCCGAGGATCGCGGCCATGCCGTGGCGGCTGGCGGGGTTCGGTACCCCGAGGAGCGTCGGCGCGGTGGCCATATGCACGATGTCCGTGAGGCGGCCCGCGATCGCCAGGTCGGGCGAGGCCAGGTCGCCGTCGAAGACGTCGATCGCGTCCCGGTCGAAGTGGACGGAGAGGGGCGAGATGTCGTCGGCCCAGCGAAAGGTCACGCGGCCCCGGATCTCCCGCGCGACCGCCGGCCGCCGCTCGACTCCCCGCTCGACCCACACGAAGAGGCTCGGCGCCACGCCCTCGCGGGTGGTGCGACCGAGGCGGACCTCGATCCTCCCATTCGCCGAGCCCTGCGGCGCATCTTCTCGCGCGCGGGCCATCGCTTCACGCTACCGCCTCCGCATAACATCGGCCGCCATGGATTTCGATCTCACCGACGAGCAGCGCCTCCTTCGCGACACCGTGCGGGACTTCGCGCGCTCCGAGGTGGCGCCGGTGGCGGAGGAGCTGGACCGCACGAAGGCGTTCCCCTACGAGATCGTCGCCAAGCTCGGCGAGCTCGGATTGATGGGAATCCCGTTCCCGAGCGAGTACGGCGGCGGGGGCGCGGACACCCTCTCCTACGCGCTCGCGATCGAGGAGCTGGCACGGATCGACTCCTCGGTCTGCATCACGGTCGCCGCCCACACCTCGCTCGGGACGATGCCGATCTATCTGTGGGGCACCGACGAGCAGAAGACCGAGTGGCTGCCGGTCCTCTGTTCGGGAAAGCGGCTCGCGGCGTTCGGGTTGACCGAGCCCGAGGCCGGCTCGGACGCCGGCGCCACGCGCACCCGCGCGCGGCTCTCCGACGGCGAGTGGGTCATCGACGGCGCCAAGCAGTTCATCACCAACTCGGGCACCGACATCTCCGGCTGCGTGACGATCACCGCCGTAACGGGGGGCGCCAACGGCGATCGCGAGATCTCGAACCTGATCGTGCCCAACGGGACCCCGGGCTACGAGCCGGGCGAGCCGTACCGGAAGATGGGCTGGAACGCATCCGACACCCGCCCGCTCAGCTTCGATGGGGCACGGGTTCCCGAGTCGAGCCTCCTCGGCCGGCGCGGCGAGGGCTTCAAGCAGTTCCTGCACATCCTCGACGGGGGGCGAATCGGTGTCGCCGCGATGGGAGTCGGCCTCGCGCAGGGCGCCCTCGACGAGGCGATCGCATACGCGAAGGAGCGGCGGGCCTTCGGCCAGCCGATCTCGCGCTTCCAGGCGATCCAGGCGAAGATCGCCGACCTCTCGGCCGAGATCGAGGCCGCCCGCCTTCTCACCTACCGAGCCGCGATCGAGAAGGACCTGGGCCGGTCGTTCACCCTCACCGCCGCCCAGGCGAAGCTGAAGACCGGCCGCCTTGCGGTTCGGGCCACCGAGGAGGCCGTCCAGATCCACGGCGGCTACGGCTACATCGAGGAGTACCCGGTGTGCCGCTTCTACCGCGACGCCAAGATCCTCACTATCGGCGAGGGCACCGACGAGGTCCAGCAGATGGTGATCGCGCGCCAGCTCGGCTGTTAACGGCGCGTAGAAGCCAAATCCCGCAGATTGCGCGCTAATTCGGGCTCGCTCGTGGCATCCGTCGCGAATCCGTCCCACGGCCGCTCTACAGTCGCCCCGGCAGCATCGGCGGTCAGAAGGAGGAATGGTCGATGCACATTGAGGAGAGTGGGTCTCAGTGGGATGGGCTCGTGGCGCTGCGGGAGGAATTCGACCGCGACGCGGTCGCGATCCCGCAGCTCCGCAGCCGCATTGACGGCAAGCCCCGCGATCCCGCGGCGAAGACGGTGCGCCTCGCGGAGGCGCTCGCGTTCAGCGCCTCGTGGTCACGGATAGACGACGCGCGTAACAGGCGCCTGGCGGCCTGAACCAGCCAGAAGCGAGCCACCCGTCAGCCGGGCGGACGGGATGTGACGTCGCGTCCTGAACGTCGGCCAGGTCGGCCGCACGCCCGCCTCGGAGCCGATCCCGTAGTGGTCGAGCAGCCGCTGCTCGTCCTCCCAGCGAGCCCCTTGAGCCGTCGCCGCGCGGGACGGACGGATCTCGTCGCGGTGAACGGGACCCAGACGTGCCCACGGCTCCGACCGCGTGGCGCGCGGGGACGAGCGAGCGGGCGCCCAGTCGGCCGGTGCGGACGACGAGCCACTCAGGCATAGCGGTCTGCGCGTCGACCAGGAAGCCGTCGACCTTGCCGGCCGCCGTGCCTGACATCTCGTCGACCTGATGCCCGATCCAGCCTCGCACCTCGTCCGCCGTCGGGCGAGCATCGGTCTCCGTCTCAACCATCGGTCGCCCTTTCCAGCAACTCACCGGCCGCCGTCGCCGGGTCGGTCTCACGGCGCACGACCCGCTCGAGGAGCTCGGTGAACGCCGGATCGGCGTCGAGGTGGCCCTCGAGGTCCCGCCGCATCCGGCTCGCCGCGATGCCAACCACCTCGGCGCGCAGGTTCCGGGCGCGCCGCTTCGCGAGCGTACCCTCGGCCTCGATGTGCGCGCGGTGCTCGTCCACGCGCTCGACCAGCTCCTCGACCCCCTCGCCCTTCGTCGCCTCCGTCCTCACCACCGGGACCTTCCAGGAGCGGTCGGGCGCGATCGCCAGGATCGACCTGATCTCGCGCACCATCGTGTCGGCGAGTGGATGGTCGCGCTTGTTGACCACGATCACGTCGGGGATCTCCATCACGCCGGCCTTCAGGGCCTGGATGGAGTCTCCGGATCCCGGCTGGAGCGCAAGCACCACGGTGTCGGCATGGTCGACGACGTCGATCTCGCCCTGGCCCACGCCGACGGTCTCGAGCAGGACGTCGTCCTTGCCGGAGGCGTCCATCAGGAGCGCGGCCTGAAGCGCGGCCTCCGCGAGACCGCCGAGCGAGCCGCGGGTCGCCATCGAGCGGATGAAGACGCCCGCGTCGAGGAAGTGGTCCGAGAGCCGGATCCTGTCGCCGAGCACTGCGCCCTGGGTGAATGGGCTGGAGGGATCGATCGACAGCACGCCCACGGTCCGCTCGCGCCGGCGGAGCTCCGCCGTGATCGCGCCGATCAGCGTGCTCTTGCCGACGCCGGGCGGCCCGGTGACGCCGACGATCCGCGCCCGCCCGGTGCGGGGGAAGATCTCGGCGACCAGCTCGTCGCCCTTCGGATCGCGGTTCTCCACCAGGCTGATCGCCCGCGCGAGGGCACGGCCCTCACCCGCGAGCAGGCGCTCCGCGAGAGGGGCGTCGGAGGCTGTCTCGGCTTCCGGCACCGGGCGTGAGTCTAGAGTCCGGCCCGCCGTGCTCAGGACCACGCGCTTCCTCGCCCGCAACGGGATGCTGAACGTCAAGTACGCGCGTCTTCTGTGGCGATATCTGTGGCGCCGTTTCCTGACTCCGGCCGGATGGCGCTGGGAGACCGACGGGCCGGTCTTCTTCGGCCGCGGCCTGGAGATCCAGATCGGCCGCGACGCGAAGGTGCGCTTCGGGCGGTTCGCCTGGATCGGCGACGGGACCAAGATCCGCTCTCACGAGGGCGTGGTCGAAATCGGCGCGAAGACCGTCCTCGGCCAGGAGTGCACGATCTCCGCCTACCAGCGCATCCGGATCGGCGAGCAGTGCGTGATCGCCGACCGCGCGATGTTCATCGACTTCGACCACGGAACCGTGGAGGTCGAGAGGCCGATCCGCCTGCAGGGCATCTACAAGCGGGACGTCCTGGTGGGTTCCAACGTCTGGATCGGCTACGGGGCCTCGTTCCTGCGAGGCGTGCGCGTGGGCGACAACTCCGTGGTCGGCACCTACTCCGTCGTCAACCGCGATGTGCCCGCGAACGCCGTGGTCGGGGGCATCCCGGCCAGGGTGCTGCGGATGCGCGATGCGCCGTCCAGCCTCAGCTGGCCCGACCCTGTCGAGCCCTGAGGTTCAGCAGGCGACGATCAGGTGGAAGTCGTTGTCCTGGGTGTCCGAAGACGTGCTCCCGCCCCCCCTTGTAGGTCGTCACCCGGACCTTGCGCGCCCCCAATCGCCACGAAGAACGCCATCCCGCGCAGGTCGCGGTTGAACCGCTGTCGAGGAGCCATGCTCCACCTCCCTGTGTCGCCTGTCGGGGCTAACCCTAAGTGCGATAGGCCGGCGCGCCGGCCGTCTCGCGGTAGAGCGAAGCCGTGCGCGTCGCGACGTCGGCCCAGTCGAAGCGCAGCACGTGCTCCGAGGCGTCGCTGATCAGTCGCTCGCGAAGCTCGGCATCGCCGAGGACGCGCTCGACCATCCGCCCGAGCTCGGTGGCGTCGCGCGACCGGAAGCGCAGGCCGACGGCTTCGTTGGGGACGACCTCTCGCAGGCCGCCCGTGTCCGCGACGATGCACGGGCATCCCGAGGCCATCGCCTCGAGCGCCACGAGCCCGAACGGCTCGTAGATCGATGGCACCACGCACACGTCGGCGATCCGGTAGAGCGAGTGCAGCACGTCGTCGCCGATCCACCCGAGGAACGTGCCGTGGTCCATCAGCCCGAGGCCGGCCGCCTGGCGGCGAAGCTCCTCCTCGTGGGTCCCAGAGCCCGCGACCAGGAATCGCGTTCCCGGGCAGCGCTCGATCAGCCCGGGCATGGCCTCGAGGGCGATCTGGAAGCCCTTCTCGTAGACGAGGCGGCCGATGAGGAGGACGAGGCGCTCGTCGGGCGCGGCGAACTCGCCCCGCAGCCGCCCGAGCTCCGCGCTCGCGGGCGCCGGAAGGTCCTCGGGGTCGATGCCGTTCGGGATCACCTCGATGCGGTCCTCGGGGACCCCGAAGATGTCCGAGACCTGCTCGCGCATGTAATACGAGCAGGTGATCACCCGGTCGGCGCGGTTCGTGATCCACCGCTCGACGCCGTGGATGTGCGATTGGGGATGGTCCGCCACCCAGCCCTGATGGCGACCGTGCTCGGTCGCGTGGATGGTCGCCACGAGGGCGGAATCGAAGCGGCGGGCGAGGTGGTCGCAGGCCATCGCCACGAGCCAGTCATGGCCGTGGACGACGTCGAAGTCGAAGCGGTCGCCGAGCTCGACTCCGGCGGCGAGCATGTCGGCGTTCATGCGCTCGACCCAGGCGACGAACTCGCCGAGGTCGCGCGGGCGGCTCGGCTCGAGCACGCGGTGGATCGCGACGCCTCCGACAACCCCCTCGGCCGGGGACTCCTCGCCGCCGCGTGTCAGCACGTGGACCTCGACGCCCTCGGCGACGAGGCCCTCGGAGAGCTTGCGCACGTGGCGCGCGAGGCCGCCCTCGATGAGGGGCGGGTACTCCCAGCTCAGGATGAGGATTCGGGTCACGCGGGCCTCAAGGCTCGAGCAGCGGGACGAGGCTGAGATCGGGCGCGAGGCTTCGCATGCGTGCGTCGGGGACCGGGTCGCCGGAGTCTAGGGCGTCGAGGACGCCCCTGGCGTGGGCGGTCGCGCGCTGATACGGATAGTCGCCCGCCTGCCGGCGGCCGTCGAGAAACGCCCAGTCGCTCGCCTGCAGCGCGAGGAGCTCGCGCACCGCGCGCTCACGGGCCGGCTGCGGGATGCCGTCGACGCCGAGGGCGCCGATCGTGCGCAGCTCGAGCCGGCGCGCGGCCCAGGCGAGGTCTGCGACGGGGGGCGAGTCCCAGGTCCGAAGGTCCTTGCCGTCGCCCCAGCTCGACGGCTGAAGCGGCCGCTCGGAGGGTTCACGCTCGGCGATGGCCTCGGGAAGCGTGAGCATCCTGACGCGACGCCCCGGCGCCAGCCGAATCACCTCCTCGAGCCAGCCCGGGCCCTCCCACCACCAGTGCCCGAGCAGCTCGGTGTCGATCGCGAAGGTCAGGAGGCCGCGCTCGCCTCGCTCCGCGGCGAAGGCGTCGAGCCTCGCGGCGACGGCGTCGAGAAACTCCGAGGCCTGTGCCCGAGCGCGCGCGGAGGCCGCGTCGGGGTCGTATGCGTCGCCGCCGATCGCCCATGGCCGGCATCCGCGAAGCGACTTGCGGTGGAAGTCGGCGTACGCCGGGTCCGACGGGTAGCCGTCGAGGGACCAGAGCCAGGAGACCGCCTCCCAGTCGATCGTCGCGGCGACCGGGCCGGCCGCCGTCGCCGCCGGAGCCAGCGCCGCGAGCCCAACCTCGTGGGCGCTCTGATCGACGCAGAAGAGCTCGATGCCCGCGGCGGCCAGGGCGCTCTCGATGCCCGGCTCGTAGGCGCACTCGGGCAGCCAGAACCCCGCCGGCTCCCCGAACCGGCGCCGGTGCGATCGCATCCCTACCTCGACCTGAAGGCGCCTCCCCGCGCGGGTCGCCAAGAGGGGCAGCACGGCGTGCGTCGCAGTGGACGTCATCAACGCGAGCCGGCCGTCGCGGGCCGGCGCCGCGAAGGCTGCCAGCAGGTCGCCGTCCAAGTCTTCGATCCGCTTGGCTGCGGATTCGTAGCGCGAGGCCTCGGCGAGGCACGCCGGGCGCAGCTCTCGTGGGACGTCCGCCGCGTCGGCCCGCGCGGCGCCGAGCCGCAGCTCCCTCACGAACTCCTCGACGCGCTCGAAGACACCCGGGGCCTCGAGCTGGTCCGCCAGGACCGGCGTCACCGTCATCGTCACCCGCTGGGCGGCGTCGAGCACCGGCAGATAGCTGCGCGCGACCGCATCGAGCAGCCACTCCTCGCCGAACGGATAGGTGCCGAACCCCTCGACGTAGGGCATGTGGGAGTGCAGGACGATCGCGAGGTCGCCCGCGCTCTGCGGCTCGAGCTCAGACATGGCAGACGGCGACGAAGTCGAGCGCCCGATCGAGGCTCGCCTCCTCCGCGGTGCGAAGCTGGAAGTCCGAGGCCGATATCGCCGGGACGAAGCGGTCGTAGAAGGGCTTCGTGAGCCGCAGCGCCGGATGGACCCGGTCCCAGCCCGCGCGGATAGCGAGCTCGTGAAGGCGCAGCTTGTGTGCGTGGTGAAGGCCGAGGACCTCGACGGCGGCGAAGCGAGTCTCCAGGAGGTCGCGGTACTCCACGGCGGTGTACTCGCGAACGTGCCAGGGGTTGCCGGAGCGCTCGGCCCCGGGCGGCGCGAGCGTAAGGCGGTTGGGCGTCGAGATGTACGCCGTCGGCGCGGCGGCGGCGATCCGCCGGCACAGGTCCTCGGGGTCGGGGACGTGCTCGATCGTCTGCAGGAAGACGATCGCGTCGTAGGGGCCACGCACGTCCTCCACGAGCCCGCGCTCGAAGGTGAGTCCGGGCCGCGCGTAGCGCAGCCGAGCGTGCTCGTGGGCCTCGGGGTTGGCGTCGACGCCGACGACGTCCGCGGCGGTCGCGGCGAGGACGGCCGACCCGTAGCCCTCGCCGCACGCGAGGTCGGCCACACGAAGCCCGCCCACCCGCTCGGCGATCCACTCGTACACGGCGAGATGCCGCCGGTACCAGTAGTTCTCCGCCGGGACGTCCGGCAGCGTCCTCTCCCCCGTCAGCTCGAGCGGCGGGGACGCCGGGCGGCTGGTGCTGTTGGACGTAGCCTGCATAACTTGCGGGCGCCTTCGGCGCCCTTACACGCTCCTTTCGGGGCAAAGCCCCTCATCTTCAGATCCGCGAAGGCTACGATCGTCGGCCCGATGCCCGCTGCGCCGACGGCCAGTCCCGAGCAGATCAAGGACGCAAACGTCCGCTACCACGACCTGGCGGCCACCGACTACGACGCCAAGTGGGGCATCGACCTCGGCGAGGTCGGCCAGGCCCAGGTGAGCGAGAAGCTGCGCAAGGCGCTCGGGCGCCTGCCCGACGGCGCGTTCGAAGAGGCGCTCGAGATCGGCGCGGGCACCGGCTACTTCACGCTCAACATGCTGCAGGCGGGGCTGATCTCCAGGGCGACGGCGACCGACATCTCGGACGGCATGCTCGGCGCGCTTTCGACCTCGGCGAGCGCGCTTGGCCTCGAGGCGCGGACCGTGCGCGCCGAGGCCGAGGAGCTGCCGTTCGACGACGAGAGCTTCGATCTCGTCTTCGGACACGCGGTCCTCCATCACATCCCCGACCTGGCGCGGGCGTTCCGCGAGTTCACGCGAGTTCTGCGACCCGGCGGGGTGGTGGCCTTCTGCGGCGAGCCCTCGCGCTACGGCGACCGCCTCGCCGTCCTCCCGAAGCGGCTCGGGGTCACCCTCGCTCCGATCTGGCGGCGCGCCCTCGGGGCCGAGGCACGCGCTGTGAGCTCGCCCGAATGCGCCGGCGACCGCGGGCTCGAGTGGGAGGTCGACGTCCACTCCTTCGCCCCGGGCGACCTGCGCCGGATGGTCGAGGCGGCCGGCCTGACTGAACCGCGGATCCGGGGCGAGGAGCTCCTCGCGAACGCCTTTGGCTGGGTCATGCGCTCGCTCGAGGGAAGCGCGGAGCCCGAGGGTGTTCCGATTGCCTGGAGGACGTTCGCGTTTCGCAGCTACCTCGCGCTCCAGCGCGTCGATTCCGCGGTGCTCGAGCCGAGCCTCCCGCCCAGCCTCTTCTACAACCTCGTCCTCTCGGCGAGCAAGCCGGGTCTGAATTGAGGAGCTCTAGCTCCGAAACGAGCGTGTAAGGGCGCCAAAGGCGCCCGCAAGTATTCTCAGCCGAACGTGAACGCGTAGCCCGACACCCCGGGCGCGAACCGCAGCGTCAACACGTGGGCCTGATCGGCCGGCAGGTCGACGAGGCTGTAGAGGCGCTGGCGGGAGATCTCGGCGACGCCGCCATGGACGTCGGCGCCGGCGAGCCGATCCGGAAGCGGCCTGCCGTCGAGCAGCACGTGCACCGGCCGCGCTCGACCGGGCGAGCCGAGCACGAGGAAGACTCGGCGGGCGTCGAAGTTGAGCTCGAGGGTCGCGTCGCGAGCAGCCGTCGCGGCGTCCTGGCTGATGGCCCACCTGCCGCCGTACGGAGAGCGCGTTGGGCGCCAGCGACCCGCGCGCCACGGCGCGGTAGGCGCTGGTTCCGAGCCGGATCGGGTCGCCGACGAACCGGTCCGCCTTCGCCGCGCCGAGGTAGGACTCCGGCGTCTGGACGCCCAGCGAAGCCCGCTGTGCCCTGACCTTCGTCATGCCGCCTCCGGGCGGGTGCCCGGCGGCCGCCAGCAGGCCGCGGATCGCGCGCTCCGCGGCGCCGTAGTCGCCCTCGCCGAAATGGACGTAGCGGACTTGTCCCTGCGCGTCGACCAGGTAGTCGGCCGGCCAGTACTGGTTGCGATACGCGCTCCAGGTGGCGTAGTCGTTGTCCTGTGCGACGGGATAGGTGAGGCCGAACTGGTCGATCGCGTCGGCCACGTTCGACGCCTCGCGCTCGAACGGGAACTCCGGCGTGTGCACACCGACGATGTCGAACCCGTAGCGGTGGTAGCGGCGGTACCAATCCTCGAGGTACGGGAGGGTGCGAATGCAGTTGACGCACGTATAGGTCCAGAAGTCGACGAGGACCACATGTCCATGCAGATCGCCGCCGAGGGAGAGGGGCCGACCGCCCGGGGTGTTGAACCACATCTGGTTGCCGGTGAAGTCCGGCGCGACCCCGAGGTCCGGCAGGCGCTTGCCGGCCGCCGCCTCGGCCGAGCCGCCCTCCTTCGCGGCCGGGCCGCCCCCGCGCAGCGCGGCGAGGTCCCCCGAGACCGCCGAGCTCTCCTCGATCCGAGAAGTCGGGTCGACGAACGCGGCGGGCAGGTGGCGGGCGATCGCACCCTCGAACCGGACATCGAGGTTCGTCGCCATGACGACGGCGGCCGCGACCATCACCGCGCCGAGCGCGGGCTGGATCCAGCCCCGGTAGGCGGTCAGGCGGTCCGTGATGCGCCGGCCGCCGATCATCAGCACATACAGCACCGCGGCGGACCCGATGGAGTAGGCGAGGGCAACGGCCAGGCGGCCGAAGGTGAAGTCCTGCGCAGCCGACACCGTGATGACCCCTGCGAGGATCGGCCCCGCGCACGGCGCGTAGACGAACCCGAGGCTCGCGCCGACGAGCATTCCCGAGCCGAAGCCCTCGCTGCCCGGCCGTGCCGGTGCCGGCACCAGGCGCTGGGTCGCTGCCTCGACCCGCGCCGCCAGGGGCGGGATCATCAGCGTCACGCCGAAGACCGCGAGCACGACGATCGCGATGGTGCGCGCGAGGTCGTTCGGAAGCCCGAGCGCCGCGATCACGTAGACGAGCGCGACCGTGGCGAAGGTGAAGGAGACGGCGAGGCCCACGACGATCCCGAGCGGCCGGCGGCGCCCTCCGGTGAGCCCGGCCGACAGGATCGCGGGCAGCACGGGCAGCACGCACGGCGACACAGCCGTACCGGCGCCGGCGACGAGCGCGAAGAGAATGAGCAGTATCAACTCGGCAAGGGTCCCGCGAGCCTCCTAATCGCCGCTAAGTCGATCGAACGCGCGCCGCGTTACGCGGCGGCTTAGGATGGCGCCGATGGCGAGCGCCGACGAAGTCGCCGAGGACTCTCTGGCCGACCGCGAGCTGAGCCCGTGGGAGATGGCGCTTCAGGCCACCGGCGCGCGGCTCTGCTACGGCGAGCCGGTCAAGGCCAACGGCCGCACCGTAATCCCCGTCGCGAGCGTCGAGGCGGCGGGCGGCGGTGGCTGGGGCACGGCCGAGGCCGCGGAGGACCCGGCCGAGTCCAAGGGCGGACAGGGCAAGGGCGGCGGCCTCGGCGGCTGGGTCTCCGCCGCGCCGGTCGGCTTCATCGAGATCGGACCGGACGGAACGCGATTTCGCCGGATCATCGAGCCGGTTTCGCTCGCCCGCGGGCTTGCGGGCGCGACGGCGAAGGGCGCAGTCGCGTGGGCGCGCGAGCGTAAGCGCCGCCGGCGCTAGGAGCCGCCCGCCTGCGCCGGGCGCGCGCGAAAGAGCTTCACGCCGCCGTCGATCCCCTTCAGGCGGCGTTCGCCTGCGAACGACCATGTGTAGCCGTCGCCGGCCGCGTCGTGGACCTCCTTCGAGCAGAGGACGCTCTCCGGGAACGCGAAGTCGGTGATGCGGCTCGCGAGGTTGATCGGGTGCCCGTACCAGTCGCCCCCGCGCGTGACCGCCTGGCCGCGCGCGAGCCCGGCCCGCAGGGAGGGGAAGCCCTGCCCCTCCCTGGAAGCGGCCTCGACGAGCTCGAGGGCCGCGCTGAGCAGTGCGTCGTTGTCGGCCGAGACGAGCATCGCCGCGTCGCCGATCATCTTGACGAGCCGGATTGGCAGGTCCGCGACGCCTCTGGCGAGCTCACCCAGCCTGTTTGTGACCTCGGTGAGCTGCTTGTGGTCGACGCTTTGCCCGAGGCGCGTGAAGTCGACGAGATCGGCGAAACACGCGGTCACCTCCTGGGCTCCGGCGAGCCGGCCCTCGGCGAGCTGCGAGCTCGAGAGGACCGACTGGCGAATCTGCTCTCGGAGGTGGAGGTTGACCGCCCACACGAGCGCCGGGCCTAGAATCGGCTGTAGCGCGCGCGCCGCGTCGAGATAGCGATGCGCCGCCTCCAGCTCGGTGTCACCCGCCTGGAGCATCGCGTCGCCAACCAGCGCGTTCGCCGAGGCCGCGACCTGCGACATCGCGAGGCCGAGGACGCGGGAGTTCTCGATCACCGGCTCGGAGGAGAGGCCGGCGTCGAGCACCCGGCGCATCCGCCGTGCCGCCTCGAGGTCCTCGTCGGTGCCGCGCCGCTCGTCGGGGTCCGGCCGCGGCAGCGCGATCGCCTGCCGCAGGCGGATCAAGAGCTCGATGTCGACGCCCGATTCCTCGGCGATCTCCCTGAGCGTGTACCGCCGCTCTCCACCCTCCAGAAACCGCTCGACGGGGAGCAGCGCCAGGCGCTCCTCGTCGACCGCTCGGCGAAGCTCCTCCAGAGGGACGCCGTCGTCAGCGAGCTCCTCCAGCAGCCCGAGGCGCGCCACGCGCGCCTTGCCGCTCGTTCCCTCGAGTAGGCCCTCGCTCTCGAAGTCGATGGACACGGAGGCATTGTCGCCGCTCTACGACCCCCGGGAGGATCAGGCGACGGCCACGGCGCCACCGCGGCGTGGATCGCCGCCGCCGCCGACGGCGCCGGTCTCGGGATCACGGGCAACGGCATGCACACCGCCGAAGAACCAATTCTCCCGCTGCCAGCGATTGACGGAAAGGCCGCGCGACTCGAGACGGCCCAGCGCCGCCTCGTCGACGCCGGGCTCGGCCTGAACCACGCCCGCCTCGAAGTGGACGCGCGGGGCGGAGACCGCGTCCTGCGCCCACTCCTCTTTGACGATCAGCCGCACGATCGCCTGCAGGATGGCCGAGCGGATCCGGTTCGACCCCCCGCTGCCGAGCACCATCTCCACCTCGCCGTCCCGCAGGACGACCGACGGCGCCATCATCGAGGGCAGGCGAAGGCCGGTCTCGAGCGTGTGGAAGCCGAGCGGGTTCAGGTCCTCCTCGCCGAGCATGTTGTTGACGTGGACGCCCGTGCCCGGGACGACGATGCCCGAGCCGGTGCCGTTCGAGCAGGTGACGCTCGCGCAGTTGCCGTCGGCGTCGAGGGCCGAGATGTGGGTCGTCGACCCGACGCGGTCCGCCGCCGCGCCGATCCGCTCGGCGCGGAGGAGCTCGGCCGCGAAGCCCTCCTCGTAGAGGCCGCGATGGAACTCCTCCGTCCGCAGCGCCTGCGCCTCCTCCATGGCCGCGACGATCTGCTCGACTCCCGCGGACCCCGCGCGCTCCAGCACGGCGAGTGCGAACGCGATCAGCACCCCTCCGGCCGACGGAGGCGGGTTCGAGAGGATGTCGCGGCCGCGAAAGAAGGCGTGGACGGGCTCGCGGTCGATTGGCTCGTACGCGGCGAGGTCCTCCTCGGTCAGGGTCCCGCCACCGTCGCGCACCCGCGTCGCGACGGCCGCCGCGACCTCGCCGGAGTAGATCGACGCCGGGCCCTCCTTGGCGTACCGCTCCAGGGCGTCACCAAGCGCCGGGAAGCTGAACACGTCCCCCTGGCCGAGGATGTTGCCGCCGGGGGCATAGAGCGCGCGGCATTCGTCGTACTCGGTGAGGATCGGCGTCAGGAGCTCGTGCAGGTAGGACTGCTGCTCGTTGACGGTGACTCCTTCGCGCGCGAGGCGGGCCGGCCCAGCCGCGAGCTCCGGCATCGGAGCCGAGCCGAACCGCTCGAGCGCCGACCAGAGCCCCGCAGCCGTCCCCGGGACCCCGCAGGAGGCGGCGCCGATGTTGAAGATCTGCGGGTTGCCGTCGAAGAGGATCTCGACCGGCACGAGCTCCGACGTGCGCTCGACGTCCCCGCGACCGGGCACGCCGACGAAGAAGTCGATCAGTACGTCCTCGTCGGCCGTGTGGACGAGCATGAAGCCGCCCGCCCCGAGCCCCGTCAGCGGGCTCTCGGTGACGAACGAGGTGAGGACCGCGGCGACCGCGGCGTCGATCGCGTTGCCGCCGCCGCGAAGGACCCGCGCGCCCGCCTCGGCGGTCAGGGGGTGCCCGGCCGCGACTGCACCTCGTGCGCTCATGGGCCTAGCCTAAGGACGGACAACGGGGCAGCGAGGGGAGGGCTGTGCGGAGCGCATTTGGCGACTTATGGGTGCTATGGACCCGTAAAGCGCCAATTGATGGGTTTCACCCCTACGAGGGGTATGACCCATCGCTCAAGGCGCGGTCCCCTTCGCTGCCCAACCCGGCCGGTCGCCGCGCTCAGTTCGGAAGGAACTCCGGGACCTCGACGTTCAGGTCCCGAGGCTCCGACTCGAAGCTCTTCGCCGTTCCCGCGCGGCGGTCGGCCGGGCGGCGGGTCGCGGCGGTCGTCGTGCCCGGCACGCGCTTGGCCTGGCCGCCGTTGCCGTCGGCGCGACGAGCCCGCCCGTCGAAGCGCGTGGCGATGACGGTGACCCACACCTGATCGGTGAGGCCCTCGTCGATGTTGGCGCCGAAGATGATGTTCGCGTCCGGATGCGCGGCCTCGTGCACGACCTTGGCGGCGTCGTTCACCTCCAGGAGGCTGAGGTCCGGGCCACCGGTGACCGACAGCAGGATCGATCGCGCACCGTCGACCGATGTCTCCAGAAGCGGCGAGGAGATCGCGCGCTCGGCCGCGTGGCTCGCCCGGCTCTCGCCGGTCCCCATGCCGATGCCGAGAAGCGCCTGGCCGGCGTCGCGCATGGTGGTTCGCACGTCCGCGAAGTCGAGGTTGATGAGGCCCGGAAGGGTGATGAGCTCCGAGATGCCCTGAACGCCCTGGCGGAGGACGTCGTCGGCCACCTCGAAGGCCTCGACCATGCTCGTGGTGCGAGCGAGCACCGTCAGCAGGCGCTCGTTCGGGACGACGATGAGCGTGTCCACCTCCTGGGAGAGCGCCTCGATCCCCTTCTCGGCCTGCCCCGCGCGGCGGGTGCCCTCGAAGCGGAACGGCTTGGTGACGATGCCGACTGTGAGCGAGCCGACGTCGCGCGCGAGCCGCGCGAGCACGGGCGCGGCGCCCGTGCCCGTTCCACCGCCGACCCCGGCGGTGACGAAGACCATGTCCGAGCCCTTCAGGAGACGCTTGATCTTGTCCTGCTCGGCGAACGCGGCCTTGTAGCCGAGCTCGGGGTCCGAGCCCGCGCCTAGGCCGCGCGTGACCCCGCTTCCGAGGTGCACCGTCACGTCGGCGCTCGACTGCTGAAGCGACTGAAGGTCGGTGTTGATGGCCATGAACTCGACCCCGGGGATCTGCGCGTCGACCATTCGGTTGACCGCGTTCACCCCGGCTCCGCCCACGCCGACGACGCGGATCACGGGCTCGTGGGGCCGCGGCGGGCCAGACGGCGGGTCGTAGGGGCTGGGCTCCTCGCGGCCGTAGGCCGGCGGGCCCGGGTCGGGCGGCTCGTCGGTGAAGATGCGGGAGATGCGGTCCTTCGGCTCCGCGACGGCGCGCTCGACTCCCGGCGCCTCGGTTCGGTAGGCGCGAACGCGCTCCGGGTCCGGTGCGGGCGGCTCGGAGCGCGGGGCGGGCTCCTCCCCGCTCTGGTCGTAGAACGCCGGCGGCTGCGAAGTGGGAGCCGGCTCGGAGGACGGGGCTGGCTGCCGAACCGCGCCGGTGTCCTCCTCGACCGCCGGCTGCTGCGTGGTCGGCTGGTCCTCCTCGGGAGGTGTCGTCGAGCGGAAGAGGTCCGCCAGAGGGCCCTCGCGCATGCTGGCCCGCTTAGGACGCGCCATCTTCCAAGACCTCCTTCGCCAGATCGCGGTAGTAGTTAGCCGCGTTCCCCTTCGGATCGTACTTCAGGACGCTCGAGCCTCTCACGGGTGCCTCGGCGAACTTGATCGCCTTCTTGATGCGCGACTTGAAGACGAGCTCGCCGAAGTTCTCCTCGAGGATCTCCACCGCCTCCTTGGCATGGACAGTCCGGGAGTCGAGCATCGTCGGGAGGATGCCCTCGATCTTGACGTGGGGGTTGAGGTTTTCCCGGATCATCTCCAGCGTGTTCTGGAGCTGGACGAGGCCGCGCATCGAGAGGTACTCGCACTGGACCGGAACGATCACCTTGTCCGAGGCCGTGAGCGCGTTGATGGTCAGAAGGCCGAGGCTCGGCGGCGTGTCGATGCAGACGAAGTCGTAGTCGTCGGCCACCACGGCGAGCGCCTTCTCGAGCGAGCGCTCGCGTCCGATCTGCGTGCTCATCGCGATCTCGGCTCCCGCCAGGTCGATCGACGCCACCGCGATGTCGATCTCCCGCTCCGCAATGACCTCGCGGATCGGGATGTGGTGGACGAGCACGTCGTACATCGACTTCTCGACGCGGTCGGGGTCCACTCCCTGGCTCATGGTCAGGTTGCCCTGGGGGTCGAGGTCGACGCACAGCACATCGTGGCCGGACTCGGCGAACGCTACGGCGAGGTTCAGCGTCGAGGTCGTCTTCGCGACACCGCCCTTCTGGTTGGCGAACGAGATGACCTGGGCGCGCTTGTGCGGACGCTCGGGGGCTGTCCCCGGCGCGGGCGCCGTGGGGAGGCGGCTCGGCGCGATGGCCTCGGACGGTGTCATCCTGGCCGCCTCCTCGGGGTCGGGCTCGGGAGGGTTCGAGGGCGGCGGCGAGACCGCGCGGGCCGGCTCGGGTCTTCGGCTCCGGGTCCGGCGCGGGTGCGCTGGCCTCGGGCTCGGGCGCGACGTCGGTCTCGGGCACCGCGGCGGGCTCGACGGTCTCCTCGACGGGAGGCCCGTGCCCGTTCGTCGACGCCTGCTCGAGCTCGAGATCGAGATCGGGCATCGACGGGCGGGGGTGGTCGTCGGATTGCGAGCCGCGGCTGAAAAGTCCCATTTGATCGCGGTTATTCGCACGAGCTGGGACGTTTCCTGCCAAAGAAACAAACCCGTCGGCCTCCTCGGCTGCGCGTCCGGTGGCCGGCGGGCTGGAATGATCCCCGAATGCCCGCGCTGCTTTCGAAGCGGCTGGTGATCGTCACCGGCAAGGGCGGGGTCGGCAAGTCGACGGTGGCGCTCGCGCTCGGACTCGCGGCCGCCGCGAGCGGAAAGCGCACGATCCTGTGCGAGGTGTCCGCGCAGGAGCGGCTCTCGCGGGTCTTCAACCACGCCGAGATCGGCTTCCGCGAGACCGAGATGGACGAGAACCTCTGGGCGATCTCCATCGACCCGGACGAGGCGATGCGGGAATACGTACTGCTGGCGCTGCGAGTGAGGCCGATGCGCGACCTCCTGTTCCGCTCGCGGATGTTCACCTACCTGACGGCGGCGACCCCGGGGCTCCGCGAGCTGGTCACGATCGGGAAGATCTGGGAGCTCGCCCAGCTCGATCGCAAGGTCGCGGACGGGCGCAAGTACGACCTCGTCGTCGTCGATGCGCCATCGACCGGTCACGGCGTGGGCTTCCTCCAGACGCCCCGAACCTTCGCCAGCGTGGCGCGCGTGGGACCGATCGCAGGGCAGGCGCAGGCGCTCGACTCCTTCATCACGAACCACCGCAAGACCGGCGTCGCGATCGTGGCCCTACCCGAGGAGATGCCGGTCAACGAAACCGCGTCGCTCGAGCGCGACCTCACCGAGATGGTCGGCGCCTCGGTCGACCGGATATGGATGAACGGGCTCTACCCCGAGCGGTTCGACGCCGGCGAGGCGGAGCAGATTGCCGCGGTCGCCGCGGACTCGGAGGATGAAGCGGTGAGCGCCGCGTGCCTGGCCGCGGTCTCGGAGCACCGCCGCGCCGCCGCGCAGCGCGCCCAGCTCGCCCGGCTCGAGGAGATGACCGATGCGCCCATCGGCGAGCTGCCGTTCCTCTTCGAGCCCGAGGTCGGGATCGAGCAGATCCGCGAGCTCTCGAAGGAGCTCTGATGGCAAGGCACGGAGTGGCGGAGCTTCTTCAGGGCAAGCGAGTCTGCATCTGCGCCGGATCCGGAGGCGTGGGCAAGACGACCACGTCGGCGGCAATCGCAACGGGAATGGCTGCCCGGGGCCTGCGTGTCGCGGTGCTCACGATCGACCCGGCGCGGCGGCTCGCCGACTCGCTCGGCATGGTGGAGCTCGGTAACGAGGCCCGCCGGGTTGATCCGGAGCTCCTGGCCGCGGCCGGCGTCGAAGGCACTGGAGAGCTGTGGGCGATGATGCTCGACGCCAAGGCGACCTTCGACGAGGTGATCCGCCGAAACGCCCCGGACGCTGCCACCCGCGATCGCATCCTCTCCAACCGGATCTACCAGCAGCTCTCGTCCGCCCTCGCGGGCTCGCAGGAGTACATGGCGATGGAGAAGCTCTACGAGCTCTGGACCGAGGGCGATTTCGACCTGCTCGTGCTCGATACGCCTCCGAGCCGCGACGCGCTCGAGTTCCTCGACGCTCCCAAGCGCCTGGTCCAGTTCATCGAGGGGCGTGCACTGCGCATCTTCATGCGGCCGACCGGCTTTGCGAGCCGTGTGATCGGTGGCGGCGCATCGATGATGTTCTCGATCCTGCGCCGGATCACCGGGGTCGACCTCCTGCAGGACCTCGCCGAGTTCTTCCAGGCCTTCGGCGGGATGGTCGATGGCTTCCGCGAGCGGGCGCGCAGGGTCGACGCGCTGCTCGCCGCGCCCGAGACGAGCTTCATCGTGGTCTGCGCCCCGGAGGGTGACTCGATCGGAGAGGCGGCCCACTTCCACGCGAAGCTTGTGGAGTCGGAGCTCCCCTTCGGCGGCGCGATCGTCAACAAGGTCCACTTCGCAGGCGCCACCCACGCCGACGGCGAGCTCGAATCGGCCCTCGCGGACGCGCTCGGTGACCCGGGGTTGGCGGCGCGTCTGGTCGCAAACCATCGCGACTTTTGCGCCCTTGCCGAGCGCGACCGCGCCAACATCGAGTGGCTCGCGGCCGAGCTCGGGAGGCCGGACGTCATCCAGGTTCCGTACCTCGACGATGACGTCCACGACATCGCCGGGCTGGTGGACCTGAACCGCTACCTCTTCGCCACCGGCGTGGAGGAGTCGACGGCGCCGCCGGCCGAGCGCCTGCGATGAGCGAGACCGCCCGCCGCCGGGCCTGGCAGCTCGGCGCCGTCGCGCTGTTCGCCGGGATCGTCGTCGCGGTCCTGGTCCTCGTGCTGAACGCCTCGACGACGGTGGACCTGAGCGGGTTGTCCCGGGACTCGAAGCGGGTGGAGGAGACCTTCGCGGGCGTGCCGCAACGCGGCGTCTGGCTCGGCGACCCGAAGGCCGGCGCGACGCTCGTCGAGTTCGCCGATCCCCAGTGCCCCTTCTGCGGCCAATACGCGCGTGACGTGTTGCCGGCCGTCCTGGACCGGTACGTGCGCACGCGACGTCTGCGCCTGCGGCTGGAGCTGCTGACGATCCTCGGGGCCGACTCCGAGCGCATGGCCCGGCTCGCCGCCGCGGCGAGCCTTCAGGGGCGCGCGTGGCAGCTCATGGAGCTCTTCTACGAAAACCAGGGCGACGAGGGATCGGGTTACGCCACCGACGAGTACCTGCGGAGGATCGCGGCGGCGACCCCGGGGCTGGATGCGCAGCGGGCCCTCGCGGAGGCGGATTCACCCGCGGCGCAGCGGGTGCTCGACGAGGCGAGCCGCGCCGCGGATAGCGCCGACGTCAGCTCGACGCCAAGGTTCTTCGTGGAGCGGCGAGGGGAAGCGCCTAAGGAGATCCAGCCATCGGACCTGACGCCCGAGGCCTTCGCCTCCGCGCTCGACCCACTGCTGCGCTAGCCGTTTTCTGGCGGGCCGAGACCGCCGGGGATACCGGCGGCCTGGACCCGCTCTTCCTGGGTGATCGGAGGAGGAAGCTTCAGGAGGCTCGGGCTGAGACGTCGGCGCGGCGGCGCCGGTCGTAGCCGACCTCGGGCACGTCCCACTTGCAGGGCTCTGGACGCGGGAAGAGGTGCGCCACGCGGCTCGCGACTGCCTCGCGCTCGGCGCGGTGCTCGGCGAGCAGGGCGCTGACGCGCTCCGATGGAGTGCTCTGAGCCTCGGGCGCCGGGACGGCCTCGATCACCGTCGTCGGGCTCTCATAGCCCTCGGCGTCCTCGTAAGTCGTTGCGGTCGCGTATGCCGTCACCTGCTCCTCCTCCTCCGGTTCGATGAAGGCCGGTCGTTGGACGCTGATTCGACCCTCGGGCTCCGACACCTTCTCGACGAACGAGTAGTCGTCGTCCTCGTCGTCCATCTCGACGGCGCGGAACTCGATCGGCTCCGGGACCGGGAGCTCCTCGTCGGGAGCCTCGAGAAGGTCGTCGTCGAACTCGGCTACCTCATCCTCGCCGGCCCATTCCGGGTCGAGCTCGGGATCCTCGACCGCCCACTCAGCGGTGGCTCCGCGTTGCTCTTCGGAGCCGTCGCCGACCGTGAACCCGTCGGCGAGGAGGATCTCGTCGGCCGTGACGCGGAGGTCGCTGCCGAGGTGCCCGCAGGCGGCGTCCTTGAGGATCGCCCGGGTGAGCTCCTCGACGCTCGCCGCCGTCTCGATCGGGCCGAGCTTGCCGTCGCCGCCGGCGGACGGCTCGCCCGTCCACAGCTCACGCTCCAGCGCCAGCGCGCGGTCCAGCACCGACTTGACGCCGTCACGGCCCTCGGGCTCCGCGCAGAGCGCGGCGACCCGCATCGACAGCCCGAGGTCGGCCGGGCCGGCGCCATCGAGTAGGAAGCGAAGCGAAAGCAGATAGTCGTTCAGGGCCTCCAGCACCGCGTGGCGCTCGAGCCCCGCCTCGAAACGCGAGATCGCGCGCGCCAGTGCTCCGGCCAGGCCTCCGCGCTCGCGCGCCGGGCGCCCGAACGGAGTCGAGCGCTGCGCGAGCGCGCGTGAGAGAGCCATCAGGTCGGCGAGGTCCTCGGGCGCGAGCACGTAGCCCCCCGGCCGCGGCCTACCCTCGCCGGTCGCGATCCGCCGCCAGCGATCGCCGCCAGACCGCGCCCATGCGTGCGGGCCAAGCCCCACGCCCCCGTCCTTGAACAGGCGCAGGGTGGTGATCAGCTGCCGGAAGGACTCGACGGCTCGCGCGCCGGTGTCGGGCGCCTCCGCGCCCTCGGCCGCCACGCCAACGCGCGCGACCGCGAGGAAGGTGGGCTGCCAGCCAGCGGCGCCCGAGCCCTCGGACGCCCGCGCCTCGGGCGGCACCTCAACGGTGTCGGCGCGCATGAGGGTCGCGGTCGCGAGCTCGAGCCGCTCGATCGGCATCTGCAGACCGCGCACCGGCACGACGACCTCGATCTCGTCCTCGGCCGGCTCGTCGACGAGCTCGATCTCGGCGATGGTTGCCTCAAGGCGCTCCTCGGCGATCGAGAAGTCGGTCGACCCCTGCCACAGGCGGCAGAGGAAGAGAACGCCCGCAAGCTCGGCTCGGGGGCGCGTCTCGGCGGGCACGTCCGCCCCGGTGGCCTCGAGGTATGCGGCGGCGAGCCCCGCTGACTCGAGCGCGGCGCACGCGGCTCCGAAGGAATCGAGCTCCCGCAGCGCGCCCGCGTTCTGGCGAACGAAGAGCGCGGTGCGCGGCGTGTACTCGCAAAGCGGCGAGGCGTCGCCGGGCTCACGGACCTCGTAGGGGATCTCGGCGCCGTCCGCCACGAGCTCCCGCAGCCGCTCGGCTGCGTCGAGGGCCATGGTCTCGAGGGCTTCGCGAACGACGAGATCGTGCATGCGCCCACGTTTCGCGCGCACGTGGATCGTTCCTGCGCTGCAAGCCCCGTTGCAGGGCGGCGGTTGCAGGTGCGGGTGTGAGGGGCTTTAGCCCCGAAAGCAGCGTGTAAGGCGCCGCAGGCGCCGCAAGGAATTAGACGGCTACGGCGTCGCGGCCGGCTGCCGCGTCCGCGACGAGCCAGCGCTCCCCGTACTTGCGCATGTCATCGATCAGGGGCACGAGCGCACGGCCCTTGTCGGTCAGGCCGTACTCGACCCGGGGCGGGACCTCGGGGTAGGTCCTCCGCGCGATGACCCCGCATTCCTCGAGCGCGCGGAGGCGCAGCGACAGCGTCCTCGGGCTGATCCCCTGGAGCGAGCGCTCGAGCTCGCAGAAGCGTTGCGGGCCCTCGGCGAGGTCCCGGATCACGAGGAGCGTCCACTTGCCGGAGATGATCTCCGCACAACAGCCGACGGGACAGGGAGAGTCGGAATCGCCCCTCACGCAGGGCGAGTATAGCGTCAATGCTTTACCAACTGAAGTGGCTCTAAACGGCGCTTACGACCTGCTCGATATCGCTCGCGCGCCGGCCTTGGGCGTCGAGCATGAGCTTGAAGTCATGCGCGCTCGAGGCGACCTCGAGGCCGGTCTCGACGGAGATGTTGCCCTCGGAGACGTGGGCGAGGAGCGACTGGTCGAAGGTCTGCATGCCGTAGTAGGAGCCCTCGGAGATGACCTCGGTGATCCGCCGGTCTCCTCCGGGTTGAGGATCAGGTCCTGGATTCGCCCGGTGACGACCATGATCTCAGCCGCGGCGATCCGGCCCGTGCCGTCGCGCGCTTCACCAGGCGCTGCGAGACCACTCCCGGAGCGTCGAGGCGAGCATCACGCGCGCCTGCTGCTGGAGATGGGGCGGGAAGAAGTCGATGATGCGGTTGATCGTCTCCGGCGCGTCGAGCGTGTGGAGGGTCGACATCACGAGGTGGCCGGTCTCGGCGGCCGAGAGCGCCGTCCGGACCGTCTCCTCGTCGCGCATCTCGCCGATCAGGATCACGTCCGGGTCCTGCCGCAGGTACGCGGCGCATCGCTCGGGCGAAGCTCTCGGTGTCGTGCCCCACCTCACGCTGGTTGATGATCGACCGTTTGTCGCGGTGCAGGTACTCGATCGGATCCTCGAGCGTGACGATGTGCCGGGCCTTGTTCGCGTTGATGTGCTCGATCATCGCCGCGAGCGTTGTCGACTTCCCCGAGCCCGTGGTGCCCGTGAGGAGGATGATCCCGCGCGGCTGGTCCGCGAGCTTGCGGATCACCTCGGGGAGCTCGAGGTCGTCGATCGTCCGAACGCTGTAGGGGATGACGCGGAAGGCGATCGAGACGTCGCCACGCTGCCGGAACGCGTTGACTCGAAATCGCGCGAGGCCGGGGATCTCGTAGGAGAAGTCGGCCTCGCCCACCGTCGCGAACTCCTCGAGGAGAGCGGCATCGTGGAGCACATGCTCGAGCGCGGCGTCGGTGTCCTCGGCCCCGAGCACGGCCGCGCCCTCCACCGGCGCGAGCTCGCCGTGAATGCGCGCCATCGGGGGCGCGGGCACCTTCACGTGAAGGTCGGAGCCTTCACGCTCGACCACGTACCGAAGCGCAGCGTCGACGTCGAACGCCATCGCCTCAGATATCGGGTCGTGCGGCGAAGCGCTTTAGCTTTCACGCGGTGAGCAGGCGCGCCGCAAGACCTCAGAAAGGCCCGGGGGCTCCTGGCAGCGATCGACGAGCGGACCGTCCACGAGGTCCGCCCCTGGAGCGGCGGAACCGCGCTTCTCACGCCGTCGCTGCCCAGGGTCTGGGACGCGAACTACGTCCGGCTCGACGATCCCGGCGGCCTCAACGCCGCGTCCATCGCGCGCGAGGCATCCGAGCTTGCGGGGGAGTGCGGGATCGAGGCCGCGGCCGTGGTCGTCGAGGACGAGGCCGCGGCGCGCCGGGTGGCCCCCGGGCTTCGCAACCTCGGCTTCGAGACGACGAGGTTCGTCCTCATGCGCCTGCGCAAGCCTCCACCGCCGCCCGAGCACGAGGTGGTCGAGGCCGGCTTCGACGACGTCCGCGCCAGCCGCAGGGAGATCATGCTCGAGGCGTTCCCGGGCTCCAACGAGCTGGCGGACGAGCTGCTCGAGCTCGACCGCCGCCTCGAGGCGTCCGCCGGCGGCCGCTGGTTCGTGGTGCGCGAGGGCGGCACCGTCATCTCGCGCGCCTGGCTTCGGGGCGAGGGCCGGGTCGGGCAGGTGGAGGACGTCGCCACGGCGATCGCGGCCCGAGGCCGCGGGCTCGCGCGCGCAGTGGTCAGCGCTGCGGCGAGGGCTTCCGCCGCGACGGGCGACGAGCTGACCTTCGTCGTCGCCGACGCCGACGACACGACGCCGCGCCTCTACGAGAAGCTCGGCTTCGAGCCGATGGGCGTGACCCACCGGTTCGTCAAGACCGTTTCCGCTAGGTGACTTCGCGCAGCTTCTGGGCCTCGGCGAGGCTCTGAAGCTTCTTGAGCGACTGGTTCTCGATCTGGCGGATCCGCTCGCGCGTGACGTTGAAGGTGCGACCGACCTCGTCGAGCGTGCGCGGGTGCTCGCCGCCGAGGCCGTAGCGGAGCTCGAGCACGCGGCGCTCGCGGTAGGAGAGGTTCTCGAGCGCCTCGCGCAGCGCCTCCTTCGTGAGGAGGTCGGCGGCGCGCTCGAACGGCGACTCCGCCTTCTCGTCGGCGATGAACTGGCCGAACTCCGACTCCTCCTCGTCGCCGACCGGCTTCTCGAGCGAGACCGGCGCCTGCGCCGAGCGCTTGATCTGGTCGACCTCCTCGGGGTCGATGCCGGTGACCTCGGCGATCTCGTCGGGCGTCGGCTCGCGGCCGAGCTCGGTGACCAGCTTGCGCTCGGCGCGGCCGATCTTGTTGAGCTTCTCGACGACGTGGACCGGGATCCGGATCGTCCGCGCCTTGTCGGCGAGGGCGCGGGCGATCGCCTGGCGGATCCACCAGGTCGCGTACGTGGAGAACTTGAAGCCCTTGCGGTAGTCGAACTTCTCGGCGGCGCGGACGAGGCCGAGCGTGCCCTCCTGGATCAGGTCGAGGAAGGGAAGTCCCTGGTTGCGGTAGTTCTTGGCGATCGAGACGACGAGGCGGAGGTTCGACTCGACCATCTTCTGCTTCGCGTCGAGGTCGCCGCGCTCGATCCGCTTCGCGAGCTCGACCTCCTCGGCGGCGGTGAGCAGCCGGACCTTGCCGATGTCCTTGAGGAAGAGCTGCAAGGAGTCCGTGGTCATGTCCGGCTTCAGGTCGAGGGCGGTGGCCTTGCGGCGCCTGCCGCGCTTGCCGTCCTCGCGCTCGACCGCGGCGGCGCCCGCGGGCGCCGTGCCCGGATCCGGGTCGTCGACCAGCTCGATGCCCTGGCCCTCGAGGTAGCCGTAGAGCTCCTCGATGTCCGCCTCGTCGACGTCGACCTCGGAGAGGGCGCTCGCGACCTCGCCGAAGGCGATGACCCCCTCCGCGTGGCCCTTCGTGACGAGGCCCTTGACCTCGTCCAGCTCCTGAAGTTCCGCGACTAGCATTCGGTTGCTCTCGTCTTCCTTCTCTACGGTATCGGTGATGGCTTCGGCTCTATTCAGTTTCGGGCGCCGTCCATGCGGCCCGGAGGCCCGTCCGATGGTAGCCAGTGCGTTGGGCAACGGAGCTTCGTGCGCCGCGCGCGGTGAAATCCCGCCGCTGCACGGCCGCGTGCGGCAGCGCCACGTCCGGCGCTGACGCTGGAATGGGCGTCATGAGCGACGGACCGGATCCCGCGCGACACCGGGCTCTTCGGGAAGCTTCCACGCTCGCGACCGGGCACGAGAAGCCCGCGCCGGGCCAGCGCGGGCGGCGCCGCGCGGGAGGCCGAGCCCGCGAAGGCGGAGGCGAAGCCGCCGCCCGCGCAGGCGGCGGCGAAGCGCCGAAGCGCCCCGCGCGCCGAGCCGGCCCCGACCCCGCGCGCGAGCCGCGGGCTCCGGAGCGGGAGGCGCCGGCCGACGGACGCCGAGGAGCGCGGCGCGGGCCTCGAGGAGCTGGCCTGGGCGGGCATCGCGGTCACCGCGGAGGCCGCGACGCTCGGTGTACGCCTGATGAGCCGCGCCCTCGATGCTGCACGCCGAGCGACCGAGCGCGGTTGAGGCGGCGCCGCCACGGCGGCGGCGCGTTCACCCTCTACCTGAAGGCGCTTCTGGGACCGCGCCTACCGCGAGAACATCACCGGCCTCGCGGGGATGGTCGCCTACAACCTCTTCCTCGCGCTCTTCCCGTTCGCGCTGCTGGCCCTGTTCATCTTCGGCCAGGTGATCCAGAGCCACGACGTCGAGCACAGCGTCCGCACCGACCTGCAGCACCTCTTCCCGGCCGTGAAGAGCACACACGCTCCAGGACGCGCTCGACCGCATCCAGTCGAACTCGACGACGATCGGCCTCGCCGCCGCGCTCGGCGCGGTCTGGATCGGCACCTCGTTCTGGGGCGCGATGGACACGGCCTTCTGCCGCATCTACCACGTCGAGTGCCGCGGCTGGCTCGAGCAGAAGCGCTTCGCGCTCGTGATGCTCCTCGGCCTCATCCTCTTCCTCGCCGCGAGCGTCGTCATCCCGACGCTCGAGAGCGCGGTCGGCACGACGCGCCGACAACCTGCCGTTCGGCCTCGCCCACAGCGAGACGATCGTCAGCCTCGCGCTTCTGGGCGCGGCGCTCTTCATCGCCTTCCTGATCTGCTGCGCGATCTACTACTTCGTGCCGAAGGGGCACGTGCCCTGGAGCGGCGTCTGGCCCGGGGCGCTGTTCGTCACGCTCACGACCGGCATCGCGAACGCCGTCTACCCCTTCTACCTCGCCCAGGTCTCGAGCGTCGGCGAGGTCGGCGGGACGGTCGGCTTCGTCCTCATCGCCCTGGTCTGGTTCTACCTCGTGAGCCTCGCGCTCATGGCCGGCGGCGGTGATCAACGCCCTGCGCTTCGAGCTCCACGACACCGGCGAGCTGCACCGAGTCGGCCAGAGCTGACTCAGCCGTAGCGGCCGCCGGTGACCTCGCGCAGCTTCGCCTGGTCGTGGCGGGCCTGGACGGTGCGGACGGTGCCCGAGCGCGAGCGCATCACGAGCGACTCGGTCGACGCCTTGCCGCCGCCCGGGTAGCGCACGCCCTGCAGCAGCTCGCCGTCGGTGACCCCGGTGGCGGCGAAGAAGACGTCCTCGCCCGCGACGAGCCGGTCGACGTCGAGCACCTCGTCGAGGTCGTAGCCGGCGTCGATCGCGGCCTGCCGCTCGTCGTCGTCGCGGGGCCAGAGGCGGCCGAGGAGCTCGCCGCCGAGGCACTTGATCGCCGCCGCCGAGAGCACGCCCTCGGGCGTGCCGCCGATGCCCCACAGCAGATCGACGCCGGTGCCCTCGCATGACGGCGAAGAGCGCCGCCGAGACGTCGCCGTCGGTGATGAAGCGGATGCGCGCGCCCACCTCGCGGATCTCCTTGACCTTCTCCTCGTGCCGGGGGCGGTCGAGGATGATCAGCGTCACGTCGCCCGACGCTCACGCCGCTTGCGCTCGGCGACCCTGCGCGATCACGTCGCGCGAGCGGGTCGTCGAGGCGAGAGCACGTCGGCGATGTCGGGGCCGCCGGCGAGCTTCTCCATGTAGACGCACGGGCCCGGGTCGAACATCGTGCCGCGCTCGGAGAGCGCGATCACCGCGAGCGCCGACGGCATCCCGCGCGCGGTCAGCCGCGTGCCCTCGAGCGGGTCGACGGCGATGTCGACCTCGGGCGGGCTGCCGTCGCCGATCCGCTCGCCGTTGTAGAGCATCGGCGCCTCGTCCTTCTCGCCCTCGCCGATCACGACGACGCCGTCCATCGGCACCGTGTCGAGCAGCAGGCGCATCGCGTCGACCGCGGCCTGGTCGGCGGACTCCTTCTCGCCCTTGCCCGACCCAGCGCGCGGCGGCGAGCGCGGCCGCCTCGGTCACGCGAACGAGCTCGAGCGCGAGGTTGCGGTCGGGCTTGGTGCCCGAGCGCACGTCGTGCGAGATGACGCCCATGGGCCGCAGGTACGTGGTCAGACCGTGCCCGGGGCCTTGCGCGCTCTTCGCTGGCCGCTCCTGGGAGCGGGTGAAGCCCGTCGAGCGCGATCACGATCGCGCGACGAGCGCGACGCAGTAGCCGTAGTCGAGGCCGACGCCGATCTCGGCCTGGCCGGAGCCGGGCTTGTCGATGATGCCGTTGTAGCGGATGAGGACGGTGGCGGCGAACCCGGCGACCATCGTCATCTCGCCGGGCGGCCAGGAGAGCTTGTGCCCGCGGACGAGGATGTAGGCGAGGATCAGGGGGGCGAGCGCGGCGAGGATCAGCAGCCAGCGCAGGATCGGGAACGTCTCGAAGCCGGTGCAGCTGTAGTTGTCCGCGCCGCAGATGAAGTTCTGCGTCCGGCGCTGGCGCGCCCGGGATTGTGGTCCGAGCGTGTACCAGGGCAGGAAGATGAGGCTCAGCGATGCAGCAGGAGCGAAGCGATCCCGCCCGACGACGACCCTGGTCGGATTGAGCCGCGAGAAGTCCATCGCGCGCGAGCTTATCCCACCGATAGGGTGCAGCGCGCAGATCGATGGCCGAGCGCAACGCTGGGGACTCACGCTGCCGCTGCCGATGCTGCCGCTGCACGCGCAGCGGGAGCACGTCCGAGCGCGCCGAGGCCGCCGGCTACACCGACCTCTGGAGCGGCGAGACCAACGGCCCCGACGGCTTCACGCCGCTCGCGCTCGCGGCCGTCGTGGACCGAGCGGGTTCGCCTCGGCACGGGCGTCGTCGGCGTCTTCACCCGCGGCCCCGCGCTGCTCGCCCAGCAGGCGGCGGCGCTCGCCGACGCCAGCGGCGGGCGCTTCGCGCTCGGCATCGGCGCCTCGTCGGACCGCATCGTCGCGGGCTGGAACGGGATCCCGTTCGAGCGCCCGCTCGCGAAGGTCTCCGAGACGGTCGACTTCCTCGGCGCCGCGCTCGCGGGCGAGCGCACCGCGACCGGCTTCAAGCTCGAGCAGGCGCCGGCGAGCCCGCCGCCGATCATCCTCGCGGCGCTGCGCGGCAAGATGCTGCGGCTCGCGGTCGAGAAGGCCGACGGCGCGTTCACCAACTTCCTCCCGCTCTCCGGCCTCGCAGCAGGTCGTCGCCGAGCTCGAGGGCGCGCCCGAGGGCTTCGAGCTCCTCTGCCGCTTCTTCTGCCTGCCCGGGCGAGCGCGAGCAGGTCGAGCCGCTCGCGCGGTTCATGTTCGCCTCCTACGTCACGGTCCCGGTCTACGCCGCCTTCTACCGCTGGCTCGGCCACGGCGACGCGATCGCCGAGATGTGCGAGGCGTGGGCGGCCAAGGACCGCGAGCGCGCGATCGCCGCGGCGCCCTGGGAGCTGATCGAGGAGATGTTCATCTTCGGCGACGCCCGACGCGATGCGCGAGCGCCTCGAGCGAGTTCGTCGCCGGCGGGATAACCTGCCCGGTGCTGACGCCGATCACGACGCCCGACAAGCTCGGCGAGCTGATCGAGGCGCTCGCGCCGGCCGCTGGCGCGAGCGGCGAGCAGCTCGACCGCCGCGGTCCAACAGTCGCCGCTCGGCGGCGGCGTCAGCCACGCACCGAAGCTTCGACCAGAAGCGGACCCACTCGCGCTCGTGGCCGAGGCCGGCGTCGAGGGTGGCGACCGGCCCCGGGGCTCCTCGTCGGTACGCGAGCCGCGAGCTCCTCGTACTCGGCGAGCTTCGCGCGTGGATCTCGAGCTGCGCCTCGGCGAGGGCGCTTGCGGGTCGGCGCCGAAGAAGAGCTTCAGGAGAGCGAGGTCGCGCAGCTCGGCGAACTGGTCGGTCGGCGTCGCCGACCCAATCTCGCAGCGCCTCGCGGCCGCGATCGGTCAGGCGGTAGAGCTTGCGCCGGCGCCCCGCTCCTCGCGTCCTCGTCGAGGTAGCCGGCGTCGGCGAGGCGCGCCGTCTCGGTGTAGAGCTGCGCGTGCTGGAGCGACCAGAAGTTGCCGACGCCCGCCGCCGCGAGGCCCTTGAGGTCGTAGGGCGTCGCCTCGCCGCGCCAGGTCGATGAGGCCGAGGACGATGTACGAGGTGGGTGTGAGCCGCAGCTCTTACTCGCCATAGTCCAAATAGATGGTATAGTCTGATCCGTCCAGCAGGAGACTAGCGTAGGAGGCAGCACCGGATGACCGTCACGACCGAGCGCCCCGCAGACCGAGACGACCGGTCCCGCATCGGCTTCGAGACCCTCGACGCCGAGCGCCGCGTCGACGACCTCCCGGTCGAGGGCGCGATGCCCGACTGGCTCCAGGGCTCGCTGCTTCGCATCGGCCCGGCGCGGTACGAGGTCGGCGAGCGCACGGTCAACCACTGGTTCGACGGCTTCTCGATGCTCCACCGCTTCGGCTTCGCGGACGGCCGGTCTCCTACGCGAACCGGTTCCTCGAGAGCCGGGCCTACCGAGCCGCGAAGGAGACCGGGGAGATCACCTACTCGGAGTTCGCCACCGACCCGTGCCGGTCGCTCTTCAAGCGGGCGCAGGCGTTCTTCAGCCCGAAGATCTCCGACAACGCGAACGTCAACCTCACCCGGCTCGGCGACGACGTCGTCGCGATGACCGAGACCCCGCTGCCCGTGCTCTTCGACCCGAAGACGCTCGAGAGCGCGCGGCGTCGCCTCGCCGGCCCCCGGCCAGCACACGACCGCGCACCCGCACCTCGACCCAGACACCGGCGAGGGGCTTTTCTACGCGGTCAAGTTCGGCCCGCGCACCTCTACCGCCTCTACGCGCCGCGCCGACGGCGGCGCCAGCGCGAGATCGCGAAGCTGCCGGTCTCGAGGCCCGCCTACATGCACAGCTTCGGGCATCACCGAGCGCTACGCGGTGCTCACCGAGTGCCCGCTGGTGGTGAACCCGCTGCGAGCTCGCGCGCGCCAAGCGGCCGTTCATCGAGAACTACCGCTGGGAGCCCGAGCGCGGCACGCCGTTCATCGTCATCGACCGGCGACCGGCGAGCTCGCCGCTCGCGTCGACGCCGAGCCGTTCTTCTGCTTCCACCACGTGAACGCCTTCGAGGACGGCGGCGAGCTCGTCGTCGACCTCGCCGCCTACGAGGACGACGAGATCGTGCGCGCGCTCTATCTCGACCGGCTGCGGCGGGCGGGCCGATTCCGGTCGCCGAGCTACGCCGCTACCGCGTGCCGCTGGCGGCGGCGAGGCGCGGCGCGAGACCATCGCGCCCGGCTTCGAGCTGCCGCGGATCAACTACCGCCGCGCACAACGGCCGGCCCTACCGGTTCGTCTACGGCAACCACGCGCCGGGCGGACGGCCGGGTCGTTCATCACCCATATCCAGAAGGGCGACGTCACCGACGGGCGGCGTCGTCGATTGGTCCGAGCCCGGCTGCTATCCCGGCGAGCCGGTGTTCGTCCCCGCGCCCGAGGCCGGCGCGGAGGATGACGGCGTGAGTCCTCTCGGTGGTCCTCGACGCGACGGCCGAGCGCTCGTTCCTGCTCGTGCTCGACGCCCGCGACCTATCCGAGATCGCCCGCGCGGAGGCGCCGCACGCGATCCCGTTCGGGTTCCACGGGCAGTTCCTCGAGCGTGACTGAGAACGGGCGCGGACGGCTTCGCCGGCCTGCAGCGTTTCAGGGCTAGACGGCGCTGCCGAGGCTGAGCGCGAAGAGGCCGTCGGGGTCCGTCCACCACTCGGCGAGCTCGAGGCCGGCCTCGGCGTAGATCCCGGCGAGGCCGTCGCGGGCGAACTTGGTCGAGATCTCGGTCCGCATCTCCTCGCCGCGCTCGAAGGCGACGAGCATGTCGAGCGCGGCGAAGTCGATGACCTGCCGGCGCAGCGAGCGCAGGCGGATGTCGACCCAGAGGTTCTCCTCGTCCCAGCGGGCGACGTGCTCGAACGCGTCGGGGTCGAAGTCGGCGCCGAGCTCGCGGTTCAGCACGTCGAGGACGTTCTTGTTGAACTCCTCGGTGACGCCGGCCGAGTCGTTGTAGGCGGCCTCGAGCGTCGCGCGGTCCTTCACCAGGTCGGTGCCGAGCAGGAAGCGGTCGCTCGGGCCCGAGCAGGTTCGCGACGCGCGCCAGGAAGCTCGCGCCGCTGGGCGGGCTCGAAGTTGCCGATGGTCCCGCCGAGGAGCGCGATCACGCGCGGGCCCTCGAGCGGCATCCGCTCGAGGTCGCGCTCGAAGTCGCAGACCAGCCCGTGCACCGCGATGCCGTACTCGGAGGCCACCGCCTCGGCGGTCTCCCTCGTGATCTCCTCGGAGATGTCGACCGGCGCGTACGAGCGCAGGCACCCGGCGTCGCGCATCGCGTCGAGCAGGACGCGCGTCTTCGCCGCCGAGCCGGAGCCGAGCTCGATCAGGGTCGCCGGCTCGCCGGCCGCCGCGCAGATCTCGGCCGCGTGGCGCTCGAGGATCGCGCGCTCGCAGCGGGTCGGGTAGTACTCGGGCAGCTGCGTGATCTCCTCGAAGAGCTGCGAGCCGCGCTCGTCGTAGAAGTAGCGCGGCGAGAGCTCCTTGAACGGCTTCGTCAGCCCGGCGCGCACGTCGGCCGCCATGCCCGAGAGCGGCCCGCCCGGCGGGAGGTGCACGTCGATCCGTATCTCGTCGGTCGCGGCGCCGCTCACGTCTCTGCTCTACGTGTCTCGCTCGGCGGTTGGTTCGTTTCACTGCGTCCCTCGCGCATCGGACGCCGGCGAAGATCTGGCGGCGCTCGGGCAGGTCCCAGTTGCGGAAGCTCGTGCGGATGACGTTTCGCCGCGTCGCCCAGGCGCCGCCGCGCAGCACCTTGTAGGTCGATCCCGAAGAACACCTCCGAGTACTCGGGATAGGGGAAGGCCTCGAACCCGGGATAGGCGGTGAAGTCCGACGACGTCCACTCCCACACGTCCCCCAGCATCTGCACGGCGCCGCAGGCCGAGGCCGCGTCCGCGTAGGCGCCGGCGGGCGCGCAGCCGAACGCGAGGTGGTCGAGGTTGGCGCGATCGCGGTCCGCGCCGGCGGCCGCCGCCTCCCACTCGAGCTCGGTGGGAAGCCGCTTGCCGGCCCACCGCGCGTAGGCCTCGGCCTGACCGTAGTCGACGTGGACGACCGGCAAGGCGGGGTCGAGCGCGACCCTCTCCCCCATCGCCGCCCTCACCCACCCGCCGTCGCCGTCGGGCTCCCAGTAGAGCGGCGGCTCGGCACCGGTGTCGGCGATGAAGCCGGCGAACGCCGCGTTGGTGACCGGGACGCGGTCGATTAGGAACGGCGCCAGCTCGACCGCATGGCGCGGGCGCTCATTGTCGTAGGCGAAGCCGCGGGGACGGCGCCGATCTCCACCTCGCCGCCCGCCACGTCGACCATCTCCGGGCCCTCGGCCACGGGCTCGGCGCCCGGGCCGGTGTCGCGCTCGGCCGGCTCGTAGCTCTCGACCATCTGGAGGAGCTGAAGCATCGTCTCGTTGTGCTGGTGCTCGTGGGCGATCAGAAGCTCGTAGACGAAGCCGTCGCGAAGCAGCGGGTCATCGGAGCTCTCGAGGTCGATCCCGTCCGAGCACGTCGAGCGAGCGCTGCGCGCACCTCGTCCATGTAGGAGCGCAGCTCGTCGCCGCGGAGGATCGGAAGCTCGTTGCGGGTGCGCCGCGGGTTCTCGATCGCGTCGTAGAAGCGGCCGAGCTCGCCGTGCATCGGCTCCCGCCCGCCGACGGTCTGCACCAGCCAGAGCTCCTCGAAGTTCGCGATGTGGCCGAGGTCCCAGGCGAGCGGGCTCAGGATCGGCGAGTAGGCGCGATTCAGCTGCTCGTCCGCCAGGGGCTCGACGAGCATCAGCGTTCGCTCGCGTGCCTCGGCAAGTCGCGCGGCGATCCCATCCCTGCTGGTGGCGGCGGCCAGCGTGATGCCAGAAGGCTACCCGCCGGCGCGCGCGAGTCGTGAAGGAATAGATTCCGCGCCCGATGAAGGTCGATGGAGCCTCAGCTCTCGTCGCCGGCGGCGCGTCGGGCCTCGGCGCGGCCACGGCGCGGGCCCTTCACGGCGCGGGGGCGTCGGTGGTGGTCGCCGACCTCAACGCCGAGAAGGGCAACACCCTGGTCGGCGAGCTCGGCGAGCGCGCGCGGTTCGTCGAGGTGAACGTCACCGACGCCGACCAGGTGTCGGCGGCCGTCGACGCCGCCGCCGAGGCCGATGGAGGCCTTCGCATTTCCGTCTGCTGCGCCGGGATCGGGTGGGCGCAGCGCACGGCGTCGAAGGACGGGCCGCACGACCTCCAGCTCTTCTCGAACGTCGTCCAGGTGAACCTGATCGGCACGTTCAACGTGTTGCGGCTCGCGGCAGCGTCGATGAACGGGAACGAACCGGACGACGGAGGCGAGCGAGGCGTGTGCGTCAACACGGCCTCGATCGCGGCCTTCGATGGCCAGATCGGCCAGGTCGCCTACTCGGCGTCGAAGGGAGGCATCGTCGGCCTCACGCTCCCTGCGGCGCGCGACATGGCGAGCCGCGGCATCCGCGTGGTCACGATCGCGCCGGGCCTCTTCGACACGCCGCTCCTCGGCGCGCTGCCCGCAGGAGGCGCGAGATGCCCTCGGCGCCACGATGCCGTTCCCGTCACGCCTCGGCGAGCCCGACGAGTACGCGGCGCTCGTCCGCCACATCGTCGAGAACCCGATGCTGAACGGCGAGACGATCAGGCTCGACGGCGCCCTGCGGATGGCGCCGCGCTAGACGGGCCGAGGCGGCTGGCAAGGTACTCGGCTTCGCGCCGTCAGGCGCCCGGCGTCGTGGCCACGGGGGCCCAGAACGGGTTGAAGGAAGCCGGATCCTGACCGCCGGGCCGCTTCGACGTCAGCCGCCGGAGGTTGCTGCCGTCGCGCCCCATCACGAAGATGCCCGACGGGGCCTCTCCCGAGGAGGTTCTGGAAGAGGACGATCCGGTCCCCGCTCGGCGACCAGGCCGGGGTGCGCTGTTGCGGTCCTTGAAATTCGTGGTCTGCCTGAGGCCGCCCCGCCCGATCCGATGTGTAGATCTGGACGCGCTGCCGTCGGAGCGCTCGAAGCGATCCGCTCGCCGTTCGGCGACCAGCCGGCGACTGGCTGCCGAACTGGGGTTGTCGGTGAGCGGGTGAGGTCCGAGCCGTCGAGGCCATCTTCCAGATCTGCGGCGTGGCGTCGGAGCCCGTGCGCTCGAAGACGATCTTGTTCCGTCGGGCGAGAACGACGGGTCGCGCGACGACGATGCCGGTGTGGTGAGCTTCCTGCGGTCCGTGCCGTCGGTCTGGATCCGGACGATGTTGCCCCTCTCCCCGCCTCCTCGGTCCGGCTGCGTGATCTCGGTGGCGAACACGATGCTGCGCCCGTTGGGCGAGAAGCCGGCGAGCGCTCGACGACGTCCGTGTCGGTGACTGGCGCTGGAATCCGCCGTCGCGCGTGGCGATCCAGACGTCGCCGCCGCGGTGAAGGCGACGAGCTGGCTGTTGGCGGAGACCGAGGTCCTGGCCGCCCACGAGCGGGTGCGGTCGGTGCCGTCGTGCTGCATCGAGGCCACGCACGGGATCCCGGTGGTCGCCCGGCTCGAAGAGATCCGCCGTCGCGGCCGGGGAAAGCGCCGCGGCGTTCCCGGCCAGAACGGCGCGAGCGCGCACGCGCTGCAACGACGAGCCCGCGCGCGTCGACCTCCTTGCCCGCACGGGGCCAGCCTACCGTGATCGGCGTGGCGCTCGAGCACCTCGCCAGCCCGGCTCGCGAGACCGTAGAAGCCCTCCACCCGCTTCGCTCGTAGGGGACGAATCCGGCGAAGAGCGTGTCGCCGTCGTTCCGGGCGGCGCGAGAGCCAGCTCGGGAGTCCTGAGCGAACGTCTCGTCGGCCTCCCGAGACGATCAGCGCGGCGTCGGCAGGCCGTCCGCCGCCGATCACCGGGTGTCGCGCGTTCGCCTCCTTCCGCCAACGTCCTCCTCGACCATCGTCGCGTCGACGCGACCGGAGTCGACGGCGTCGATCTGCACCCTGTAGGGCGGACTGAACCAGCTCGGAGAACAGGTCGTCGATGTCGAGGCTGTGCTCGTAGAGCAGGATCGCCGGCGCGAAGTAGCTCGAGGTGCAGTAGCGGTGCGCGTACCCGAGCTTGCGGCCCCGAGTCGTCGAGGATCGCGACGTCGCCGTCGGCGGACACCACGAGCAGACTGGCGAAGTCGACGATCCACCGGCCGCATACACGCGCTCGCGAGGGGGCATAGTCTCCGCCTCACGAAGGTAGAGTAGTCGCCGCGGCAGATAGGCGAACGAGACCGGCTCGACCTTCAGGTCGCGCGTCAGCTTCGCCATGTCGCGATAGGGGGCACTCGATGCCGTGCCGTCCAGAAGCCGCTCCAGAGCGGGTCTCGACCTGGAAGCCGAGGTCGCTCGTGCGCGAAGATCGGCTTGGGAGCGGGCACGGCGCGATCCTCAAGCGCCACGCCGGCTCCGATCACTTCGCGGGGCGCACGAAACGCCATCCGATGCGCACGATGATGATGGCCCCAACGATGATCATTCCAATCGGATCCACTGCCTCGTCTCCTTTCTTCGCCGTCCGGTATTCATTATAGAATAACAGGTAGTTTTATAGATGTCTCAGGTGAGCAAACAGGACGGATCCAGGCGCGAGCAGATCGGGAACGAGATCGCCCTCCTGATGGGGCCACTCGTGCGAGAGCTTCGCGCCGCGCTTCTGGGGTGCGGCTCCGAGCTCGAGTTGACCCCTGGCGAGACGCAGGCCCTGTGGCTGCTCGGCGCTCGCGGCTCGCTGCAAACGAACGCTCTCGCGCGGGCGCTCGACGTCGACCCGGCAAACACCTCGACCCTGGTGACGAGGCTCGAGCGGCGGGGCCTGCTTCGCCGCGAGGAGGCGGCGGACGATCGCCGCAAGCGGCTCGTCTCGCTGACCCGTCAGGGCCACGCAACTCGACGACGGCTCGCCGCGTGCGTAGCCGCACGCCGGCCGAGCTTCCGCGGCCTGACCACGGAGGAGCTCGCCACCTTCCGCGATCTGCTGCGTCGCGTGGCGGACGGAGAGACGCCTACTAGGGGCCTACGTCCCCTCCCACTCCGGGTCGCTGTAGACGATCTTCAGCCATGGCGGGGTGATGGCGAAGCGGGTTGCGAGCGCCCTCGGGCCGAGGGTCTCGATCGGGATCAGGCGCAGGTGGGAGGCCGGTGTCCATCGGCGCGGCGCCTCGCCGGCGGTGGGCAGCGGCGAGTCGCCGACGAGGCGGCCACCTACCGCGTTCGGCGTGCCGCCCTCGTGCACGTGACCCGCGTGGCTCCCCCCGGAGACAAAGGTTCGGCCCCTTGCGGGGCCTCCATGCGGCGCGATGGAAGAGGCCCGCGTCGAACGGCCAGCTCCCGACGCCGCCGTCGTAGTTGTAGCCGTTGTGCGAGCTTGCCCGGGAAAGGACACCGCCGTCGCGGTCGATGCGGACCATGTAGCTCTCCCAGTCGTCCTCCTGGTAGCCGATGTCTCCCGGGAGGTCGCGCAGGCTGGTCGAGTTCTCGTATTTGAGCCAGTACTGGATGCATACAGGTGGCCGGTGATTGAGCCGCCGCGCTCGGGGTAATGGCCGCCGTTCATCAACCCCCGGCCGTTGCAGCCGATCCCGGGCGCGATAAGGGCATGCGGACGACGGCAGTCGACGACGTGGACAAACGCGACCGCCGGCTCGCCTCGGCGGCCCCGTCGGCGCACGTCGAGCGCTCCCCGAGCGCACTCGAGCTTCGCGACGATCGCCTCCGCCACGCTCGTCCCCGGGCACCCGAATGCCCGACCGCCGCGAGCACGACCAAGAGCGTGGCGAAGAGCGCGACTACACCGACCCATTCGAGCGTTCCCTGTCCGCTCTCGGTTCCCCAGCCGGCCTCGCCTGACATGCCGCGAAGCTGGCAGCGGGCAGCTCACGTGTGGCGCGTCGATCGCGCCGATTCTCGGGCCGAATCGAAACGCACCGCGCCCGCCACGGGCCACGGCTTCTTCATCTCGAGCGCGTACCGGCTCTTCTGAACGCGTAGCGCAGCTGGGAACCCGCGCGCCGGGGCCAATCGACGCGGTACCCTCCAATGAGTTGCCCGCTGGGTCCTTCGGTCCCTCTCCGCCCTTCGAGCACATTTGACGAGTGGGACCAGAAGGAGAGGTCGGCATGTCCGACGCCGAGGTTGCACATCCAGCGGGGGTGCGGGGCGATGTCAGCAGCTCGTTCGCGTCCGTGTGGAGGAACTACGCCGGCGAGCGTCCCGCCGACATCGAGACGCAGATCAAGGGGACGCACGTCACGTGCGTGCTCAAGGGAGCATCGCGGCAGTTCGACGAGGGGATGGCGGCGGCCGCCGCGGACCACGACGGCGAGTCCCGGAAGCTGACAGCCGCGACCTTCCGCTCCGACGCCATTCACGCGGTCACGCGGGCCACGAGGCGCAAGGTCATGGCGTTCGTCAGCAAGCACGACGCGAAGACCGACGTCGCCACCGAGCTCTTCATCCTCGAATTGCCGCCGCGTGCGTAGCCGCGTCCGCGCAGCCCGCCGCTGGCTGCGAGGACATCCAACGGCCGTCACGGCGGCCGGGAGCCTGCTGGTCGCCGGAGCCCTGGCGATCGGCCTCGCAGGCAAGCAGGGTGACTTCACCGCGGCGCTCGGGACCGCGCCGATCTGGATGCTCGCGGTGGCGGCGGTGCTCCACCTCGTCTGGCTCGTCGCGCGCAGCGAGGCCTGGAACGTCTGCGTAGCCGCGGCGGGCGGGACCGTCGGTCGCCGTCGCCTCTACCGCGCCGCGAGCGTCGGCTACCTCGGCAACCTCTTCAACGCCCAGTTCGGCCTGGCGGTCCGAATCGGCGCGCTGCGACGCTCGGCGCCGAGCGACAGCCCTCCGGCCTCGGTCCTCGTCGCCGCCGAGCTTCCGATCATCATCGTCGAAGGGGCGCTCGCCGCCCTCATGTCGTTCACGCTCGTGGCCCCGCTCGGAGTGCCGTGGTGGGCGCCCGCGATCGCGATTGCCGCGATGGCCGGCATCTTCCTCGGAGCCCGGTCGATCGCGCGTGACCATCGCCACGGCGCGTGGCGCGGGCTTGCCGTGCTGCGCGGCCTCGAGGGCCGCAGCCGCATCGTCGCGCTCGTCGTCCTCGCCGTGTCGATCCAGGTGCTGCGGAACTGGTTCCTGCTCGGAGCGGTCGGAGTCGACGTCTCCGTCCTCGACTCAGTGGCGCTCCTGATCGCGATGGCGGTCGTCGGCCTCCTGCCTCTCGGCCCGGGTGCCGGCGCTGCGACCACCGTCCTGATCCTCGGGGCGAACGGCGTCGCCGCGGCGGCGGCTGCCGGCGCGCTCCTCACGATGACCGGGGTGATCGGCACGCTCTGCTTCGCGGGATGGGCGATAGTCGACCGCATGCGCCCGGCGGTGCCGGCGCTGGCGGCCTAGACCCAGGGCTCGGGCTCGAAGTCCATCCGGCCGGGGAATCGCTCGTACACCTCCGGGCGCGTCGCCTCGTAGAGCGCAAGCCGCTGACCCCCCGGCGTGCCGAGCTCCGCGCACGGGCCCGGCGGAATGTCGAATCTGGCGCTGACCTCGAAGCCGCGCTCGGCGAGCAGCGCGATCGACCCCTCGAGGTCCGCGACGCGATGCACGAGCACGGGCGCCTCGCCCTCCATGTGCCCGGCGAGGAGGACATGCGGCGAGTCCGAGGCGAGGCGGACCTCGGCGACGCGGGTCCCGAAGGCCTCGATCGCGAAGACGACCTCACCCCCCAGGACGTCGCGGCAGAAGCCCAGGTCGCGCGCCACGTCCGTGCTCGGCAGGTAGAGAAAGTCGAGTGACTCGAACACTCGGGCGGAGATCTTCCCAGCCCAAGGGATGAAGATGACCACCCCCCGGGCTGGCGAGGTTCCCTCCGTGGGCCCCTGGCGAGCCGGGCGGTTCTCCTCGATGGTTGACCCATCAGCAAGTTGAACCCGAACGCAAAGGAGAACCCGATGACGAACAGCACTCGCAGCAGGATCAGCCTCAGGGCCCGTGGCCTCGCCGTGGCGGCGATCGCCGCGCTCGGCGCCGGCACCGCGATCCCCACGATCGCCTCGGCCAGCTCGCAGGCCCCGACCCAGGTCACGATCATCCCCGAGAGCGACGGCTTCTACGGCTACGTCTCGAGCCCTCACACGAACAAGTGCGCGAACGGCCGCAAGGTCGTGCTGCTGAAGCAGCTCGGCACGACGCAGAGCCCGCACACCGATCAGAAGATCGGGTTCGACACCGCCCAGCCCAATGGCGACGGCGTCATGTGGAACACGGGCAACACCGGCCATATGAAGGGCAAGTTCTACGCCCACGTCAACAAGACCCCGGACTGCAAGGCGGCGTCGAGCCCCAGCGTCCGGATGACGAACTAGCTCACCAGCTCACGGAGCGGTTCGGATCGCGAGGGGCCCCGGCAACGGGGCCCCTCGTCGCATTTTCAGAGAACGTCCGGGTCCTCGTGGAGCGGCGTGACAACCCGAAGCCGCCCGGGTCGCCCCGCGCGCAGCCTCGCGTCGGACATCAGCTCGGCGGCCGAGTACCCGACGAGCGACTCGACCTGGGGTGAGAGGAACTTCCACCGCCCGGCGGACCCCGGCTCCGAGCGGTAGAGGCAGGCGGGCAGGCTCTCGACGAGGCTGCGGTAGTGGTCGTAGGCGTCGGTGAGGGCCCGTTCCGCGGTGATGTCGATGAGGACGCCCTGCCAGACCCCGCTTGCCTGATCGCCGGCGAGCTTGGCCTCGTCGCGCACCCCGACGATCGTGCCGTCGCGGCGAACCATGCGGTACTCGCTGACCGCGGTGACGTCGCCGCCGCGCGCGGCCTCGAGCTCGCGCTGTTCGATCCTCACCACGGCCTCGCGATCATCGGGGTGGAGGCAACGCACGTAGAGACTGGGGTCCTCGATCCACTCCCGCGCCGCGTACCCGAGCAGCGTCTCGACATGGCCGCTCACGTACCGCCACGCCCCCTCGCGGCCGGGCTCCGCCTGGTAGATCACCGCCGGCAGCGCCTCGACGAGGTCCCTGAGCGCTTCCAATGCCGGGGCCTCCTGCCCGGCGCCGCTGGCTTCTCCCATCGAAGCGATTGTCGAAGCGGCGAAGACCGTGATGCACGCGAAGCGCCTGCAGGCGCTGCACTAGAGTCGGGGGCGATGGAGGGACACCGCCCAGGCCAACCGCTTCCCGAGCTCGGCCGGCGGGGCACGAGCTGGAAGACCTGGGTCATCGGCACCGCCATCGTGCTGCTCCTGATCTTCGTCGCGCTCAACTTCCAGACCGTGGAGGTGAACTTCCTCTTCGGGACGACGAAGACGCCGCTCATCTTCGCCCTGCTGATCGCGGCGGGGCTCGGCGCGCTGGTGGGCTGGCTGCTGCCGGTGGTGCGTCGCGGGCGCCGGTCCGACCAGCCCGGGAAGGAAGGCCCTCCGAGCTCCTAGAGCTCGCGAATCTCGGACGCGATGTCGGCGGCAGCCTGCTTCGCGTCGGAGAACAGCATGGAGGTGTTCGGCCGGTAGAAGAGGTCGTTGTCGATGCCGGCGAAGCCGGGGCTCAGGCTGCGCTTGATCACGATCACCTCCTTGGCCTCGTTGACCTCGATGATCGGCATCCCCGCGATCGGGCTGCCCGGGTCGTCCTTGGCCGCCGGGTTGGTGACGTCGTTGGCTCCGATCACCACGGCGACGTCGGTCTGCGGCATCTCGGGGTTGATGTCGTCCATCTCGCGCAGCTTCTCGTAGGGCACGTCCGCCTCGGCGAGCAGCACGTTCATGTGGCCCGGCATGCGGCCGGCCACAGGGTGGATCGCGTACTCGACGTCGACGCCGCGGGCCTCGAGCTCGTTCGCCATCTCCTTCACGGCGTGCTGCGCCTGGGCGACGGCCATCCCGTAGCCGGGGACGATCACGACGGAGTCGGCGTAGGCCAGCTTGATGGCCGCGTCCTGAGCGCCGATCGAGGTCACGGGCCGCTCCTCGCCCGCGGCGGCGGCCCCCTCGGGCAACGCCCCGAAGCCCGAGAAGAAGATGTTGGCGACCGACCGGTTCATCGCCTTGGCCATCTCGAGGGTGAGGATCGTTCCCGAGGAGCCGACGAGCGTGCCGGCGACGATCAGCGCAACGTTGTCGAGCGCGATCCCGGCCGCGGCCGCCGAGAGGCCTGTGAACGCGTTCAGGAGCGAGATCACCACGGGCATGTCGGCCCCGCCGATCGGCAGGACGAACAGAAGGCCGAGCACGGCAGCGGCGACCAGGACGGCGACGAACAGCGCCTGCGACGGGCCCGAGTCGTGGTCGATGCCGAGGACGATGCACGCGGCGACGATCCCGATCAGCAGAAGAGCGTTGATGACCTGCTGGCCGGGCACCTTCACGGGCTGGCCCGAGACGATGCCCTGGAGCTTCCCGAACGCGATCAGCGAGCCCCAGAACGAGATCGACCCGATCACCATCGAGAACAGGGTCGGGACGAACGTGTCGAGAGGGATCGAGCCGCCCGCCGCGAGGTCGACGCGGAACTCCGACCAGGCGATCAGGGCGACGGCCCCGCCGCCGACGCCGTTGTACAGCGCGACCATCTGCGGCATCGCCGTCATCTGCACCCGGTTCGATGCGACGACACCGACCGCTGCTCCGATGGCGATCCCGATCGCGATCAGGCCCCAGTTGCCGATGCCGTCGAGGAGCAGGGTGGTGACGACGGCGACGACCATCCCGCCGGCGGCGATGAGGTTCCCGCGCCGGGCGGTCTTCGGATGCGTGCCCTGCCGCACGCCGAAGATGAACATCGAGAAGGCGACGATGTAGAGGGCCTGGGCGCCGGCGCCCGTCGGGTCGAGGACGGCGAGCGGGGTCACTCGGGCTTCTCGGGCTTCGCGTCGTCCTCGGCCGGAGGCTTCGGCTTCCGAACGAACATCCCCAGCATCCGGTCGGTGACCATGAAGCCGCCGACGACGTTGATCGTCCCGAACGCGATCGCGATCGTGCCGATGATCTCGTTGACGATGTTGTCGGAGAGGCCGACGACGATCAGCCCGCCGAGCACCACGATCCCGTGGATCGCGTTCGTCTGCGACATCAGCGGCGTGTGCAGCGTCGTCGGGACCTTCGAGATCACCTCGAAGCCGACGAACGCCGCGAGGACGAAGATCGTGATCTCGGTGATGAGCGTCATGACGAGACCCCTGCGACTTCCCTCGCCCGCTCGTTGCGGATCTCGCCCTCGTGCGTGATGCAAGCGCCGGCGATGACCTCGTCGTCGAAGTCGAGCTTCAGCTTGCCCTCCTCGTCGACCAGCAGGTCGAGCAGGTTCTCGATGTTCTTGGAGTAGAGCTGGGAGGCGTCGGTGGCCATCTCGCTGACCAGGTTGCGCGGCCCGATCACCTTCACGGGGCCGTCGACCACCGTCTCGCCGGCCTTCGTCAGCTCGCAGTTGCCGCCGGACTCGGCGGCGAGGTCGATGATCACCGAGCCGGGGCGCATCCCGCGAGCCGCCTCGGCGGTGATCAGGGTGGGGGCCGGGCGTCCCGGGATCTGGGCCGTGGTGATGATCACGTCCTGCCGCTTGGCGTTCTCGGCCAGGGCCTCGCGCACCTGCTCGTTCTCCTCGTCGGTGAGGGGGCGCGCGTAGCCGCCCTCGGCCTCGGCGTCGGGGATGAAGTCGAGCTCGAGCGGGCGGCCGCCGAGGCTCGCTATCTGCTCCCACGCCGCCCGGCGGATGTCGAAGCCGGTGACGACGGCGCCGAGGCGCTTCGCCGTGGCGATCGCCTGCAGGCCGGCGACCCCGGCGCCGAGCACGAGCACCTTCGCCGGAGCGACCGTGCCGGCGGCCGTCGTCATCATCGGGAAGAACTTGCCGCACTCGCGAGCCGCGAGCAGGGCAGCGGCGTAGCCGGCCACGTTCGCCTGCGAGGAGAGCGCGTCCATCGACTGGGCGCGGGTGATCCGCGGGATCGCCTCCATCGCGAAGCTCGTCGCTCCGGACTCCGCTAGCGCCTTGTTGGTCTCCCCCGACGTGAGCGGGGCGAGGTGGCCGATGAGGACCTGGCCCGAGCCGAGACGGCCGATCTCCTCCGGCGTCGGCACCGCGACCTTCACGACGACCTCTGCGTTCCACGCGTCGTCGGCCGCGCCAACGCTCGCGCCGGCGTCCGCGTAGGCGGAGTCGGTCTGACCGGCGCCGTCGCCGGCGCCGCTCTCGACCGAGACGTCGATCTCCTTCTTGGAGAGCGACGCGACCGTGTCGGCGATCAGCGCCACACGGCGCTCCCCCTCGGCCGTCTCTTTGGGGACACCCACCCTCATATGCGGATCGGGAACCTATCCGGTTAGCTACAGGTATGAGCGACCCACCCAGGGGGCCGAAGGCGGAAACCGCAGTCGAGCTGAAGGCGCAGATCGAGGCGGAGCGCGAGGGCCGCCCGTTTCTCGTCCACCGGGACGCCGAAGGAGGTCAGCTCATAACGCCGCTCGGCGACGGGGCAAGCGAGCTGTGGATCGGGCGCAGCCCGTCGGCCGCTGTCCACGTCGCCTGGGACGGCGAGGTGTCGGCGCTGCACGCGCAGGTCGAAGTCGTGGGGGCCGAGTGCACCCTCGTCGACGACGGCCTCTCGACCAACGGCTCCTACGTCAACGGCGAGCGCGTCCGCGGCCGCAAGCGCCTGCGCGACGGGGACATGATCCGGCTCGGCCGGACGCTGATGCTCTACCGGTCGCCCGCCGAGTCGGGCGCCGCCGACTCGACCGTGATGTCGGCGGACGCACTCGACGCGGCCGGTGTCTCGCCGGCCCAGAAGCGGGTGCTCGTCGGGCTCTGCCGCCCGTTCAAGGACGGCGCCGCGTTCGCGACGCCCGCGACCAACCAGGCGATCGCCGACGAGCTCCACCTCAGCGTGGAGGCCGTGAAGACGCACCTGCGCGCCCTGTTCGAGAAGTTCGGGGTCTCAGACCTTCCGCAGAACCAGAAGCGCGTCGCCCTCGTGGAGCGAGCGCTTCAGAGCGGCCTCGTGGCCGAGCGCGACCTCTAGCCCGCTACTTCTTCGAGACCGTCGTCAGGGGGACGACGGTGTTGTTGCCGCCGTCGGCCACCCAGATCTGCCCGTAGCCGGTCGAGGCGTTCTCGGGCGAGGAGCCCGAAGGCAGGTGCAGCGTCTGCCTGATCGTCTTGCCCCCGGTCCCGTTGCTCGCCGGCGTGATCCGCGTGACGGTTCCGCTCCCTCCGTTGGAGACGAAGAGGTCGCCGCCGCCGACCGCGACATCACGTGGCTCCTTGCCGACCTTGACCGGCGCCTCGAGGGTGTGACTCGAGATGTTGATCACGGAGACCATGCCCGTGCCCTCGTCGGCAACCCACACGCGGCCCGCGGAGATGGCGCTGCCCTTGGGGTCGGAGCCCGGCGGGAGCTGGATGGTGTCGCTGACCGTGTTCGTCTTCGGGTCAATGACCGAGACGGAGTCGTCGTCGCCGTTCGAGATCCAGACGCCGCCCTCACCGGCCGCGACGCCCCGGGGGCCGGCGCCGACCGTGACCGTCGCCACGACACCGTTGGGTGGAGTGATCCGCGAGACGGTGTTCGAGCCCGTGTTGGTCACCCAGAGGCTGCCGGCGGCGAAGCCGACGGCGCGGGGGTCGCTCCCGACCTTGACGGGCGCGTCGGTCTTGAGCGTGTTGGGGTTGACGGGCGAGACCGTGCCGTCCCCGGCGTTGGTGACCCAGACCCGCCCGAGCTTGGCCGCCAGGCCGTTCGGCATGTCGCCGACATCGGCGTATCCGAGCACCTTGCCGCTCTTGGGGTCGATCTTCGCGACCTGGTCGGCCTCCCGAAGCGAGGTGTAGACGCCCTGCTGTCCGACTCCGATTCCGATCGGCATCCCCTTGACCTTGATCGGCGGACCCAGGACGTTCTGGCCGGACTTGGGGTTCGGGTTCCCGCTGTTCTTGCCGCCGGTGCTCGTTGTCGAGTCGCTGGACCCTCCGGACCCACCCTTCGAGGCGAGGGCGTAGATGCCACCCGCGATGGCGAGCACCACCGCGGCGGCGACTCCTCTCCGCACCCAGGCGAGCCCGCGCGACGGCTTCTTCGGAGGCGGTATCGCCTTCGTCGATAGGTCCGGAGCACGGCGGTCATCCGGTGGCTCCGCCGCGGGCGCCTGGTGGGCTCCTCCTCCGGAGACGGAGGCCCCTCCTCCGCGGAGGGTGGCGCCTCCTCTTCCTCCTCCTCAACGGGGGGAGCGGACTCGGCCGTCATCGCCGGCGCCGCGGCCTCGACGGTCGCGGCGGGCGCCGACATCACGGTCATCGCCGCCTCGGCCAGCGCGCCGGCGGTCTGGAACCTGCGCTCCGGGTCCTTCTCGAGCGCCCTGGCGACGACGGCATCGAGCGCGGCGGGTGTCCCCGGCGGGCCGGCCTCGCTGAGGGCCGGCGGGGCGTCCTGCAGGTGGGCGTAGAGCTTCGCCACCTGCTCCCCGCGGTCGGCGAAGGGGGGGTCGCCCACGACCGTCTCGAAGAGCACGCACCCGAGCGCATACTCGTCGGTGCGCGCATCGAGCGTGCCGCCCTTGATCTGCTCAGGCGCGACGTAGTCGATGGTTCCGACGAAGGCGCCAGTCGCCGTCACGCCGGTGTTCGAGGCGATCCGCTTGGTGAGCCCGAAGTCCGTGAGATACGCGTGCTCCCCTCCGGTCCGCTGCTCGATCAGCACGTTGCCCGGCTTGACGTCGCGGTGAAGGAGGCCGCGATCGTGCGCGGCGTCGAGGGCCGCCGCCACCTGCGAGACGATCGCGACGGCCCGAGTGGGCTCGAGAGCGCCATCGCTGCGGATCAGGCGGCCGAGGTCGACGCCGTCGATCAGGTCCATCGTCACGAAGAGGAGGCCGTCCTCCTCGCCCGCGTGGCGCACCTGGACGACGTTGGGGTGGCGGATCGAGACCGCAGCGCGCGACTCCCGGACGAACCGCTCGCGAAACCGCTCGTCGCTCGCGAGCTCGGGCGAGATGACCTTGAGGGCGACGATGTAGTCGAGGGCCAGATGCGTCGCGCGGTAAACGACGCCCATGCCGCCCCGTCCCGCAACCCCCTCGATTCGATGCCCGGCGAAGATCGTGCCTGGCTCAAGCTCCGGCATTCGCCCCTCTTATACCTGTCCGGCGTCGACCAGATCGAAGGTCGCCCGGTTGAGCTCCTCGCCGTCGATCAAGCCTCTGAACGAGTAGGTGCCCGGCCTCTCGAACTGGAGGCCGGGGCCGATCATCACGCTGAGGACGTTCTTCTGCGGCCGCCCCTCCCGCAGGCCCGGCGGCCGGCCGACCTCGAACGGAATGCTGAACAGCCCGCCCTCCGCCTCATCGCCGAGCTGCAGCGGGGCGTTGTCGACGTCGACCAGCTCGAGCGAGAACGTGAACCGGCGGTTCGTGAGGCTCCACGGCACCGTGATGACCACGGCCACCGAGATCGACACCGGCAGCGGCCCCGGCAGCTCGGGGACCTGGAGGCGGTCCCACGCCCCACCCATCACGTAGAGCTTCCCGTTGATCGCCTCGGCGCGGTCGGCGAGGAACATGTCGACGGAGAGGCTGTCGGGCCGGTCGGTCACCGGCCGGAGCCTAGTGCGCGCGGGGCGGTGTTATGCCGGGGCCCCGAGCTGGGCGAGCGCCGCCAAGCGCTCGAGCGTGTGCATCCGCTCGGCCGGATCGGGGTGGAGCGGCGAGACGATGAGGCGATCGACGCCCACGGCCGCGTAGCGCTCCACCCGCTCGGCCACCTCCGACTCCGGGCCCACGAGCGAGGTCGCGTCCGCGAGCTCGTCCGGGATCGCCGCGTAGGCCTCCTCCCGCTTGCCGTCGAGGTAGAGGCGTTGCACCTCGTCGGCAACCTCGCCGAACCCGAAGCGGTGCGTGAGGTCGACGTAGAAGTTCGTCTTGCGCGAGCCCATGCCACCGAGGTAGAGGAGCAGGCTCATCTTCACGAGGCCGCGCGCCGAGTCGAGGTCCCCGTCGATCGCCACCGAGAGGGTCGGCGAGACCTCCAGGTCCGAGCGGCTGCGGCCGCCCTTCGCGAAGCCGGCCTCGAGGTGCTCGCCCCACGTCGACTCGAAGGCGTCGGCCGAGGAGAAGATCGGGATCCACCCATCGGCGATCTCGGCCGCCAGCTCCACCGACTTGCGACCGATCGCGCCGAGGAAGATCGGGATTTGGTTGCGGACCGGGTGGAAGTTGAGCTTCAGCGCCTTGCCCTGTCCGGTGCCATCCTCGAGCGGCAGCTGGTAGTGCTCGCCCTTGTACTCCAGCGGCCCCTCGCGGGCGACGATCTTGCGGACGACCTCCACGTACTCGCGAGTGCGGCCCCACGGCTTCGGATAGGCGACGCCGTACCAGCCCTCCGAGACCTGCGGGCCCGAGGGCCCGAACCCGAAGATGAAGCGCCCGTCCGAGAGCGCGTCGATCGTGCAGCCCGCCATCGCCGCCGCGGCCGGCGCGCGCGCCGGGACCTGCATGATCGCCGCGCCGAGCTTGATCGTGTCGGTCTGCGGCGCCAGCCAGGCGAGCACGCTGACGACGTCCGATCCGTAGGACTCAGCGGCCCAGACCGAGTCATACCCGAGCCGCTCGACGGCCCGCACGATCTCGACGGCCTCCTCGCCTCGGGGCCCGATGCCCCAGTAGCCGAGGTTGAGACCGAGCTTCATCGGCACGGCTACTTCACGAACCCGGCGCTCTTGAGGTACTGGCCAGCGACCTGGGCCGGCTGCTGCTTGTCGATGTCGACGCGGGCGTTGAGCTCCTGGATCGTCTTCAGATCGAGGGGCTGCTGGACCTCGGTGATCGTCTTCTCGAAGTCCGGCCCGGCCTGCTGGACGATCTTCGGCGTCGTGATGAACATCGGATAGCCCGGCGTCAGCACGTGCTTGTCGTCGGTGAGGACCGTGTATTTGTCGGAGTCGGCCAGCTGGGCGTCGGTCGTGAAGAGGATCGAGAGATCCGCCTGGCCCTTGTCGAGGACCTGATATCGAAGGCCGATGTCGACGGGCGTGAATGACTTGAACTTGAGCCCGTAGTCCTTCTCGAGGCCGAGCAGGCAGTCGATCCGCTGCCGGCACTCGGGCGAGCCGTAGAAAGTGAGGTTCTGCGACTTGCCCTTGAGGTCGGAGATGGTCTTGACGCCGAGCTTCTTCGCAGTCGTGGTCAGGGTGCCGAGCGCGTTCGCGCTCGAGTACGGGGCCGGCGGGAAGGCGGTCTGGCCCTGCTTCTCGAGGTCCTTCTTGGCCAGCTTGTACGCCGCGTTCGCGGTGGTCGGAACGTCCTCCGGCTTGACCCCGAAGAACGACTCGAGCGCCGTCGAGGTGTACTCCGGGTAGCCCGAGATCTCGCCGTCCTGAAGCGCCTTCAGAGCGATCGTCTCCGAGCCGAGGTTGAGCTGCGTCTTGACCTTGTAGCCGGCGGCCTCGAGCGCCTGGGCGTAGATCTGGCCGAGCAGGTACTGCTCGGTGAAGTTCTTCGAGCCGACCGTCAGCGTCACGTTCCCGTTCGACGGGTCGGTCTTGATCAGGCTGCTCGGCGCGCTGGGATTGCCCCCGGCGGTGTTGTTGGAGTCGCTGCTGCCGCAGGCAGCCACGAGCAGCGCGGCGGCTGCGGCGATGGCGAGTGCGACGACGGTACGAAGCCTGGTAGCGCGTGCGAACAAGGATGCCCCTTCCCTCTGTGTACCTCGACCGATGGGTCGCCGCTGATCCTATGCCCGCGCGGCCTCGCGCTGCAGTCTCAGGCCCTTTGGCGTGAGCAGCCACTGCACTCCTGCGAGGGCCACCTCGGCCAACAACGCGAGGAGCGCCACGCAGATCGCACCAGCGATCGCGCCTTCGGTGCCGTAGACGTTCTGCTGGGTGATGAAGTCGCCGAGGTCGGAGTAGCCGACGAAGGACGCGATCGTCGCCGTCGCGATTATGTTGATCGACGAGGTGCGGACGCCGCTCATGATCGTCGGCACCGCGAGCGGCAGCTCGACCCGGATGAGCACACCCAGCTCGGTCATTCCCATACCACGCGCCGCCTCCACCGCGTCCTGGTCGACCTGCCGGACGGCGACGTATGTGTTGGTGAGGATCGGGGGTACCCCGAGCACCATCAGCGCGATCGCGACGTTGCCGATGCCGACCCCGATGACGGCCGCGAGCAGGAACACGACGGCGATCTCCGGGAGCGCCCGCCCCGCGTTCCCGAAGGCGACGGCGAAGAACTGGCCCCGACCCTTATGGCCGAAATACGCGCCGACCGGCAAAGCGAGCGCGATCGAGCCGCCGAGCGCGATCACCGAGACCTCGATCTGGGCGCGCGTCAACGCCCAAACCTCGGACGGGCCACCCACCTCATGCGCGCCGGCGACCGAGCTCGCCTGCGGATGCAGGATGAAGTCGATGGCATTGCCGAACGCGCCGAGGAACGCAAGCGGGATCGAGTGGTCGATCACGCCGCCCTCGCCCGCAGCCACGGGGTGGCGAAGCGCTGCGCGCCGAGCAGCGCGAGGTCCAGCACCACCGCCATCAGGATCGCGAGCCCGCCGGCGATGATGATGTTGGTCTTGAAGACGGGCTGCGCGATGATGAGCCCGCCCAAGCCGCCGGCGCCGCCGAGGAACGCAAGCGTCGCCAGGGCCATCGTCGACACCGTCGCGACCCGCAGGCCGGCGACGATCTCGGGCACGGCGAGCGGCAACTCCACACGCCACATGAGCTGGCTCTCCGTCATCCCCATGCCGCGGCCCGCGTCCTTGGCGGCGGCCGGCACGTTCGCGAGCCCAGTCAGCGCGTTGCGGTAGATGATCTGGAGCGTGTAGAAGGCGAGCGGGATGATCCCGGTCAGCGTGCTGAGCCCGGTGATCGGCAGCAGGAGGATGAAGAAGGCGATGCTCGGGATCGTGTAGATCACACCCGTGGCCCCGATCAGGGGCGGCTGAAGCCAGCGCCGCCGGTGGGAGACGATCGCCAGCGTCATGGCGATGCCGAATCCGATCGCCACCGACACGACCACGAGGAACAGCTGCTTCGCAGCCGGGCTCACGTACAGATGGAAGTTGTCCACAGCCCACTGCGGGCAGAAGAGGGCGTCGGTCGCCTGGCAGGGCAGGTTGCCCTTGCGGTTGTGGAAGAAGCTCGGGGGCAGCTGCGACGCGAGGGCCGGGAGCGTTCCGAGCTTGACCGCGAGCGCGGCGCCCATCAGCCGAGCGGCCTCTCCGCGGCGGGGTGCTCCTCCACCAGCGCCTCGCGGGAGTTGAGGAACTCGGAGATGATCTCGACCGAGAGCACCCCCGCGATCCGGCCCTGGGCGTCGACCACCGGCGCGTAGAGGCTCTCGGCCTGCATGAGGTCCGAGAGCGCATCCCGCATCACGTCGTCGAGGTCAAGGATCGGCTCGGGACCCGAGTCGGGGCGCTGGTGCACGACCTCGGCGGCGAGGTCCGACCCCGAGAGCCAGCCGAGCGGGCGCCGCTCCGAGTCGACGAGCAGCGCGTGGGGCACCTCAGCGCCTTCGAGCTTCGCGCGCACCTCCGATGTCGCCTGGCCGACGAACGCCAGCGGGGCCTCCCACAGGTGGATATCTGACACGCGCATCAGGGAGAGCCGCTTCAGCGCGCGGTCGGCGCCGACGAAGTCCTCGACGAAGTCGTCAGCCGGCGACATCAGGAGCTCCGCGGGCGTCGCGAACTGCGCCAGATGTCCGCCCTTCTTCAAGACCGCGACCCGGTCGCCCATCTTGATCGCCTCGTCGATGTCGTGGGTGACGAACAGGATCGTCTTGCGCACCTCGGCCTGAAGGCGTAGGAACTCGTTCTGGAGGCGCTCGCGGTTGATCGGGTCGACCGCCCCGAACGGCTCGTCCATCAACATCACGCCCGGGTCGGCCGCGAGGGCGCGCGCCACCCCCACGCGCTGTTGCTGCCCGCCGGAGAGCTGCGCCGGGTAGCGGTCCGCGAGGTCGGGGTCGAGCGAGACCAGCTCGAGCAGCTCCCCGACCCGGCTCTGGATCCGCTCCTTGTCCCAACCAAGGAGCCGCGGAACGGTCGCGGCGTTGTCGGCGATCGTGCGATGAGGGAAGAGGCCCGTCTGCTGGATCACGTAGCCGATCTCGCGCCGAAGCTGCGCCGGCGAGCGTTCGCGCACCGATCGCTCGCCGGCAAGGATGTCGCCGCTCGTGATCTCAACCATGCGGTTCACCATCCGAATCGCGGTGGTCTTGCCACAGCCCGACGGACCCACGAAGACGCAGATCTCCCCGGCGGGCACCGAGAGGCTGAGGTTCTCCACGGCCGCGCCCTCGGTTCCGGCGTACTTCTTCGTCGCCTCGCGGAACTCGACCGCCAGGGCTTCGGCTGACTCCGCGCGCTCGGTATGCCCCCGCGCCGTCAAGCCACTTGCGGGCGCCTGCGGCGCCCTTACCTGCCTCTTTCGGGGCTAGAGCCCCTCACCAGCAAAACATTGCGGAATCTACCGCGACAATGCTCCGCTATGAATGACCGCGTGGCCGATGTGCGCCTAGAGGGCCTCACCACGCCCGAGGCGCACCAGCGCCTGGCGCGACTCGGCCCGGTCGAGCCCTCGAGCTCGCGATCGGTTTCGAGCATCGTCGCGGCGAACGTCTTCACGCTCTTCAACGCGATTCTCGGGGCGTTCTTCATCCTCCTCGTGGGGCTCGGCCTGTTCGCCGACGCGATCTTCGGCCTCATCGCCGTCGTCAACACCGCGATCGGCGTCCGCTCGGAGCTGCGCGCGAAGGAGACACTGGATGAGCTGGCCCTGCTCGTCGCGCCGCGGGCGAAGGTGATCCGCGACGGGAAGCTCACCGAGCTTCGCGCCGAGGAGGTGGTGCCCGGCGACATCGTCCGCGTCGAGCCGGGCGACCAGCTCGTGGCCGACGGCGAGGTCATCGCGGCGCGCGGCCTCACGATGGACGAGTCGATCCTCACCGGTGAGGCCGACGGGGTTCGCAAGCGTCGCGGCGACCGGGCGCTCTCCGGCTCCTTCTGCCTGGCGGGATCCGGCCACTACGAGGTCGACGCCGTTCGGGAGAAGAGCTACGCCGGCCGCGTCGCCGGCGAGGCCCGCGCCTTCCGCCACCCGATGTCGCCCCTCCAGGAGGAGGTCAACCGCGTCCTCTTGGCGACGACGATCGTGATGGCCCCGCTCGGGATCATCCTCCTGCTCGCGCTGTCGATCCGAAGCGTCGGCCTCACCGACGCCGCCCAGACCGCGGCGGCGGGCCTCGTGACGATGGTCCCCGAGGGGCTCGTGCTCCTGATGTCGGTGACGCTCGCGGTCGCCGCGGTGCGCCTGGCGCGGATGCGGACGCTCGTGCAGCAGCTGAGCGCCACCGAGGCGCTCGCCGCGGTCGACACGATCTGCGTCGACAAGACCGGGACGCTCACCGACGGCACCCTCTCGCTCGTCGCCGTGGAGGTCGCGGATCCCGAGCGGCCCGGCCCGGCTCAGGAGGCTCTCGGTCGCTTCGCGCACTCCGCCGGGGAGCGCAACCGCACCCTGCAGGTGATCGCCGAGCGGTTCCCGGCATCGCCGCGGCCGGTCGTTGCCGAGGTGCCCTTCTCCTCGGCCTGGAAGTGGAGCGGCGCGACCCTCGATGGCGACGGGGCGGCCCGCTCATACGTGCTCGGAGCTCCCGACGTGCTGAAGCGGGCGGGCGCACTGGCGCTGCCGCCTCCGCTCGAGAAGGCACTCGCCGAGCACACGAGCGCGGGGCGGCGCGTGGTGGCGTTCGGCGAGGCGGCCGGCCGCCTGCCGGACGACCCCGCCCACCAGCCGCCGCCGAAGCTGGAGGCCCGCGCGCTGGTCGTGCTGGAGGAGCGGCTCCGCTCCGACGCCGTCGACACGGTCGAGTTCATGCGCGAGCAGCAGGTGGACCTGAAGTTGATCTCGGGCGACGCGCGCGAGACCGTCACCGCCGTGGCGCGGTCGGTGGGCGTCCCTGGCGATGCTGGTGTCATCGAGGGTCCCGACCTCCCTCAGGACAAGTCCGGCCTCGCCGCCGCCGCGGCCAAGAACACGGTCTTCTGTCGTATCACCCCAGAGCAGAAGCAGGCGCTGGTCGGGGCCCTGGCCGAGAGCGGGCGCTTCACGGCCATGATCGGCGACGGGGTCAACGACGTGCCGGCGCTGAAGCGGGCGCGCCTCGCAGTGGCGATGGGCTCGGGCAGCCAGGTGACGAAGGGCGTCGCCGACATCGTCCTGCTCTCCGACCAGTTCGCGATGCTGCCCCGAGCGGTCGCCGAGGGCCGGCGGATCGCCCGCAACATCCACCGCCTCGGGCGCCTCTACCTGACCAAGAGCGTCTACGCGGCCGTCCTGATCCTGTTCGCCGCGCTCACCGGGTTCGCCTTTCCCTTCCTGCCCCGGCACCTGACCGTGGCCGCGACGCTCACGATCGGGATCCCGTCATTCGTCCTCGCCCTCGCACCGAGCGAGGGGCCGCTCTACCGCGGGCATCTGCTGCGTTCGCTCGCCGCCTTCGCGGTCCCGGCCGGCGTCGCCTGCGGGGTGGCCTCCCTGCTCTCGTTCTTCTTCGTCGACACCATCTTCGGCGGCACGATCGCCGACGGCCGCACCGCCGCGACGACGACGCTGATCGTCCTGGGCCTCTGCTTCATCCTCCTGCTCGAGCGCGGCCCCGGCCGCGAGCACATCACGATCCAGAGCTACATGCTCGCGCTCGTCGCCGGCCTCGGGGCCCTCTACGCGCTCGGCCTCGCTGCGACGCCGGTCCGCAACTTCTTCGAGCTCGAGATCCTCTCGGCGGCCGAGTGGTTCCTCGCGCTCCTGTGCGTCGCGATCGGCCTTCTCATCGCCGCGGTCGCCTGGCGCATCCCGTACATCCAGCGGCTCGAGGCCCCGGACGCCCCACCGCCGGCGGAGGACGACGACATCCCGGCTCCCACCCACAAGCCGCAGACCTCCGAGACGCGCGCCGTGCAGGCCGAGGCGCCGGGACAATGACGATCACCGGCGTCCACGCCGCGCTCGGCGAGCGTCGCCGCACGAAGATCGTGGCGACGATCGGCCCCGCGAGCCGCTCGACCGAGACGATGGAGGAGCTCATCCGCGCCGGGGCCGACGTCTTCCGGCTCAACTTCTCCCACGGCAGCCCGGCGGACCACACGGAGAACGTCTCCATGGCCCGAGAGGCGGCGAAGCGCGCGGGCAAGGAGATCGGCCTGCTCGGCGACCTGCCCGGCCCGAAGCTCAGGCTCGGCGAGCTGCCAGGCGGCTACACCGACCTCGCCGAGGGCGACCGGGTGAACATCAAGGTCGACGGCGAGGGCGACCCCGCCTGCCTCCCGGTCACTTGGGAAGGGCTGCCGGGCGCGGTCCGCGAGGGCAACGAGGTGTTCCTCGCCGACGGGCGCATCCGGCTCCGCGTCCTCGAGAGCGGCGGCCGCGAGGCTCATTGCGAGGTCGAGGTGGGCGGCCGCGTCGGCTCGCACCAGGGCCTCAACCTGCCGGGCACGGACGTCCCGCTCCCCTCCGTGGGGCAGGCCGACCTGGCCTGGGTGGACTTCGCCGTCGAGCACGGAATCGATCTGCTCGCCGTTTCGTTCGTCCGTCGCGCCGAGGACCTCATGCCCGTCGAGCGCCGGCTGCGCGTGAGCCGCTCCGACATTCCCGTGATCGCGAAGATCGAGAAGCCGCAGGCGGCGGAGAACGCGGAGGCGATCATCGCCGCCGCCCTCTCCGGGATCATGGTGGCCCGCGGCGACCTCGGGATCGAGCTGCCGCTCGCCGCGGTGCCGGTGCTGCAGAAGCGGCTTCTCGCTCTCGCCGGCGAGCGCTCGAAGCCGTCGATCACCGCCACGCAGATGCTCGCCTCGATGGTCTCCTCCCCGCGCCCCACCCGAGCCGAGGTCTCCGACGTCGCCAACGCCATCTGGCAGGGCACCGACGCTGTGATGCTCTCCGAGGAGACGGCGATCGGCGAGTACCCGGTGGAGGCCGTGCGGGTGATGGACCGGATCGCGCGCGAGGTCGAGCCCGACCTGCCCTACGGCGACTGGGTCTTCAGCCGCGTCGCCGGCGACGAGTCCGACGTCTCGAGCTCGGTGGCGCGAGCCGCGGTGGGCTCGACCTACACGCTCGGCCTTTCAGCCCTGGTCGTGCCGACGCGCTCGGGCCGGACCGCCCGGCTGGTCTCCGCGCACCGCCCCCAGGTCCCCGTGCTCGCCGTGACGCCGCGGATCTCGACGGTGCGGCGGATGAACCTGCTCTTCGGCGTGCAGTGCGTGATCGCCGAGGACTGGACCAGCCTGCGCGCGCTGCTCGACAACTGCGCCCGCCTCGCGCGCGACGCCGGCGCCGCGCAGTCCGGCGACCTGATCGGCATCACGGCCGGCCTTCCCGAGCAAGAGCTCGGGACGAACCTCTTCGAGGTCCACTCGGGTTCCCTGACGGTGGTCGGGCCGCCGCGATCCCCGTCAGCGTGGGGGGATGATGAATTGGGTGACTATGAGGTGGGCGGCGAGGCGGCGGTCACCGCGCTCGATGTCGACCGCGAGCACGTGCGTCGAGCGGCCGGCGTGGAGGTGGCGGGCGGTTGCCGTGAGCTCGTCGCCGGGGCGGCCGGGCGCGAGCGCGTTCAGCTTCAGCTCGATCGTCGTGAAGTCGTGTCCCGTCGGTAGGTGGCGGAAGGTCTGCCAGGCCGCGACCGTGTCGCCGAGCCCGACCCAGACGCCCCCGTGGACGAGCTTGCCGGGATGGAGGTGGCGCTCGTCGACGATGACCCGCCCTCGGCAAACCTCGTCGCCGAACTCCAGCGGCTCGATGCCGAGATCGGTGGGGAACGTCTTGCCCGCCGCCGCAAGGCGTTCCTTGAGGACGTCGAGCGTGTACTCCGGATTGAGGGACTCGGCCGCCATCGCGGCGGCGGAGACTACTCAGGCCCGCCCGGCGGCGAGGAGGACGAGGTTCGTGAAGCGAACGGGCCCTTCTCCGCCCGCCGCCTCCCGTGCGGCCTCGGTGATCGCCGCCCACGTCTCCTCCTGAACATCCGGCGGGTGACCGGCCATCAGGGCTCTGATCGGCGGCGCGATCTCCCGGACGTAGGTCGTGAAGCCCTCGGCCGACTCCCACTCGAACGTGACGGTCAGATCGTCGACCTCGACGTCCGAGAACCCGCCGCCCTCGAGGAGAGCCCCGAGGGCGTCGGGGGTCGGGCGCGAGAGCGGCCCCGGCGTCCCGGGCGGCGGAGGCGGGACGTCGAGCCGCTGCATCACGGTCCGCATCGGGATCGCGAGGAACGGGACCTGGTCCGGCTCGCCCCAGGCGCTGATCGCGAAGCGGCAGTCCGGCTTCAGGAACCCGCGCACCTTGGCAGCGACGCCCTCCCCATCGGGCTCGAAGATGATCCCCCAGCGCGAGACCGCCGCGTCGAAGCTCTCGTGCGGGAAATCGAGGGATTCCGCCGGGGCCTCCTCGAACTCGAGGTTCTCGACGCGGGCCTCAGCCGCCCGCTCGCGAGCGTGCGCGATCATCTGCGCCGAGATGTCCGTCGCGACGACGGCGCCGTCCGGCCCGGCCGCCTTCGCCGCGGTCAGGGCAGGCTCGCCGTAGCCGCAGGCGACGTCGAGGACTCGGGAGCCGGGCTCCACACCCGCCATCTCGACCAGGCGCTCGCTGACGACATGGACGGCGCGCTCCACCGGCTCCGACCATTTGATCCAACCGTCGGCCGCAACATTCCACTGCTCGCGCTGCGCGTCCCTGAACTCGCCGGCATCCACCATCTCGGTCACCTCTCGTCGGTTCGGGCGATCGTACGCCGGCTGCGCCGGTCAGTCGCTGAAGGGCTCGTCCCGCTCCCGAACCGCCTCGCGCCATCCGGCCTCGGCGGCGCGGCGGGCGAACCCGTGGCCCTCCGGCGTGTGGCGGGCGATGCCGTCGAAGAAGGTGCCGAGCACCTGGGTTGCCTGGAGCCCCTGCGCATAGAGCGCCTGGTTGACGAGCAGCTTGTGCATCACGAGCTGGTTGATGGGCAGGCGCCCGACCCGCTCGACGAGCGCCTCGAAGCGCCCGTCGAGCTCGGACGCCGGCGCGGCCTCGGTCGCGAGGCCCCACTCGGCGGCCTCGGCGCCGGTGAGCGTGTCGCCCGTCAGGAGCAGGCGCTTGGCCCGCATCGACCCGATCCGCGCGGCCCACAGCGCCGTCGTCGGCACCCCCCATACGCGCGCCGGCGGGTAGCCGATCTTGGCCTCGTCCTCGATGACGAGGAGATCGGAGCACAGCGCCATGTCCGTGCCGCCGGCGACGCAGAAGCCGTGCACCTTGCAGAGCACCGGCTTCTCGGAGTGGAAGAGGCTCATGAAGCCGCGCACGTTCCGCCACATCATCTGGAAGTCGGTGACCGGGTCCCAGACCCGTGAGGGGTCGTGGTTCGCAGCGAGCACCGCCGGCTCGAGCGGCGAGCCGGCCGGCCGTTCGCCTTGGCCGAATCCCTCGCTCATCCCCTCCGCGGACGCGACCAGGTCGTAGCCGCCGCAGAAGCCCTTGCCGTTGCCGGCGAGGGCGATGACGTGCACCTCGGGGTCGAGGTTCGCCCGCTCGACGCACGCGGTCAGCTCCGGCGCCGTCTGCATCGTGATGCCGTTGCCGCGCTCGGGGCGGTCGAGGGTGATGCGGGCGACCCGGCCGTCGGCCTCGTAGGTCATCGTGCTGAGGCCGTCCACAGCCGGAGGCTATTCGCTTGGCAACATGGCAACCGTGGCCAAGCAAGAGACAATCCTCGAGGTGGCCGGGAGAGAGGTGCGCATCTCGAGCCCCGACCGGGTCATCTTCCCCGCGTCCGAGCGCACCGCCGCGGTCACGAAGCTACAGATCGCGGAGTACTACGTGGCCGTCGGCGACGGGATCATGCGGGCCCTCCGCGAGCGACCGACGACCCTCGAGAGGTGGCCGAAGGGGGTGCACGAAGGCATGACGATTTCGACCCGTGATGGCCACAAGGGCGATGCCTTCTACCAGAAGCGCATACCGAACGGAGCGCCTGAATATGTTGAGACCGCTCGGATCGAGTTTCCCTCCGGGCGCCATGCCGACGAGGTTTGCCCCACCGAGCTTGCGGTCGTCGCCTGGTGCGCGCACATGGGGACGCTCACTTTTCATCCATGGCCGGTGCGGCGGGCCGACGTTGATCATCCCGATGAGCTGCGGATCGACCTGGACCCCCAGCCGGGCACCGACTTCGCCGCCGCGGTTGAGGTCGCCGGCGAGGCAAGATCCTTGTTGGACGGACTCGGTCTGACCGGCTATCCGAAGACATCCGGCGGCCGCGGCATTCACATCTACGTACGAATCGAGCCGCGCTGGACGTTCACCGACGTCAGGCACGCGGCGATCGCATTCGGCCGGGAGCTCGAGCGGCAGATGCCCGGCCGGGTAACGACGAAGTGGTGGAAGGAGGAGCGCGGCGAGCGCGTATTCGTCGACTACAACCAGAACGCTCGCGATCGCACGATCGCCTCGCCGTACAGCGTTCGGCCCAGGCCGGGGGCGCCGGTCTCCGCGCCGCTCGATTGGGACGAGCTGGGCGAAGTCGAGCCCGACGAGCTCAACGTCCAGTCGATGCCGGGCCGGTTCGCCGACGTGGGCGACCGGTTCGCAGGCATCGACGACACCCATCACTCGCTGGAGCCGCTGCTCGAGATGTACGGTCGGGACGAGGCCCGGGGCGACGGTGACATGCCGTACCCGCCGGACTATCCGAAGATGCCGGGCGAGCCGAAGCGCGTCCAGCCCAGCAGGGCGAAGAGGACTTAGGCGCTCAGGCGCTCGACGCCGTCGAGCAGCCGCCAATTGGCGACGAGGGCTTCGCGAGCCCGCTCGATCAGCGCGTCATGATCGGCACCCTCCAGGCGCGCCTCGATGAGCTCGCGTCCCTCGGCGGCGTGCCGGTGGTCGAGCTCGGCGTGAACGTCGAAGTAGGAGGTCGCCTCCCCCGCCTCGACGCCGTAGAAGCGGACGAGGCCGTCGCGCTTCACTTCGGAGATCACCGGCTGCGCCGCCTCGATCGCGTAGAGGGCGACGAGATGGTCGAGCAGGTCCTCGCCGCCGGCCCACGTCTCGGCGCACTCGGCCGTCTGGGGGGCGGGTTCGCAGTCGAGGTCGGCGTCGACCGCGGCCGCAAAGCGATCCCAGAGCTCCACGTGCGCGCGCTCCTCGGCGGCGTGGCTGCGGAGCTCGGCGCCCTCCGGGCCGTCGGCGGCGTCCGCCGCGCGCTCCGCGGCGTCGGCGATCGCGACGACGGCGTGCCGGTACTCGCCGGCGTAGGTCGCCAGCTCGTCGCGGCTGAGCTCACCGTTGGTCCAGCGAGCGTAGAAGGGGTGGTCCAGCACATCGTTCGCGGTGCGGACCTCGTCGAGCCGGTTCCAGAAATCGGTCACTTCTGCATCTCCCTTGTCGGTTTGCTCAGCTGTCCAGCTGATCGAACTTGCAGTCGGCGGGATCCTTGTCGTCGCGCCAGCGAATGATCTTCGCACCATGGCGGATGCGGCCGGCGCTCACGTGGTCGAAGCTCACCTCGACCACCAGCTCGGGGCGAAGCGCCACCCACTCGAGGTCGCGGTCGGCCGCCCACCGGCTGGGGTCCGCCGAGCCACGCTCCCCGCTGGCGTACGGCTCGAGCTCCGCGACGAGCTCTCGCTTGCGCTTGGCCGACAGGCCCGACGTGTGGCCGACCACGCGCAGGTCCTTCCCGTTGTAGAGGCCGAGGATCAGGGAGCCGACGGTGCCCTCCTCCTTGCCGGGCCGCCACCCCACGACGACGCAATCGGCCGTGCGCAGGCGCTTGACCTTCACCATGCCCTTGCGCTCGCCGGGCCGGTATGGGGCCACGCACTCCTTCGCGATCACGCCCTCGCCGGACTGAAGCCAAGGCTCGGCATCGGCGACGTCGTTCACCAGCGGGGTGACCTCAACCGAGCCGGGATCGGCGGCTTCCGCCACAAGCCGCTCGAGCGCCTCGCGCCTGCCCTCGAACGGGTCCTTGAGCGCCTTGCGCTTGCCGACGGCGAGGAGGTCGAAGGCGCGGAAGATCACCGGCGTCTCCTCCGCGAGCCGGTTGATCCGCGACTCGGCGGGATGGATGCGGTTCTGGAGCGCGTCGAACTCCTCGAGGCCGTCCTCGCCGAGGATGACGAGCTCCCCGTCGATCACGTACGAGCCCTCGGGGAAGCGAAGCTCCGGGAAGTAGCGGGCGAGCGGCTTTCCGTTGCGCGATTGCACGAAGAGCTCGTCGCCGTCGACGAACGCGATGGCGCGAAAGCCGTCGTACTTGGGCTCATACGCCCAGCCCTCGCCCGTCGGAAGCTCCTTGCGCGACAGCGCGAGCTGCGGCTTGACCGGAGGCTTCAGCGGTAGGGCCACCCCACGATCCTACGAGCGCCCGCCTACGATCGCGTGATGGCCGCCGACTCCCCTCCGCGCGAATGCGTCGTCGTCGTCGTCGGCGCCGGGATCGTCGGGCTCGCGGTGGCCCGGGAGCTTGGGCAGCGCCACGATGGGATGGCCGTGACCGTGCTCGAGCGCGAGCCCCGGATCGGCGCCCACCAGACGACCCGCTCGTCGGGCGTGATCCACGCCGGCATCTACTACCAGCCGGGCTCGCTGAAGGCGCGGCTCTGCGTCGAGGGCGCGCGCGATCTCTACGCCTACTGCGAGGAGCGGGGGATCCCGGCCGAGCGAATCGGCAAGGTCATCGTCGCGACCGCCGAGGAGGAGCTGCCCCGCCTCGACGAGCTGGAGCGGCGGGGCCGGGCCAACGAGGTCCCCGGGCTCAGCCGGATCGGCCGGCAGGGGCTGCGCGAGATCGAGCCGCACGCCGCGGGGATCGCCGCGCTTCACTCGCCCGCGACCGGAGCGGTGGACTTCGGTCGGGTCGCCGGCGCCTACGCCGATGAGGTGGCGAAGGCGGGCGGCACGGTCGTGCTCGGCTGCGGGGTCTCGACGCTTAGAAGCAACGAGAGCCGCATCGACGTGCAGCATGGCCGCGGGACGACGAGCGCCCGCGCCGTGATCGCCTGCGCGGGGGCCTGGTCGGACCGGCTCGCCGTCGCGGCCGGAGCGGATCCCGAGCCCCGGATCGTTCCCTTCCGCGGCGCCTACATGAAGCTCCGCCCCGAGCGGCGCGAGCTGGTGCGCTCGAACATCTACCCGGTCCCCGATCCCGACCTTCCGTTCCTCGGCATGCACCTGACCCGTACGATCGACGGCGAGGTCCTGCTCGGTCCGTCGGCCCTCATGGTCGGTGCTCGCGACGCCTACGAGCTGCGCCGGCTGCGCGGCCGCGACCTACGCGAGACCCTCGGCTGGCCCGGCACGTGGCGCCTGATAGCCGAGCAGTGGCGCTACGGGCTGACAGAGCTTCGGGCGGCCGCCAGCCGCCGCGCGTTCGTCCGCGAGCTCCAGCGCTTCGTCCCCGAGCTCGAGGCCGCCGACGTCGTTCCGGGACCGGCCGGCATCCGGGCCCAGGCGCTGGCACGCGACGGGCGGCTGGTCGACGACTTCGCGGTGTCGCGGACCGAGCGCGCTCTCCACGTGCGGAACGCCCCGTCGCCGGCGGCGACGTCGTCACTCGCCCTCGCCCGCCTGATCGTCGATCGGGCGGAGTCGGAGCTCGAGATCGGCTAGCCCTGCCCGGAGTCGTCGCGGCGCTGGTAGAGGAACGGCTCATCCAGCGCGCGTCGGGGACCGTCCCACCAGCGCTTCCTTCCCCGATGCCTGACGGCACGAGGGAACCAGGTGCGGAATCTCTCGGCCCGGGGCGACTTGTAGTCGCTATCCGATTACAACTCGCCGGGGGTACGGAGGGGCGCACAAATGGCGCGCAAGGGCGCTCGGAGGCCTACGAGGAGCCTGGGACACCCCCCTCCCTAAAGCCCCTACCCGTTCACGGCAGGCGCTTCGGTATCGGCTGCACGTTCGGGCCCCGCCCCGCCAGCGCCACCGTCCGGTCATACGACTCGCGCAGCTGCGTGGCATCCGCCTGCCCCTTCTTCAGGGCGGTGCCGACCGGGAGGACGGTGTAGTCCGGGATGTTGACCCAGGTCGGCACGTAGCTCACCTTCTTGGCCATCACCTTCCCGTCGCGAGAGGTGAAGTCGATGAACACGAGCATCCCGTCCTGGGTGTTGGCGGGAAGGCCCGCCGCCGGGCTCTGGTTCGAGACCAGGTTGCCGTCGGAATAGACGATCGGGACGCCTCCGGACCAAAGGATCTTCTGGATGTCGTGCGGCCCCTGGCCGACGACGGCTGCCACGCCCGGTATCGCCGCCACCTGCTCGCCCAGCTTCTTCTCCGCCGGCGTCAGCTCCGTCTGGTACTGGGGCAGGATCTCGCTCGCGAAGTGGAGGTTGATGACCACCGCGTCGGCGCCGGCCTTGAGGTCTCGCTTGACCAGGTCCTTGATCAGCGGCAGCTTCGCCATGTTCAGCGACCACGGATGAGGCAGCGGGATGCCGTTCGTGTCGGTCGTGAAGGCGAGGAATCCCACCTTCACGCCCTTGACGTCGATGATCACCGGCTTTCGCTGGTACGCCGCCGACGGGTTGGCCCCGTCGTGGATCACGCCGGCCTTGTCGAGCGTCTTGACCGACTGGTCGATCCCCTCCTGGCCCTGATCGACCCAGTGGTTGCCCGCGATCGAGCAGGCGTCGAAGCCGCTCTGCTTCACGCCCGTCGCGAGCTCGGGCGGGGTGTTGAAGATCGGGTAGCTCGTGGGCGGCGCCGAGGTCATCGGGGTCTCCAGATGGCAGAGCGCCAGGTCGGCCTTCTGGAGGTACGGCTTGAGCTCGGCGAAGAGCGGGGCGAAGTCATAACCGGTGCCGCCGGCGAGCTCCTGGGCGCGCGCCCACAGCGGAGAGTGGATGAGGATGCCGCCGCTCGCCTCGACGGTGAAGTGCGTGGGCTTGGCCTCCGACGGAGCCGAAGGAAGTCCCGCGAACTTGCCGCCACCGCCGATGTCGCCCGCGACGATCAGGACGAACCCGACGAGGACGATGACGAACAGCGAGACGGCCGCGAGCCGGCGCCGGCGGTACACGGCCTGGCGCTGGGCCCTTCGGCGGGCGGCTATCCGGTCGGTGCGGCGCTCGTCTTCGTCCCACCACTCCACGGCGGGGAGATTGTTGCGGTTGGGGCGGCTATGGTCACGGGACGGACCACCGCGCGACCACCATCGAGCAGTTCACGAGCCAGGCCGCGGGCTTCTCTTCGGCTCCTGCCATGAGCGACGAGGCGGCGATGCGAATGCTCCTCGACGCCGCGGACCCCGAGCCCGGCGATTCCGTTCTCGACGTCGCCTGCGGGCCGGGCATCGTCGCAGCCGCCTTCGCACCCCTCTCCAGTCGCGTCGCGGGCATCGACCTGACCCCCCGGATGATCGAGCTGGCCCGCGAGCGCTGCGCCTCCGCCGGTCTCGCGAACGCCAGCTTCGACGTCGGCGACGTGAGCGCCCTGCCCTACGACGACGGCTCGTTCTCGCGCGTCGTTTGCCGCTATGCCCTCCATCACATGGCCGATCCGGCCCCCGTTGTTCAGGAGATGGCGCGGGTCTGCGGCCCTGGCGGCCGCGTGGTGGTGGCGGACATCGTCGTCGGCGATGATGAGGACGCCGCGGACCGGTTCAACGAGGTCGAGCGGGCGCGCGATCCCTCGCACGCGCGCGCGATGCCGCTCGACGAGTTGCTCGACCTCATGCGCGGGGCGGGCCTCGAGGCTTCCCCGTTCGGCTCGTACACGCTGCCGGTGGAGCTTCATGACCTCCTCGCCCGATCGTCCGCGCCCGACGACGACGCGGTCCGCGCCCACTACGACCGGGCGATCGACGAGGGTCACTCCCTCGGGGTCGGCGAGCGCCGCCACGGCGGAGACGTCCGGTTCGAGTTCCCGATCGCGATCGTCACCGGCGACCTCCCACCGGCCCAGCGATAGGCTCGCGGCCGGATGGAGGCGGTCACAGCGGAGAAGCCCGAGGCGGGCAGGGCCGAGGATGCCTCGTCCTTCGCCAAGTCGCTCCTCCTCGGCGACATCCCCGACGAGATGGTCTTCCCGTGGCCGCAGCCGAAGGCCGACGAGCAGGACCGCATCCGCCGCCTCATCAAGGCAGCGCACGACATCGCCGGCGGCCTCGACCACCGCAAGATCGAGGAGGAGCGCTGGATCGGCGACAACGTGATCCGCCAGCTCGGTGAGGCCGGCCTCTGCGGCCTCTACGTCCCCGAGGAGTACGGGGGGCAGGGCCTCTCGCAGACCGGCTACGCCCGGGTCTTCGAGACCTTCGCCCAGATCGACACGACGCTCTCGATCATCCTCGGCGTCCACCAGTCGATCGGCTTCAAGGCGATCGTCATGTTCGGCAACGACGAGCAGAAGGAGCGCTTTCTGCCCGATCTGGCTTCAGGCCGGAAGCTCGCCGGCTATGCCCTGACCGAGCCGAACGCCGGCTCGGACGCCTACAACATCGAATCGCGTGCGGTCCAGCAGCCGGATGGCTCGTGGGTGCTGAACGGCGAGAAGCGCTACATCGGCAACGGCTCGAAGGGCTCGGTGTTCACGACCTTCGCGCGGTGCGAGGTCGACGGGAAGGACCGGCACATCGCGCTGATCCTCGAGAAGGGGATGAATGGCTTCGAGGTCGGCGAGCGCTTCGACACGATGGGCCTGCGCGCGAACGACCTGCGCCGCCTGTACTTCAACGACGTTCGGATCCCGCCGGAGAACGTGATCGGGGAGCCGGGCGAAGGGTTCCACATCGCCATGGAGGTGCTGAACAACGGCCGCATCGGCCTCGGCACCGGCTCGGTGGGGGGCGCGAAGAAGCTCCTCGACCTCGCGATCGACCACGTCAAGGAGCGTCGCCAGTTCGGCCGGCCGCTCGCGGACTTCGAGCTCGTCGAGGAGAAGATCGGCTGGATGGTCTCGTATCTCTTCGGGCTCGAGTCGATGGCCTACCTGACCTGCGGCCTCGTCGACTCTGGCGTCGAGGACTACTCGCTCGAGTCGGCGATGTGCAAGGTGTCGGGCACCGAGTTCCTCTGGTACGCGGCCAACCGCGCGATGCAGCTCGCGGGAGGCGCCGGCTACATGCGCGACCAGCCATACGAGAAGGTCGTGCGCGACATCCGGATCTTCCCGATCTTCGAGGGCGCCAACGACGTCCTTCGGGCCTTCATCGCGCTGACCGGGCTGAAGCCCGTGGGCGATCGGCTCTCCGGCCTCGGTGAGCTCGAGCTCACCGACCCGATCGGCACGATCGGTGTCCTCGCCGACTACGTCGGCGGGCGCGTCAAGCGCCGTGTGCGGCCCGACCGGATCGCTATGGCGCACGACGAGCTGTCCGGCCACGCCGACGCGGTCGCCGACCAAGTGAAGGAGCTGGCCTCGATCTCCGAGGCGCTGTTGCGCGAGCACCGCAAGGGCATCCTGGCCCAGCAGCTGCACCAGAAGCGGATCGCCGACTCCCTGGCCGACATCTACGCCCAGATCGCGGTGATCTCGCGGGTCAGCTCGATCTTCGACGACCAAGGTGTCGAGCCCTCGGGGCAGGAGCGCTTCATCGCCGACACCTTCTGCACGCGCGCCGCGCACCGCGTCGGCGCCCGCTTCCGCCAGGTAGAGGCCAACGACGACGAGCGGATGCGAGCGATTGCGAAGCTCGCCTACAAGCGCGGCGAGTACGGGTACGCGCTGTTCCAGGACTGACATGCCGTCGCTGCCCGACGAGACCCGCATCGGGGCGGTGGAGCTCATCGTTCGCGACCTCGACCGCTCGGTCGCCTTCTACGAGCGTGCGATCGGGTTCGAGGTGACAGGTCGCGAGCTCGACGCCGAGGTGATGCTGGGCGCAGGCGGCGAGCCCCTGGTCGTCCTGCGGGGCGAGCCCGAGGCGCCGCCACGGCCGGCGCGGACCACCGGGCTCTTCCATTTCGCGATCCTCGTGCCCTCGCGCCCCCAGCTCGCCCGATCGCTGCGGCGCCTGGTCGATGCCGGATGGCGGCTGACCGGCGCCTCGGACCACCTGGTGAGCGAGGCGCTCTACCTCGACGATCCGGACGGCATCGGCATCGAGATCTACCGGGACCGTCCGCGGGAGGAATGGCCGCGCGACGGCGAGACGATCCGCATGGCCACGTTGCCGCTCGACCTCGACGGCGTGATGTCGGAGCTTCCGGACGAAGGAGCCGATCGGGTCGACGCCGGAACGAGGATCGGCCACGTGCACCTGAACGTCGCCGACATCCCGGAATCGGAGCGCTTCTGGTGCGACGGCGTCGGGTTCGACGTCACCGTCCGCACCTACCCGGGCGCGCTCTTCATATCCGCAGGCGGGTACCACCACCACGTTGGGCTCAACACATGGAACGGCCCTGGCGCGCCGCCGCCGCCGCAGGGTGCGATTGGCCTCGAGCGCTTTCAGGTCGTGACCTCGAGCCACGCCGTCGAGGAGGCCGGAACGCGGCTCGGCGTCGAGGCCGCCGGCGTCGGTTCGATCGTGGGGCGCGACCCGAGCGAGATCGAGGTGGAGATCGTCGGGCGCTGACGGCAGGAACGCACGCCCGCAGGGGACGCTTGGGGCTCGGCTCGCGGAGCGCGATGCCGACCGGTTCGTGGGCCGCGCCTACGAGCTCGCCGCCTGCGAACGGCTGCTCGACCCCGAGTCCGGACTGAGCGTCCTTCTCGTCCACGGGCCGGGGGGCATCGGGAAGAGCGCGATGCTCCGCGAGGCGGCGCGCCGCGCGGAGGACCGCGGGTACACGGTCCACTGGGTCGAGGGCCGGGACGTGCCCCCCGCCCCGGACGCGCTCTCCGCGAGTCTCGCCGACGTCGCCGCCGAGAGGCGGCCCCTTGTCATCTTCGACTCCTTCGAGCGCATCGCCTCGCTCGCCGGCTACATACGGCGGGCCATCCTTCCCTCGTTCCCGGACTCGGCGCGCGTGATCCTCGCCGGGCGGGCCCGTCCGGACGAAGCTTGGTTTCGCGGCGGCTGGGAGGCCGTGTGCGCGGACCTCGAGCTCGCGGCCCTTCCCGAACCCGACGGGCTCGAGCTGCTCCGCGCGCGCGGAATGTCTGAGGAGCAGGCGCGCCTGGTGGTCCAGTGGGCGAAGGGCTCGCCGCTGGCGCTGAGCCTGGCGGCCACGTCCGCACGCGCCGGCGCCGACTGGAGCCCGAGCCGCGACCTCGGACGCCCCGAGCTGATCGAGGAGCTCGTGCGGAGGCTCACCGACGATGACGTCGCGGGTCCGCACCTGCCCACCATCGGGGCGGCGGCGATCGCGCGCGTGACGACGCCCGAGCTGCTGCGCGACGCGGTTCCGGGCTGCGACCCGCACGCGGAGTTCGAATGGCTCGCCGCGCGGAACACCACCGAGCCGCTGGGCGAGGGCATCGCCTACCACGACCTCGTGGCTCGGACGCTTCACGCCGTGCTTCGCCGTCGCAACCCGGATCTCGAGCGTGACCTGCGCCGGCGCATTGCCGAGCACCTGTACGAGCGCGCGGTGGAAACCGGGCGGCTGATGCTGTCGATCGACCTCTCCCACCTGGTCGAGGACCCCGTCGTGAGGTCCGGGTTCTCGTGGGGCGGCAGCGCGGTCTACCACCTCGAGGGCGCCCGCCCCGGCGACGCGGCGGTGATCGAGGAAATGCTGCGCGGCACCCGCCGAGAGGCATTGCTCGAGGGGACGAGCCGCTTCCTCGCCGAGGCCCCGCAGCACGTCGCCGTCGTCCGCGACTCCGAGGACAACCTCCGCGGCTACACGATCACGCTCACGCCGCGGGGCGCGCCGGAGTTCGCCTCAAAGGACCCCGTGCTCGGCCCGCGCCTCGCCCATGCTCGCGAGCGCGGCATCGAGGCCGAGTCGCTCATGTGGCGCGAGGCCATCGACTTCACCCGCGACCCGGAGTCGGGGATCATGGGGATGCTCGGCATGGCCGGCATCCTGCGATCGGCCCGCCACAACCCCCGCTACGCGTATGTGCCGATCGATCCGAAGATGCCGGGGGCGATCGATTTCGTCACCGCGCTCGCGGGCGAGCACATCGCCCAGCTCGACTTCGTGAGCGGCGGGCTCGAGCATCGGTGCTATCTCGTCGACTACGGACACGGCGGCCTGCTCGCCGCCCAGCGCGACCTGATCTACCGCGAGCTCGGCCTCGAGCCGCCGGAGGCTGCCGGTGGCGCCGAGCCGACGGGGGAGGCGGTCCGAGACGCCCTCCGCAAGCTCGACCTCCCGCATGAGCTCGCGTCCAACCCACTGGCAAGCGGCGAGGGGCTCGAGGAGAGGGCGGGGTCGGTGCGGGCGTTGCTCGAGGACGCGGCCGAGAACGCGTTCGGCCGCGCGGAGGGAGAGCGCCAGCTTCGGGCGGTGCTCGTTCGCGGCTACCTCGACCCGGCCCCGAGCCATGAGCTCGCTGCCGAGGAGCTCTCGCTGTCTCGCGCGGCGTACTTCCGCAGGCTTCGTACCGCGACTGAGCGAGTCGCCGACTACATCGCTGCGAGGGCCTAAGGTGCGCTGAGCCCCTCTAGCGCCTAGCCCAAGCGCTCGACGACCATCGCCTCGCCCTGCCCCCCGGCGACGCACATCGTCTCGAGGCCGACCTCGTGGTCGTCGGTCTCCATGACGTTCAGGAGCGTGGTCATGATCCTCGCGCCGGTCATCCCGAACGGATGCCCCAGGGCGATCGCGCCGCCGTGGGTGTTGAGCTTTTCGAGCGGGATGTCGCATTCGGCCATGATCGGGATCACCTGGGCGGCGAACGCCTCGTTGAGCTCGACGGTCCCGATGTCGTCCATCGTCATCCCGGCGCGGTCGAGGACCTTCTTGATCGCGCCGATCGGCGCTACGCCCATGTACTCGGGCTCGTTGCCGATCGTCGCGGCGGTCACGAGCTTCGCCCGGGGCGTAAGGCCGAGCTCCTTCGCCTTCGCATCCGACATGACTAGGGCAGCAGCCGCGCCGTCGTTCAACGGGCAGGAGTTGCCCGCCGTGACGCCGCCACCTCCGAACGCCTCGGGCAGCTCCGCGAGCTTCTCCAGCGTCGAGCTCGCGCGCGGGCCGTCGTCCTTCGCGACCTCGTTGCCCTCGTGGTCGGCGACCGGGACGATCTCGCGGTCGAAGAAGCCGGACTCCTGCGAGCCGACCGCGAGCTCCTGCGAGCGCTGCGCGTACTTGTCCATATCGGCGCGGCTCACCTCGTAGCGGTTCGCGACGTTGACGGCCGTGAGCCCCATCTCGATGTAGGCGTTGGGCGTGCCGTCGTTGCCCTGGAGCTTGGGGTTCTGGTCAGCGACGCCGGCCGGCTCGGTGCGTTCGTTGTAGCGGCTGACCCACTCGACCCCGGCGGCGATGTAGGCGTCGCCCTCTCCAGCCTTCACGGCGTTCGCGGCATGGCGGATGGCATCGAGGCTGGACGCGCAGTAGCGGGAGATCGTGACGCCGTTGGTCTCCTGGCTGAGCTTCTCGGAGAGCAGGACGATGATCCGGCCGATGTTGAAGGCCTGAAGGCCCTGCGGCATGCCGCAGCCGCAGAAGACGTCCTCGATGAGCGCAGGGTCGACGTCCGGGTTCCGCTCGAGGAGCTGGTCGACCACGTAGGCGGCCGTCTCGTCGGGTCGAACCTGGGCGAGCGATCCCTTGAACGCGCGTCCGATCGGGCTGCGGACGGCATCGACGATCACGGCTTCGGGCATCTGGCTGGGCTCCTTCGAGTCGCGGGCGGAAGGGCGCAATGGTACGGATAAGCTGGGTGAGGTGAGCGAGGAAGCCACGGTCAGCATCCACCTGACACCCGCGAAGGCCGCCGAGCTCGTCGACGGTGGCGAGGCCGAGGTCGTGGACGTGAGACGCGACTACGAGTGGGATGCCGGCCACCTCGACACCTCGCGCCACGTCGAGGTCAACGAGCTGACCGCGCGCGCCGATGAGCTCAGCCGTGACCGTCCGATCCTCTTCGTCTGCCGGGCCGGCAACCGCTCTGGCATGGCGGCCGAGGCGTTCAGGACTGCGGGCTGGGACGCCTACCACGTCGAGGGGGGGCTTCAGGCGTGGGTCGCGGCCGGGTTGCCGTTCGACGGCGAGGTCGCCGAGGTTCGCCCCACCTAGGAGCCCGCAACGTGGGCGATCGACCGCGCTGCTTGTAACAATCGGCACTCATCATGCCTGTACATCGTCCGCCGCGTGCTCTACGTTCGCCGCGCGGCTGGGCGACGCCCATGCCGGGGTACACGAGAGAGCGGCTCGAAAGGAGCTACCTATGGCGACCGGTTACTGCGTGAAGGAACGCAAGAAGGTCGAGATCCAGAACCCGGAGCAGGTGACGATGAAGAACGGCCGTCCGGCGATCAAGGGCACGTGCCCGGATTGCGGGACGAAGATCTTCAAGATCGGCAAGCTGGTCGACTAGGTAACGCTCGAATCCACGGGGCGGTTTCGGGCCGCCCCATCCGCGCCCGCCGCGAACGCGCGTGTCGCGAGCTCGAGGGCGACGCGCTCCATCGCTCGCGCGGCGGCGCCCGAGCCGGTCTCGGTGAAGAGGACGGCGAACTCGTCGCCTCCGGTCCGGCATGCCAGGTCCGATCCGCGGACGCTGCGGGCGATGGCGGCGCCCACGGCGGCGCGCACCGCGTCGCCGACCGCGTACCCATGCTCGAGGTTCAGGTGGCGGAAGCGGTCGACGTCGATCAGCGCAACCGAGAGCGCTCGGCCGTACCGGTGGGCACGCTTGACGTCGACCTCGAGCTGGCCCCGGAAGGCCGCCAGGGAGAGCAGGCCGGGAACGACGGTGTCGCGGCTCGATACCTCCGCGAGGCGCTCCTCGAGCTCGGCGACGCGCGCCCGCGCGACGGCGAGCGCGGCGGCCCGGGCCTTGGCTTCGCGGGAGGCACGCACGCCTCACGTATCGGCGGCGCCCGTAGCTCACTTGAGGTTTGAACCTCGCCGCGGTGGTGCCAGTATCTCCCTTGATGCGCGAACCTGAGAGCGTTTACGGATGGGCGCGGCCCCGCTGATCGGCGAGGCCCGCGTCCGCGAGGCCTACGCGGCTCACGGGGGCGAGCTCTACGGCTTTGCCCTGCGCTCGCTGCGCGACAGCGGCCTCGCCGAGGAGGCGGTGCAGGAGACGTTCATCCGCGCCTGGCGTGCCGGCGAGCGATTCGACCCCGAGCTCGGCTCGCTTCGCACCTGGCTCTTCGCGATCCTCCGCAACGTCGTGATCGACCTCGGGCGAGCGCGCTCGGCGCGGCCGGAGGTGCTCGACGAGGCTCCCGAGGGCAGCGATGAGCCGCTCGAGCAGGCGCTCCTCGCCTGGCAGGTCGAGGAGGCGCTGCGACGGATCGGCACGTCGCACCGCCAGGTGATCGTCGAGACGTACCTCAAGGGCCGGCCGTACGCCGAGGTGGCCGGCGACCTCGGCGTTCCGGAGGGAACGATCAAGAGCCGGGTCTACTACGGGCTGCGAGCTCTGCGCAACGCGCTCGAGGAGCTGGGGTATGAGGGCTGACGACTGCAGGCGATGGCGCGAGGAGCTCGGCTCCTTCGTGCTGGACCATCTGGATGCCGACGAGCGCGCAGCCGTCGAGGCGCATCTCGACGGCTGCGCCGAGTGCCGCGCCGAGCTCGAGCTGCTGGTCCCGGTGGCAGAGGCACTGCCGCTCGCGGACCTGGAGCAGCTCGACTCGAGCGCGACTCCCCCGCGTTCGCTCGCCTTCCGGGTCGCGCGCGGCATCCGGGCCGAGCGGCGCGCCCGTAGGCGCCGGCGAATCCGGCTCGGAGTCGCGGTCGCCGCGGCCGCGTGCGTGGCGGCGGCGGCCGTGGTCGTCACGCTGGGCGGCTCGGGCGGCTCGGGCTCACAGCCGGTCGCGCCGCCGAAGCGGGTCGCGTTCACGTCGACGCCGCGCGGGGTGGAGATCGGCGCCTCGCTCGCGCCGCGTCCCTGGGGCAGCGAAATCAGCCTCGAGGTGCGCGGCATCACCCCCGGGACGCGCTGCGAGGTCTGGCTTCGGAGGACCGACGGCACACGCGTCGCGGCCGGCTCCTTCCGGTACCGCTACGAGGGCGGGAGCGACGGCGCCGCGCTCAGTACCTCGCTGCGCCCCTCGCAGGCGCGATCGATCGCCGTCCGCGCGGGGAACCGCACGTTCGTCGCGCCGGTCACCTAGCGCCGCGCTCGCGGCAAATCGCACACGGACACGCCCGGGGTGGAAGAATCCTCGGCGGAGTGACCGACAACGGGCCTCAAAAACCGCTCGAGCTCATCCTCGCCCGCAACCTGCTGACGAGCATCTCGACCCCGGCGTTCCTCGTCGACAGCGACGCGCGCCTCCTGTTCTACAACGAGGCCGCCGGCGCGCTGCTCGGACGCTCGTTCGAGGAGGCCGGGCAGATGAGCGCGGAGGAGTGGACCGGGGCCTTCGGCCCGCTGAGCGACCAGCGTGATCCGCTCCCGGTGGAGGAGCTGCCGCTGACGAACGTCCTGCGGGAGGGCCGGCCGGGGCACGGAGAGTTCCGCATCCGGTCAGCCAATGGCGAGGAGCGGACGATCGAGGCCAGCGCCTTCCCTCTCGTCGGCTCGGACGAGGAGGAGAGCGGGGCCATGGTGCTCTGGTGGCCGCGGAACGGCGACGAGGCGGAGGCGGGATGAAGGTCAAGGTGTGGGGCGCGCGCGGATCGGTTCCGGCTCCCGGGCCCGAGATGAACCGCTACGGCGGCAACACCTCGTGTGTGCAGGTCACGCTGGCGAGCGGCGAGCAGCTCATCCTCGACGCGGGAACGGGCATCCGGACCCTCGGCGTCGGCCTTTCCGCGCGACCTACGATCAGCATCCTCCTCACCCACCTGCACCTCGACCACATCCAGGGCCTGATGTTCTTCCCGCCCTGCTTCCGCAGCGACGCGGAGATCACGATCTGGGGGCCGGCCTCGCCGGAGGCCTCGCTCGAGGCCCGCATCGCCCGCTACATCTCGGCGCCCCTCTCTCCGGTCGAGGTGCGCGAGCTGCCGTGCGAGCTGGAGTTCTCAGACACACCCGCCAGCGAATGGGAGATCGGCGGGGCGACGATCCGCGCGGAGGCGGTCACCCACCGTGGGCCGACGCTGGGCTACCGCATCACCGACGGCGATACCTCCCTCTGCTACATCCCCGACCACGAGCCGGCCCTCGGCGCGCCCCTCGCTGGTCTCGAGCCCGAGTGGATCTCCGGCTTCGACCTCGCTCGCGACGCCGACCTCCTCATACACGACTGCCAGTACAGCGACGAGGAGTATCCGGAGCACGTGGGCTGGGGCCACTCGGCCGTCGGCGACACGCTCGGCTTCGCGAGTCGGGTCGGCGCGCGCGGCCTGCTCCTCTTCCACCACGACCCTCTGCATACCGACGATGCCCTCGACGGCCTCCATGCCGATGCTCGCGATCGCTGGGCGGCACTCGGGAGGCCCGCGGCATCGATCGAGGGGGCCATGGAGGGGGGCGAGCTGTCGGTCGAGCCCGGTGGCCACACTGTCGAGCCCGGGGGCGTGCTGCTCCCTACCGCTGGTACAAACCCCGGCGCCGAAGTCTCGACAGCGGGATAAAGACGCGCGGCGTGCCTGGCCCTAAGTTTGGGCGGCGCAATCTGATCACTCTCTCGCCTCGCCCGCCACGGCGTCCCGCCGGCGGGCGAAGCCAATGCCCACAAACGACGCAAGGAGCAACCCCCTGATGTCAGTCGCCATTCCCAAGCCCGAGACGAGCCCCAGCGACCTGCTGAAGCAGGTCGAGTCCGACGGCGTTGAGTTCGTCCGCTTCTGGTTCACCGACGTACTCGGCCAGCTGAAGAGCTTCGCAGTCGGCCGCGAGGAGCTCGAGGGGGCCTTCGAGGAGGGAATGGGGTTCGACGGATCGTCGATCACGGGGTTCAACCGGATCGAGGAGTCGGACATGATCGCGATGCCCGACCCCGACACCTACGCGGTCCTCCCGTGGAGGACGAACGGCCACAAGGGCAATGTCGCCCGCGTGTTCTGCGACGTCCTGAAGCCGGGCGGCGAGCCCTACGAGGGTGACCCGCGCTACGTGATGCGGCGGGCCCTGGCCCGCGCGGAGAACCTCGGCTTCGACACGTTCAACATCGGGCCGGAGCTCGAGTTCTTCTACTTCGCCTCCGACGAGCTCGGCCCCGACGGCGTGCCGGTGATCCTCGACAAGGGCGGGTACTTCGACCTGACGACGCTCGATGCGGGCTCCGACCTTCGCCGCGACACCGTCAATGCGCTGAAGACGCTCGGCATCCCGGTCGAGTACACGCACCACGAGGTGGGGCCGTCGCAGCACGAGATCGACATGCGCTACGCCGAGGGCCTGCGGATGTCGGACAACGCCATGGCCTACCGCATCGCGGTCAAGGAGGTCGCCGCCCAGCACGGCGTCTACGCCACCTTCATGCCGAAGCCGCTGTTCGGCGAGAACGGCTCCGGGATGCATACCCACCAGTCGCTCTTCAAGGACGGCAAGAACGCGTTCTACGACGAGGCGGGCGACCACCACCTCTCGGCGACGGCCAAGTCGTACATCGCCGGCCTGCTGAAGCACGCCCGCGAGATCGCTGCGCTGTTCGCGCCGAACGTAAACAGCTACAAGCGCCTGGTTCCCGGCTACGAGGCACCGGTCTACGTCGCGTGGTCGCAGCGCAACCGCTCCGCGCTGGTTCGCGTGCCGGTCTACCACCCCGGCAAGGAGCAGGCGACCCGCTGCGAGCTGCGCTGCCCGGACCCCTCCTGCAACCCGTACACCACGTTCGCGGCGATGCTGCACGCGGGCCTCGAGGGGATCGAGAAGGGCTACGAGCTGCCGGAGCCGATGGAGCGCAACCTCTACGACCTGAGCCACGACGAGCGCGTCGAGCGCGGCATCGAGCAACTCCCGGAGACGCTCGGAGAGGCGATCGAGGTGCTGGCGGAGTCGGAGCTCGTGCGCAAGGCGTTGGGCGAGCACATCTTCCCGCGCTACGTCGACCTCAAGCGCGAGGAGTGGGAGGAGTACCGGATCCAGGTCAGCCGCTGGGAGCTCGAGCGCTACCTCCCCACGCTCTAGATGGACTGACCCCCGACCGGCATAGGCCATGCAAGACCTACACGCGAGGATGCTGGGAGCGCTCCTCGCCGGCGAGGGCTTGGCGGGGGTGGCCGAGCTGGCCGCGGCCGAAGCCGGGCGGCCGGTGGCCATCCTCCTCCCGGCCCGCGGCATGTCCGCGTGCTCGGACGTCGGCCTCGACCTCGGCGAGCTCACCGCCTACGCCGCGGGCCTCGGCCGCGGCGTAGGCGCCGCGGAGCCGGGTGCGGTCGATGCCCTGGAGCCCGTGCTCGCGGGCGGCGAGCCGATCGGCATCGTCGTCGCGCTGCGCGCGGAGCGCAACGGCCTGCCTGAGCTCGCGGTCGACCGCGCCGAGGTCCTGCGCACGGCCGCCCTCGCCGCGCTCACCGAGGTCGCCGTCGCCACCGCCCGAGACGAGGTGGCCGGGGAGGTCCGCGGCACCCTTCTCGAGGACCTCAGAGACAGGAGCGCCGTCCCCCCCGACATCGTGCGTCGCGCCGCGCGCCTCGGCTGCGATCTCGGCCGAGGGGCGGTGGCGATAGTCGCCGAGATCCGCTCGGCGCGGCCGCGGCACGCTGCCGCGCTCATCACGAGCGAGCATCCGGGAGCGATCGCGGAGCCACTCCCGATCGCGGCCGAGAACGGCGCCGACCCTGCCGAGGCACGGGTGCGGATCTACGCGATCCTCCCCGCCCGCGGCGGCGACGACGCGCCGGAGCGCACCGCCGGCTCCGCGAGCGCCCTCGCCTCCCGTCTGCGCGCCCACGGCCCAGCGGCGTTCTCGTCGTTCTACGCGAACCCCGCCGACCTCGGCCGCGCGGTCGCGGAGGCGGAGCTGATGCTCGAGGTGGTCGCCGTCGACGACCGCATCGCCGATCATCTCGCCACGGGCCTTGGCGACGGGGTCTACCGCCTCCTCTTTCGAGCCATGGCGACCGACCCCGACGAGGTTCGCCGCTTCTACGCCGAGACCGTCGAGCCCCTGGTCGAGCACGATCGCGAGTACCGCACCGACCTCCTCGGCACGCTCGAGTCCTACCTCGGCAACGACTGCAACATGAACGCGACGGCGCGGGCCGTCTACGCGCATCGCCACACGGTGGCGCACCGGCTCGCCCGCGTTCGCGAGCTGACCGGGCTCGACCCGGCGCTCGGCGAGGATCGAGAGCGCCTCGGCCTCGGGATCAAGGCCTACCGCATCCTCGAGCCGACGCTTCCTCGGTAGAGCGCGTGCCGTACCACGTCGAGATACGACGGTCCTTCAAGCGTGCGTGGCTGTTCAACATCGATGAAGCGAGGTTGGCTGCGACGGTTCTGGAGCCGTGGATCGCAGATCGGCCGCTCGAGATCGGCGACCGGCGGTGGGAGCCTCGCGAGAGCGATCTGCGGATCATCGAGGGGCCGCAGCTCGCGGCGCCCGACCTCGCTCACGGCCAGGGCTGGAACGCGGCCGAGCGAAGCGGCGAGGACGTGACCAGGCGGCTCCTGGCGGCCGCTCCGCCGCGGCTCCGCGTCGTCGTCCTAGCCGAGGCCCCCGGCGCGCGGGTCCTGCTCGAGTCAGCGAGGGAAGTGTCGCCAGAGGTATTGCTCGAGGCCGCGGAGGCCCTCCGGGAACTCGCGGACGCGTCGTTTGGGGATCAAAGCCGGCTATAGCCGGCTTCAGATCCCATACGTCGCTGGATGCCTAGGCCGAGACGGCGGCTGCGAACTCCACCGGGACGCTTCGGGCAACCGCGAGCACCGGGGCGGTCGCGGTCTCGATCGCGTACTCGGCGCTGGCGGTGAGCTCGACGCGGCCGGCGGGCGTGCCGTCGCGGGAACCGATCACCAGGAGGTCGACGTCGCTCTGCTCGGGGTCTCCAGTCGCGGCGCCGAGCGCTCCCGCCAGCGAGCGGGCGGTCTCGTCAGCGGCCTCGTCCCCCTCGCTGATGACCCCGATCCTCGCCACCCGGAACGCAGGGTCGGAGCGAAGGCCGGCGGGCGCGATGGCGACCGCCGTCCTTCCCCCGCTCAGCAGTCGTTGCGCCGAGGTTCCCGGAGCCACAGTTCCCGGAGCTGTGCGGTACTCGGACCCGAAGACGACGACGCCGGCGCCCTCCCGCTCCGCCAGCTCGGCGAGGCCCTCGCCCGTCGAGGCGTGGAGCACCACGTGCCGCTCGACGTCGGGCGCCCCGATCTCGGCGGCGCCGTTGGCCAGCAGCTCCTCCGCCTGACGCTGCTCCTCCGCCTCGCGGTCGCGCTGGCCGAACCTGGCGTGGCGGACGTAGGCGAGGGAGATATCCGCCCCCTCCACGGCGAGTAGCCGCCCGAGCGCGAGCGCGTCCCGGTCGTTGTGGGTGTCGTCGTACGAGACGATGATCTTCGGCGCCATTCGGCTCACTCTCCTTCTGGTGTCTTTGTCGCTGGCACGGCTCGGGCCGTGAGAACGCCCGCCTCCCGGCAGGCCGCTTCGATCGTTCGCGCCACCGGGTTCGGATCACCGGCATGCTCGGCGCAGGCCCGCTGGGCGTGCGCCCCGCAGAGGTTCAGCTCCTCGGCGCCCATGACCATGGGGACGTTCGCCCTTATGCAGCCGGGCCCGGGCGCCGGCCTCGAGCTTCCGGCCGTCGCCAGGACGAGCGCGAGGATCGCGAGCGCCGTCAGCGCCGTGGCCACGATCGCCACGCGCCGCTCGCGCGAGCCGAGCTCGCGCACGGGCGTGTTGACGCGGTCCCAATGTCGCTCGAGAGGCACAGTGCGGCGACCATAGCGAGGGTCCGAGCGGGATCGCACCGGCCGGACCGACGGCCCCGAGGGGCCTCAGGCGTGAATTCGACCGCCGGGCGAATCAGGCCCGACGAGGTTTGGACGCGTGGATGAACTCGCCGGCCTTTCGTCCCGCCAACCTTGCGCCAACTGCCCAGGGGCACGTCCGAACGGCGTGCCCGTGATCGGAAAGGAACATCGAAAGTGGATTGGTTGAGCCCAGGAGACAACGCCTGGCAGATGACGGCGGCCACGCTCGTGGGCCTCATGAGCGTTCCCGGCCTCGTCGTCCTGTACGGCGGCGTGATGCAGAAGAGGTGGTCGGTCAATTCGATGATGATGGCGTTCATCGCCTTCGCCCTCGTGCTGATCGTCTGGGTCCTCTACGGGTTCAAGATGGGGTTCGGCGCGCCGATCCACATCTTCGGATCGGATGGCGGCTCGTTCCTCGGCAACTTCATCGGGAAGCCGGGACCGATCCTGGACAGCTCGTCCCTGCTCCACCAGGGGACGATCCCGCTGCTCGGGGACGTTGGGAAGCTCGCGTTTCCGCAGTCAACGCTGGCGTACTTCCAGTTCGTCTTCGCGGCGATCACGCCGATCCTCATGCTCGGCTCGGTTCTCGGGCGGATCAACTTCAAGGCGTGGATCCCGTTCGTGATCCTCTGGTCGAGCCTGATCTACACCGTCAACGCGTTCCTCATCTGGGGTGGCGGCTACTTCGCCCAGCAGGGCGCGCTCGACTTCTCGGGCGGCTACGTGATCCATCTCGCGGCAGGCGTCTCCGGGTTCGTCGCGGCGGCGGTGGTCGGGCCCCGGCTCCAGCGTGACCGCGAGGTCGACGCGCCGAACAACCTGGCGATGGTCGCCGTTGGCGCCGGCCTCCTCTGGCTCGGCTGGAACGGGTTCAACGGCGGCGATCCGTACCTGGCGAACGCCGACGCCTCGGCCGCCATCCTGACCACGAACCTGTGCACGGCCGTCGCGTTCCTCGTCTGGGTCGCGTGGGACTACGCGACCGGCCGCAAGCCGAGCCTGATCGGCTCGGTCAACGGGATGATCACCGGGCTCGTGGCGATCACACCGGCGGCCGGCTTCGTGAACGGATGGGGTGCGATCGCAATCGGCGTCATCGCGTCCTCGGTCGTCTATCTGGCGCTCAACTACCTGAGCCGCATGGCCCCGTTCCGGGGCGTCGACGACACGCTCGGCGTGGTGTACACGCACGGCTTCGCCGGCGTGACCGGGGGCCTCCTGACCGGGGTCTTCGCGAACTCCGCGATGGTCACGGCGTTCGGCGCCTCGGCGTCGGGGCTGGTCTCGGGGGGTGGCTTCGAGCTCCTCAAGTGGCAGGCCCTCACCGCACTGTGGGTGATCGTGTTCTGCGCGGTCGGCACCTACATCCTCCTCCGGCTGGTGAAGCTGTTCGTCCCGCTGCGGATGACCGAGGAGGACATGGAGGAGGGTGACCTCGCGGTCCACGGCCACGAGGTGTACCCCTCCGACGTCCCGTCGCTCGGGTTCCCGGACGGCATCCCGTCGGGGCAGTCCCGACCGGCTCCCGCACCGGGCGCGGCGATGGCGGCACCCGAGGCCAGCGGCTAGCGCGGGGCGGTGACGAGGGGCCCCGTGCGACGGCCAAGGCGAGCATGTGCCGACAGGTCCTGTCGGCACATCTCGCTAGGCCGGCGGTCGGGGCTCCACGTCCCCGGCCCCTCTACCGGTCGGCGGACTCGAGCGCCTGGCGCCGCGCGCGCTCGGCCGCCGCCGCGATCTCGTCGTCAGCTCGCTGGCGCTTCTCGAGCTGCTTGATCCGGGTGTCCGCATCGGCGCGAGCCCGCTCCTACTGCGAACCTGTGCCTCGGCCGCGATCTTCGCGGCGTCCGCGGCCGCGGCGCGCCGTTCCGCGTCGTCGACCCGCTCGGTGAGCGTGCGCAGCTCAGAGCGCAGGCGCCTGACCTCAGCATCAGAACCCCGGCGGCGCCGGAAGCGTTCGCACCGCGACCTGGAACGAGACCACGGCCGCGAGGATGATCAGGATCCCGAAGATCACGAGCCAGCGCAACTTCGCGAGGTGGCCGTAGCCGCCGACGAGGAAGCCGATGCCCAGCAGGATCAAGTAGGGCGTGGTGGTGTCAGGGAGGAAGGCGGCCACCACCATCACTGGAATTATCATGGGTCGGGTGCCGGAACCGCCGAGCTCAGTCGCCGACGTCAAGGGCTCGCTTGCCGAGGCCGGATACCTGGCCGACGAATCGGCCGCCCTGGTCTCGTTTCTCGCCGAGCGGCTCGGGAAGCCCGTGCTCGTCGAGGGGCCGGCCGGTGTGGGCAAGACCGAGCTCGCCAAGGCGATCTCCAGGTCGACCGGCCGCCGTCTCATTCGCCTGCAGTGCTACGAGGGCCTCGACGAGGCGAAGGCGCTCTACGAGTGGAACTACCGCAAGCAGCTCCTGCGCATCCAGGCGGAGTCGGCCGCGCACGAGGCCGCCGGGTGGGAGGAGACGCGTGGCGGGATCTTCTCCGAGGACTTCCTGCTCACCCGCCCCTTGCTGGAGGCCATCTCCGCGGAGCAGCCCGTCGTCCTGCTGATCGACGAGATCGACAAGACCGACCAGGAGTTCGAGGCGATGCTGCTCGAGGTCCTGTCCGACTTCCAGATCTCGATCCCCGAGCTCGGCGTGATCGAGGCCGTCGCGCGACCGATCGTGGTCCTCACGTCGAACAACACCCGCGAGCTGACGGAGGCGCTCAAGCGCCGGTGCCTGTACCTGTGGCTCGACTACCCGGCGATCGAGCGCGAGATCGAGATCGTCCGCCTCCACGCGCCGGAGCTCGACGAGCGGCTGGCCCGGCGCCTCGTCGAGGTGATCCACATGATCCGGGCCCTCGACCTCAAGAAGCCCCCGTCGATCGCCGAGTCGATCGACTGGGCGCGCGCCCTGCTACTGCTCGGGGCCGACGACATCGACCGCTCGATCTTCGAGCGCACGATGAGCATCATCGTCAAGCACCGCACGGACATCGACCTCGTGGCCGAGCGGGTCGGCGTGAAGCTCTCCGACCCGGCCGGGCTCGAGGAAGCCGCCGGGTGAACGACCTCCCCCCCGGGCTCGCGCCGCGCGTCGTCGCGTTCTGCGAGGAGCTGCGAAGCGAGGGGGTCGGGGTCGGCACCGCGGAGATCCTCGACGCGTTCGCAGCTCTCGACGAGGTTCCGTGGACCACCGAGGCCGACTTCCGCGAGGCGCTGGCCGCCACCGTGGCGAAGTCCCAGGAGGACCGCCGCGTCTTCGACCTGGTCTTCGACCGGTACTTCTTCCGCGCGGCCGAGGCCGAGGCGCTCGAGCAGGGGATCTCGGAGGATCGCCGCTACGAGGGCTCGGAGCGGCTCGACCTCGCCGACCTGCGCGAGGCGATCCGCCAGGCGATCGCGGAGGGGCGCGACGGGGAGATGCGCGACCTCGCCCGCCTCGCCGTTGCCGCGTTCGGGCGCCGCGGGGAGGGATCGGGCGTGATCGGGGTCGACGTCCAGCGGATCCGCCGCGCCCTCGGACTCCAGTCGCGGCCCCCGGAGGGAAGCCAGGAGCCGCCGCTCGACCGTGACCAGATCGGCCGCTTCGAGCGCCACCTGCGCCGCGAGCTCGAGCGCGGCTCGATCGAGCGGGCCGAGCGCCTCCCCCCCTCCCGTCCCCTTGCCGAGCTCGACCGCGCCCTGCCCACGAGCCCCGCGCAGGACCTCGCCGCGGTCCACCGGGCCGTCGCCCAGCTCAAGAAGCGCCTCGCGACCCTCGGCCACGACCAGCGCGGGAGGAGGCGCGGGGCGACCGTCGACTTCAGGCGCACGATGCGGAGTTCGCTGGAGACCGGCGGCGTTCCGCTGCACCTTCGCTACCGGCCCCGCCGGCCCCGCCGGCCCGAGATCTACGTCCTCTGCGACGTCTCGACCTCGGTCACGTCGGCGAGCGTCTTCTTTCTCTCGGTCCTTCATGCTCTGCACGACTCGTTCCGCAAGCTCCGGAGCTTCGTCTTCATCGAGCGGATCTCGGAGGTGACGGACGTCTTCGAGCGCGAGCGCGACTTCCGCGCGATCGCGGAGAAGATCAGCCGCGAGGGCGGGGTCGCCGACGTCTCCGGATACACGGACTACGGGCGGGTGTGGCTCGAGCTCGCCGAGCTGATCGGCGACGATCTCGACCCCCGCTCGACGCTCATCGTCCTCGGCGACGCTCGCACGAATGGCCGCGAGCCACACGCCAACGCCTTCGGCCGCATCGCCGACCGCGCGGGGCGGACGTTCTGGCTCAACCCCGAGCCACGCCTCTACTGGAACTACGGCGATTCGGTCATGGCCGCGTACGAGCCGCACACCACGGCGGCGTTCGAGTGCTGGACGACCCGCCACCTGGAGGGATTCGTGAACGTGGTGGCGGGAGGTACGCACCTCCCCGAAGCCTCGGGCTAGCAGCGGTTCGCGCGACGGCAAACGGGTAGGGCCTCGCCATGCCCGCGGCCATCCTGGACATCGACGGCACTCTCGTCGACTCGAACTACCACCACACGATCGCGTGGTACCGCGCCTTTCGACGCAGCGGAGTGGTTGTGCCCGCCTGGAGGATCCATCGCCATATCGGCATGGGCGGCGACCAGCTTGTCGGCGCCGTCGCCGGCGACGACGTCGAGCGTCGCTGCGGCGACGACATCCGCGGTGCCGAGGGCGAGATCTACATGGGCCTGATCGACGAGGTCCTTCCTCTCGACGGCGCGCGCGAGCTGATCGCCGGCCTGCGCGAGCGCCACGACGCGGTGGTCCTCGCCAGTTCGGCCAAGGAGCGCGAGGTCGAGCGCTACCTCGACCTTCTCGACGCACGGGAGCTCGCGGACGACTGGACGACCTCGGCCGACGTCGACGAGACGAAGCCGAAGCCCGACCTGGTGCACGCCGCGCTCGACAAGGCCGGCACGGACGAGGGCCTGATGATCGGCGACACGCGCTGGGACGTCGAGGCAGCTGGGCGCGCCGGCCTCGCCGCCGCCGGCCTGCTCACCGGAGGCTTCGGGGCGGCCGAGCTGCTCGAGGCCGGGGCCGTGGCCACGTACGAGTCGCCTCGGGAGCTCGTGGGCAAGCTCGACGAGCTCGGGCTTCTGATCGAGTCGGTCTAGAATCCCCACCACACAGGGGTGCTCGCGGGCAAGCGGGCTGAGATAGCGCCCCCGGGACCACCGCCTGGCGCTGACCCTCGGAACCTGTCGCGGTAATGCGCGCGGAGGGAGCATGAAGTCCACGTCAGAGGCTCCCGTGGTGGAGCCTCCTTCACTCGAAAGCCCGGCCAGGGAGTCGATGCCACCGCGCCCAGCGGCGGGCGATGTGTCCAGCGCTCTCAGCGTTCGGGATCTGCGCCACTCCTTCGCCGAGCTCCTCGCCATCGAGCGAATCGACCTCGCAGCGGCCCCGGGGGAGGTCGTGGGCGTGGTCGGCCCGTCCGGATGCGGAAAGTCCACCCTCCTCGAGCTGATCGCCGGCCTCCGCGAGCCGTCCGCCGGCGAGATCGTGGTCGAGGGCGAGCGTCAGGCCGACCGGCGCCTTGCGAGCTGCGCGTTCATGCCGCAGCGCGACCTGCTGCTTCCCTGGCTGCGGGCGATCGACAACGCGGCGCTCGCCCTGCGCAACCGCGGGGTGCCGCGGCGCGCCGCGCGCCGCGCGGCCGCACCGCTCTTCGAGCGCTTCGGGCTCGCCGGGTTCGAGAACGCGCGTCCGCGCGACGCTCTCGGGCGGCATGCGCCAGCGCGTTGCCTTCCTGCGGACGCTGCTGGCGGGCAAGCCGGTGCTGCTGCTCGACGAGCCCTTCGCCGGCCTCGACGCGATCACGAGGGCGGAGATGCAGGAATGGCTCTCCTCGGCGCTCGTGGATCGCGGACGCACCGCCCTTCTCGTGACCCACGACGTGGAGGAGGCCCTCTACCTCTCCGACCGGGTGATCGTCCTCTCGCCGCGGCCCGCCCGCGTGGTCGCCGAGCTCGCCGGGCCCGCGCCCCGCTCGGTGCCGCGGCGCGATGCCGTCACCTCGCTCGCCTTCGTCGAGGCCCGTGAGCGTGCGCTCGCGGCGCTGGCGGGAGGGCGCGCGTGAGGCGCTGGCTCGCACCGGCGATCCTCGTCGTGCTCGCGCTGTGCGCCTGGGAGCTGGCGGCGCGCTGGCACGTGATCGCCGACGCTCTGTCCCTCAAGCCATACCTCGTCCCGGCGCCGAGCGACGTCGCCTCGGCGCTCTGGACCGACCGCTCCCTGCTCGCGACGAACGCTTGGGTGACCCTGAAGGAGGTCCTCGGCGGACTCGCGATCGCGATCGCCGTCGGCTTCGTGCTCGCGATCGTGCTGCACCTCTCGGGCGTCCTCCGCCGCGCCGTCTATCCGCTGCTCGTCGCCTCTCAGACGATCCCGATCATCGCGATCGCGCCGATCCTGGTCGTCTGGTTCGGCTACGGAGCCGGGCCGAAGCTGGCGATCATCGCGCTGGTGTGCTTCTTCCCGGTGACGGTCAACACGCTCGACGGGTTGCGATCGGTCGACCCGGAGCTCCCGAAGCTGATGCGCACTCTCGACGCGAGCCGGCTACAGGCGCTCGCCCGGGTCGAGGTTCCGGCCGCGCTCCCCTATTTCCTGAGCGGCGCGCGGATCGCCGTCGCGGTGGCGGTCATCGGCGCCGTGTTCGGCGAGTGGGCGGGCTCGAGCTCGGGCCTCGGCTACCTCATCCTCAACCTCCAGAACCAGCTCCAGACGGCGAAGGTCTTCGCGGCGATCACCGTCCTCTCGGCAATGGCGATCTGCCTCTTCGGGCTTCTCGCGGTGGCGGAGCACCGCCTGGCCTGGTGGGGCCGCGGCGAGCGGACCGGGGCCGCCTGAAAGGATGCCGCCCCACGTGACCCGGAAACCGACGCCCTAGATCGCGGCTCGCCGTCCTGCTGGTGGCGGGCTCCGTGGCCGCCGCGACGGTGGTCGCGGGCTGCGGCGAGAAGTCCGAAAGCGGCAAGTCGACCCAGACCGACTCGATCACCCTCGCCCTCGACTTCTACGTCAACCCCGACCACGCCGGGATCTACGAGGCGATCGACAGGGGCTACTTCCGCGACGCGGGGCTCGACGTGCACCCCCAGGCCCCGTCGGATCCCTCGGCGCCGATCAAGGAGGTCGCCGAGGGCCGCGCCGACCTCGCCATCTCCTACGAGCCCGAGGTGATGCTGGCCCGCGACCAGGGTCTCCCCGTGAAGGCGGTGGCGGCGATCGTCCCGCAGCCGCTCACCTCGCTGATCTCGCTCGGCAAGGCCGGCATCAAGACCGTCGCCGATCTGAAGGGCAAGACGATCGCCACCGCGGGCATCGCCTACCAGCAGGCGTTCCTGAAGGCGATCCTCGGCCGGGCCGGGCTGTCGGAGGGCGACGTCAACGTCGTGAACGTCCAGGAGGGCCTGTTGCCGGCGGTCGTCTCCGGCCGCGCCGACGCGATGCTCGGCGGCTTCCTCAACGTCGAGGGCGTCGACCTCGCGCAGCGCGGCCTGCATCCGCGTGTCGTCCCCGTCGATCGCCTCGGCATCCCGACCTACGACGAGCTCGTGCTGGTCGCCTCCGACGACACGGTGGCAAACGACCCGCGTTCGATCCAGCTCTTCCTCGCCGCGCTGCAACGCGGCACGCGGGCCGCCGCCGCCAACCCGCAGGCGGCCACCAACGCGATCCTCGCCGCCGGCCAGGGCCTCGATCCGAAACTGACCCGCGCCGAGATCGACAAGACGCTGCCGATACTCGACCAGACCAACACGGGTAAGCCGTTCGGCTATCAGAACCCGCGCGAGTGGACCCGCTTCGCCCACTTCATGGCCGACAACGGGCTCATCAAGGCCCTGCCGAAGACCGACGACATCCTGACGAACGACCTGCTTCCGAGCCAGGCTCCGTAGGCCGTCAGGAGCCTACGCCGCGGTGCCACGTGACCGGCGAGGTCGCCCGGCTGCCACACCTCCGAGGTCCAGTGCTGCTGCACCGCCGGCGCCGAGAAGAATCCGATAACCCGCAGGTCGCCCGAGCCCGTGTTGCGAGGTCGTGGGCCTCGCCCTCGGCGAGGACGACGACGTCGCCGGCGCGGATCGGATCGGCGCCACCGTCGCGCAGGAGCTCCCCTCTCCCCCGAGGATGAACTGCGTCTCCTCCGCGGTGTCCGTGTGACGCCCGAGCCGCTTGCCCTCGGGAACGGCGAAGTAGATCACCGTGGAGGCGGCCGCCCCGTCGCCGCCGTGCGCGAAGAATCCCCCCACCCAAGCCGCATCGTCGCTGGTGCTGGAGGTGAGCTCGGCGAGCTCGACGTCATCGACGTTGATCGGATCCATCTCGCTTCCTTTCGTCGTGGGCCCGTGCGTCGACCCTAGTCAGCGCCGGCCGCAGGCGCCAGTCGGCTGGACGGATGTCGCCTACGCCGCGAGCGGCGTGGTGAGTGCCGGAGGGCGAACTCCCCCGCCAGGCCACGAAAGGGCGCGTAGGGCGCGAAGTACTCCTCGACCTCCTCGACGGTGGCACGTCGGCGAAGCCCGGCGAGGCGGCCGACCAGCTTGACGTAGCCGAGGTCGCCGGCCGGGAGCGAGTCGGGCTCGCCGCGCCCGAAGAGGCCGAGGCACTGAAGCGTCCATGGACCGATCTCGCGGATGCGGCGGAACCTGGGATCGTGCCTCGGGTCGCCCGGATCGGCGCGCTCGGCGGCGACCTCGCGCGCGACCCTGATCATCGCCAGCGAGCGGCCCGCGGAGAGGTCCGTCGACGCCAGCTCGGCCGGCGAGCGCGCGGCGATCGTCGCCGGGTCGGGCACGTCCCGAAGGGTCCAGCCCGGCGGGAACGGTGAGGTCGCCCCCTCGCCCCAGCGGCGCACCATGCGCCGCTGGATCTCAGCCGCGCGCCCCGACTCGATCAGCTGCTTCGTGATCGCCCAGGCGAGCGCCTCCCAGGCGAACGGCCGGCGCCGGGGCCGCAGCCATGGCCGGCGCGCGATCGCGGGACCGATCAGCGGGTCGGCCCGGAACGCGCGGTGAAACTCCGTGAGGTCGTCGTCGACCCCGATCGCGAAGCGCATTCGCTCGATCGCGGCCTGGAGCGCCGCGGTCGGCGGGTCTGGGGCGATCCGGGCTCGCCGTCGCGCGAAGGAGGACCTCGCCGCCGCGCCGCTGCCAGGCCGCTACGACGACGCGCTCCTCACCGAGCCGCAGCAGGCGGGTGAAGACGCCCGCGCGCACGCGGCCCACCCCGTCGCCCCCGCCGCCCGACGGGAGTGCGGTACGGCCACGGGGGCCGGATCTCGATCTCGAGTGATCGCGGGCGCACGCCCCGACGATAGGTCGCCCCGCCGACGGCTTCGGCGAGCGTCGCCGTCAGCGGTCCAGGAGGTGAACGTCGATCAGGAACGAGCGGCTGGCCACGACGCCCGGCATCTTCTCCTTGCCGCGACGGGCGATCCTGCGCTTCGGCGCAGCGGACGCCCGGGTGGCGCGGACGGCCGCGACCGTCGCGGCGCCGACCACGATTCCGCCCGCGGCGGCGATCGCTGCCGTGCGAACGTCCTCGCGCCACACCGACAGCTCCGAGGGACGGCGACGGTCGGGTAGAGGGCGCACCGACTCCTCCGGCTCGCCCCCGCCGAGCGCCGTCTCCTCCTCGATCGCCTCCGCCTCGAGCAGCTCCTCGCCCACGGGCTGAGTGTATACGCGCTCCCGCACCCGCTTTATGCTGATTCCGCATCCAGCGACTTAAGGAGCCCGATGACCGAAGCGAGCGTCACGAAGCCGAGACCCTGAATGGCGAGCGCGGCCACCGCGGCACCGAGCGCCGAGACCGGACAGCGCAAGGTCGCCGGGCTGCGCGAGCTCGCGGAGTCCGATGCGCTCCTCATCCGCTCGATTCGCGACGAGCTCGTGGAGGTCGTGCCCGGCGCGTACCTCGGCAAGATGCTCTGGCGGCACGACGCCGAGCGCCACACGCTGCTCGCGTACTTCGCGCTCAGGCAGGCCCGGCGGAGCAGAGCTAGCTGAGCTCGCGCTCGTAGACCCGGTAGCGCTTCACGATCCGTCCCCCCATCGCCTCCATGCCGCGGTTCATGGCCTCGTTCGTCTCGAGGATCCAGCCCATCTCGCCGCCGGTCTGACGGGTCTTCGCGGCCATGTCGAAGTGCTCCATGTAGAGCAGCGCGGCCACACCGGTGTGCTGGTAGGCGGGCAGGACCCCGAGGAAGCCGACGCGGACCTCGTCCATGATCCGGCACCTTGGAGGAAGTGCCACCAGCCGAGCGGGAGGAGGCGGCCGTTCATCCGCGGAGCACCTTGTTGATGTCCGGGATCGTGATCGCGATGGCGATCGTCTCGCCGTCCTTCTCGGCGACCATGAACCAGTCGCGGGCGTAGACGAGCTGGAGGTCGAGCGCGTAGGCGTCGAGGTCCTCCTTGGAGTAGGGCACGAAGCCCCAGTTCTCGGACCAGGCCGCGTTGTAGATCCTCGCGAAGTCGTCGAGCTCGCGCCGAAGGTGACGGCGAGACATCTTCCGGATCCGCACCCCGTGCTCCGTGCGCGCCTTCTCCGCGAGCTCGGGCAGGATCGGCAGGACCTTCTCGCGGTCCTGCACGTAGAGCTCCCACATGAAGAGGTCCATCGCCTTCTCGAGCCCGGCCGCCTCGCAGAGGCGCTGGTAGTAGGGCGGGTGCCACGGCTGGCGGATCATCGGCCGCAGGTCGAAGCCCTCGATCAGGACGCCGCTCTCGTCGTTCAGCTGGAAGTCCATCGGCCCGACCATCCGGTCGCAACCGCGCTCGCGCAGCCAACGCTCGGCCGCGGCCAGCATCGCCTCCAGCGCCTCGGCGTCGTCGGTCGAGCTCGAGGAAGCCGAACATCCCCCAGCGCGAGCCGTGGAACTCGTTGAAGGCGTGGTCGACCTGGGCGGTGATGCGGCCGACGACCCTCCCGTCGCGGCGGGCGAGGAAGTACTCGGCCTCGCCGTGCTTGAAGTAGGCGTTGAGGCGCCGGCTCAGGAACATGTAGCGCTCGAGGCGCAACGGCGGTACCCAGTTGGTGCCGGCGTGGAGCCGGTACGGCAGCTCGACGAACCTCCGCAGGTCGCGCAGCCCGCGGACGGCTGTGACGTCGACCGGCATCGGCGGCACGGTACCCCTCTGCGACACTTTCGGCATGACCGAGACGACCCGCGCGCCCGTTGACGTCTTCGAGAAGGCGCGCACCCACGACCGGGTCGAGCAGCTCGAGATGGCGAAGCAGGGCGATCTGTTGCCCTACTTCCGCGTCATGGCCTCGGAGGCGGGGCCCGTCGTCGAGATGGAGGGCCGCGAGACCATCATGCTCGGCTCGAACAACTACCTCGGCCTCACCGGGGACGCGCGCGTCAAGGAGGCCGCACGCGACGCCCTCGAGCGCTACGGCACGGGGCTCACGGGCTCGAGGCTCCTCAACGGCACGACGCCCCTGCACGTCGACCTCGAGCGCGAGCTCGCCGAATGGATGGGCACCGAGGACGCGATCGTCTTCACCACCGGCTACCAGGCGAACCTGGGCTGCATCGGCACGATCCTCGAGCCGGGCGACACGGTGGTGTGCGACTCGGGCGACCACGCCTCGATCCTCGACGGCTGCCGTCTCTCCGGCGCGAAGCTTCGGCCCTTCCGTCACAACCAGATGGCGAAGCTCGACCGGATGCTCGAGCGAGCCGGCGAGGATGGCGGCGGCGTGCTGGTCGTCGTCGACGGCGTCTTCTCGATGGAGGGCGACGTCGCCCCGCTGCCGGAGATCGTCGAGCGCTGCGAGGCCCACGGGGCGCGCCTCATGGTCGACGAGGCCCACGCCGTCGGCGTCCTCGGCGAGCGCGGAGCGGGAACCTGCGAGCTCTACGGCCTCGAGGACCGGGTGGACCTGCGGATGGGCACCTTCTCGAAGAGCCTCGCCTCCTGCGGCGGCTTCATCGCCGGCCCCGAGGAGGTCATCGAGTACCTGCGGATCGCCACCCGCGCCTTCATCTTCACGGCGTCGGCCGTTCCGGCCGCCGTCGGCGCGGCGCTCGGGGCGCTTCGGGTCATCCGCTCCGAGGGCGCCGAGCTGATGGAGCGCCTTCTCGGCAACGCCCGGTACCTGCGCCAGGGCCTTCGCGACCTGGGGCTGCGCGTCGTCGAGCCGGGCACCCTGCCGGACGGCAGCGAGGCCACGACCCCGGTCGTCCCGGTCGTCGTCGGCGAGGACTGGCAGGCCGTGTTGCTCTGGAAGGCGCTCTATGACGCCGGCGTCTACACCAACGTCGCGATCCATCCCGCCGTCCCACCGGGCGGGGCGCTTCTGCGGACGAGCCTCATGGCGACCCACGAGCCCGAGCATCTCGACCGGGCCCTGGAGATCCTGGACCGGGTCATCTCCAAGGACTTCCAGGCGCTCCGGGAGGTTTAACTCTTCGGCCGGCGGGGTCGCGGGCCCCGCTTTACCGACGGTCGAACTAACCCACGCGGGTTGGTTTCCACTTGTCCAATGTCGAACAAGGGTCCGTCGCGGACACAAAAAGGTTGCTCTTAGCGAACGACTGGGGGCGAAGATGGCCGAGGGGGTTGACGCCCGCCGACCCTCTCGGATAGCTTGCGCCAGCGCTCGACGGCACCCTGGGGCAGGGGGCGGTCGGGAGGAGACAAGAAGCTTTTCCCGACCCCACCTGACGGGACCGAAGCCCGGTGAGCTGGGAGCTGGCAGCGCCGCCACATTCCGAAGATCTCGATTTCACTCAAAGGAGGAGTGGGAATGGAAGCTGCCACAAAGGCTGCCCCCGCCATCGCGCCGCAGCACATGCAGGCGCCGCACACATGAAGGCCCTCGCACATGCGAACCGGGTGCGCCTCGCCCGGGCGGAGCTCAAGCGCGCGATCAAGTCGGGGAGGGCCGACGCGTCCGAAGTCGTCCGGGGCTGCCCCTGGCAGGTCGAGACGATGACCGTCGGAGAGCTGCTTCGAAGCCAGCGCCGATGGGGCAGGGCCCGAGCGCGGAAGTTCCTCTCGCCGCTGATGCTGAGCGAAAACCGCGAGCTCGGCAAGCTCACCGAGCGCCAGCGCAATGAGCTCGCGGGCGAGCTCGAGGCGAAGCGAGGCCGGCCGACACCAACGGGCGGCGAGACCCGGGCCCTCGTCGCGGCCTAGGTCGCGGGAGGCGCTCGCGGTCAGCGGAACTTGAAGCTGAGCCCCGAGCGTCTCTGGAAGATCCTCACGAGGAAGCGTGCGGCGGCGGCGAAGACCGCCGCCGCCACCAGGACCCGGACCACGGCCGGGATGCTGGGGGCGAGCAGCGTCAGCCCGACCAGCACCGCCAGCGCGACGGCCGCCGCGAGAAGCGCGGTGTGGGAGCGATAGCCCGTGAAGTGCTCGCGGATCGAGAGCTCGAGGCCGGCGAGGGTGCCGAGCACGAGGCCGGCCCCGATCATCAGCGTTCCGCGGTGGCCGCGGACGACGAACCCGCCGACGAGCAGCACGAGGGCGACGAGGACCACGAGCTCCACGAGCGGGAACGGCGCCCATGGCGCCTTCGGCCGTTCCTCCGGATCGCGGTAGCGCCGCTGCCCCTGCCGGCGGTTGGAGCGGGCCCGCGCGGTCTCTCGCGACGTCCTCGGCCGCAGGCTCAGGCGCTTCCCCGTCGGTGACCGCGACGCTCGACTCGGTGCCCGGTTCCGCGGCGCGCGGAGGTGGCCGGCGCCTTCGGCGGCGCTTCTTCGAGCGGCTGGCCATGACCGGCTGAGGCTACCGCAGGGATGTCAGGTGGCTAACGGGCAGCCGGAGGAGATCTTGACTCGCCACCACCCCATCAGCATCCCGATGAGGCCGAGGCGCGGGCGTCGAGCGCCAGGTTCGGCAGCTCGACTCGCCGATGTCGGCGGCGCTGATCAAAAGCCCGCGGTGACGCTCGGGCGCGGCGAGCATCTCCTCCAGGAGCTGGCGGTTGCGCTCCTCGATTCGACCACGCCGTGCGACCTCGGCCTCCGCCTCCCGCAGCCTCCGCGGCCAGCGCGTCGCGAACCCGCTCGAGCTCGGCCACGCCCAGCACGCGGGGGCCTCGCGCCGCGGAGCCCACGCGCCATTCGATCCCCTTGCGCGGGAACGCCGCGGCGAAGAGCTCCCCGAGCCGGCGCTCGAGCAGGGCGATCTGGCGCCGCAGCTCGGACCTGACCCGGCGGTCATCGAGCGTGCGTTCAGTCGTCGGCACCTCCGAGGGCGGTACCCCGACGACCACACGGTCTCTCAAGCAACTGCTCGGGCAAGCGAAACTCCCTTACTCAGCGTCCGCGAGAAGTGTAACCCCCGCGTCAGGACCGGATCACGCCGGAGGCGAGCCAAATCGCCTCCTCGATCGCGATGTCGGGCACGCCGCGCACCTGGGTCGCGACGATCAGCGCCCGTCGCGTCTTCGAGCTGGGTGCGGCGTCCGTGGCGGGGTCGCCGAACAGCAGGGCAATCGGGCGCAGCTCGTCGGCAACGACGAGGGTGCCGGCGGGCAGCGGGCGCTCGAGCGCCTCGCCCGGCGCCGTGAGCCTGATGCCGAGCCTGCCCGTCACCTTCTCGGCGTCGAACGCTCGGAGCGCCACCCCCGACTCGACGATCCCGATCGTGATCGCGTCCTCGAGCAGATTGCGGCTCACGAACCCGCCGTGGAACATCCGCTCGAGGGCAAGCTGCTCAACCGGGGTCGGCTGCTCGTCGGGGTCGAGGCCGATATGACGGAAGAAGACCCTGTAGGCCCACGGGATCGCCTGGTGGCGGAGGTTGATCGCCTGCGCTCCGGCGAACCGGTCCGAGAGCACCCGAAGCCGCCCGCGCACGTGCGCCGGAGCCCTCGAGTCCGCGCGTCGATCACCAGGTAACGAAGCCCGAGGCCCGGGAGCTCGTCCGCCAGCTCCGCGGCGACGAACCCGGCCTCGGGAATCGCCTCGTCCTCGACATCTGGCGCCCTGCGGGCCCGAATCGGTCATCGCGACGCCGCCGCCCGCCGCGCCGACGCGGCGATCAGCTGGCGGACGTCGGCGGTCAGCTTCGCTTCGGTGAGCGCGCTCTCGCCCGCCCGGGCGCCCGCGAAGATCCCGCCCGGGTAGGCGAAGGCCACCGTCGGGCAGCCGCCGACCCGGTAGAGATCGGACACGGCGCCGTCGCGGTCCCATCCGACCGGCAGCCGCCATCCGTGCTCGGCGACGGTCCGGTCAACCTCGCTGCGGTCGTCGCGAACGTCGATCGAGAGGAAGTTCACCCGGCCGCGGAATCGCTGCGCGACCCTCGCGACGAGGTCCTGGGTCGGTAGGCAGCTGGCGCCCTCGAGAAACCAGAACGAGATCACGAGCGGCCGGTTGAAGAGGTCGCACACGCGGATCGCGTGGAAGCGGGGCGGGACCTGGCAGGCCGAGTGTGCGGCGCTCGTCGGGCGGACACGGATTGTCCGCGCTCGCGCAGTCGTCCTGGAAGACGTTGGCGTCGGCATCGGGGCCGCCGCGAACGTTCGGCACGGCGAACTCGGGCAGCGGGCGGCCGCGAACGCTGGCGCTGACCCCGAGCAGGCCACCCGTCGCGTCGCTCACCGTGTTGTACGTGGCGATGGCGATCAGCACGAGGAAGGCAAGGCCGACGAAAGCCACGTAGCGAGCGCCCGCGCTCGCCGGCGGCTTCGGCGGCGCTCGCCACCGCCGGCCATCAGCGGCGCGCGAAGCGGGCGGCGAGCCGTGAGGGCAGCCGGGGCCGCGGGCCCGGCCGCGAGGGAGCGAGAGCGAGAGCTGGAAGCCGCCCTCCGCCCACACCAGCGCGGCGGGCAGCACCGCGAGCACGCCCGCGAGCGCGACCGCGAGATCGAGGACGGTCACGAGCCCGAAGTCGCTGAGCATCCGGATGTCGGAGACGATCAGCACGGCGAAGCCGGCGATCGCGGTGATCCCGGAGGCGAGCACCGCCATGCCGGTCCGAGAGTAGGCGCGGCGCAGCGCCTCGCCGACAGTGCCGCCGCCGGCGCGCTCCTCGTGGTAGCGCGCGGAGAGCATGACGCTGAACTCGGTTGCGATCGCGATGACCAGCGCCCCGAGCGTCGCCGACATCGGATTGAGCGGCACGCCGGTCGCGAAGAGCACGAGCGACGACCAGCCGGTCGCGAAGACGATCGGGATCAGCGGCACGAGCGCGCGACGCGCCGACCTGTAGACGGCGAGCAGAACGAGCGCGACCGCTACGAGGCCCGCGAGCGTCGCCCAGGTAGCGGTTGCGAGCTCTGGGCCGAGTTCGCGTCCGCGACGAGCACCGGCAGGCCGACGACCTCGGCGGTGACCCCGGGCGGCGGCTCGTTCCGGTGCCCGGCGGTCGATCTGGCCGCGGATCTCGTCGATGAGCTGCTTCTGCTCATCGAACGGCATCACCTTGATCCCGAACTGGATCACCGTCGTCCCGGCTGCGCCGGGCGCGCCGGGCCGTGCGATGAACGCATCCCGGAAGTACTGCGGAAGCAGGCTTCGAGCACGTCGCGGACCTCGGACCGGGTGATCGGCGCCGCTCGACTGGAAGAGGTCCGGCAGGGCGACGGCGGGACAGATCTCGCGTCCGGTGCGAGAGGCACGCGGGTATTCGCCGTTGAAGCCGGCTCGTCAGCACGCGCTGCTTGAAGTCGCTCATCCAGGCGACCACGCGCGGGTCGGTGAGGTCGTCGGCGCGCACCGTGACCTCGACCTCGCCCGAGACGCCGGTCGTCCGCTGGATCTGCGTCGACGTTCGTGCAGCTCGGGCAGGTCGCCGGGACGAGCTCGCGCAAGTCGGAGATCACCTCCGCCCTGGCGTGCCGACCGCCCAGCCGGCGGCGGCGAGCACTGAGCCCGACGAGCAGCACGCGGCCGGGAGCGGCGACCGAGATCGCCAGCGCCCGCCGCCCGCGCGCCCGGATCCGCCACCGCGCCGCGGCCGCGACGCCTCGCCGGCGACCCGGCGCGCGCGGTCCGCGATCCCGAGCGCGCCCCGGCGAGGCGGCGCGTCGCTCGAGCCGAGCGAGCCGCGGGGTCAGCGACAGCATCGCCAAGCCGGCGGTCAGCGCGAGCGCGAACGCGATCGACCACCCGACCACGAGCAGCACGCCGAAGCCGCGGATCATCGGGATCGGCGAGAGCCAGCAGCAGGACGAGGAAGCCGGCCGCGGTGGCGAGCGCCGCGGTCGCCGATCACCGGGCCGCCGCGCGCGGCCGCCTCGACCGCCGCCCGCGCGGGCGACGAGCCCGACGCGCGCGCCTCGTCGAAGCGGGCCTGGAACTGGATCGCGTAGTCGACCGCGAGCCCGATCAGGATCGGCAGGACCGCGATCGACGCCATCGTCAGCGAGCCGCCGAGCGGCCAGCAGGCCCGAAGGCGATCGCCGCCGCACCGAGCGCGACCGCGAGCGGCAGCAGGCGCAGCGGCGGGCCGAAGACCAGCGCCAGGGTGATCGTCATCACCGCCAGCGCGCCGCGAGCAGGACGAAGATCGCGCTCGAGAGCTTGTCGCCGAGCCCGTCGACGACGACCGGCGCGCCGCTCACCACGTAGCTCGCGCACCGCGGATCTTGAAGTGCGGGGTCGGCGACCGCGTCGCGGATCAGCCCGATCGCCTCGCCGCGCTCGGACTCGCTCAGCCCGGGCCGCAGCCGGACGAGGATCTGCGCGGCGTCGCGCTCGGCGAAGAGCGAGAAAGCGCGCCTTCGGCTCGCCCGCGCCGCGCGTCGAAGACGACCGAGCTGACGAAGGTCGGGTCGTCGAGGCGCGGCAGCCCGGTCTGCCCGTACCTGGACCGCGAGCTGCGAAGCCGCTGCTGGAACTGCCGATCACCTCGTTGGCCCGCGATGAGCGCCGCCTGCTGCTGCTCGGCGCTGAGTTAGCCCTGCGCCTCGCGCGCGCCGCGGCGCGAGCGCCGCCGCCTGCGCGCGAGCTGCGCCTGCTGCTGCCCTGGGCGCAAGAGCTGGTCGCCTGGATCGCGGACTGGTTGAGGAAGGTCGCCGCGCCGAGCACCGCCTGCGCCGGCTTGGCCGCGGCGATCGTCGCGCACGGCGCCGGGGCCGGCTTGTCGGTGAACACCTTGCCGCCCTCGACTTGCCCGAGAGGCAGCCCTCGAGCGACGAGCAGCTTGTCGAGGTCGGCGTTGAGCACGAGCTGGTCGAGGTCGCCCTTGACCAGGACGACGACGGCGTCGTCGCCGAACTTGCTGCTCGAAGTCCTGGGTCGCCGCGTAGGCGGCGAGTCGCTGTCGACGAGCGAGTCGGTGCCGGCGTCGGGCTCGAGCCGCAGCGCCGCGACCGCGCCGATCAGCGCCAGCGAGGACGGCCGCGACGACGACCGGCATCGGCCGCTCGACGCACGCCCGCACCGGCAAGCCGCGGCGAAGAGGTTCGCGCACGCGGGCAGATAGGACGTCGCGCCAGGACGAAGCCGGGAGTAGCCGGTGCCTCCGTCTGCCGTCCGGAACGTCGCCGACGCTGGCGGCAGCGCAGCCGCCGACGAGCGGCCGCGCGGGCGCTCAGTCCATCGCCAGCGGGCCGGCGGTCTCCGCGTTGAGGAACTGGCGACGAACTCGTTGTCGGAGTTGAACAGCTCCTCGGACGGGCCGGACTCGACGATCTTGCCCTTCCAGAGCACGGCGATGAAGTCGGCGATCCGGCGCGCGGTGCCGAGGTCGTGGCTGATCACCATGTAGCAGCCGCCGTTCTCCTCGTGGATCTCGCGGATCAGCTCGCAGAGCAGCGCCGTGCGCACCGGGTCGAGGCCCGAGTCGGGCTCGTCGAACATGACGATCGCCGGGTCGAGCACCAGCGCCCGGGCGAAGCCGGCGCGCTTGCGCATCCCGCCCGAGAGCTCGTTCGGCATCTTCTCGAGCGCCTCGGCGAGGCCCGACCTCGCGCAGGCGGCGGTTGACGATCTCGCCGATCTCGTCCTCGCCCTTGTCGGTGTGCTGGCGCAGCGGGAAGGCGACGTTGTCGAAGATGTTCATCGAGCCGAACAGGGCGCCGTCCTGGAACAGCAGGCCGAACTTCTTGCGCATCTCGAACAGCTCGTCGTCGGTCATGTTCGGGACCGACTCGCCGTGGACGAGCATGTCGCCCGAGTCCGGGTAGAGCAGCCCGACGATGTGCTTGATCAGCACCGACTTGCCGGTTCCCGACGGGCCGAGCACCATCGAGATCTGGTCGTCGGGCAGGCCGAGGTTGAGGCCGTTGAGGATCCGCGTGCGGCCGAACTGCTTGACCACGTCGATGATCTCGATCGCGTCCTCGCCACCGTGGTCGCGCTTCTCGCCGGTGTGCCAGCGGTAGGGGTTGGTCTCCGATCGGGTCGACGCCGGGGATCGAGTAGTCCTTGTGCAGGTCGCCGAGCTCGGGGGCGGGCTCCTCGTAGCCGGTCGTCGCTCGTCGCCGGTGCCGACCTCGTCGGCGAAGCGGTCGTACTCGGCCTGCTGCGCGGTCACCTGCGTCCTCGGGCTGCCTCCGCGGCGACCTGCTCGTCGCGCCGGGATCCTCGGTCCAGTTCTGTTCGTCCTCTCGTCCATCGGCTCCCCTTTCGTCCTCAGCCGCCGATCGGCGCCCTCGGGTTGGCGCCCCAGAAGACCAGCGTCCCCATCATCCCGATGATGTGCACGAGGACGATGTTCAGCACCATCGACTTCGCCGTCGCCGTACCCACGCCGACCGGCCCGCCCGAGGCGGTGTAGCCGTAGTAGCAGCCGACCAGCACGATCGCGGTCGCCATGAACATCGCCTTGATCAAGCTGAATAACAGGTCGGGTGGGTTCTGGAACATCCAGAAGATCAGGAAGTAGCCGCCCGAGGAGACCTCGCCGATCTGCTCGACCACCGCCAGGTACGAGGCCAGGTAGCCGACCCCGATCGCCGCCAGGTACATGAACGGCAGCGTCATCCACGCGCCCAGCAGGCGGGTGCCGCAGAGGAAGATCATCGGGTTGACGCCCATCACCTCGAGCGCGTCGACCTCGTCGGAGATCCGCATCGCGCCGAGCTCGGCGACGATCCCGGTCCCGACCTTGGCGGCCATCATGTAGCCGAAGGCGTAGGGGATCACCTCGCGCAGATCGCACCAGGCGGCGAACACGCCCGCGTAGGCGGGCGAGCCGACCGAGCGGTTGAAGTAGGCGCCCTCGATCCCGCACTGCAGGCCGAGGATGAAGACCAGGCCCCAGATCACGATCGTCGAGCCCAGGATCAGGATCCCGGCCTGGCGCAGCGCCTCGCCGAAGAACCTGCATCACCCGGCCCGAGTAGACGATCCCCATCACCCGGCCGCTGAAGCGGGCGATGTCGCCCGAGCGAGGACTCGAGCCAGTCGCGCGTGGCGGAGTCGCGCGAGCCAGCGCGCTGCATCGCCGTAGCAGCTGATCACTGCGAGATCTCGGATGGGTGGCGAGCAGGGTTTGGGTGAAGACGTAGTTGAACGCGAACACGCCCAGGAAGGCGATGACGACCGCCTCGTTGACGGCTCTACCCACCCCCTCGGCGCCTCCGGACGCATTCATCCCCTTGTAGCAGCAGACGACGGCGATGATCGCGCCGAAGATCGTGCACTTGAGGATCGATCCCCAGAGGTCGGTGACCGAGGCGTTGTTGAAGAGGGTGGCGAAGAACCCGCCGAGCGGCTGGCCGTAGGCGATCTCGGCGAACAGGCCGCCGGCGATCCCGAACAGCAGCGCGTAGATGTCCATCAGCCCGGTGATCAGCATCAGGGCGAGGAAGCGCGGCACGACGAGGTTCTTGATCGGGTCGACGCCGAGCACCTGCAGGGCGTCGAGCTCCTCGCGGATCTTGCGGGCGCCGAGGTCGGCGGTGATCGCGGTGCCGGCGACGCCGGCGACGACGACCGCGGTCACGAACGGGGCGAACTCGCGCACCGAGGCCAGGATGAAGAAGCCGCCGAGGCGGTCGAGGGCGCCGAACAGGGAGAGGAAGTTGGCCGCCTGCAGGCCCGGGGCGCCGAAGCCGAAGGCGACGGTCGAGATCATCATCGGGAACCAGCAGAGCTGCAGCGCGAACAGGAACTGGCCGATGAACTCGCCGCCGTAGGGATACGGGGGCCTGACCGTGGCCGTGATCGTCTTGCCGGTCAGGATCATCATGTTCCCGACCTGCTCGAACAGGCTCTTGGCGGGCAGGAATGCCCTGTCAGCGACTGATCTGACCATTCTCTCCTCCGGCCCGCGGCCCCAGCGCGCCGGCTCGCCGACACGATCATTCATGGGACAGCATCGCCACCTTCCGATGCCCGTCGGTACCCGCCGACCGCGCCGCCGACCGTGCAGAGCGCGGTTGAGCCGATGCCGGGTGGTATGTTCCCGGCGCTTTGGGGGAGACCGCCACAAGCGCGGCAGCGCCGCGGCTTCGCGCCGCCGGCCACGGGCCATTGCTCGCGCTCGCGCTCGTCGCGCTCGCGCCTGCGGCTCGCCGCCTGCGGCGGCGACGCCAGCGCAGGACGCGGACGAGCCCTCCGGCGACTTCCCGGTCGCCGTCAACGAGGCGAGCTTCCCCAACCGCCAGCGCTCTCGCGAGACCACCGACCTGCAACTCGGGGTCGAGAACACCGGCGACGAAGAGACGTCCCCGACCTGGCGGTGACGATCTACACCGGCGACGACGAAGGCCGACGGCTCGTTCAACACCCGCTCGACAACCCGGGCTCGCCAATCCCGATCCGCCCGGTCTGGATCCTCGAGAACGACTAGCCGAAGGTGCTCGGCAACGGCGACGACCCTCGCGAGCCTTGACAAGGCCCCGAGCGCGGGCGCCGCGGCGGCGCAGACCGACACCTTCGCCTTCGGGCCGCTGGAGCCGGGCGAAGTCGAAGGACATCGTCTGGCGGGTGACCCCGGTCATGGCCGGCACCTACACGGTCCACTACCAGATCGCCGCCGGGCTCAACGGCAAGGCGAAGGCGGTGACGACGACGGCGGCCCGGTCAAGGGCGAATTCGTGGTCACGATCAGCGACAAGCCGCCGCAGGACCGTGCGTCCGAACGGCGAGTCGTGAGCGAAAATGTCAGCGCGCGGTGGCGGGACCAGCCGCCGGTTCCGGCGGTGCGGAGCGCAGGCGATCGCAGTTGGCGGCGCTGCTCGGGCGCGCTCGCGTGCGGCGGAGGCATCGGCGACGGCGACCGCGCCGCGAAGCACCTCCGCGCCAGCCGACGACCGCGACGGCGACGACCGGGGCGGCCGCGGCGGGATCTCTTGCACCGAAGGTCGGCAGTCTTCGACCAGCCGGTCTACGTGGCTGCGCGGCCCCCGGCGGACGGCGACAACCTCTACGTGGTCGAGCAGTGCGGCGTGATCGAGCGCCAGCGGTCGGCGGCGGCGATGACCGCCGGTCGTTCCTCGACATCTCGAACCTGGTCACGTCCGGCGGCGAGCAGGGTCTGCTGTCGGTCGCCTTCGCGCCCCCACTTGCAGCGCGACCGCCTCGTCTACGTCTACTACGTCAACCACGGCGGCAACATCGAGGTCGACGGCTTCCGCGCCTCGGCGACGACGCGCGCGCGCCGAAGCTCGCGCCGGCAAGGTGATCGTGGTCCCGCACCCGGTTAGGAACCACAACGGCGGCCAGCTGCAGTTCGGGCCCGACGGCTTCCTCTACCTCGGCACGGGCGACGGGGCGGCGCCGGCGACCCAGCCGGCAACGCCCAGAACCCCGACATCCTGCTCGGCAAGCTGCTGCGGATCGACCCGAGCGCAACGGCAAGCGGCTACCGCGATCCCGCGCTCGAACCCGTTCGTCGGCCGCGAGGGCGCGACGAGATCTACGCGCTCGGGCCTGCGCAACCCCTTCCGGTTCTCGTTCGACAGCCGCCGCGATCTGGATCGGCGACGTCGGCCAGGACGCAGCTGGGAGGAGGTCGACCACGTCGGCCGGGGCAAGCTCCGCGGGCGCCAACTTCGGCTGGGACATCTTCGAGGGCACGCACACGCTACGACTCGGGCGGCCGGCGCCGCGCCGGCCAACTACGGGCCGCCGGTGCTCGAGTACTCGCACGGCCGCGCCTGCGCGGTCACCGGCGGCTACGTCGTCCGCGACCAGCGCCTCGGCGGCGCTCGCGGCCGCTACCTGTACGCGGACTTCTGCGCGGGGACGCTTCGCAGCCTCCGACCCGACCAAGCGGAAGCGACGGCGACGACCCCGCGCTCGGCCCTCGACTTGCCCAATCCCGAGCTCGTTCGGCGAGGGCGCACGGCCGCATCTACGTCGCCTCGCGGCGACGGCCCGTCTACCGGCTTATCCCGAAGCCAGCTGCGCGAGCCGGTAGAGTCCCCGCGGCGGATGGAGGCGAACACGATGCGAGCCGCGACGACGCGACCAGCGACGACCAACGGCGCTCCCGCCCGCCGACGCCGAGACGTTCGAGGTCCACCGCCCGCCGACGGCTCGATGATCCGCGACGGTCCCGATCGACTCGCCCGAGCACGTCGACGAGGTGGTCGCAGCGCGTCCGCGCCGCGCAGCCCGCGTGGGAGGCGATCGGGTTCGCCGGCCGCCGCCGCTGGCTCGACAAGCTCCGCGACTGGCTCCTCGAGAACCAGGACCAGTCGACGACGTGATGCAGGAGGAGACCGGCAAGGTCCGCGCCGACGCCGACGCTCGAGGCGCCCTTCTATCTGCCGACGCATCAACTTCTGGTGAGAACGCGGAGCGGCTTCCTCGCCGACGAGACGCCTCGCGCCCACATGCCGCTGCTGAAGGTGAAGCGGCCTGCGGATCGTCTACCGCCCGTTCGAGGTCGTCGGCATCATCAGCCCCTGGAACTTCCCGCTGATCCTTTCGCTTCGACGACGCGATCGCGGCGCTGATGGCCGGCAACGCCGTGGTGATCAAGCCCTCCGAGTTCACCCCGCTGACCATGATGGAGGTCGTCCGCGGCTGGCAGGAGGACGTCGGCGGCCCCGACGTGCTCGACGTGCGTCAACGGCATCGGCGAGACCGGCGGCGCGCTGGTCGACGAGTGCGACTACATCCAGTTCACCGGCTCCGAGCGGACCGGCAAGATCGTGATGAAGCGCGCCGCCGACACGCTCACCCCGGTCAGCCTCGAGCTCGGCGGCAAGGACCCGATGATCGTCCTGCGCGACGCCAACATCGAGCGCGCGGTCAACGGCGCCGCCTAGGGCGGCCTGCTCAACACCGGCCAGATCTGCATCTCGATCGAGCGCGTCTACGTCGAGGAGCCCATCTACGACGAGTTCGTCTCGCAAGCTCGCCGAGCGACGTCGGCGACCTCCGGCAGGGCGCCGACGGCGCAGCTACTCGGCCGAGATCGGCGCGATGACCTCGCCCGCCCAGTCGAGATCGTCTCCGACCACGTCGAGGACGCCCGCGAGGAGGGCGCCCGGATCCTGACCGGCGGCCAGCGCAAGGACGGGCCCGGCGACTGGTACGAGCCGACCGTGATCGCCGACGTCGACCACTCGATGAAGGTGATGCGCGACGAGACCTTCGGCCCGGTGATCCCGGTGATGAAGGTGAGCGACGCCGAGCAGGCGATCCGACTCGCCAACGACACCACCTACGGGCTCTCGGGCTCGGTGTTGACGCGCGACTCCGACGCGGCGAGCGGATCGCCCGCCGGATGAGGCCGGCGCAATCAACGTCAACGACGTGCTCGACCAACTACATCACGCTCGAGCGTGCCGATGGGCGGCTGGAAGTCCTCGGGCATCGGCTCCGCCACGGCGCCTACGGCATCCGCAAGTTCTGCAAGACCGAGTCGATCGTCTCCCCCGCTTCCCGCAGGGCAAGGCGGACCCGCTCTGGTTCCCGCACTGCCCCGCAAGCGGAAGCTCGATCAACCGGATCTCTCGCTTCTTCGCCGCGCGCGGCTTGCGCAACCGGCTCGGCCTCTAGCGCCGCTCACGCTCGCAGCTGCCCGCGTCAGCCGGTCCGCTTGCTCGCGGTACCAGTCGGCGACGGCTCGCATCCATTCGGCCTCGGCCTTGGTTCGCGTCGTCACGTAGTCGTCGAACCGCTTCCCGCGAGCGCCCGGGCCTCGGCCACCGAGATCTCGTTCGAGCCGTCGCGACGGCGCCAGCCGATTCGCTTCCACCGCACGCCGCGGCCCCGGCGGCTCGACTCGGGGTCGAGGACGAGCCTCGATCCGTCGCTCAGGCTGAGCCGCTTCGGCTCGTCTCCGTGCAGTCCCACACCCCGCACTCGCTGCTCAGGCATGTCCACCTCCTCGCCCACCGTGGCAGGCCTCGCTAGCGTTCAACCCCTGGGGCTATCCGATCCGAGGAAGCGGAAACTGCCCAATTCGGGTGAGGCGTCGGACCCTCGATGGCATCCGGCACGCGGGTTAGAAAGGATGCGTGGCCGTGATCCGCGAGCAGCGTCTGAAGCTCGCCGGGGCCACCACGCGCGCCCTCGAGGCGGAGCCCGCGGCGAGGCGGCGCGGCCCCGATCGTCCTGCTCCACGGCTGGTCCGACTCCGCCGAGACGTGGCGGGCGCTCATGGGAGCCCTCGCCGATCGCGGCCACCGCGCGATCGCCCTCGACATGCCCGGCTTCGGGGGCGCGGCTCAGCTTCGCGAGGACGCGGCGTGATGCCCCAGCTCGACGCCTTCGCGGCGGCGGCGATCGAGCGCGAGTCCGAGCGCTCGGGCGGGCAGCCGGTCATCGTCGCCGGCAACTCGCTGGGCGGCGCGGTCTCGATGCGAGCCGCCGAGCGCGCCGACCTGCCCGTCGCCGGCATCGTCCCGATCGCGCCGGCGGGCCTGACGATGGCGCGGTGGTTTCGCATCATCGAGGGCGAGCGCCTGCTGCGCCTGCTGCTGGCCTCGCCCGTGCCGCTGCCCGAGCTCGTCGTCCGCGACGCCGTCGGCCGCGTCTACCGCACCCTGGCCTTCGCCGATCCGCGCGCCGTCGACCCGGCGGTCGTCGCCGGGTTCACGCGCTACGTCCGCACCCGGGCCGACGTCTCGCGGATCCTGGGCACCGGCCGGCGACTGCTGCCCGAGCTGCGGGAGCCGTTCCGCCTCGAGCGCATCGAGGTCCCGGTGCTGCTCGTGTGGGGCGACAGCGACCGGATGGTCTTCGCGGCGGGCGCCGACCGCGTCCTTCGCGAGGTCCCGGGCTCGCGGATCGAGGTGATCGAGCGCTGCGGCCACTGCCCGCAGATCGAGGCGACGGAGCGGCTTGCGGGGCTGGTCGTTGACTTCGCCGCCGAGGCGGCGGGATCGGCCGCGACTGTCAGTTAGGGAGGGTGGTTCGAAGCGTCGAGGCCGTTCGCTGTGGACTCTTGGTTGCTATAGCGACCACAACCCCACAACGAACGCCGATCCCGTCCCTCCCTAACTGCTTCCTTCGCGCTCCCGGCAACCACTAGCGTTCGCGCGGCATGCCGCTGCTCCCCCGCCCGCTCTCGCCCGAGCGGCTGCCCGCCGCCGCCGAGAACGCGTATCTGAAGCTCTTCCGCGGCGGCGTCGCGGACATGCGCCCGTGGCCCTCGCAGGTGATCAACGAGGCGCCGCACTGCAAGGTGAGCCGCTACGAGATGCACCCGGGCGAGGAGCCGGTGCAGCGCACGCCGGTCCTGCTCGTGCCGCCGCTCGCCGCGCCGCCGAGCTGCTTCGACCTCTACCGCGGATGCAGCCTCGCCGAGCACCTGACCGCGCTCGGCTATCTCACCTACTTCGTGGACTACGGGCGGATCTAGCTTCGACGACCGCGAGCTCGGCCTGGAGCACTGGATCAACTCGGTGATCCCGCGCGCCTGCGGAGTGACGCTCACCGACTCCGGCGCCGACCGCGTGCAGCTCATCAGCTGGAGCCTCGGCGGGATCATGTCGCTGCTCGGCGTCGCCGACGGCCGGATCGAGGCCGCCTCGGTGACGATGGTCGGGAGCCCGTTCGACTTCGCGCAGGTGACGATGGCGGCGCCGGTCGCCGGCTCGCGGAGCTGACGGGCGGCCGCATCGTCACGTCGCTCTACCGCGCGCTCGGCGGCGCGCCCGAGCCGCTGGTTCGGCTGGGGCTTCCAGGCCACCGCGATCCAGCGCCAGCTCACGAAGCCGCTGTTCCTCGCGTCGAACCTCGACAACCGCGAGGTGCTCGCGCACGCCGAGGCCGTCGACCACTACATGCGGAACATGATCGCCTACCCCGGCCGGAGCTTCGGCCAGCTCTACCACCGCTTCTTCCTCGTCAACGAGCTCTCACGGCGGCAAGGTCGAGCTCTCGAACCGGACCGTCGACCTGAAGAACGTGCGGGCGCCGGTGATGGCCGTGGCCGGCACGAGCGACGTGCTCGCCCCGCTCGCGGCGGTCAACCACGTGGCGCGCCTCATCCCGAACGCCACCGACATCCGCCTCGAGACCGCCCCCGGCGGGCACCTCGGCGTGCTCACGGGCCGCGCCGCCGAGCGCACGACCTGGCGCTACATCGACGAGTTCCTACTGGCCGCCGACTGAGGCGGGCTCGCCCGCCTCGGACTCGACCGTGCCGTCGCCGGCCGGGTCGGACTCCGGGCGGCAGCTCGCCGCCGCGGTCGGTGCCCGCGATCAGCTCGTCGCCGACCTTCTCCGCGGGGATGAAGCCCGACTTCATGCCGAAGTAGACGGCCTGCGGGTGGTGGGCGATGATCGCCACCGTCGACTGCTCGGGCTCGACCGCGTAGCCGCCGGAGAGGGTCATCCCGATCTCCTCGAGCCGCAGGAGCCGCCAGACCTTCTCGTGCTCGGACTGGTCGGGGCAGGCCGGATAGCCCCAGGAGTAGCGGCGGCCCTGGTCGGCGTCGATGCCGAGCTCGGAGCGGGCCTGGGCGTGCAGCCACTCCGCGAGCCCCTCGGCGGCCTGGACGCCGAGCCCGTGGACGAAGAGCTGCTCGGCGAACTCGCCGTCGGCCTCCAGCTGCTTGATGAGCTCGGTGACCTCGCGGGCCGACGGTCACGCCCTGCAGCGCGACGACGTCCCGCTCGCCCGCCTCGAGCGGGCGGTAGAAGTCGGCCAGGCAGATCCGGTCGTGCTTGGGCTGGCGCGGGAAGACGAGCCGCTCGAGCTCGCGCTCGGGGTCGTCGGGGTCGAAGATCACGAGCTCGTTCCCGTCGGCGTTGCAGGGGAAGTAGCCGAGCCGCGCCTTGCGGATCGAGGTAGTCCTGCTCGCGCCACATGCGCTCGAGCCGCGGCGCGAAGCCCTCCTCGTCGCCGTCGCCCTCGACGATCTTGCGCCACTCCTCGCCCTTCTTGCCGCGCCCGCCCCAGTGGAGCTTGAACAGCACGTGGCGGTCGAGGTAGGGGAAGACCTCGTCGAGGTCGACGTCGACGTCGCGCGCGCCCCAGAACGGCGGCTCGGGGATCGGCACGTCGGTCGCGCGCGCCCGAGCGGACGCTCGTCGTCGGTGGTCGGCGGCGCGTCGTCGACCTCCACCGGCTTCTCGCGCAGCGTCTTCGCCTCGTCGCGGAACTTCGCGACGAGCGCGTCGCGCGCCTCGTCGTCGATCAGCGCGTCCATCGTGTCGAGCCCGGCGAAGGCGTCCTTGCAGTAGAAGACGCCCGGCTCGTAGACCTCGTCCGACTCCTTGCCGTGCGGGTAGAGGATCCGGCGGCCGAAGTCGCGGTTGATCGCCGCGCCGCCGATCAGCACCGGGAACTCGAGCCCGCGCTCGTGCAGCTCGCCGACGCAGGCCGGCATCTGCTTCGAGGTCGAGACGAGCAGCGCCGAGAGGCCGATCGCGTCGGCGTCGTGCTCGACCGCGGCGTCGATGATGGTGTCGATCGGGACCTGCTTGCCGAGGTCGACGACCGTGTAGCCGTTGTTGGTGAGGATCGTGTTGACCAGCGACTTGCCGATGTCGTGCACGTCGCCGAACACCGTCGCGATCACGACCTTGCCCTTGGTGTGGCCCTCGATCCGGTCGAGGTAGTTCTCGAGCTGGGCGACGGCGCGCTTCATCACCTCCGCCGACTGGAGCACGAACGGCAGGATCAGCTCGCCGGCGCCGAACTTGTCGCCGACCTCCTTCATCGCCGGGCAGCAGCACCTGGTTCAGCGTCGGGACGGCGCCGATCTTCTCCACCGAGCGGTCGATCCACTCCTCCACGCCCTCCTTGCGGCGGCGCAGGATGTGCCAGTGCAGGGCCTCCTCGGGCTCCATGCCCTCGGTCGGGTCGGCGGCCTCGTCCTCGGCCTCCTCCGCCCTTCGACTCGAAGTGCTCGATGAAGCGCTCGAGCGCGTCCTCGCGGCGGTTGAAGACGAGGTCGTCGGCGAGCTCGCGCTCGTTCTCGGGGATCTCCGGTAGGGCGTGATGTGGTTCGGGTTGACCATCGCCAGGTCGAGGCCGGCCTCGACGGCGTGGTGCAGGAAGACCGAGTTGAGCACCGCGCGCGCGGGCGGCGAGACGCCGAACGACACGTTCGAGACGCCGAGCGAGGTCTTCACCCCGGGCAGCTCGGCCTTGATGCGGCGGATGCCCTCGATCGTCTCGACCGCCGACGGCCTCCACTCCTCGTCGCCGGTGGTCAGCGTGAACGTGAGCGCGTCGAAGATCAGGAGCTCGGGGTCGAGCCCGTGCTCGTCGCAGGCGAGCTCGCGGATGCGCTTGGCGATCTCGACCTTGCGCTCGCCGGTCTTCGCCATCCCGACCTCGTCGATCGTCGAGCGCGATCAGCGCCGCGCCGTGGGCCTTGGCGATCGGCACGACCCGGTCGAGCTTGTCGCGCCCGGCCTCGAGGTTCACCGAGTTCACGATCGCGCGGCCGGGGATGTGCTCCAGCGCCGCCTCGATCACGTCGGGCTCGGTCGAGTCGACCTGGATCGGCGCCGGCTGGGTCAGCGAGACGCGCTTCGCGACCTCGCTCATCTGCTCGGCCTCGTCGGAGCGCTCGGTGAGCGCGACGCAGAGGTCGAGCACGTGCGCGCCGCCGTTGACCTGGTCCTCGGCGACCTGGACGAGGCCGTCGTAGTCGTCGGCGAGCAGCAGCTCCTTGGCCTTGCGCGAGCCCTGCGAGTTGACCCGCTCGCCGACCAGCGTCGGCGCCGGCTCCTGCACGAGGTCGACGCGGTCATCATGCTCGCGACCCGCGGCGGGCCCGGCCTCGGGCCGCTCGCCGGGGACGCGTCCGGCGACCCGCTCGGCGATCGCGCGGATGTGGTCGGGCGTCGTGCCGCAGCAGCCGCCGACGATGCGCGACGCCGTGGCGCTCGACGAACTCGCCGAGCACGGTCGAGATCTGCTCGGGCGTCTCGGGGAAGATCGTCTCGCCGTCCGGGCCCCTGGAGCGGGAGGCCGGCGTTCGGGATGCAGTGCACCGGCAGCGGCGAGTGCTCGCCGAGGTAGCGGATCGCGTCGCGCATGTCCTCGGGCCCGGTCGAGCAGTTGAGCCCGATCACGTCGACGTCGAGCGCCGACAGCGTCGTCAGCACCGCCTGGATGTCGGTGCCGAGCAGCATCTTGCCGCCCTGCGGCAGCAGCGAGACGCTCGGTCTGGATCGGCAGCGTCCGGCCGGTCTCCTTGAAGGCCTCGCGGGCGCCGAACACGGCCGCCTTCACCTCGAGGATGTCCTGGGCCGTCTCGATGATGATCAGGTCGGCCCCGCCCTCGACCAGGCCGCGCGCCTGCTCGGTGAAGACCTCGACGAGCTCGCGGAAGCTGATGTCCGCCGAGCGTCGGGTCGTCGGACGCGGGCAGGAAGCCGGTCGGCCCGATCGAGCCGGCGACGAAGCGCGACTCGCCGGCCGCCTTGCGGGCGATCTCGGCCGCCTTGCGGTTGATCTCGGGCGTGTGCTCGCCGAGGCCCCACTCGTCGAGCTTCAGCCGCGAGCCCTGGAAGGTGTCGGTCTCGACGACCTCGGCGCCGGCCTCGAGCATCGAGGAGTGGACGCCCTCGATCACGTCGGGGCGGTGCAGCACGAGCGCCTCGTGGCACTTGCCCGCGAGGCCGCCGTAGTCCTCGGAGGTCAGGTCGAACTGCTCCAGCGTCGCGCCCATGCCGCCGTCGAAGACGACGACGCGCTCGCGCACGGCGGCGATGTAGTCGCGCTCACTCATGGGCGAGCAGAGGATGGTAGGCGGGTGGCGGGAGCCGAAGCGCTAGCGGTCGCACGCGGCGCCCGCCCGGGCATGTCGCCGGCGGGCTCCAAGGGCGCGTGTCGCTCAGAAGCTCCATGGCAGTCAAGGATAGCGGCGGCGCTCGGCGCTAGCTCGGGACCCGCTCGCCGGCGCGCTCGCGGCGGCCTTCGGCGGAGCCGCACCGGGGCCTGCGAGAGCGCGCGAACCCGCATGTCCGACCACGAGAGGCCCTCGCGGACGAGCGCGGGCACGCCGAGGGTGACCGCCGTGGCGATCTCGACCGCCTGGAGGATGACGCCGTAGGCCAGCGCGTCGGCGGCGAGACGCCGAAGCCCGGTCGTCAGCACGCTGATGACGCGCGAGCTGGAAGACGCCGATGTTCGACGGCGTCGCCGGGAACCACCGCGGTGACGTTGACCGCGAAGAGCACGGCCGCGGCCGCGCCGATCCCCGCCCGGCCCTCGAGGCCGAGCGCGAAGGCGAGCGCGTAGCAGGAGAGAAGCTGAACGCCCCAGGCGGAGAGCTGCGCCAGCGCGGCGAGGGCGCCCCTGCGCGGATCGCGGAAAACGCTCAGGCCCTGGCGGACCTTGAGGAGCGCGCCGCGGATCGGCCGCGAGAGCGCGCCCGACGCGCCCCCTGCCCGGCCTGGCGCATCACGGCCGGCGCGAGCGCGACCGCGATCAGGGCGATCAGCGGAATGAAGCTGACGATGAAGAGCTTCGTCGACGCCGAGTGGAAGAGGTCGGTCGAGGTGACGATGATCACGCCCGAGCAGCACGAGCGCGACGAGGTTCAGCGACCGTCTGCGAGACGAGGGTGCCGAGCAGCACCGGGAACGTCTCGCGCATCCGGCCGGTGCGGCGCGCGAGCACCATCGCGCGCGCGGGCTCGCCGACGCGCGCGGGCAGCGTCGCCGACATCAGGACGCCCACCATCGTCGCCGAGGTCACGTCGCGGCGGCGAAGGCGATTGCGCGGCAGCGCCGCCCGCGCGATCTCGAGCCAGGAGGCGGCGCGAAGGAACAGCGACGCCATCATCAGCGCGGTCGCGAGCAGCACCCAGCTTGAGGTCGGAGCGGACGATGCTCGCGACGACCTTGTCGAGGCCGATCTTCTGCGCCGCGATGCGCGGTGAGGCCGAGCCCGACGACGCCGCCACGCCGAGCCCGATCCGGCGGGCCATTCGGCCCTTGCCGCCGGTCGCGGGCGGGCTCGGGTTCGAGCGCTCGCAGCCGCTCGCGCGGGAACGGGGCCGACCCGTCGATCGGCACGAAGCCCTTGCGGCGCGCGAACCGCTCCGCCGAGCTGGCCGGGCGCGGGTGAATGCTGCGCCCGCTCGTAGACCCGCTCGACCTGCGAAGCGACGTTCGGCCACGCGTAGCGCTCGGCGCTCGCCCGCGCGGCCGCGCCCATCCGAGGCGCCGCGTCGGGCTCGACGTACATCCGCTGCAGCTCCTCGGCGAGGCGCTGGGGGTCGGCCGGCGGGACGAGGACGCCGTCGCACCCCGTCGGTGACGACGTCCGCGTACCCGGCGATGTTCGAGGCGATCACGGGCGTGCCGGTGCGAACGCCTCGGTGAGGACCATCCCGAAGCTCTCGCCCGCGAGCGAGGGCGCGGCGAGGACGTCGGCGGAATGGAGCTGCTGCCAGAGCTCGTCCTCGCCGACGCGCCCGAGCGCCGTGATGCGCGCGAGCGCCGCCGGGTCGGCGACGTAGCGCTCGACGTCGGCGGCGGTGACGCCGACCACCGTGAGCGTGCGAGGGCACGTGCTCGACGAGCGCCTCGAACGCCGTCAGCAGCACCGGCAGGCCCTTGCGCTCCTCGGCGCGGCCGACGAAGAGCACCCGCAGGTCCTCGGAGGACGGCTTCGGCCCGGGCGGCGGGCCATCGACGTCGACCCCGTTCGGGATCAGCTCGTAGCTGCCGCCGAACCAGCGGCGCCCGGTCCACGCCGCGGCCTCCGAGACCGCGATGCGCGCGTGGAGCTGGTTGAACTTGCGCCGCGCTCCGGAGAGGTTGCCGAAGTTGTTGGTGATCGGGTTCGTCGAGTAGGCGTGGAAGGTGCCGACGACCGGCGCGTCCGGGAAGGAGCAGGCCTTCCATGAGATCAGGGGGGCGGGCGGCTCGTGGACGTGCACGACGTCGAAGCGGCCGGCGCGAAGCTCGCGCCGCATCTTCGAGATCGCGCCGGGCGACACCGAGAGGTTCGAGACCGAGCCGTTCGCCTTGACGCCGACGGTTCGGCCGAGCGGGATCAGGTAGTCGGGCACGCTCGCCGCGGCTCGGCGTCGGCGCGGTGGAGCCAGCGCGAGAGGCGGTCGGGCGGGTCGTAGGGGGCGAGCACGCGGACCTCGTGGTCGCGGCCCGAAAGCTCGCTCGCGAGCGCCTCGACGTGACGGTTCACGCCACCGGCGTAGGTCCACGAATAAGGGCTGACGATCGCGATGCGCATTGCGTGGGGCCGGGTAATGGTAGGGACGAGCGCGGGCGGCTCCCAGCTGCCGCGGCGCTAGCGCTTGAAGGGGTCCGAGAGGTACCCCGAGAGCCCTGCGGAGGTTACCGAACGAGCCGCCCATGCAACGCCTGCCGCAAGCGTGAGGAGGGCCGTGCCGATCATCAGCGCGAGGGCCGCCCGAGTCGTTCGACGAGGACCGCGCACGCAACGCCCCCGCTCGCGCCCAGGAAGCCGGCCCAGGCGTAGCGGCTACCGGCGAACCAACCCGCGATCCGCCGCCGCTGCACGACGCCGGCGGCGATGAGCACCACCGCTGCCCAGAGGGCCGGCGAGGTCGCGTAGTTGGAGAAGTTGTGGGCCGACAGCTCGAGCCGCCGCTCGGCGACCTGCGCGAGGTTGTCGAGCCCGCCCGCCTCGAGCACCGAGCGCACGAGATGGCTTCCGCCGCCGCTCACCAGGTCCACCAGGGCGAGCACCCCGAGAGCGGCGAGCGCCGCCGCGATCGCCCACGCGGCCGCGCTGAGGCGCGAGCCCGCCCGAAGGCATGCGAGCACCGCGATCGCCGGCGCCGACCGCAAGGTCGATCACCGCGCCGACGTCGGCGCCGAAGCTGCCCGGGCGCGAACGCCGCCGCGGCCACGAGCGCGGCGGCGGCGAACGCAGTTGCGACGGCGCGGGGGCCGGGCGCGCGCCCTCCAGGCGGTCGCCGCGGCGCCAACGCCGATCGGCACCAGGGCCGCGGCGAAGGTCTCGAGCTCGTTGCCGATGCCGTAGAAGCGCGCCCCGTGCGCGGGGTCAGGGCCGATGAGCGACAGCCCGATCACGCTCGGGTCCGCGACGGCCGCCATCGCGTAGCCGCCGACCGTGACGGCCGCGGCGAGCGCGAGGCCGCCCCACGCGCCCGCGAGGGCCACCGACACCGCGGCGAGCCCGGGCGAAGCGAGCCCGACGAGAAGCAGCTCGGCGGTCGCGCTCGGCTCGATCACAGCGCCGAGCAGGAGCACCGCCGGCAGGTAGGCGACGGCGCACGCGAGCAAGGGAACGGATGCGCGCAGCCCACGCGCGCCGAGGGCGACCCCCGCTCCCGCGGCGAGCAGGGTCCAGGCGATCAGCGGGAATCCCCAGCGTCAGCGGGCGGCGATCCGGGACCGCGGCGATCCGGTCGTCGAGGCTCGTGAGGGCGCCGCGGTCGGAGCGGCGCCGCCCGAGGACGTGATCGGCTGCCCGTCCATCGCCGCCGGCACGCGCACACCGAGCCGGCCGAGGATGGTCGGCGCGAGGTCAGTGCTGACGACGAGGCCATCGGTGTGCGTGGAGTCCGAGGTGAGCTCGCCACCGAAGCCGCGGCCGGCGATGCCGATGGCCAATTCGTGCTCGGGCCTCGGGGGCGGGGCGGAAAAGGCGACGAGGAGGTCGGAGCCCCGAAGCCGCGCGGCGAGCGCCCGGGCCTGTGCAACGGTCGCGCGAGCGACGGTCAGCCCCGGACAGACCGCGGCGATCGCACGCCGAACTTCCGCGCGGATGCTGCCCCCTTCGTTGACCCCGAGCAAAGCGGCGGTTCCGGCCCCCCGCGCGGCGCGCCTCGCAACGCCGGCGCCGCTCCAGCGTCGTGCCCAGCAGGCCGGGGACGATGTCGGCGGGCGCGCCCTCTGCGCGAGCAGCGCAGCGAAGCCCAGCCGCCGACGGCTGGGCCGTCATACAGGACGGGGTCGACTCGATTTCCCTGCGAGATGTCGAGGTAGGTCTGCTTCGCGGGAACCGTCCCGACGCCCGCGCTCATCAGCCCGAGAGCCACGCCATGGATCCGCGCCAGCTCGTGAGGCGTCGTGCCGGCTGGAAGCACGGCGACGGTGATCCTGGGCGACGCCGCATCCGCGCCGGCCGCGGTGGCGAACATGCCGGCGAGCGCGCAGGCAAGCACTAACATCGCCAGCGTGGCCGCCGCGGACCGCACCTTCGCGAAGTTCACCTTCTTCAAGATCGACCCAGCCTGGCAGCGCCGCGACTCCGAGGCGCGCGCGGAGGATAAACGCGAGTTCCTCGCCGCCTGCGAGGACTTTGCGGCCGACCGGCCGCTTCGCGCCTACTCCACCGTGGGAACGCGCGGCGACGTCGACCTTCTGCTCCTGAGCCAGAGCCCGATCCTCGAGGACCTTCACACCTTCCACGTCGTGCTCGCCCAGAGCGGCCTCGCGAGGTGGGCGACCATCCCCCACTCCTACCTCGCGATGACCAAGCGCTCGCCCTACTCCGACTCGGAGGCTCGCCCGGAGATCTGCACCTCCGAGCGCAAGTACCTCTTCGTCTATCCCCTCGACAAGAAGCGCGAGTGGTACCGACTGTCCGGCGAGGAGCGCCAGCGCATCATGCGCGCGCACATCGAGGTCGGCCGGCGCTATCCGGAGATCACGATCAACACCGCATACTCCTTCGGCATCGACGACCAGGAGTTCGTGGTCTCGTTCGAGGCCGACGAGCCAGGGCAGTTCCTCGACCTCGTCCAGGAGCTCAGAGGCACCGAGTCGAGCGCCTACACGCTTCGCGACACGCCCATCTTCAGTTGCGTGGCGATGTCGGTCGCGCGAGCGCTCGACGCTTTCGACGGCGCGGCGACGGCTCACGGCCTGCCGGCGATCGCGTAGCCCGGCTCAGGCGTGGCCGAAGCGGACATCGGGGAGCACCCGATGCGCCCAGTGCGGCAGATACCACGCCCACTTGCCCAACAATCGGAGGAGCACCGGTAGCAGGAGCAGCCGGATCAGCATCGCGTCGAGGAGGACCGCCACGCCGAGGATGATCCCCATCTCCTTCGGCGGGAGGGGCCCGGAGAGCGCGAACGTCAGGAAGACCGCGACCATCACGGCGCCGGCCGCGAAGATCACCCGACCGGAGTGAGCGAGCCCACCGACCATCGCCTCCTTCGCGTCGCCGGTGCGGTCCCAGTGCTCCTTCGCGGAGGAGAGCAGGAAGACCGTGTAGTCCATCGAGATCGCGAAGATCATCGCGAAGAAGAACACGGGGCCCCAGGCGTCGAGGAAGCCCTGCGACTGGAAGCCGAGCACCGAGTGGAGGGCGCCGTCCTGGAAGATCCACTTGGCGACGCCGAACGCAGCGCCCGTCGCGAGCGAGGTTCGTGACGACGCCCACGGCGGCGATCAGCGGCGCCTGGAGCGCGAAGACCAACAGCAGGAAGCCGAGGACGAGGACGACGGCGATGACGAGCGGTGTCTTCGCCGCCAGCGCGGCCTGGAGGTCGTGGTTCTCGGCGACGGCGCCGCCGACCAGCGTGCCGGGCGGAAGCTCGGCGCGCAGGCGGTCGATCGTGCGCCCGACCGCCGGGCTCGAGGGATCATGGCTCGGGATCGCCGTGATGAGGACCGACCCGCCACTTCGCTCGGTGGGAAGGACCTGGGCGATGCCGGGATCGCTTCTCGCGACCGCGCCTGCAGCAGCGGCCTTGCCGCCGGGAGCCACGATCTGAAGCGGGCCGGTGGCGCCCGGGCCGAAGGCGGCCTGCGCCTGGTCGTACCCGACCCGCGATGAGTCGCCGGCCGGGACGACCTCGATCGACGGCATCGCCGTCTCGAGCTGCGTGACCGGGAAGGCCAGGAAGAGCAGGACCGCCAGCGCGGGGATCCCGAACGCGAGCGGGCGCCGCCAGAGGCGCTCGCCCCAGGCTGCGAATCGGGGCGAGCGATGCTCCCCGGAGTGGGCCCAGGGAAGCGCCAGCCGGTCGACCCGTGGTCCGAGCTTCGCGAGCACCGCCGGCAGCAGGGTCAGCGTCGCCGCGAGGACGAAGAGGACGGCGAGCATGATGCCGAGGCTCATCGAGCGGAAGGCGGGGCTCGGCACGAGCATCACGGCGCTCAGGGAGATGAGGACCGTAAGCCCGGAGAAGAGGACGGCCTTGCCCGCGGTGTCCATGGTCTGGGCGGTTGCCTCAACGGGGTCGAGCCGCGAGCCGAAGAAGGCGCCCCGGAAGCGGTAGACGATGAAGAGCGCGTAGTCGATGCCGAGCGCCAGGGCGAACATGAGCGCGAAGTTCATCGCCCAGATCGAGACCGGCAACAGGAGCGTGCCGAGATAGAGCGAGCCGGCGGCGGCGAGGAGCCCGATCATGGTCAGCATCAGGGGAAGACCGGCCGCGACGAGCGAGCCGAAGGCGAGGACGAGAATCGCCAGGGTGACCGGCCAGGAGATGAGCTCGGAGCGGAGCATTGCGCTGCGGTTGGCGGCGTTGAAGTCGGACCACATGCCCGATGCGCCCGTGAGGTGGACCGCGACCCCACCGCGCCCCGCGGCGGCGAGCCGGCCCTTGAGCGAATCGGCGGCGCTCACCATCCCGTTCGAGTCGCGGGCGGCACCCGCCTGGACGACGGCGGTATGGCCATCGCGCGAGATCGAAGCGCCCGGCCGCGGTGGCACCACAGAGCTGACCGCCGAGCTCGAGCGCAGGATCCGCTCGGTGGCCGTCACCCGCGATCGGAACGCCGGGTCGTTCACGGTCCTCGTCGGAGAGTGGACGACGACCATCAGTCCGTAGCTCGACAGGCCGCTGAAGCTGCCGTCGATCGCCTGGCGCGCACGGACTGATTGTGAGCCCGACGTCTCCCACCCTGCGCCCGAGAGCGCAGACTCGACCCTCGGGGCGAAGAACCCGAGAGCCAGCGCCCACGACGAGCCAGGCGGCGATCACGCCGCGAACGTGCGTCGCCGTGTAGCGGCCGAGCCGCCCGATCGGCCCGACCGCGCTCATCGGACCGCGAGGAGCGTGCCGAGCTCGTCGGCCTCGCGACGCAGCCCACCGCAGACCTCCTCGCAGAGCGAGAAGACGACCGGGTCGGCGATCGAATAGACCGAGAAGTTGCCCTCCTTCCGGCGGCTCACGATGCCGGCGCGAAGGAGAACGCCCAGGTGCTTGGAGACGTTCTGCTGCGACGCACCGGTCGCGTCCTGCAACTCGCCTACGGTCGCGTCCGCCTCGCGCAGGCGATCAAGAAGCGTGATCCGCATCGGTTCGCCGAGGATGCGGAACCGCTCGGCAATGCGCTCGACGAGCGGAGCCGGGAGCGGATGGGGAATGGAGGTCTTCACAGCCATCGCCGGACAGTATAACAACTACACAACTATGTAGTTGTTAGAGCCGATCAGTCGGCAAGCACAGCCGACATGCCCTTGAGCCCGACCTCCATCGCCTGCCATGCGAGGCCGGCGTGGAAGGGCTCGCCGGCGTGGAAGCGCATCGGGACGGTGGCCCCGAGCATCTTCTTGCCGAGGCGCCAAGTCGTGCCGGTGCCGACCTTGTAGTCCCCGTCCGCGCCGGCCCGGACGGTGACGGGCTTCGACGGGTCGCCGGTGAGCTCGAGCGGCACCTGAGCGAACGTCGCCTTGTCGAACATCTCCATGATGCACATGGAGACCGGATCGAAGGGCCTCTCGAAGTCGAGTGCGCCGGCCTCGGCGGCGATGTGCTCGGCGACGGTGTCAGCCTGGAGAAACGCGAGGAACGCCTGCTTGACGGGGAAGTCGCCCGCGTCGCCGGGCGCGTAGACGTCGGGCTGCCCCGTCACCTGCCGTGTCGCCATCTCCGTCTGGATGAAGCCGCGATCGTCGGATGGGAGGGCCTCATAGCTGACCGCCGAGACGTACGGCGGGAAGGCGATCAGATGGTCGAAACCGCGGATCGAGCCGTCGGCGTAGCGCGCCTCACCTGCTGTGACCTCGGTGACCGACTCGGCCGTATGCCCGTCGATCCCGCGCTCGGCGAACTCGGCTGTGACGACCTCGTGCAGGCGTGGGCCGAAGGCCTGGATGTAGGTCTCCTCGAAGGTGGACCAGGCGAGGTCGACGTGCTCGCGGACCCCCTCCCGCCGCAGCCAGGTCTCGAACATCATCACGATCTCGTACAGGGGTCCGGCGCACTTGTTGTTGGGCGGGATCAGGAACAACACGCGGCTGCGGCGCCCCTCCTTCGCGTCATCGCGGACCCTCTCGAAGCGCTCGCGCACCCCGAGCATGCTCCGGGGCGTCCAGATCGTCGCGGCGTGGTCGGCGAGGCCGGGGACCTCGGCGGGTCGCATGTCGGCCCCGGTGGCGATCACGAGCTTGTCGTAGCCGACGATCCGCCCGTCGCCGAGCTTGACCTCGTGTGAACCGGGATCGACGCCCGTGACCGCGCCCTCCAGGAAGTCGACGTGGCGGCGGCGGAACGGCTTCGCCAGGTCGACGACGAGGTCTTCGGGATCCGAGCCGAACGGGACGTAGATCGTGTTGGGGCGGAAGGTGAACGCCTCGCGCTCGGAGACGAGCGTCAGATCGACCCGATCCCGCAACCGCATGCGCAAGAGAAAGGCGGTTTCGAGGCCGGCGAAGCCGGCACCGAGGATGGCGATGCGTGGCCTCTGGCTCATCGCCCGAAGCCTTCCAACCCCCCTCGTTCCCGGTAACCGCAGGCGGCCGTACCTGCGCTACGTATCTTCCCGCAGCAGGGCGGGTAGCGGTAGCGATTGTGCGCACCTCGTCCGCTGGGCAAGCTCAGCCGGTGAACCTCGAGCGCGTGCCCCGCCACGAAGATCCCTGTCAAGTGCCGCAATCGCTCGGCGAGGGGTTCTACAGGGTTGATGGCACGTGGGGCACGGTCCAGCCGATCGAGCTCGCGCCGGGCGTCCGCACGATCGGCGAGCTGGAGCTCCTCGCGCATATCGAGCAGGGCGGGTCGCTCGTCGACACACGCCAGCCTCACTTCCACCGCGAGGCGGCGATTCCCGGTGCTTGCTCCATCCCACACGAAGAGGTGCTCGACCATCTCGACGAGCTCAACGCCGGAGAGGTCACCGTCTTCTTCTGCAATGGCCCCCAGTGCGCTGCGACGCCGGACGCCGTCCGCACACTTCTGGATGCCGGCTACCCCGCCGGCGGCATCCTTTACTACCGCGGCGGAATGCACGACTGGATGACGCTCGGCTACACGACGGTGTCGGGCGGCTAAATCGCGAGCAGGGTTCTCTACCCTTCCGCCTTCCCGTGAGCGCTCGTCCCGGCACGGCCGAGAACCCCATGCGCGTCGCGATCGTCGGCGCCGGCCCGGCCGGCTTCTACGCGGCCGAGCACCTGCTGAAGCCCGAGGACGTGCACGTGCACGTCGACCTCTTCGACCGCCTGCCGACCCCCTTCGGCCTCGTCCGCGCGGGCGTCGCGCCCGATCACCCGAAGATCAAGTCCGTCATCCGCGTCTACGAGAAGACGGCGGCCCGCGAGGGGTTCCGCTTCTTCGGCGGGATCGAGGTCGGCAGGCACGTGAGCGCGGCCGAGCTCGCTGAGCGCTACCACGCGGTGATCTACTCCTACGGCACGGGAACCGACCGCGAGCTGGGGATCCCGGGTGAGGACCTCCCGGGCAGCCACTCGGCCACCGAGTTCGTCGCCTGGTACAACGGCCACCCCGACTTCGCCGACCGCGAGTACGACCTCTCCTGCGAGCGCGTGGTCGTGGTCGGCAACGGCAACGTCGCGGCCGACGTCGCCCGCATGCTCGCCCTGACCCGCGACGAGCTCCAGGGGACCGACACGGCCAACCACTCGATCGACGTTCTCGCCGACTCGGGCGTGAAGGAGATCGTCGTGCTCGGCCGCCGCGGTCCGGCGCAGGCCGCCTTCACCAACCCCGAGGTCCGCGAGCTGGGCGAGATGGTCGACGCCGACATCGTCATCGATCCGGCCGAGTGCGAGCTCGACGACGCCAGCCGCGAGTGGCTCGACTCCGACGACGCCGAGCCGACGAACCGCCGCAACGTCGACATCTTCACCGAGTTCGCGAGCCGCGAGCCGGAGGGCAAGCGCAAGCGGATCGTCATGAAGTTCTGTCGCTCCCCGCTCGAGATCCGGGGCGACGGCAGGGTCGAGAGCATCGTGCTTGGGGTCAACGAGCTCGCGAAGGACGACTCGGGCGCCATCCGCGCCCGCGACACGGGCGAGCGCGAGAACATCTACTGCGGCCTCGTCCTGCGCTCGATCGGCTACCGCGGCGTCGGTCTCGAGGGCCTGCCCTTCGACCATGGCCGCGGGACGATCGCGAACGAGCAGGGCCGCGTCGTCGAGCCCGACTCCGGCGAGCAAGTCGCCGGCCAATACGTCGTCGGCTGGATCAAGCGCGGCCCAAGCGGCGTGATCGGCACCAACAAGAAGGATGCTCAGGAGACGGTCTCCCACATCTTCGAGGACCTCGAGGGCGACAAGATCCCGTCCCCTGCCGACGACGTCGAGCCGATCGAGGAGCTTCTCGCCGAGCGCGCTCCCGGCCACGTCGAGTGGACCGACTGGGAGCTGATCGACGCCGCCGAGCAGGAGGCCGGCCGGCCCCACGGCCGGCCGCGGGTCAAGTTCGTGCGGATCGAGGACATGCTCGACGCCGCGGCCAAGGGCGAGAAGGTCGCCGGCTGATCCCTCGCGGTGGCCGATCTAACCGAGATCGAGCGCCTGATCGCCGCCGCGCTCCCGGGCGCGGACGTCGAGGTGGTCGACGAAGGAGGGGGTGACCACCTGCGGGCGATCGTCGCCGCGCCGCAGTTCGCGGGCCGCAGCCGCATCGACCAGCACCGGATGGTCCGGGCCCCTGTCCAGCACCTGATGGACGACGGCTCGATCCACGCCCTCTCGATCACGACCAAGCCCAAGTAGTCCGTACGGAGGGAAGACGAGGCGTCCTCCGGATGTCCGGCGGCCGCCGGCGGCGTACGGTCGGTGCATGCTCACGGCAACCGCACGACGCGTTGGCGAGTCCCTCGCAAACGAGGTAGACGTCAACGGCCGCCATACGATCGTCACCGACGAGCCGATCGACCTCGGCGGCACCGACTCGGGTCCGGCGCCGCACGAGCTCCTCCCGGCTGCCCTCGCCTCTTGCATCGGCACGATGATCGCCATGTACGCCAGCCGTCGCGGCTGGGACCTGGGCGAGGTGCGCATCGATGTCGCGTACGACCCCGACGCGACACCGCGCTTCTGCAAGATCGTTGTGCATCTGGAGGGGAAGCTCTCCGCCGAGCAGCGGCGCCGTCTCGAGCGGGTTGCGGAGAGCTGTCCCTTCCGGCGCGCGCTGGAGGCGGGTTTCACGTTCGATGAGCGGCTCGTCACGGTCCCGAGCGACCGGGCGATGGCGCGGTCCCGCTGAAGTCGCGGCCTGCACGCCTTTTCCCGGTTCCTAACTTCAGGCTGGCCAGGGGGTTGCCGGCGACCGCCTAGGGTCGCCGGTGATGTCCAACCTCGATCCTCAAGCACGGCGAGCGCGGGCAGAATCCCCTCCCCCCGGAATGCGCCGGGTCCTCGTGGTGGCGAATCGAACACTCGAGGGCCCGGCGCTCCGCGAGGTCGTCCGTCAGCGCGGTGCCCGCGGCGAGATCCTGGTGGTCGCGCCGGCGCTCAACTCGCGGCTTCGGCACTGGTTCTCGGACGAGGACCCCGCCCGCCGGGGCGCCGAGGTGCGCCTCGGCCACTGCCTGGATCAGCTCCGGAGCCTGGGGGTCCGGGCCCGGGGCAGAATCGGCGACGCCGATCCCATGCGCGCCATCGAGGATGCGCTCGTCTCCTTCGACGCGATGGAGATCGTGATCGCCACGCTGCCGCGCCAGCGGTCGCACTGGCTCGAGCACGACCTCGTCGGCCGCGCCCTGCGCCGCTTCAGGCGACCGATCGTGCACGTCGTCGTCGACCCTCCTTGCGGGCTCGATGCAAGTGCGGAGAACTACGCAGGACGTCCCGGGCGCTTCGCGGATGCCACGGGAGGCGCTCGGATCTAGCCTCGCGATCGTGCTGAGCCTCGGGTCGCTGATCAACCTCAACACCCCGGCTCATTACGTCCACTGGCACTTCTTTCAGATGTCAGTGGCGAATGTCGTGGTGATCCTTCTGATGATCGCCGTCTTCATCGCGGTCATCCTGCTGCCGTTCCCGACGCGCGGACGAGACGTCGATGGCTGAGCCGGCGAATCCCGGCGGTCGACCGGGCGAGCGGCGCATGTGGACCGAGAGGGTTCGCAGCCGGGCCGTGGCAGCGTTGCCGCCGGAGAAGCTCCTCCCCGATACCCAGCCGGCCTACGTGGCCAACTGGATCTACGTCTTCGGCGTCGCCACGATCGCATCGCTGATCGTCGTCATCGCCTCGGGCGTGATCCTCGGCATCAAGGGGCCGACCTGGTGGCATGTTTCGAGCGTCGGCCACTTCTTCAACAGCCTTCACCTCTGGGGTGTCGAGGTCTTCTTCTTCACGATGGTCGTCCACCTGTGGGGCAAGTTCTTCATGGGCGCCTGGCGCGGAGGGCGCTCGTGGACCTGGGTCACGGGCGCGGTGCTGTTCCTGATCGCGATCGGCACCGCCTTCACCGGCTACCTCTCGCAGCAGAACTTCGATTCGCAATGGATCGCCAGCGAGGGCAAGGACGGGCTCAACTCGGTCGGCATCGGCAGCTTCTTCAACGTCATCGACTTCGGCCAGATGTACACCTTCCACGTCATCCTGCTGCCCGTTGCCGTGGTGGCGCTCGTGGCATGGCACGTGCTGCTCGTCCGCAAGCACGGGGTGGTGCCGCCGTATCCGGCCAAGCAGCCCGTGGCCGGCGCCGATGGGGACCCGAAATGAGCGCCGCGGCCCCGACGCCGGAGTACGACGACCGCGAGTGGCGCGGGCCATACGTCCGCTACGACCTGCTCAAGGAGCTCGCCGTGGCTATCGGCGTCGTCACCCTCTTGACGGTCGTCCTCGCGATCCTCTTCTCCTCCCCCGACGACCAGCCGGCGACGATCCAGTCGTGGGCGCGCGCCGATCCCGCCGACTTCGTCGCGACCGCCGTCACCGAGCTCGATGGCACGAGCGAGATCGCCACCTACGGCCCGCCCTACAACCACACCTCGGGCACAACCCAGAAGATCGGCCCGATCGACCTGCAGAGCACGGCCGGCGTTCACATTCCGGTCGACACGGCCAAGGACTTCGTCCTCAACCCGCTCCAGAGCATCCCGGGCAACGTCGCCCTTCGCCGCGCCCTGGTCCGCTACCAGGCGGCGCCACCCGCGCTGCAGAAGCGCTGGACGGATGCGTACACGAAGGCGCTGGGGAAAGCCCGCTTCCCAGACGGTCTCCCGGTCGTCCCACCCGGGCCATCCGGACCCGTGGCGCCGATGATGGGCGCGCTGACGGGGCTGGCCCGCAGCGGCGGCCTCGATGGCGCCCTGCTGACCAGCTCCCAGTTCTACCAGACCAACTACACGAAGCCGCTCTTGTTCCTCTCGGCTGGGGGCTACTTCGAATCGCTGGCCACCAAGCAGCACCTGCTCGGTACCCAGTGGGGGATGATGAACGAGACCGGCAGCTACCCGGGGCAGGTGTGGCTGTGGCTGTACACCTTCTGGTACCAGATCGAGCCGTTCAAGAGCTCGGAGAACGCCGACGCGCTGATCTTCGCCCTGATGATGGGGCTCTCGCTCGTCTTCATCTGCGTGCCCTTCATCCCCGGCCTCCGCAGCCTGCCGCGCCACCTCGGCGTCCACCGGGTCATCTGGCGCGACCACTACCGCCGGGTCGAGGGCTGATCACGCGGCCTCCGCGCGCTGCTTGACGCCCAGCGGCATCCGTCGCTCCATCAGGAAGTGCGGGAGCGCCCGGGCTCGAACCTCGTCACCTCGAGGCCATTTGCGGGGTGCAGCATCACGAGCTCGCCGACCTCCCGTTGCTGCCACTCGGGATGGATCCTGTCGGCGTTCCGCATCTCGCATCCGGCGAGGTTCTCGAGCCATTCGTAGCTGTAGAACCCGCCGCGCTCCTGGCCCAGCTGAGCGACGGCGAGGCCGGCCAAGGCGACGGGCGAGGGCCGGCGACGGCGGCGCACGGCGCGAAGCGACGCGAGCCCACTCGCCACGCCGGCACCCACGAGGACAGCCGGCCCGCCTGGCATGACCGCCCCGGCGCGCAGGGCCTCGCCGAGACCGATCCGCTCCTCCGTCGGCACGGTGCTCGAGCTCGACATCGAACGGCGATGCTACGTCTTGCGCTCCGTTGGCTCCCCCTCGGGAATCTACGGAGTCAAATGGTGGTCAGGCCCGATGCTCGCGTGCCGGCGCGCCCATAGCCTCGCCGCGAGCCACAAGAAGGAGAACTGACATGGCCACCACCACCAAGAGCACCACCCGACGGGCCCCACGCAGCAGCGCGACCAAGAAGCGGAGCGCGACTGCGTCCGAGCCGGCCGCGCTGCGTCGCCTCAACAAGTCCCTGGACCAGGCGCAGGATGCGCTGAAGGCGCTGCGCAACGACCTCGGCAAGGACGTCGGCGTCGGGGCGAAGGACCTCTACAAGGACCTCGAGCGCTTCGTGCGCGACGCGCGCCGCGACAGCGGCAAGTTCGGCAAGGCGCTCCAGCGCGATGTCGAGCGTGCCCAGAAGAAGCTCGCCACCGCGCAGCGATCCGCGACCAAGCGGCCCGCTCGCAAGAAGAGCGCCTAGATCTAGCCTCCGCCGTTCCGACGCTTGTCGCGCTCGATGAGGAGCGCGAGCGTCGGGCAGGCGCCCGCCGCGCGCTCGGCGTGTTCGGTGAGCGACGCCGGGACCGGGCGCTCGTCGACGATCGGATAACCCCAGTCGTCGAGCGTGATCCGCTCGGGGAGGAGCTCTGCGCACATCCCGTGCGCCTCGCAGGCGATCGGGTTGACGCGGACGGTCGTCACAGCGCGGCCTCCACCGGATCCGGGAGCGGCAGAGTCCATCGACGACCGCTGTCGCTCGCACACGATCCGCCCGACTCGTGCGCGTCGACCGCGTCGCGAAAGGCGTAAAGCGCGCTGGTCGCGAGCGACGCCGCCCCGTCGGGATGGCCGCAGGCGCCCCGGCCGGTGACATCGGCGCTCCAAGCCTCGATCCATCGGTGGGCGCCGGGCTCCGCGATGCCGTCGCTGATCTCGGTGAACGCGTCCGCGATCGCGCCGAGGCCGTGCACGCACGGGCCGCACTGCCCCGCTGACTCGGCGGCGAGGTAGCCGACGACGCGGCCGGTCTCGCAGAAACCGCACGCGGTGGCCGGGAGGGCGACGACCACCCCCGCGCCAAGCGAAGGTCGTCTTGCGACGGCCCCGTTTGCGCGCGTGAGGGGCATTTCCCTCGCGCGCTTCGAGGGCACCCACACGCCGGCGTAGCCACCGAGGAGGAAGGCCTGGGTCGGCTCGGTCGAGCCGCCGGCCGCCTCCAGGAGACTCTCGAGCGAAGCTCCCGACGCGATCTCGTACACGCCCGGCCGCGCGACCGCCCCGCGGAGCGTGACGAGGTTGGACCCCGGGTCGTCCTCCGCGCCGACCTGCCGGAACCAGTCGGCGCCGTACCGCGCCACGAGCGCCAGATGGGCGAGGGTCTCCGGGTTCTGCATCAAGGTCGGGCGCCCGCTCACGCCGCGCTCGAACGGGCGCGGCGGCACGAACGTCGGCAGCGACCGCCCGGTGTTGAGGAAATTGACGAGGGCCGTCTCCTCGCCCGCCACGTAGCTCGGCGGGACCTCGACGAGGCTGACTCGCTCCGCGGACCGTTCGCGGATCGCCGCCTCCAGCGCCCGAATCGCCTTCGCCGACGTCCACTTCACACACACGATCACCTCGTCGGCGCCGACCGCGGCGGCCGCCAGGAGCGCGCCATCGAGCACGAGGTGGGGCGCGCCGGCGAGCAAAACCCTGTCCTTGGCGCTCGCGGGCTCGCCCTCGGCGCCGTTGACGACGACCACTCGGCGCCCTCGTCCCGCCGAGGCGACGGCGCGCAGCTTGGCGGCCGTGGGGAAGCCGGCCCCGCCGCGTCCGCGAAGTCCGCTTCGCTCGACGGTCTGGATGAGGTCGTGGGCCTCGCGCTTGCCCGGGATCGGAACGGCGCCGTGCATCGAGAGGTGCTCGTCGAACGGGACCGGTTGGCCGGGTCTCCAACCGGCGAGGACGCGGGGCAGCGTGCTCGCCTCCATCAGCTCGCCTTCCCCGTGCTGCTCGCGCTCATCGTTCCCGTCACGCTGTTTCCGGCCCCCCGCACGAGGTCGATCTGCAGCCGCGCAGACGCCTGCGAGCTCGCGACGTTGGCGGCGAGATGAGTCCCGTGGAGCTCCGAGAGGGTGCCGCGGTAAAGCGACGGCTCGCCCGGCGGCCCCAGAGCGACGCGGCTCGCCGTCATGGCGACACCGCCGGTTTCCACGGGCTGTCCGCCGATTTGGATCTCGAAGGTTCCACGGGCGCCGCTGTGGAGTGAGCCGCGAACATCGAGCACGACCCCCGACGACACCGGCCGCTGATGGATCGTGCCGCTGACCTGCGACGTGAACGGCACGTCGAGCGTCGGGGCCGAAGCGTTCTCGACCTTGGTCTTCGCCGCGGCCGCGGGGGCGGAGGCGGCGCCCACGCTCGCCAGCAGGCTCGTGGGCGTCCCGGCGCGGGCGGCCCAGTTCGAGGCGAGGGGCCCGGAGACGGTCCAGAAGAAGAGCGCGATCAGGCCGGTCGCCATGAGCGCGCCGATGAGCGCGCGCCGGCCGTCCTCCGCGGGGAAGGCGGCACCGACGCGCCAAGCGACGGCCACCAGCACCGCCGCGACGCAGGCGACGGCGATGATGAGCGACCACCCCACCGACGCGTCCGTTCCGGTTCCGAGCCCGTGGAGGAGGGCCAGCGGCCAGCACGCGTACGCGGTCCAGTGCACGGCGCGCCATGCCCGATGGCCGATCCGCCCCCTCAGCATGCTCGTGATCGTTACGGCGAGCAGGAGGTCGAACGCCACCGACCCGAGCCCGAGCCACAGCGGGCGATAGGGGGAGGCGAAGGGAATGATCGCGTCGAGCAGGGTGATCGGCGCGAAGCCGTCGGCGACCGTCGTCACCACGTGGACCGCGACCATCACGACGGCGAGCATCGAGACGGTCCGGTGAACCCCGTCGACCAGGAATCGGGGCCGGTTCGCCGGGCTCCACCGGCTGAAGTCCACGATCCCGACGACGACCGACGCCGTCAGCAGCACCAGGGCGACGGTCCCGGCGCCCCGGGTCGCGTACCAGTACATGGTCGGCGCACTCGCGAGGGGGACTGTCATACCGGCGGCTCCGGCCACTCGCCCACCCGCATGACAGCGCCGCTCGTCCGCACGAGCCGCCCCGGCAGGTCGGTTTCGCCGAGCCAGCCCACCGCGTCCTCCCCCTTGACGATCGCGGCCGTTGTGGCGATGTTCGCGTCGACGCACGAGCCCGCGGCGACGCTCACCGTCCGCCACGTGGGCCCCGCGGAGAGGCCCGTGGAGGGGTCCACGATGTGATGCCGGCGGCCATTGTCAGTCGCCCAGCTCCGCACGGTGGTGCTCGACGTCGCGAGCCCGCCGCCGGCAACGCGGATCGTCTGACCGTCCGCCTCGGGCCCGCCCTCGTGGTCGTCCGTCACGAGCACGGTCCAGCCACCGGCCGGCGCCGGCCCCGAGATCGCGATGTCCCCGCCGAGGTTCACCAGCACACCGCACCCGGTGACCTCGTGCGCCCGTGCGGCGGCCCGGTCCGCCGCAAGCGCCTTCGCGGTCGCGCCGAGGTCGAGCTCCACGCCCGCGGGCACGCGCACGGTCCGTTGTTCCGGATCAACGCGGACCGATCGCCAACCGGCCACCGAGGCGACCCGGAGCCGGAGCCGGGAGGGCGAGGCCGCGATCTTCGCGAAGTCGCGGTCGTAGCCGATGGCGCGGAGAGCGCCACCGACCGTGGGGTCGACCGCGCCGGCGCTGATGCGGGCGGCGCGCAGCGCCACCTCGACGGCCTCGATGAAGAGATCGCTCGCCCGGCACGGGTGCCCGCCGGCTGCGTTAAGGCGCATGAGCTCGGAGTCGTTTCGGAACCGGCTGCACGACCGGTCGATCGCCTCGAGCTCGCTCTCGAGCACGGCCTTCGCCGCCGCGAGCTTCGATGCATCGGTGACGTGGACGCCCGCTGTCGTTCCGAGCGCCCGGAAGGAGGCGGATGCGCTCATCGCTACGAGCCCCCGGAGACCACGGGCGAGGCCGGTGCGGGAGCGGGCACCGGGGCCGCCGCGGGTGCCTCGGGCGGCGGCGAGAGGCTCGAGCCGGAGGACGAGCCGACATCCGCGCTCGACAGCGGGGGGAGCGGCCTGGTGACGCTCCCGGTGACGGCCGCCGAGCCGGTGCTTCCGTCCGACCCGCTCGGCGCCGAGCTGCTGGCGGACGAACGGCCGGGCTTCACCTGCGCGACGACGCCCGCGAGGGCGGCCACGGCACCCAGGCTCACGATGACGATCGCCTTGCGGGTCCGGGCGAGCACGCGCAGGTCGTTGTCGCGCCGCGTCGTCGCGGAGCCCCCGGCAGGGTCGAATCTCGGATCCATGCCGGGAGATGATCGGGCGGAAACCTTAGGGGCGGTTTCAAGCCAAGTGAGAAAACCCTTAGAACGCCGGTAAGAGGATTCTCATGCGATCTCTAGCCGCGGTTGATCCTCCTCGGCGATTCTCCCGCCGTGTCCGCGTCGCGCCCGGATCCCGGCCAGCGTCGCCATGCCAGGCTCGTGCGACGCCGCCGCAGGGTCGCGATCGCCTGTCTGGCGGCGCTGGTCGGGGCCGGCGCCGCCGCGATCGCTTCGAGCGGCTCGAGCGACGATGGCGCGGGCCGCAGCGGCGCTTCCGGCCAGACCGCTACCGGCCGGCCCGCGGTCAGGACGAAGCTCGTGGCGAGTACGACCGCGAAGCTGCCGGCCGCGATCTCCGGCGAAGCGGTGGCGGCGGGCGGCGGACGCGTGCTCATCGTCGGCGGACTCGACGCCTCGAACCAGTCGGTCGACGGCGTGTTCAGCCTCGACCCCGCGAGCGGCCACGTTCGGCTCGTCGGACAGCTCGGCCAGCCGCTTCACGACGCGGCCGCGGCGTCGCTGCGCGGCAGCACCCTCGTGATGGGCGGAGGCGACGCGGCGAGCACCGACGCGGTCGAGCGCCTGGACAGCGGTGGCGCCGCGGTCGTCTCCCATCTGCCGACGGCCCGCTCGGACCTCGTCGCCGCGAGGGCGGGCGGTCGCGTCTGGGCGATCGGCGGTTACGACGGGCAGACGCTCGCTCCGGATGCCCTCGCGACGAGCAACGGCCGCAGGTTCACGGCCGCAGCGCACCTTCCCGTGCCCGTCCGCTACCCCGCGGTCGCGACCGCCGCGGGCACGATCTACCTGTTCGGCGGCGAGACCGCATCGGGCCGTCCAACGGGCGCGATCCAGTCGATCGACGCATCGACCGGGAGAGCGCGCATTATCGGCCACCTCGATCGCCCGCTGGCCCACGCCTCGGCGATCGCCCTTCATGGCCGCATCTACGTCCTCGGCGGAACCGCTGGAGGGCGGGCCACCGACGCCATCGTCGCCTTCGACCCGGGCCGGCGACGGATCTCTGCTGCGGGCCGCCTCCCGACGCCCGTGACCAACGCCGCGGCGGTGGCCCTGGGCGGGCGCGGCTACCTGGTCGGCGGGCTCGGGCAAGCCGGCGCGGCCCTCAGCTCCGTGATCGGCCTCCGGTTGCGGAACGTCCGGGTCCCGGCGCCCCGTCGCCCCCCGCCGGCGAGCTCGAGCGCCGGCTCGTCAGGCGGGGGCCCGTTCCGGGGGCATCTCCTGATCGCCGACCGCGGCAACAATCGACTGCTCGTCGTCAACCCGGCCAAGCGCGTGCTCTGGCGATACCCGGGCTCACGGCCGCAGCCGAAGGGCCGCTTCTACTTCCCCGACGACGCCTTCTTCATCCACGGCGGGCGGGGGATCATCTCCAACGAGGAGGAAAACGAGGCCATCGTCGAGATCGCCTATCCGTCGGGCAAAGTGCTGCGATCGTTCGGCCATCCCGGAATGATCGGCTCCAGCCCCGGTTACTTCCACGAGCCCGACGACGCCTACCTGCTCCGCGACGGGACGGTCACCGTCGCCGATGCCCAGAACTGCAGGATCGTGTTCCTGGGCCCGGGAGCGGGCACGTCTCAGATCGGGACGACCGGAGACTGCGCGCACAATCCGCCGCACAGTCTCGCCGCCCCGAACGGCGACACCCCGCTCGTCAACGGCGACGTCCTCGTCTCCGAGGTCCAGGGCTCCTACGTCGACGAATTCACCCGCGGTGGCCACCTGGTCTGGAGCACCCACGTCCCGATTGCGTACCCGTCGGACCCTCAGAAGCTCGGGCCCGATCGCTACCTGGTTGCCGACTACAGTCGGCCCGGCGGCGTCTACGAGTTCAATCGCGCCGGGCGCATCCTCTGGTCCTACCACCCGCCGAGCGGCGCCGGAATGCTCGATCACCCGAGCCTCGCCGAACGGTTCCCGGGCGGCCTCGTCGCCGTGACCGATGACTACCGCGACCGCGTCGTCCTCATCGATCGGCGGACCAAGCGGATCGTGTGGCAGTACGGGCACACTGACCAGGCCGGGACCGCGCCGGGGAGACTCAAGACTCCCGACGGCTTCGACCTCCTCGCCCCATCGGGGCGCCTCCCCACGCATCCCTATACGGGCTGAGTCGGCGGCGCTATGGTCGTCATGGTCGAGAATGGCCGAACCCTTGATCCCTGACCCAGAAGCCGATCGGTTCTCCGTGAGCACGGAAGCGCTCAGCGAGGCGCGCCTGCGCGCTCTCATGGAGGCGCGGCGGGGCGTCCTGGCGGAGCTCGACCTCGAGACGATCCTCGAGAGGGTGCTCGATGCGGCGCGCGAGCTGACGGGCGCGCGTTACGCGGCGATCGGCGTCCTCGACGACGACCGGCGGCGGCTTCGGCGTTTCCTCACCACGGGCATCGACGAGGACGTTCGGCGCCGGATCGGCGACCCGCCCACCGGCCGGGGGGTGCTCGGAACCCTGATCAGGGACCCGAACCCGCTTCGGCTGGATGACGTGTCCCACCATCCCGACTCGGCCGGTTTCCCGCCCGCGCACCCGCCGATGCGCAGCTTCCTCGGCGTCCCGATCGTCATCCGGGGAGTCGCGTGGGGCAACCTCTACCTCACGGAGAAGGAGACCGGCGAGCCATTCACGGAGGCGGATGAGACGTCGGCGATCATGCTCGCTGACTCCGCGGCCGTCGCGGTCGGCCACGCGAGCTCGATCGATCGCGCGCGCCTCCAGCAGAGCATCGAGTCGGCGGAGCGCGAGCGCTCCCGGTGGGCGCGCGAGCTCCATGACGAGACGCTCCAGGGGCTGGGGGCGCTGCGCGTCTCGCTGTCCTCCGTGCTCCGCACCGGCTCGGGCTACGAGGCGGCCGTGTCGGGCGCGGTAGCTCAGCTCACGGAGGAGATCAGCAAGCTCCGCGCCCTGATCGTCGACCTGCGGCCGGCGAGCCTCGACGAGATCGGCCTCCAGTCTGCGCTCGAGACGCTCATCGAGCGCACCCGCACCCGCAGTGGGATCGAGATCGACACGGTCATCGCCCTCGCCTGGGAGGCCGGCGCCGAGGACGAGCGGCTCGATCTCCGCGTCGAGGAGGCGATCTACCGGGTCGTCCAAGAGGCGCTCACGAACGCGGTCAAGCACGCCCACGCGGAGCAGGCCGTCGTGAAGGTGGTGGAGCGTGCGCGCGAGGTGACCCTGACCGTGTCCGACGACGGCCGTGGCTTCGAGCCGAAGACCGCAAGAGCGGGCTTTGGCCTGAGCGGGATCCGCGAGCGCGCGGAGATCCTGGGCGGCACGGTCGACATCGACTCGACCCCGGGGGCTGGGACGACCGTGAGCGGAGCCTTTCCGGCCCTGCGGGCGACGTCCGACTACGGGGCGGTCGGCGGCGGCACTTCGAGCCCGCGGGGCGCGACGAGCACCGGGCAGACAGCGGCTGCGACCACCTCGGCCGAAACGCTGCCCAGCAGTACCGAGCGCAGCGGGCCGTAGCCGCGGGATCCCATCACGAGCAGGTCGACACCGGCGCCGACCCGCTCCAGGATGGCGCGGGCGGGGCTGCCGCGCTCGTAGACGGAGAGGGCGCGGAGCTTTCCGGGCAACTCGGCCACCACGGCGTGCAGCCGCTCCTGCAGGTCGAACCCCGAGGCGACGGCGGGTATCGGGGCTGTCGTAGCAGCGCTCGCCGTCAGGCTCCTTCCCTGATGGTCGACCGCGATCACCCAGAGGGTGGCCCCGCAGCGCAGGCCGAGCTCCCTGGCGAGGGCGAGGGCCTCGCGCGACTCCGCCGAGTCGTCGAAGGCGACCGCGATGACGCGAAGGTCATCGGCGCGGGCGAGCTCACGCGGAGCGATCGCGACCGGACACGGCGATCCGCTCATCAGCTTGGCCACCACGCTCCGCGGGCTCGCCCCGGCGATCACCGGCCTGTGGGTCGAGCCCAGGACGAGCAACCCGACCCGGGGATCCGCGGCCACGACCTCGTGCAGGATGCGCGCCGGCGAGGCGCCCTCGATGCTGTGCGCCTCGACCGGCACGCGCGGAGAGGGGAGGCGATTCGCGACCTCCTCCTCGATCGGTGATGGCGCTCCACCGTTCGGATCGTGTACGGACACCGCCGAGAGGCGGGCTCCGCCGGCTGCGGCGAGCAGCTCGCCGAGCCGAAGCGCGGCGTCGCCTCGCGGCGTCCTGTCGTAACCGACCACCACCGTGCCGAAGAGGAAGGGATCGCTCACGACGCGCCGGGCATGCTACGGCGAACCGCGCCGGGCGCTCGTGAACCCGGGGACGTCGAATGCGACCCTCGCGCCTCCCGCCGGCGAGGCGCCGACCCAGATCCGCCCGCCGTGAGCGTCGACGATGGCCTTCGCGATGGCCAGGCCCAGGCCGCTGCCCCCCGAGCGGCGGCCCCGGGACGCGTCGGTTCGATGGAACCGCTCGAAGACGAGCTCCCGCTCGGCCACGGGGATCCCCGGACCGTCGTCGTCGACGGTGACGCGAAGGTTGCCGTCGAGCGCGAAGCTGGAGACGTCGACCACGCCGCCCTCGTCCGTGTGCTCGACGGCGTTCCGCACCAGGTTTCGGATCACCTGCGCGAGCCGGTCTGGGTCGCCGCGGAGGCTCCCGGCGGGCACGGCCCCGATCCTCACCTCGCGGTCCCCGGCCGCCACACCCTCGGCCGCCTCGTGGATGAGCTTGCCCGGATCGATGGTCTCGACGCGGTGGGCACCGCCCTCGTCGCTCCGTGCGAGCAGCAGGAGGTCGTCGACCAGGCGGTCCATCCGGGAGATCTCGGCGGTGATTCGCGCCTCCGTCGCCTCGATGTCCGCGCGCGAGGGATCGGGGGACAGCGCGAGCACCTCGATCTGGCCGCGGATGGCCGTGAGTGGCGTGCGAAGCTCGTGCGAGGCATCGGAGGCGAAAGCGCGCTGACGGGCGAACGCCTCATCGAGCCGGTCGAGCATGTGGTTGAAGGACTCGGCGAGGCTTCGGACCTCGCGGGGGCCGGTCTCCTCCATTCGGTGCGTCAGGTCGCCGGCATCGACCGCCCCGGCGGTCGTCGCCATCCGCCGCAACGGCGCAGCGGTCCAGGCCGCCGCCACGAAGGCGACGACCAGCGTCACCAAGAGAGTCAGCGAACCGGCGATGAGGAAGGTCTTCGAGACCCCGTCCTGCGCCCGGTCGACGGGTGCCAGCGGCTGACCGACGGTGATCGCCGCCGCCGCTCCGGGCCCGGTCCGCGGGCGCTTGAGCAGCTGCACGTCGCCGGCGTCCTCGAGGGTCACGGCGCTGAGTCCGATCGGCGCCGAGCGGATCGCGATGCCCTCGCCGCGCTCGCGCCTGCGGTCCGCGGCGGTCTCGTCGCCGCGTCCGAGCCCGCTCAGCCCGAGCAGCTCCGGCTCGTTCGTTGCCACGCCGGCGCCCGGGACCTGGACGACGAGGAGGCGCGAGGCCGGCCCGAACCCGGGCGCAGCCGCGATCGAGCGCTCGGCGCGCCGCAGCGTCGCGCGCGGACCGGCCGGCGGCCCCGCGAGCTGAGCCTCGAGCGACGTCGACTCACTCGCGAGATCGCGCTCGATCTGGCTTCGCACCTGGGCGCCCGTGCCGCGGTAGACCGCGACGTAGGTCGCGCCCGCGGCGACCACGATGATCGCCGCGATCGTGACCGCGAGCCGCGTGCGCAGCCCCGTCGCGCGCAGTCGCTCAACCACGGGCCCGGAGGCGGTAACCCGCGCCGCGCACCGTCTCGATCGGGTCCGGAAGGCCCGGCAGCGCCAGCTTGCGGCGCAGGTAGCCGATGTAGACGCCGACGACGTTGGTGCCGGGGTCGTGGTCATAGCCCCAAACCGTGCTCAGGAGCTCGTCACGGGAGACGACGCGGTCGGCGTGGCGGACCAGGAACGCGAGGAGCTCGAATTCACGCGACGAGAGGGTGACCTCGGTTCCGTCACGGCTCACTCGCCTGCGGATGAGGTCCAACATCAGGTCACCGGTCTCGAGGCGCGTCGGGCGGGCTGTCTCCGGCTTGCGCAGGTGCGCCCGCACGCGCGCCGCGAGCTCATCGAAGGAGAACGGCTTGGTCATGTAGTCGACGGCGCCGGCGTCGAGGCCCGCGACGCGGTCCGAGATGTCCCCTCGCGCCGTCAACAGGATCACCGGGAGTCCCGGGAGCACGTTGCGAATCGCGCTCAGTACGGCCAGCCCGTCGCGCCCCGGCAGCATCTGGTCGAGCACGACGAGGTCGAACTCGCCGCTCAACGCCTGCACCTCGCCCTCGACGCCGTCGAAGGCGCAGGTCACCTCGTGGCCCTCGGCCTCGAGCCCGCGGCGAACGAAGTCCGCAATGCCCTCTTCGTCCTCGACCACCAAGATCTTCATTCGGCGCCGGATGGTAGGCCTGAGGAGTGGCGGCGGCCGCCGGCGGCGGGCATGTCCTTTGCGTATGGTCCCCTTCGACGGCCGTGGTCCTCGACTACCTGGCGATTGCCGGCATCGTCTTCGCCCTCAACCTGCTGCCGGCATTCGGCCCGCCGACGGCGCTCGTGCTCGTCGCCCTGACGCTGTCGTTCGACGTCTCGACCGCGCCTCTCGTGGCCGCCGGTGCCGTCGGCGCGGCGTGCGGCCGGTTCGTGCTCGCGGAGGGCGCCCGCGCCCTGCGCCCGCGCTTCTCCGCCGAGCGCCGCGCGAGCCTGGACGCGGCAGCCGACGTGCTGAGGCGCGGCCGGGGCAAGACGCTGGCCGCGCTCGGCCTCTTCGCGCTGGCGCCCGTCCCGAGCGCTCAACTCTTCATCGCCGCCGGGGTGATGGATTTTCCGCTGCTCCAGTTGACGGCAGCGTTCTTCGTCGGCCGGGTGGTCTCGTACACCCTCTACGTGACGGCCGCCGGCGCGGTGAAGGACACCGCCGGCGAGGCGATCACTGCGACACTGGTCTCCCCCGTCGGGATCATCGCGCAGCTGCTTGCGCTCGCCGGGCTCGTGGTGCTCTTCCGCGTCGACTGGGCGAAGATCGTGCGAGATCGTGCAGCTCGTCGATCGCGTTGATGATCCCGTCGGCCAGCACCGAGAGGTCCTCGGTCGAGTCGTGGTCGGCATTGATGCACAGGAACAGCATCCCGTCGTAGCTGAAGGCGGCCACCCCGACCGCGTGGCATGCCGCGAGGGGGACGATGGGCCAGACCGCGGTCATGCGCGAGCCGAACGCGTGGAGCGGATGCTGCGGGCCGGGCACGTTGGTGATCGTGACGTTGAAGAGGCGCGTGGCGAAGAGCGCTTGGGCGAGGAAGCTGTGCAGGACGGGCGGCGCGCGCCCGGCGAGGTCGACCATCGCGAGCGACCCCGTTGCCTGGGTCCCGGCCTTGAGGGTCTCCGCCTCCTCCATCTGGCGCCGGTACCGCGTGAGGGGGTCGACCTCGTCGACCGGCAGGTGGACGAACAGCGACGTGATCCGGTTGCCGAGGGAGAGACTGTCGGCGGCCGTCCTGATGTTGACGGGAACCATCGCCCGCAACCCCTCCGCCGGCAGCTCCTCCCCGCGGCCCCGCAGCAGATCGTGGAGGCCGGCGGTCGTGGCGGTCAGGACGACGTCGTTGAGCGTCCCGCCCAACGCGCGCTTGATCTCCTTCAGGCGATCCACGGGCACGGCGCGGACCTGAAGGCGGCGGTGACCGCCGATCGGCTGGTTGAGGCTGGTGCTGGGCGCAGCCACGAGCTCGTCCTTGGCGAGCAGCTCCATCATCGCCCTGGCTCGCGTCACCGCGTCGAGCGCCCTGCGGGGGTGCCGCACCGGGGCCTCGATCGCTCCCGCCGCCGCGCGAAGGCCGCTCCCGACGGCGTGGACCGCGGCCCCCGTCTTCTCGAGCGCCGCGCCGGCGGATCGGGCCACAACGCGGATGACCGGCGGCAGAGAAGAGTCCTCACGCGAGCGCCGGGCAGCACCGTTCGGGGGCCGGTCGGCCCGTCGCGATTGCGCGTGCGAAGCCGAGTCGAGGAGGGTTTGTGCCACGTCCACCGAGCCCACGCCGTCGACGAGGCAGTGGTGCGTCTTGGTGGCCATCGCCCAGGTGCCGTCAGCGAGGTCGAGCACGGCGACCTCCCACAGCGGGCGGCTGCGGTCGAGGCGCTGCGAGTAGTAGGCCCCAGCCCAGTGGACCAAGCGCTCCTGGTCGGCCGGGCCGGGAAGCGCCGCGCTGAAGACGTGGTGGGCGACGTCGTAGCGCTCGTCGTCGACCCATCGCGGCCACTGCAGGCCGCCGGTCCTCGGGCTCGAGAGGCGCTGGCGGTAGCGCGGAAGGTCGACGGCGCGCGCGCCGATCTCGTCCCTGATCAGAGCCAGCGGCGGCGCGCCGCCGCCGTCCCAGGGCTCGAAGATCATGACGCCGCCGATGTGCATGTGAGCGCTCTCGTCCGCCTCCTCGAGCTCGAGGAAGGTCGCGTCGAGCGCACTCAAGTGATCGTCCATAAGCCCAAAGGTATGAGCGCCGGTGTCGAGCCGCATCGGGGTAAGGTCCGGGCGGCCCTGCGGACAAGCCGCAGTCTCGGCGGCCCCTGCTGTGACAGCCTCGGCGGCACCCCGCTATGAGCTCGGTCGCGCTAGACGTCCTCCTGCTTACCGCGATCGGGGCGGCTACCGCGTTCGCCACCGGGCTCGGCGTCTTGCCCGTATGGGTGCTCCGGGGCGGCGTGGCCGAGTTCGAAGCGTTCCTGCTCGGCATCGCCTCGGGGGTGATGTCCGTCGCCGCGATCGCGGGGCTGCTTGCTCCCGGCTTCGAGCAGGGGCCGGCCACCTCGGTCCTGGCGGGCGCGGTCGTGGGCTGCCTGTTCCTGTTCGCCGCGCGGCGCCTGATTGAGCGCACCGCGGCGGGACGCGGCCTCGCCGCCGGCGCGGGTGGCGCAACCGGCCTTCTCGTCTTCGGTGTCCTCCTGGTGCACAGCCTGCCCGAGGGCATGGCGATGGGGACCGCCTACGCGTCGCCCGAGGCGGGCCTCGGCCTGTTCGTGATCCTCGCGATCGCGATCCAGAACGTGCCCGAGGGGACCGCGGTGGCCATACCGCTCGCAGCGGCCGGCGTCGGCCGGCGGCGCCAGTTCTGGGCCGCCGTCGGCACGAGCCTCCCGCAGCCGGTGGCGGCACCGCTCTCCTACCTGCTCGTTGCGGAGGTGAAGGCGCTGCTGCCGTTCTCGTTCGGCTTCGCCGGCGCCGCGATGCTGGCGCTCGTCGCGACGGAGATGCTGCCGCGGGCGGCGCGAGGGGGCGGCGGCCTCCGGGCAGCTGCCGGGACGGCGGTCGGCGCCGCGGCCATGGCCGCGTTCAGCGTCGTCCTCGGTGTTTGATCTTGGGGACCTACGTCTCGTAGAGGACGCGAGCGACGTCGAGCGAGGAGAGCACGCCCGTGGGCTTGTCACCCTGGACGACGACGACGTGGTCGACGTCGTGCTCGGCCATCAGGCGAGCCGCCTCTTCGACCGTGAAGCTCCGCGGGACGGTGAGCAACTCGGTGGCGGCGGTCACGCCGGCGGTCAGCGCCGTCATGTCCCCGCCCGCCGCTCGCAGCAGATCGGAGCTCGTGACGATCCCCCACGGCCGCTCGCTGACGCCGTCCAGATCCGTGACGACAACGGAATGGACCCGGTGCTCGGCCATCATCCCGGCCACGGTGCGAAGCGGCGTCTCGGCCTGGCAGGTCAGCGTGCCGTGGCGCATCACGTCCCCGACGGAAATCCGATCAAGCGAAGTGGCGCCGGTCGCGCCGGGGTCGTTGCGGTCGCCGGGGACCATTGCGACCAGAGGCTAGGAGCCGAAGGCCGGCGTCGCATCCGCAAAAAGGGCTCGCGACCCCGCGGGTTTCCCGCAGGTCGATCGGCAGTCGTCGCCGATGGCCACCGTGCGCCGCGCCGATAGGTTCCGGGCGTGAGTGGAAGCGGAGACGACAGGTTCCGAGTGGTGATCGCCGGCGGCGGGGTCGCCGGGCTCGAGGGGCTCCTTGCGCTCCGCGACATCGCGGGCGATCGCGTCGAGACGACCCTCATGACCCCCGAGAACGACTTTCGCTACCGCCAGCTCTCTGTCGCGATGCCCTTCGGCCTCGCGAATCCGACGCGGTTCCCGCTCGACGAGATCGCCCGGGACAGCGACGCCCTCCACCGCCGCGCGACGCTCGCCGCGGTGGACGACGAGCGGCGCGTGGTCATCACCGACGCGGACACCGAGGTGCCCTACGACGCCCTGCTCGTCGCAATCGGCGCCCGTCCGGCGGTGGCGGTGCCCGGGGCGATCAGCTTCAGCGGGTTCGAGCAAGTCGACGAGCTCCGGGACCGCATCGTCGCGGTCGAAGGGGATCCGCCCCAGACGGTGGTCTTCGCGGTGCCGAACGGCGCTTGGTGGTCGCTGGCGCTCTACGAGCTTGCGCTTCTGACCGCCGCGGACGCCGCCGCGCACTCGGCGGACCTCGAGGTGCGGATGGTGAGCGCGGAGGAGCGACCGCTCGCGATATTCGGCGCCCGCGCCAGCAGGGCGGTCGCCTCGCTGCTCGCCGACGCCGGAATCGCGTTCGAGCCGAACCGAGTCCCGAAGCGGTTCGCCGACGGCGCCCTCGACCTGGAGGACGGCTCCCGAATTCAGTGCGACCTCGTGGTCTCCCTCCCGGTGCCGGAGGTACCCGAGATCCCGGGCCTCCCGCAGCGCCCGCCGCACGGGTACATACCCGTGGACCGATATGGCGGGGTCGACGGCCTCGAGCGCGTCTTCGCAGCAGGCGACGCGACCTGGTTCCCGATCAAGCAGGGCGGGATCGCGGCCCAGCAGGCCGACGCCGCCGCGGGCGCGATCGCCGAGCTTGCGGGCGCGCCGCACACGGCTGAGCCCTTCCACCCGATCCTGCGCGGGGCCCTCATCACGCCGAGCGGGCCACGCTTCGTGCGAGCCGAACAGATCGTCGCCTCGTCGGAGGCGACGCAAAGGATCCTCTGGTGGCCGCCGAGCAAGGTTGCCGGCAAGAGGCTCGCCCCCTACCTCGCCCGCAAGGCCGGCGGCCACACCGGGATCCCGGCCGAGCTCACAGACGTCGACGCTCCGCGCACGGCCGATTTCGTCGCGCCGGCCGCCGAGCACGACGACCTGGTCGCGATGGCGCTCGAATCGGCCGAGATCGACGCGGCCGAGCGTGACTTCGGACGGGCGCTCAACTGGCTGAAGGTCGCCGAGGACCTCGAGCTCTACCTTCCGCCCGACTACGAGGTCAAGCGCGCCGCCTGGACCGAGCTCTCGCGCAGGCGCGGCTGAGGCCGCCCGTGGCAGGTACGGAGTCCGTGGGCGGCTAACTGCGGATGCCGGGAGCACCGAAGGCTGAGACGCTTGGCCTGTGATCCCGATCTCCCTCGATCGAACCGCACCCGAGGCGGCGGATGCCCGCGTCAGCGCGCCTCAAGCGCTCGGCGTCGCCTCGGACATCGGCCCGCTGCGTCAGGCGATAGTCCACCGCCCGGGCCTGGAGCTGAAGAGGGCTCCGGCCAACGGCGGTGGGCTGCGCTTTCACGACGTCACGTGGGTTCATCGCGCGCGGGAAGAGCACGATGCTTTCGTGGACACCCTCACGGGACGCGGCGTCGAGGTGCTCTACCTGAGAGACCTCCTCGCCGACGTACTCGACCGCCCAACGGCTCGCGGCGAGGTGATCGCGCGAACGCTCGCGGCCGCGAGCGTCGGCTCAAGCCTCGAGCCTGCGATGAGGGAATGGCTCGGCTCGCTCAGCTCGCTGGAGCTCAGCGCACGTCTGATCGGCGGAATCGACAACGAGGGGCTGCCGCCGCGGCTGCGCAGCCTCGCGATCCGCGGCGACAGGTTCGCCGTCGCACCGGTCCCCAACGAGCTCTTCCCGCGCGACACATCGACCTGGATCTACGCCGGGGTCAGCGTGCACGCCATGGCCGACGCGGCCAGGAGGCGCGAGGCGGTTCACCTCGACGCCATCTACCGGCATCACCCGGCATTCGCCGGTCACGACCACGAGGTCTGGACCGACGGCCTGGGCGGGGCGGTGCAGCTGGACGGCCGCGACCTGACGGTCATCGGCAACGGCTGCGTCGTCGCCTGCGTCAACGAGCGGACCACCCCGGAGGCGCTGGAGCTCCTCGCCGGTCGCCTCTTCCGGGCCGGGGCGGCGTCGCTCGTCCTCGCCCTGCCGACGGGCGCGCGGCACCGGCACGGGCGCCTCGACGCGGCGCTGACGATGGTCGATCGCGATGCGTTCACCGCCTGCCCGGAGCTTCGGCGCGCGCCCACAGGCTACAGCCTGCGTCCCGATGGGGACGGGGTGAGGATCGAGCGTGAGCCCGCCCCATTCGAGACCATCGCCGGCGCGCTCGAGGTCGAGCGGCTCCGGCTGTTCGAGACGGGCTGCTCGCACGACCGTGGACCGGGCGAACCTTGGGATGACGGGGACGGGATCCTCGCGCTCGCGCCAGGGACCGTCGTGGCCTACGAAGGCAGCGTGGCGACGACCGAGCGGCTCCGTCGCGAGGGGGTCGAGGTGATCACGATCGCCGGCGCGGAGCTCGCGCGCAGCGGCCGCGGTCCGCACGGACTGACCTGCCCGGTCGCCCGCGACCCCCTTCCTCCGGTCTGAGCCGCCCCGGCCCAAGCCGGAGCACAGCTACTGTGCCTCAGCCGATCAGGTCCTCGTCCAGCGCGTAGCGCACCAGCTCCGCGCGCGTGGTGAGGTTCAGCTTCCGCAGGATGTTGGCCCGGTGCGACTCGACCGTCCGCACGCTTAGGTAGAGCTGCTCTCCGACCTCCGCGTTCGTGTGGCCGAGCGCGATCAGCCGCAGTACCTCCCGCTCCCGGTCGGTCAGCTCGTCGTGGGGCCCGGTGCGCTCGCCCGCCATCCGGGCGCCGAGCTGTGGCTGAAGGTAGGTCTCTCCGGCTGCCGCCCGCCTCACCGCCTCGACGAGCTCGGAGTCTGCGGCGTCCTTGAGCACGTAACCCAGGACCCCCGCCTGCATGGCCTCTCGCGCGAAGCCGGGATCGTCCTGCATCGTCAGGATCACCACGGCCGTATCGGGGGAGCGCTCCTTCATCTCGGGCACCACCTCGAGGCTCGGGCGCCCCGGCATGTTCAGATCGAGAACCACGACGGTCGGCTTGTGCCCGAGGACGTAGCGAGAGGCCGAGTCCGCATCGCCGGCCTCGGACACGACCTCGAACCCGGGCTCCGCCTCCAGCAGCAGCCGAAGCGCGCTGCGGACGACCGCGTGATCATCCGCGAGGACGATCGTGACGGTCGTCTGGGCGTTGTCACGACCCTTGTCCGCTTGTTCGACCTTGGAGTTCGTGCCGCGGAACCTAGCGGCTGAGAGGGCGCCGGACCTCCGCATTTCGACCGCGTCGATCTGCGGTGCATTACGGATTCGAAGCCGGCGCGACGAGGTGACATTCTCCCTGGTGCCGATGGTCCTCGTCGCCGCCGCCAGCAAGTACGGCTCGACCCGCGAGGTCGCGGACGCGATAGCGCGCGCGCTGAACGCGCGCGGCGTCGAAGCGACGGCCGAAGCCGCGACCGAGGTGTCCGACGTGGCGCGGTACGACGCCGTCGTGCTCGGGAGCGCGATTTACGGCGGCCGCTGGCTCGATGCCGCGCGGAAGCTTGCGGCGGGGCGCGGCGCGGAGCTCGCGGCGAGGCCGACATGGCTCTTCAGCGTCGGCCCGATCGGGGATCCGCCGAAGCCCGAGGATGCCGGGCCGGACGGGATCGACGAGCTCGTCGAGGCCACCGCCGCACGCGAGCACAGGGTGTTCGCGGGCAAGCTCGACTTCTCCAAGCTTCGTCGCGTCGAGCGCCTCATGGTGCGCGCCCTCCGCGCTCCGGAAGGCGACTTCCGCGACTGGTCCGCGATCGAGAGCTGGGCCGGCGAGATCGCGGCCGCGGTGCGGCGCAAGCCGTGATCGACCTCCACTGCCACATCCTCCCCGGCGTCGACGACGGCGCGGCCGACACCGAGGAGGCCCTCGCGATGGCGCGCCAGGCGCAGAACGACGGCATCGAGGTCATCTGCGCCACGCCCCACATCCGAAGCGACCATGACGTGGTGATCGAGGAGATCGGCGAGCGCGCGTACGCCCTGAACAGCGCGCTGAGCCACGCCGCGATCGCCGTTCGCGTGAGCGGCGCGGGCGAGGTCGCCGCGCCGGCCCTTTCAGAGCTCGACGAGCGTCAAATGGCGGCGGTCGCGCTGAGCCACCGCTGGATCCTGCTCGAGCCCCCCGCCGGCCCTCTGGACGAGCGTCTCGTGGCGGCGGTCGAGCACCTCGGCCGCTGGGGGTACCGCGCCGTCATCGCACATCCCGAGCGTCACCCGAGCGCGGCGATGGACGACGTGCTGGCCCACTGCGTCGATGCCGGCGCGCTCGTGCAGGCCACCGCCGCCCTCGTCGAGTCCGGCCCGGCGAGCCCAAGGCTCATCGACCTCGCGAAGCGTGGCCTCGTCCACGTGCTTGGGAGCGACTCCCACTCCGCCCGCGTCGGGAGGCCGGTGAGGCTCTCAGGCGGCCTGCAGCGCCTGGCTGCGGAGGCTGATCTCCGCCCTCATGTCGACTGGATGGCGGAGATCGCGCCTGCCGCGATCCTGAGCGGACACGACATCGAGCCCCCGATCGAGCGCTAGGCGCCTGGCCCGCCGCCCTCGAAGGGCCGGATCTCGACCATGGTCTCGAGGCTCTCGATCGCCGCGCGCGAGGGCGACCCGAGCCCATGGCGCAAGAAGTTTGCCGCGCCCGCCGCAGCCCCGACACGCAGGGCCGCCTCCCACTCGGCGCCGCGGGCGATCGCCGCCGCGAGCGCGCCGATCATCGCGTCGCCGCATCCCTCGCGGGCCCCGCGCTCCAGCCGCGGCGGTATCAGCCATTGCGCATCGGTCCCGCGGAGCACCAGAGCGGGCTCGCCGCCCCGTGTCACGATGACCGACCCGGCGCCGGCCGCGATCAGCCTCGCTGCCGCATCGTGGAGCCGCTCGGGCGTGTCGACCGGTCCCTGAACGTACTCGGCGAGCTCCCAGTCGTTCAGCTTCACGACCGTCGGGCCGCCGGCAAGCGCGCTGTCGAGCCGTGGCGAGGAGAGGTCGACGAGCACCGGGGTTCCGTTCGCGGCGACGTCCGCGACCAGGCTCCCGAAGACGCCGAGCGGCAGGGCGTCGCCCGGATACGGGTTGCAGATGACGAGGGCATCGGATTGCATCGCCGCCGTCGCCGTGACCGAGAACAGGTCATCCACCTCGTGGCGTGACGGCGACTCGGACAGGGCCTGCGAAACGAGCCGGCGCGCGCCGTCGCGACGATCCATGACGTAGCAGCCCGTCGAGCCCGCGACCGTCACGGGCCGCAGGTCGTCGACCAGGTGCTCGAGAAGGGGTGCCAGCACCGATCCGGTCTCGCCGCCGACGAAGCCGCAGAGCGTCGTCGCCGCGCCGAGCTCTCCGGCGACGCGCGCGACCCATACCCCCTGTCCCGCAGCGTGGATGTGCACGTCATCTCGCCCCGGTCCGCGCGCCTCGATCGTGATCGACAGAAGCGGGTGCGGGCCGAAGACCGCAACGCGCGGCGCGTCGGCGGCGGAGGTCAACTCGCGGGAGCTAGAAGCCGCGTCGCTCGCGCAGCTGGGCGTTCGTCCGCTTGAGCTCGGTGGACTCCGCCCCGCTTCGAGTCCGCACCTGCACGACGATCGAAACGACGAGGCCAACGAGGAGGACGCCGGCGAGCACGCTCAGGATGCCGAGCTCCCCGGGCGAGAAAACGCTCAAGGCGAGCCCCCAGACGTAGAAGCCGAGGTAGGCGAGCGCGATGAGCTGGAGAATCGTGATCACCCTGGTGTTCATCTTCATCATGTCCTCCTCGGGTCGAGCATCCGTCCCGCCGAGCGTAGGCCCGGCGACCACGCGGCGCAACGTGGGAGCGCCGTGGCCCCGTCCGTAGAAATCACCCAGATGAATCGGACTCGCAGCGGGCGACCAGCCGATCCCAATCGCGGTCGACGCGGCCCTGGATCTCCGCCACCTCCTCGGCGTGCTCGGGACCTGCCAGGTGCGCGAACCGGCCCTGGAGGGCCAGCCACTCGCCGATCGGAACGCGCTCCGGCGGCTCATAGGTAAGCCGGTAGCGATCATCGGCGATCTCGTAGAGCGGCCAGAAGCGAGTCTCCACCGCAAGCCGCGAGACTCGGACCCCGATCCGCGCCTCGTGTCGCCACCCGAGCGGGCAGTCGGCAAGCGTGTTGATGAACGTTGCCCCACCGGCGGCACTCGCGCGCCGCACCTTCTCCGAGAGGTCGAACCAGTGGCAACCCGCCGCCTGGGCGACGTAGGCCGCCCCGTTTGCGGCCGCGATCGCGGTGATGTCCTTGCGCTGCTGGACCTTCCCGGTGGACATCAACGCCGCCGGCGTCGTCGTCGTCGAGGCGAACCTGGGCGTCGCGCTGGAGCGCTGGACGCCAGTGTTCATGTACGCCTGGTTGTCGTAGCAGACATAGAGGAAGCGGTGGCCGCGCTCGAGCGCGCCGGACAGGGCCTGGAGCCCGATGTCGTAGGTGCCGCCGTCGCCGGCGAACGTGACGAAGGTGACCGGCTCGTCCGGCAGGCGCCCGCGGCGGACGAGCGCGCGGTGCGCGCTCTCGATCCCCGACGCGACGGCGGCGGCGTTCTCGAACGCGACGTGCAGCCAGGGGACCGACCAGGCGGTGCCCGGGAACTTCGTGGTCGACACCTCGAGACACCCGGTGGCGCTCACCACAACCACGGGGCCCTCGATGTTCGAGAGGACGGTGCGGACGACCACGGGGATTCCGCAGCCCGCGCACAGGGAGTGCCCGCCGCGGAGAGCCGGGTGCTCGCCGCGGTTATCGGCCATGTCCTTGATCCGTGCCATCAGCGCCCTAACTACTCCCGAAGCCCGAGGTAGTGGACCTCGCCCGGCGCCGGCTCGGCCGCGCGGGCGAATGCCTCGCGCACTCCGTCCGGCTCCAGGTCGCGCCCACCGAGGCCGAAGACGAGCCCCTGGACCGGCACCGGCGTCGGCGCCAGCGCTCTGAGGACCTCGGCGTAGAGGGCCGGCGTGCCCCCGGGCGAGATCGATCGATCGAGGACGAGGACCGAGCCGACCTCGCCCAGCATCGCCCGAACCGTGTCACGCGGGAACGGCCGGAACGACGTGACGCGCAGCAGGCCCACACGCTCGCCCTCTGCCCGCATCTCGTCAACGACGTCCTTGATCGTTCCGGCCGTCGCCCCCAGCACGACGATCGCGCGATCGGCGTTCTCGAGGGCGTACGCATCGACCAGCCCGACGCCTCGCCCCGTGTGGGCCTCGAGCTCGCCGGCGACCTCCGGCAGGACGTCGAAGGTGGCCCGCATCGCATGGACCTCCTGGAACTTCAGCTCGTAGTAGACGTCGGGCATGGCGAAGCCACCCTGCGTCGTGGGATGCTCGTGGTCCAGCAGTGGGAAGGCGACCTCGTAGTCGCCGACGAACTCCTTCACCACCTCGTCCGGAAGGGTCAGCACCGGCTCGGCCGAGTGGGTCACCGAGAAGCCGTCCTGGCAGACGAACACCGGCACCCTGACCCGCGGGTGCTCTGCGATCCGCGGCGCCATCACCATCAGGTCGTAGACCTCCTGCGCGTTCTCGGCGAAGAGCTGGACGACGCCGGAGTCGCGCACGAGCATCGAGTCGGAGTGGTCGCAGTGGATGTTGATCGGCCCCGACAGCGCCCGGTTGCCGACCGCGACCACGATCGGAGCCCGCTGCGAGGCGGCGACGTACACGACCTCCGTCATCAGCGCGAGGCCCTGCGAGGAGGTGGCCGTCATCGTCCTCGCGCCCGCGAGGGCGGAGCCGATCGCGCTCGACATCGCCGAGTGCTCGGACTCGACGTTGACCACCTCGGCCCCGGCGTAGCCCTCGGCGACCATCTTCGAGAAGCCCTCGATCATCGGCGTCTGAGGCGTGATCGGGTAGACGGGCACCACGTCGGGATCGATCTGGCGCATGGCCTCGGCGACGGCCCCGGCCCCGGTCAGAAGCGAGGCCTCCGCAACCTTGGCCTCGGGCTTTGCGATCACCATCGATTCGCTCACGGTTCACTCCTCCTCGTGCCTCCGACAAGCCCGCGGTCAGGGACCTCCTCGCTCTCGGCCACCATCTCGATCGCGCCGACCGGGCACATCTCGTCGCAGATCTGGCAGCCCTTGCAGACGTCGTAGTCGAAGCCCTCGAAGACCCCGTCGCGAACGAGCACCGCCGAGTCCGGGCAGTAGACCCAGCAGAGCATGCAGTTGACGCAGGTGTCGAGGCGCGCCTTCGGCTTCAGCCCCGTGCGCCAGCCACCCGTTCGAGTCGGCAGCGCCTCGCCGAACGGGACCGCGCCGCCGGGCGCCAGCTCGGTCGACCGCGAGGCGCTCATTGCGCGGCTCCGGCGGCGGCGAGGGCCGCATGTCCATCGGCGATCGCCGCCTCGATTCTGGCGGTCACGTCGGCGCCGACCTTCGCCAGGAAGAGCTTGTTGGCGGCAGCCGCGAGCCCCTCGGGACTGGGGTGGCCCAGCGATGCGGCGAGGGCGCCGAGCATGACCACGTTCACGTACCGCGCATCCGCGATCCGCGCCGCATCGACGACATGGGGATCGCCGTCCCAGCTGAGGCCGGTGGGCGGAACGGGTGAGTTCACGATCAGAGTGCCGTCGGCTCGCAGGCCGTCGCTCACGTCCACCTCGGCCAGCAGCGACGGCTCGATCGCAACCACGACGTCGGGATGGGTGATCGCGTAGCGGCGGCGGATCGGGCGCTCGTCGATCCGCGTGTAGGCGCGGATCGGGGCCCCGCCCCGCTCAGGCCCGTACTCGGGAAACGCCTGCACGTAGCGGCCCTCCTGCATCTCGGCCATCGCCAGGAGCTGCGAAGCCGTCTTCGCGCCCTGGCCGGCGCGCGCGTGCCAGCGGACCTCGATCATGCGCCGCCCCCGAGCTTCGCCTGGACGCCGCGCGTCGCGGCCTTCGCCTGCTTCACGGCCTCGACGACAATCGATCCGCCGCTCACGGCGTCGCCCGCAGCGAAGAACTTCGGATTTCCGGTGGCGCCCGTGGCAGGGTCGACGACGACCCTGCCACGATCGGTCTCGACTCCCTCGATCCACGAGATGAAGTCGCCACGCGGGCGTTGGCCGATCGCCTTGATTGCGGTGTCGGCCTCGATCACGAACTCGCTGCCCGGGACGGGCTCGGGCCGGTGTCGGCCACTCGCGTCCGGCTCGCCCAGACGCATCTCGACGCACTCGACGCCGGTCAGGGTTGCCTCGCCCAGGAAGCGGATCGGGTTCGCGAGCCAATGGAACTCCACGTCCTCCTCCCGCGCCTCCTCCACCTCGTGATGGAAGGCGGGCATCTCCTCCTCGCTTCGGCGGTAGGCGAGGGTGACCACGGCGGCTCCGAGCCGGCGCGCCTCGCGAGCGCAATCGATGGCGGTGTTTCCGCCGCCGATGACGACGACGCGCTCGCCGACCGACGGCGGCTCGCCCGTCTTCAGCGCGGCGATGAAGTCGAGGGACTCGTGAACCCCGGGGAGGTCATCGCCCGGATAGGAGACGTCGACGTCCGCGCCCATCCCGATCGCGAGCACCACCGCGTCGACGCCGGAGGCGATCTCCGCGAGCCTCGCAGCGGAGTCGATCGCCTCGCCGAGGCGAAGCTCGACGTCGAGGGACTCGACGTGGCGAACCTCCTCCGGCAGTGGCTCACTGAGCTGCCGGAACGGCGCGATGGCGAAACGGACGAGGCCCCCTGGCTCGGGTCGCTCGTCGTACGCGACGACGTCGTGGCCCAGCAGCGACAGCTCACCGGCCGCGGCGAGGCCCGCCGGCCCGGCTCCGATCACGGCGACCCGCCGGCCGGTGGGAGGCAGGCGTGGCTCCCGGAGGCGCTCCCCGGCGGCGAGCGCCCGCTCGGAGGCGAATCGCTGGAGTTGGCCGATCGCGACCGGGCGACGGCCCTCCGCCTCGAGTACGCATGAGCCCTCGCACAGGATCTCCACCGGGCAGACGCGCGCGCAGGTACCGCCCATGAGGTTCTCGGCGAAGATTGTCCGCGCCGCGGCGTGCGGATCGGAGTCGGCGACGTCGCCGACGAAGCCGGGGATGTCGATCCCCGCCGGGCAGGCTGTGACGCACGGCGCCGGCGCGTACGGACCACCGCAGCCGAGGCAGCGCTCGGCCTCGACGATCGCCTCGTCTGGGTCGAGCGCGGGGCGAAGGTCCTCGAGCAGGCCGCCTGTGCGACCAGGCCCAGGGGTTGCGGTCGACGCCACGTTCACGGATCCAGGATTGCGCTTATCACCTGCCGCCGCATCCGACCGTACTACGTCGCCACCTTGCGGACTATCCCGTAGGCCCGCGGCGCGAAACTGGATACCGTTCGGGCATGGAGCGCACCTACATCGGCCCGCCATTCGCCGACGCGATGGTCAGCAATGCCATGCGCGTCGGGGTCATCACCTGCCGGCCGGAAACGAGGCTCACCGACGTCGCTTCCATGATGGTGGCCTACGACACTCACTCCGTAGTCGTGCACGACGTGGCGGGAGACGACGACGCCAGTCAGTGGGGGATCGTGACGAGCCTCGACATCGCCCGCAATGCCCGGGCGGCAGGCAAGCTTGACTCCCTCACCGCGGGCGACGTGGCGACGACCGCGCCGGTGACGGTCGTCTCCAACGAGCCGCTCGAGCGGGCCGCGACGCTGATGGCCGAGCACGGCATCTCGCACCTCATCGCCGTGCAGCCGGACACCGGACGGCCCGCCGGGGTGATCTCCGCCCGGAGCATCGCGGCCGCCGTCGCCTTCGGCCGCTAGGTCGCGGCGTCGGCGAGCACGCGGGGGACGAGCGGCTCGATCGCGGCCGCGACCTTGGGGCTGAGCGGCATCCCGGCCTCGAACCCCACACCTTCGATCGCGTAGACGACCAGCCGCCCGGGGAGCCTGCCGAGAGCGCGCGCCAGCTCGACGACCTCGGCGAGGTCGAGCGCGTGGGTCGAGGCGGCGAGTGCGCCGGCCGGCAGCGGGCCGTTGGTCGCGTCCAGCCGCCTCACCTTGCCCGCGCTGCCCCGCGCCTCCGCCGCGTCGACCACCACGGCGATGTGGGCCCCCTCCCAGGCATCGATCAGCCGGCTCGGCTCCCCCTCGACCTCGACGACCCGAACCGAGCCGCGCGCCTCCTCGCGCACCCGCCGGGCCACCTCGATTCCCGCGGCGTCGTCGCCGCGGAGCGTGTTCCCCACGCCGATCACGACCGCGCTCACCCCCGATCCACCTCGAGTCGAAGGAAATGGGTCGAGCACGAGATGCAGGGGTCGTAGTTGCGGATGGCCTGCTCACAGCGCAGCGTCAGCTCCTCGTCGCCGAGCGCGGCATTGGCGGCCACGAAGTCGCGCAGGTCCTCCTCGATCGCCAGCTGGTTCTGCGAGGTCGGCGGGACGATGCGCGCCCGGGCGATCGTGCCGTCGGGAGCCAGCTCGTAGGAGTGGTAGAGGAGGCCGCGCGGAGCCTCGGTGACGCCGTGGCCGATCCCAGCCGCCGGCTCGAGCTCGATTCCCGGCGGGTCCGGGGGCTCGTAGGCGTCGATCAGGCGCAACGCCTCGTCGAGCGCGTAGAGGATCTCGACGCTGCGCACCACGATGCTCTGGAAGGGGTTCGAGCAGCCCTCGCCGATGCCCGCGTCACTCGCCGCCTCCCGAGCGACCGCGGAGAGCCTCTCACGGCCGAGGTTGAAGCGGGCCAGCGGCCCGGCCAGGTAGGAGCCGCGGCCGCGCACCACCGAGTGCAGCGCCGTCGAATGCTCGACGTGGCGCTCCTCGAAGACCTCGTCGAAGGCGCTCGGCTCGATGTCGATCCCGCCCGACGAGACGATCCGGCCCTGCTGACAGATCGGATAGCGATCATCGTCGCCGCTGAGGGCGACGAGCTCGTAGCCGGGCTCGAGATCCGGGAACGGCAGCTCCGCGACCCAGCGCACGGTCTCGACAGCCTCCTCGCGAGCGCGCTCGAGCGGATCGCGAAGCGCCTCGAGCTCCCGTCGCCGGGGAGCGCGGTAGAAGCCGCCGACGCGCACGTTGATCGGGTGGATCTCCCGGCCGCCCACGAGCGAGATCAGCCGGTTCCCGATCTTCTTGATCCGCAGCCCGCGCTCGACCGCCTCGGGATGGTCGCGCGCCATCGCCCACGCGCTCTCGTAGCCGAGGAAGTCCGGCGCGTGGAGCATGTGGACATGGAGAGCGTGGCTCTCGAGCCATTCCCCGCAGTAGATGAGCCGGCGGAGCTCGTCGATCGGCGCGGGGACATCCACGCCGAGCGCGTCCTCCATGGCTCGGCACGCGCTCATCTGGTACGCGACCGGGCAGATGCCGCAGATCCGGGCGGTGATGTCGGGCGCCTCTGCGAACGCTCGGCCGCGCAGCAGCGCCTCGAAGAGGCGCGGCGGCTCGTAGATCTCGAGCCGCGCATCCAGGACCTCGTCTCCCTGCAGGCGGACGAACATCGCGCCCTCTCCCTCGACGCGGGCAAGGGCCTTCGTCCGGATCGTGCGCTCGCCGTTCTCAGGCACCGCGCCCCGTCCCGTGCTCGGGACCGTGCACGCCCTCGGCGGCCACCCTCGCGCTCTCCTCGCCGAACGCGGGAGCGTTCGCGTTGAACGTCCGGTAGACGCGCAGGAGCTCCGCCGCGTCGACCTCGAGGCTGCGCCCGAGCCAGGAGGTGAGCGACGGGGCGTTCGGCGTCTCCATCGGCCCGTAGCAGCCGTAGCACCCGCGGTCGTACGAGGGGCAGAGCGCGCCGCAGCCCGCGTGCGTCACCGGTCCCAGGCACGGCGTGCCGTGAGCCACCATCACGCACACGTTGCCCCGGCGCTTGCACTCCATGCAGACGCTGTACGCCGGCACGTTCGGGGCGCGATCGCCGAGGAACGCGCCGATGACGTCGAGCAGCTGCCGCTTGTTGATCGGGCATCCCTGCAGCTCGAAGTCGACCGCGACGTGATCGCTGATCGGCGTCGAGGTGTCGAGGGTCGAGATGTAGGAGGGCGTCGCGTAGACGGCCGAGACCATCTCGGGCGTGTCGGCGAGGTTGCGCAGGCCCTGGATGCCGCCGGCCGTCGCGCAGGCGCCGATAGTCACGAGGTGCCGGGACGCCTTGCGCACCCGCTTGATGCGCTCGGCGTCGTGCGGCGTGGTGATCGAGCCCTCGACCAGGGAGAGGTCGTAGGGGCCCTCGACCTCCCCGCGCGTCGCCTCGAGGAAGTACGCCACCTCGACGGCGTCCGGGATCGCAAGCACCTCGTCCTCGAGGTCGAGAAGGCTGAGCTGGCAGCCGTCACAGGAGGCGAACTTCCAGACTGCGAGCTTCGGCTTGCGCTCGCCGCTCATCACAACTCCCTGATCGCGAGCCACGGCTCGACCACCGAGAGCCGGTAGACGGGTCCCTCGCGGCAGGCGAACGAAGGGCCGAACTGGCAGCGCCCGCAATGCGTGACGGCGCATTTCATGTTGCGCTCGAGCGAGAGGTGGATCCTGTCGGCTGTGACGCCGCGCGTCCGCAGTGCCCGGGCGGCGAAGCGCATCATGGCCTCGGGCCCGCAGACCAGCGCCACCGCGCTCTCGGGGTCGAACGGCGCCCGGTCGATCAGCTTGGTGACCACCCCGACCTCGCCCGCCCAGCCGTCTCCGGCGGCGTTGTCGACGATGAGCGCCGTCGGAAGGCCGGCCGCCGCCCAGCGTCCCAGCTCCTCCCGGTACAGGAGCTGGTCCGGCTCCCGCCCGCCGTAGAGGAGATGGGCGGCGTTCCAGCGCCCCGGTGCGTCGAGGACCTCGAGCACCGCGGACCGGAGCGGAGCGAGCCCCAGCCCGCCGGCGACGATCACGAGGTCCCGGCCCTCGGCGTCGGCGAGGGGCCATGAGCTGCCGTAGGGGCCTCGCACGCCGAGCATCTCACCGGGCTGGGCCGCGCAGATCGCCCGGGTGACGGCGCCGACGTCGCGCACGGTATGAACCAGCGGGCCGTCGGTCCCGACAGCACCGCTGATCGAGATCGGGACCTCGCCGGCGCCGAAGGCGTAGAGCATGTTGAACTGGCCGGGCTCGAAGGCCGTTGGCGCGGGGTCGCCGCCGGCCGGCTCCAGCTCGAGCGTCCAGGTGTCGGGGGTCTCCTGGCGTGCGACCGATGACCCGGTAGGGCGCCGGCACCATCGGCCCGGCGGGCTCAGGGAGCGCCACTGCCATAGACGTCGAGCATCTGTACGCGGGTCTCCTGGAGGCGCTCGAGGAGCACCGTCGCGAAGCGCTTCATCATCTCGTAGCCGAGCCGTGGGTCGTCGTCGAACTTCCCCCGAAGACACGCCCCATCGAACTCGACGGCGGACCCGCGCTCGAGGGCGCGCGCGTCAAGATGCCACTCGTACGGCGGCACGAGCCATGACCAGCCCGCCACCTCACCGGGTCCGATCGTCGTCACCGTCACCTCGCCGCGGCCCGGGACGTAGATCTGCAGCGCCGCCCGTCCGTGCCGGAGCACGTAGAACGAGTCGGCGGGCTCACCGGACCTGAAGAGCCGCTCGCCCTCGGCGAACGACCGGATCCGCCCGCAGCCGGATATGAGCTCGAGATAGGCCGAGTCGAGCCCGCTCATGATCGGCACCTCCGCGAGAAGCTCCCCGATTCCCCGGCCGACCTCGCTCATCGCGCTCTCGCCGTCCGTCGCGCGGATGACCGCGGCCTCTTCGGTGATGTCGATCGCGACCGGGCACCACGTGATGCAGCGGCCGCAGCCGACGCATCCCGAGCTCCCGAACTGGTCGAACCAGGTGGCGAGCTTGTGGGTCATCCACTGGCGGTACCGGGACCGGCTCGACGAGCGGACGCTTCCGCCATGGATGTAGCTGAAGTCGGTGGTGAAGCAGGAGTCCCACTCCCGCATGCGCTCGGTCTCGGTGCCGGTCAGGTCGGTGACGTCAGTGACCGTGGTGCAGAAGCACGTCGGGCAGACCATGGTGCAGTTTCCGCAGGTCAGGCAGCGCTCCGAGACCTCGTCCCAGCGCGGATGCTCGTAGTTTCGGTAGAGGAGCTCCTTGATCCCGTCGGTCTCGAGCTCGCGGCCCATGCTGGCTGCGGTGCGCTCGACGACCGCCGCCGCCGCGCGCTCGTCCCCGGCGCCCGCCGGAGCATGGGGCACGTCGCGCGAGCACCTGCGCCCCGCGCTCCGAGCCCACCTCGACCGTGAAGTAGTGGCGGTCCGGCTCGATGATCTCGGTCAGCGCCAGGTCGAAGCCGAACGTCGCCTTCGGCCCGGTCTCCATCGACACGCAGAAGCAGGTGCCCCCGGCGGTCCCGCAGTTGATCGCGACCGTGAACGCCTGCTCGCGCCGAGCGCGGTAGTGGGCGTCCGGGTGCTCGCCCTCCATCATCACCCGGTCCTGCGTCGCGATCGCGTGCAGGTCGCATGAGCGAACGCCGATGAACGCGTAGCGCGGCGGCTCGTCCGGCTCCTCGGTCACCTCGAGGGAACCGTCCTCCGAGCGCCGCGCCTTCCACAGGCTGATCACCGGTGGGTGCAGGTAGCGCTTCCAGGAATGCGGCCCGACGGCGTATCCGAATCGGGCGTCGTCGTCGCGCCGCTCGAGACGGTACGTCCCGCCGTCCTGGCGCTCGGTCCAGCCGACGGGCAAGTCGTCGGCGGAGGCGATCTCCTCGTAGACGATCGCGCGGTCGCGCACCGTCGGCCCGATCACGGTGTAGCCGCGGCGCCGAAGCGCGTCGAACAGCGCGTCGAGCGCTGCTGGTTCGATCGTTTCGATTGGCTCGTCCCTCCAGGCGGTGCGTTTTGGGGCCGACCTCGTGCGAGCGCCGACCTCGACCGAGCGTATCGCGCGGGGCCTCAGGCCGTTGTGAGCACGGAATTCCGCGGAGCGCGGCCCAGACGCTGCTCGAGCTCGAGTATCCGTCCGGTCGTCTTGATGACCGTGTCCGGGTTCAGGCTGATCGAGTCGATCGCGAGCTCGACGAGGTACTCCGCCATGTCCGGGTAATCGGAGGGCGCCTGGCCGCAGAGCCCGGAATGGATCGCGTTGCGCTGGCATCCCTCGACCGCCATGCGGATCATCGTCTTCACACCCTCGTCGCGCTCGTCGTAGTCGAAGGCGACGATCTCGCTGTCGCGGTCGACCCCGAGCGTGAGCTGGGTCAGGTCGTTCGAGCCGATCGAGAAGCCGTCGAAGTGCTCGGCGAACCGGTCCAGCAGCAGGACGTTATTCGGGATCTCGCACATCGCGTAGACCTTGAGGCCGTTCTCCCCCCTGCGCAGGCCGAGCTCGGCCATGCGCTGGAGCACGCGCTCGGCCTCCTCGACGCGGCGGACGAACGGCACCATGAGGACGACGTTGGTGAGGCCCATCTCCTCCCGCACGCGCTTCATCGCCCGGCACTCGAGCGCGAAGCCCTCCTCGTACGCCGGGTGTGCGTACCGAGCGGCCCCGCGGAAGCCGATCATCGGGTTTGCCTCCTCCGGCTCGAACGCCGCGCCGCCGACGAGGCTCGCGTACTCGTTCGTCTTGAAGTCCGACATCCTCACCACGACCGGCTTCGGCCAGAACGCGGCCGCAATCGTGCCGATCCCCTCTGACAGGCGCTCGACGAAGAACGCCTCTCCGTCGGGATAGGCGCGCAACAGGTGGGCGATCGTCTGGCGGTCGCCGTTGTCCGTGACCTTGTCGGGGTGCAGCAGGGCGAGCGGATGGGCCTTGATGTACTCGCTGATGATGAACTCCATCCGGGCGAGGCCGACGCCGTCGTTCGGCAGGAACGATGTCTTGAAGGCGAGGTCGGGGTTGCCCAGGTTCAGCATCACCTCCGTTGCCGGACGCGGGATCTCGCCGACCTCGGTGCGTTCGACGCTCCACTTCACCTCGCCGGAATAGATGCGCCCCGTATCGCCCTCGGCGCAGGAGACCGTCACCGTCTCCCCGTTCGGGACCGAGGTTGTGGCGTCGCCGGTGCCAACCACCGCCGGCACGCCGAGCTCGCGGGCGATGATCGCCGCATGGCAGGTGCGACCTCCCCGGTTCGTGACGATGGCCGCGGCCGTCTTCATCACCGGCTCCCAGTCCGGAGTGGTGATGTCCGAGATGAGCACCTCGCCGGGCTTGAACTCGGAGAGCTGCTTGACGTTCTCGAGGACGTGCGCCCGGCCCGTGGCGATCTTCTCGCCGACCGAGCGGCCCTCGACGATGACTTCCCCGTCGCCCTCGAGGGCGTATGTCTCCAGGGAGGTCGCCTCGCGCTGCGAGGCCACGGTCTCGGGACGTGCCTGGACGAGGTAGATCTGGCCGTCGAGGCCGTCCTTCGCCCACTCCATGTCCATGGGGCGGCCGTAGTGGTGCTCGATCTTGATCGCGTAGTCGGCGATCTCGAGAACGTCCTCGTCCGTGATGCAGTGCTGCTCGCGGTCGGCCTTAGGCGTCGGGACGTTGCGCGTCGTGTTCTTGGTCTCGCCCTCGACGTAGACCATCTTGATCGCCTTGTCGCCGAGCAGGCGGCGCAGGACGGCGCGATGGCCCGCCTCGTAGGTGGGCTTGTGGACGTAGAACTCGTCCGGCTCGACGGCGCCCTGGACGACATTCTCGCCGAGGCCATAGGCGCCGGTGATGAAGACGACGTCGCGAAAGCCCGACTCGGTGTCGAGGGAGAAGAACACGCCCGAGGCGGCGAGGTCGGAGCGGACCATCTTCATCACGCCGATCGAGAGCGCAACCTTGAAATGGTCGAAGCCCTGGTCCACGCGGTAGTGGATGGCGCGGTCGGTGAACAGGCTGGCGAAGCAGCGGCGGCAGGACTCGAGGAGGCTCTCGTCGCCGTGGATGTTCAGGTAGGTGTCCTGTTGCCCGGCGAAGCTGGCGGTTGGCAGGTCCTCGGCAGTGGCAGAGCTTCGCACCGCCAGGCTGAGCGAATCGCCGTACTCCTCCCGGAGGCGGCGGTAGCCGGTCAGGATCTCGCCGGCGAGCTCGTCGGGCAGGCCTGCGCCGTAGACGATCTCGCGGGCCCTCTTGCCGCGCCGGGCCAGATCGGAGACGTCGTCGGAATCCAGGTCGTCCAGGGCGTCGTGGAGCTTCTCCCAGGCGCCCGACTCCTTGAGCATGAAGCGGTAGCCCTCGGCGGTCGTGGCGAACCCGTTCGGGATCTTCACGCCCTGCGCCCCGAGCTCCTGGTACATCTCGCCGAGCGAGGCGTTCTTGCCGCCGACGATCGGGACGTCGTCGATGCCGACCTCCTCGAAGAAACGCACGTAGTCGAGCCCGCTCATCGACAAACCTCCTCCATTTCGCGCACCACGAGCCAGCCTATTGCGTGGGGGTGGGGTTATGACTGTCCCGTGGCCCCAGGGTCGCGCCGTCCTCCCACCGGAGGCGGCTCAAGGCTCGCCCGGGGGAAGCGCGGGCCCACGTCAGGCAGCGGCCTTCCGCAGGCGCTGCAGCGGCTCAGGGCGCTCAAGCGCCGGAGGCTGAAATTGCGGGCGCCGCAGTGCGGGCAATCGACCGTCGGCATGACCGCCAGCCTGCCACCGGGCGGCCCCGCGGTCATCCGGGCGGCCTACGGCACGCGATCCGGGGAGGCTACGGACCGCGCTGTACGCTCCCTCGCGATGGCTGACCTCGGCCCGCGCGAGCTGCTCGACGAGTGGCAGCGCCTCATGGAGTCGGTCGTGTCGAGCGCCGCGTCGCTCGCCGGCCGATCGGACGTGCCGAAGCAGATCGTGGAGTCGATGAAGCAACAGCTCGAGCTGCTGCGGGGCATAGTCGAGGGCGAGGGCGAGCTGCGGCGCGAGCTCGCCGGTCAGTTGGCAGCCCCGTTCGACGCCATGTTCGACCTCCTCGAGCAGAGCGGGGCGGCGATGCGCGGCCAGGCGGAGGCCCTCCAGGCTGCGGGGCGCGCGCTCGACGAGACCGCCGCACTCATCGAGCGGCAGGCCGAGCTGTTCGAGGCGACGATCGGAGCGCTTCGCCAGCCGGCGGAGTTCGCGCGCAGCGCGGCCGGCCTCAGCCGTCGCGAAGATCGAGTCGACTAGGACGCCCGAGCGGCGTTCTCCGCGTCCTCTCGCACCACCTGCAGGAGCCCGGAGACGAGCACGTGCGCACCCGAGCCGACACCGAACGTCCAATAGCGCCGGAACCATCGCCGCGAGCGCTCGTCGGTGGTCGCCGTCCGCATCAGCCCTGAGAGGAGCGTCCGCCCTTCGCCCAGTGGTCGGACGCGAAGGTCGTAGATGGTCTTCGCGAAGCCGGGCTCGGCGAAGGCGGCGAAGTCATCGCGAGCGACGTCGGCGAACTCGATCACCGGGCGCCAGAACTTCCCCACGAGGCCCAGGACGATCTCCTCCCCGGGCCGTTCGGCAAGCAGGACCCAGCCGCCTTCGGCAACCGGCAGCTCGGCCATCTCCTGCAACCGCATCGAGTCGGGGGCGCCGGGCGGGCGCTCGCCGTGGAGGACGTGCGAGACGATGTCGGGCAGCATTCGAAGCGCGCCGAGGACGGCGGCCAGCGGCGCGCGACCGCCGACGGCGAGTAGATCGGCTTCGAGCAGGGCCCCCCACACCGCCGGCGGGTCCGCCGCGACGACCGTCGCCACCTCGTCCGAGACGTCATAGACGGGGAGCAGGTCGTCGGCGAGGGGGGTCACGGTGTCCGCCGCTGGAGCGTAGCCGCACCGAGGACCAGCGCCAGGACCGTCGCGCCGAGGACCACCGCGACGTCGACCCACCCCCTCGAGCCGAACGAGCCCGCCCCGGCGACGCGATCGAGGGCGTCGAACGCATAGGTCATCGGCATGACGGCCGAGATCGCCTGGAGAACGCCCGCCATCTCGTCGCGGTCGACGAACAGCCCGCACAGCAGGAGCTGCGGGAAGATGAACGCCGGCATGAACTGGACCGCCTGGAACTCGGTCCGGGCGAAGGCGCTCACGAAGAGGCCGAGCGACATGCCCAGCACCGCGTTGGCGATTGCCAGGGCCACGACCCCGGCGACCGAGCCCGCCACGTCGACCCCGAGCGGCCCGAACGCCACAATCGACGTGATTCCGGCCTGGACGGCGGCCACCGCCGCGAAGGCGACACCGTAGCCGAGGAGGAGGTCGAGCTTCGCGAGCGGCATCGTCATGAGCCTCTCGAGCGTGCCGCCGGTGCGCTCGCGAAGCATCGTGATCGAGGTGACCAGGAACATCGTGATCAGCGGGAAGAGGCCGATGAGCGGCGGCGCGATCCCCTGGAACGTCGACGGCGAGCCCTCGAACGCCCCCTTCAGGATCAATAGGAGCAGGGGCGGCACCACCAGCAGCAGCGCGATGGTCCGAGGATCCCGCCGCAGCTGGGTCAGGACCCGCGCCGCCGTGGCGAACGTGACGCGGGGGCTCAGGCGGCGCGCTCCTCGATGAGGGCCAGGAAGGCGTCCTCGAACCGGTCGCGGCCGGTCCGCCGTCGCAGGGCGTCCGGCGTGTCCTGGGCGAGGATGCCGCCGTCGCGGATCAGGAGCAGCTCGTCGCATCGATCGGCCTCGTCCATCACGTGGCTCGATACGAGGAGGCTCGCACCGCCGCGCGCGAGCCCGGCGAACGTGTCCCAGAGCTCGCGGCGGAGCACGGGATCGAGACCAACCGTCGGCTCGTCGAGGATCAGGACCTCGGGCTCGGCCAGGAGCGCGACGGCGAGCGACACACGCGCGCGCTGACCGCCCGAGAGGTTGATCACCTGCCGGCCCGCGAACTCCGAGAGCGACACGAGCTCGAGCGTTTCGGCGACCCTCGCCCGCCCGACGTCGAGCACCCGCGCGAAGTATCGAACGTTCTCGGCGACCGTGAGGTCGCCGTACACCGAAGGGGACTGTGTCATGTACGCGACTCGGCGCCGCAGGCTCGGCGAGCCCGCAGGCGCGCCGAGCACCTCGACCGTTCCGGATTCCACGACCTGGACCCCGACGATCGAACGGATCAGGGTGGTCTTGCCGCAGCCGCTCGGACCGAGAAGCCCGGTCACCCTGCCGGGCGGGAGATCCGCGGAGAGGTTCTCGAGGACCGGGGCGCCGCCGCGCACGACGCCCAGGCCGTCGATCCGGATCGCCGGCGCGGCGCCCGCCACTCAGGTCCCGTGAACGATCAGTACGGCCCGCGCCGAGTGCTGCGCCACGGCGGCTGCGACGCTCCCGAGCATCGCCTGCGATAGGCCGCTGCGCCCATGCGAGCCGAGGACGGTCACGTCGGCCTCGCGCTCGTCGGCGAAGTCGACGATCGCCCGCCAGACCGGCACCCCTCGGATCGCAACGGCCTCCGCCTCGAGGCCGGCCTCCCGCGCGAGCCCGGCACCCTCCTCGGCCGTGGCGACCGCGTCCCGTTCGACGGCCTCGACCACCTCCTCGTTGAGCGGGATCCTTCCGGCGGAGAAGAACGCGTTCACGTCGAGGACCTGCCAGACGGTGAGCACGATGACCCGCGGCGAGGCGAGAAGCTCGGCCGCCCTCGCGACCGCCGCGCGCGCGAGCTCGGAGCCGTCGTAGGCGATCAGTATCGGTGCCGGCGCACCTGCCTCCATCTCGGGCCCAGCCTATAACGCGTCGCGCGCCGGATCGCCGGGCGCGGGTGTGTGCGAGCATCACCGCGTGGAGCGCGCTGAGCGAGCGTTCCGGGCGATGGGCACCGAGATCCGGGTGGTCGTCGAAGGCTCCGGCGCCGGGGCCCCCGGCATCGCGGCGGTGGAGGTGGAGGCCCTGATCCACGACTTCGACCGCAGGCTGTCGCGTTTTCGCCTCGACAGCGAGCTGTGCCGGCTGAACCGCGATCCCGGGAGCGCGGTCCCCGCGTCGGGCCTGCTGCGGACCGCGATCCGGGCCGGCCTCTGGGCGGCCGAGCGCTCGGGAGGCCTCGTCGACCCGACCCTTCTCGAGGAAATCGAGGACGCCGGATACACCTCCACGCGCGACGAGCTCGAGCGCGTTCCGCTCGCGGAGGCTCTCGCGGACGCGCCCCCGCGCCAACCGGCTGGGGCCCGCGAGCCCGCCTCATGGCGAGCGTTCGAGGTCGACGACGACGCGGGCGAGGTTCGTCGCCCGCCGGGGTTCCTCTTCGACACGGGAGGTACCGGCAAGGGCCTCGCGGCCGACCTGGCCGCTTCGCGATTGTCCGAGTGCGAGCGGTTCGTCGTCGACTGCGGCGGCGACGTCCGCTTCGGCGGGTCGGGGTCTCGGTTCGAGATCGAGGTCCACCACCCGCTCGGCGGCGCCGTCGCGGAGACACTCGTGGTCCGGGAGGGGGGCGTTGCGACGTCGGGACTCGACGTCAACGTCTGGAGCCGGCCCGCTGGCGGGTACGCCCACCACCTCCTCGACCCCGCGACGGGGCAGCCGGCCTGGACCGGCCTCGTCGGCGTGACCGCCCTTGCGCCGACCGCGGTCGCCGCGGAGGCGCTTGCCAAGGCGGCGCTACTGAGCGGCCCGGAGGGCGCCGCTGGCTTCCTCTCCGAGCACGGCGGCATCGCGTTCGGCGAGGGCGGCGAGGCCCTGCGCTTCGGCACGCTCCGCGCCGCGCTCTAACTGCGGGCAAGTACCTAGCCGGGCGGTGGTCGCGCCCCGATGCGCCGGCGCTGCCCTCGGCGGAGTCTTGGGGGAGTTCCATGACGCCCGCAGAGCCCGCAATCACGCAGTGACCGACGGCGTCCTCATCGCCGGTGGAGGCCTCGCCGCCCAGCGTTGCTGCGAGACGCTTCGCTCTCGCGGCTACGACAGCACGATTCGCGTCATCTGCGAGGAGCCGCTGGCGCCGTATGACCGCCCCCCTCTCTCGAAGGCCGTGCTCGCGGGCGAGCGCGACGCGGTGACGCTCGGCTTCCGGGACGCGGATTGGTACGCCGCCAACGAGATCGACCTCCTTCTCGGCGAGCGCGCGGGCGCGGTCGACCTGCCGGCTGCGGAGGTGGCGCTCGAGTCCGGGTACCGGCTTCCCTACGAGAGCCTCGTGATCGCCACGGGCAGCCGGCCCAGGACGCTGCCCGGCCTCGACATGATCGAGAACGCCCACACGCTGCGGACCGTCGCTGACTCGCTCGCGCTGCGCGCCGATCTCGATGCCGGAAGCAGGCTCGTCGTCGTGGGCGGTGGGTTCATCGGACTCGAGGCGGCAGCCACGGCGCGCAAGCTCGGGGTGGACGTGACGGTCGTCGAGGCGGCCCCGCAGCCCCTGATGAGGGTTCTCGGTCCCGAGCTCGGAGCATGGTTCGCGGAGCTTCATCGAGCCGAGGGCGTCGAGGTCCTCACCGAGACGCACATCTCGCACTTCGGGACGGAGGCGGGCCGTCTCGAGTACGTGGAGGTCGCGGACGGGCGCCGTATCGATTGCGCCGCCATGCTCGTCGGCATCGGAATCGAGCCGGACACGCTCTGGCTCGACGGGAGCGGGCTCGACCCGGACGGCGTCCGGGTCGACGAGCTCGGCCGCACCACCGCGAGCAACGTCTACGCCGCCGGCGACGCGGCGCGGCCACTGGACCCCGCGACGGGCGAGTACCACCGCACCGAGCACTGGGAGGCCGCCGCCCGCCAGGGCGCCCAGGTCGCCAGGACGATCATCGGTGACGAGCCGATGAAGTTCGCGCTGCCGTCGTTCTGGACGGACCAGCACGGACTCCGCATCCAGACGGTGGGCGACGCGACCCGCGCGGACGAGGTCGAGATCGACGGCGAGAAGGCCGAGCGCGACTTCAGCGTCCTCATGCGGCGAGCCGGCGTCCCGGTCGCCGCGATGACGGTCGGCAGGCCGCGCGACCTCCCGAGGCTGCGCCGCCTGATCGAGGAGGCAATCACGACGACGGAGGTGAACCGCGATGAGGTACGTGCCGCAGGTTGACGAGAACGCATGCGCCGCCCACGGCGACTGCGTCGAGCTGGCGCCGCAGGTGTTCGCCCTGAACGACACGGCGCACGTGATCGGTGAGGGACCGCCCGACCTGATCATGGCCGCGGCGGAGACCTGCCCGTCGGTCGCTATCAGCGTCATCGACGCCGACACGGGCGAGCAGGTCTACCCGTAGGGCCGGATGAGGGCGTCGCGAACCCGAACGATCTGGGCGACGGCCGCTGTGATGACCGGCCTGATCGCGCTCTCGGGCTGCGGCGGCGACACCCGGCGCGGGGACGACCTGTCCACGACGGCGGGGGCCGCGGCGCCCGTCAGCCCGCAGATCAAGCTTCCCCATGGCCCGGCGGTGAGCGCGAAGGTCACCGATCCGGCCCGCCGCGCCTACATCGCGCGCGCCGATCGCCTCTGCGCCCATTTCGACCCGAAGCGAAACGAAGCGCGAAAGCACGCGGGCGAGGCGGCCGACGCCGCCGAGGCCGTGACCTCCTACGACGAGGGGATCAAGCTCGGCGAGCAGCAGCTCCGCGCCCTGGAGGCGATCCCGCCGCCCCCGGGTGACAGAGCGCTGCTGCGGGCCAACGTCTTCACCCCGCTCAAGACCCAGCTCGCGATCCGTCGTCAGATCGCGCCGGCGCTCGCCCACGGTGACGTCGCGCAGCTCCGGCCCCTTCAGACCAAGCTCGACGCGCTGACGCGCTCGCTCGAGGGCTTCGCCAATGGCTACGGATACAGGGTGTGCGGCGGTGGCTGAGCCGACGCCCGTGCCTCGGCGCCCGGCGCCGCCGCCTCCGAAGCCGAGCCCGCTCGCCGTCGTCACCGTGGCGCTCGGCATCTTCCTCATCGCCCTGACGCTGCTGGCGATCCAGGTTCGCAACGGACGCGACCCGGCCCTCGGCCCCGGGCCCGTGGTCGCTCCCGCCGCGCAGCCCGCGACGACGGCCGGAGGGAAGGCCGCCCCCACGGGCGCGAAGATCGTGACCCGGACCTCCCCCCACATCCCATGAGCGCGGCCGTCGCAAGGGCCAAGCGGCCGACGGCACGGCCGCCGACGGTGACGATCATCGCTGCGATCGCCGTGCTGGCAGCGCTGGCCGTCCTCGCCGGCTACGCATTGTTCAGCGGGCCCACGCCGATCCCCCGCGGCGCGCTTCCGAGCGGAGCCCAGACGCAGACCGCACCCACCGCGCCCGCGGGCGAGGAGCCCGAGGGCGGAGGGGAGCACGGTGACTGAACCGGATCCCGGCCACTATTTCTGGTGGCTCGCCGCGCGATCCGCGGGAATCGTCGCCTTCATCATGCTGGCGTCGGCGGCGACGCTGGGGCTGCTCATGGCCTCGAACGTGCTCCGCAAGCCGGGGATGAAGCGCACGCTCATGACCGTCCACGAGCACATCGCGCTCGCGGGCCTGATCGCGATCGGGACCCACGGCGTGCTCCTCCTCGGCGACGGCTGGCTGCGGCCCGGCATCGCGGGAATCGCGGTTCCGCTCTGGATCAGCTACCGGCCCGTCTTCGTGGCCTGCGGGATCGTCGGGGGCTACCTGGCCGCACTCCTCGGCTTCACGTACTACGCGCGCCGGCGAATCGGCGCCAGGCGCTGGCGGTCGTTTCACCGCGCCACGGTCATCGCGTACGGCCTCGTCGTCGTCCACGCGCTCGGCTCCGGCACGGACGGCACCGCACTCTGGATGCGCGTGCTCGTGCTCGGCAGCGCTGTGCCGATCGCGGTGCTCCTCGTTCTCCGCTACCGGCCCCGCAAGCGCCCGCGGCCGGCTTCGGCCGTTTCCGCCACGGAGCCCGCGCCGAGCTGAGCACGGGCGCGCCGGCGCCCTCGGCGCGCCTTGCCTTCACCTTGCCTTCGCCTTGGAGAGGCGTTCCGGGCCGGCGCCTAGATTGGGGACGAAAGGAAATGACCATGTTGATGAGCAAGAACAAAGCACTCGCTGTCGCGACCACGGTGGCGCTGGCAGGCCTCGGTGGGGTCGCGCTGAACTCGAATCCAGGGATGACCACACCGGCACCGGCCGCCCAGGTGGCAACCGCGCACGGTCATGCTCCGATCGTCACCCGCACGAGCGGCGCGACGGCCACGGCACAACCGGTCGCGGCGAAGACCGTGAGGCACGCACCGGCGCAGCCGATCGTCACTCGGACGAGCGGCGGTGGTGGCGGCGTCCACATCGAGGACGACTGAACGGCGCCGGCGTCAGCCGCCGGCGCCGGCGTACGCGCTCGGCCAGGGTCGCTGCGGGATCGCCTCCTCGACTCGCACCCGCGCGTCGACGACGAGGCAGCCGTCGGGGGCGACGACCACCGGGTTGAGGTCGAGCTCGGCGATCTCGTGGTGCGCCTCGACCATTGCGCCAACGCGGAGCACGACGTTCACGAGCGCGTCGATGTCGACCGGCGATGAGCCCCGGTAGCCCGTGAGGAGCGGATAGGTCGCAAGCGAGCGGACCATCTCGCCCGCTTCGCGGCGGGTCAGCGGCGCCATGCGCACGCTGACGTCCTTGAGGATCTCCGCCTGGACGCCGCCGGCCCCGCACGCCACGACCGGGCCGAACATCTCGTCGCCGACCACTCCCACGATCATCTCCGCACCGCCCTCAACCATCCGCTGGACAAGAAAGCGTTCCCGCGCGAACCCGGCTCGCGCAAGGGCGGAATCCATGAGCGAGGCGGCGCCGGCGACGTCGCGCGCTCCGTCGAGGCCGGTCTCGATCGCGCCCAGGTCGGTCTTGTGGACGATCTGCGCGCCGAGCGCCTTGAGCGCGACCGGGCCGCCGAGCTCGGCCGCCGCCTCTCCTGCCGCCACCGGATCGCCGGCAAGTCGCCACTCCGCGACGGGGATCCCGTAGCAATCGAGAAGCCCGATCAGGCGCTCGAAGCCGAGCCAGCCCGGCCCGGAGTCGAGGGCCTTCGCGATGAGCGCGGTGGCTTCGTCGTGTCGCGCGTCGTCGAGCGGCTCGGGGGCCTCAACGGCCTCCTGCCTCCAGCTCGCGTAGCGCTGCGCCCGTGACAGGGCCCGGGCGGCGTCCTCCGGGTAGAGATAGGAGGGCACGTCACCAGCGGCGACCATCGCCGCGTGGTCCTGGGCCGACATGAATACCGCCTGCACGGCGATGTCGCGCGAGAGCTCGCCGAGCGCTGCGTGGACCTCCCTGGCGACATCCTCCGCCCTGGTCAGCAGAGGCCGGACGAAGATCACGATCATCGCGTCGAGCGATTCGCAACGACCCAGCGCGGCGATCGCCCGCCGGTAATCCCCCGCGGTCGCGGTGGCGATCATGTCGACAGGATTCGACACCGAGGCCTCGGGGACGAGGAACTCGCGCAGCGCCGCCTGCACTTCGTCGGGCAGGGCAGGGACCTCGAGGCCGGCCGCCTCGCAGGCATCGGCGCACATGATCCCGGGCCCGCCTGCGTTGGTGAGGATCCCGACGCGGGGTCCCGCCGGCAGCGGCTGATTCGCGAGGAGCGACGCCACGTCGAGCATGTCGGCCATGCTTTCGGAGCGGATCACGCCCGCCTGCCTGAAGAGCGCGTCCACGGTGACGTCGGAGGCTGCGAGCAGGGCCCCGGTATGAGAGGAGGTCGCCCGGGCCCCGGCCTGCGAGCGGCCGCTCTTGACGACGACGATCGGCTTGCGGCTGCCGACCCGCCGCGCGACGCGCGCGAACCGCCGCGGGTCGCTGAACGATTCGATGTAGAGGAGCGCGACGTCGGTCGCCGCGTCCTCCTCCCAGTACTCGAGCAGGTCGTTTGCGGTGACGTCCGCGCGGTTGCCGATCGACGCGAACGACGAGAGCCCGAGGTTCCGATCGGCCGCGAGGCCGATCATGGCAAGTCCCAGGGCGCCGCTCTGGGTTACGAAACCGACGTTGCCCGGCGGCGTGGCCCCGGGCGCGAACGTGGCGTTGAGGGCGACGTCCGGGTTCGTGTTCAAGACCCCCAGGCAGTTCGGCCCCACGAGTCGCATCCCGGCGCCACGGCAAATCTCCACCAGCTCGCGCTGACGCTCCATGCCCGCCTCGCCGGTCTCGCCGAAACCGGCCGAGATCACCACCAGAGCGGCCACCCCGGCATCGGCGCACTCGCGTGCCGCCCCGCCGACCGCTTGGCTGGGAACCGCGATGACCGCGAGATCGACCGCCGCGGGGACGTCGCGCGAGCGACGGATACGCCCGCACCGATTGGACAACCTCGGCGGCGGGATTCACGGGATAGACGACGCCATTGAATCCGCCGCCCACCAGGTTGTGGAAGATCTCGCCGCCGACCGTGCCACGGTGGCGAGAGGCCCCGATCACGGCCACGGACCGCGGCTCCATGAACGCGCGGACCGCAGCGGCGGCGGCGACGCGATCTCGGCCGTAGAAGCGCTCGCGGGCATCGGCCGAGAACGAGGTCGGAAACTCGAGATGGATCGATCCCGGGGCCGACGAGGTCTCCACCGGGAAGCCGCTCTCTCGGAATACGTCGACCATCCGGTGGTTGGTGGGCATCACCTCGGCCTCGAAGGTCGCGATCCCGTTTTCGTCGGCGACCTCCGCGAGGTGCGCGAGCAGCACCGTCGCGACGCCGCGCCCCCGCAGCTCGTCGGCGATCGCGAACGCCACCTCGGCGCGCGGCCCGCCCGCTCGCACGTACGAGCCGTGACCGACGATCCGGTCATCCGATCCTCGCGTCGCGATGAGGCCGTAGCGATCGCGGTAGTCCACGTCGACCGCGAAATCCGCGACTCGGCCCAGGTCGACGCCGCCTGACATGAAGCGGAAGACCCGCGACTCGGGGCTCAGCCGCTCGTAGAAGTCGAGGACCTCTTCACGATCCGTCGAGCGAACCGGGCGGACGCGGATCGTCGACCCGTCGCGGAGCGGGGCGTCTGCCTCTCTCTGCGCCGGGTACTCGGCCATCGCCGGCTAGCCGCGGCCCGCCCAGTCCCGCTCGGCCTCCTTCTCCATCCGCTCGAGGCGCTCGTAGTAGTCAGGAAACTCCTTCATGTGGGCGAGGGCGATCTTGCCCGTCGTGATCGGATCGTCGCCGGTGACGTCGGTCTGAGGGTCGTGGCTTCCGTGCTCGAGCTCGACGTCCATCCCGGCGCGGAACTGCTCGAGGTCGAAGCGGTCCCAGTCGACGCCGATCTCGTCACCGACGCGCCTCGCCTCCTCGATCGTCGTGCGCCGCTCCTCGCTCATGCCGACTCCTTCCGTCTCGTGATCCCGGGAAGCATCCAGTATCCCGCCGAAACGGCCATCCTCGACCGCCCATATGCTTGACCCGCGATGGCCAGCCGCCCTCGAGGTTCCGGTGCAGCCTCTCCCGATCGAACGCTTTCGCCCCGCGCTGGGCGACGAATGGCCCGAGATCGAGGCCGCAGTGCGCCACGCACGGGTGCTGCTCGAGGGCCGAACGATCTGGCACATCAACTCGACCGACCGCGGCGGCGGCGTGGTCGAGCTCCTGCGCTCGCTCCTCTCCTACGCGGCCGGGGCGGGGGCGAACGTCCGCTGGCTCGTGGTCACGGGCCGACCCGAGTTCTTCGCGATCACAAAGCGCCTCCACAACCGCCTCCACGGCAGCGAGGGCGACGGCGGCCCGCTCGACGCGGATGCCCGCGCGGTCTACGAGCGGACGCTCGAGCGAAACGCCGCCGAGATCGGCGCGCTGATCCGTCCAGACGACGTCGTCGTCTGCCACGACCCGCAGACGGCCGGCCTGGTGGAGGCCTTGAGGGAGCGGTGCCGGGGAGTGCTGTGGCGCTGCCACGTCGGGGTTGATCGGCCGAACGACGTCGTCCGGGCCGCCTGGGACTTCCTTCGCCCCTACGTCGAGCCCGCCGACGGCTACATCTTCTCGCGCCGCGAATTCGCGTGGGACGGGCTCGATCCCGATCGAATCTTCATCTCGGCGCCCGTCATCGACGCCTTCTCCCCCAAGAACCAGGAGCTCGAGCCGGAGAGATGCGTCGCGATCCTCCACCAGGCCAGGGTGCTCGATGGAGGGCCGCTCCTCGACCCGACGTTCAGTCGCGCGGACGGAAGCCCGGCACGCGTGACCCATTTCGCGGACGTGGTTCAGGATGAGCCGCTCGAGCGCGGCGACCGCATCGTGTGCCAGGTCTCACGATGGGACGCCCTGAAGGACCCGCGCGGCGTGGTGGCGTCCCTCGCTCCGGTCCTGCCTGGCCACGACGCTCACCTCGTGCTCGCGGGCCCAGCGTCCGGCTCGGTTGCCGACGACCCCGAGAGCGCGAACGTTTTGGCCGATGTCAGGGCTCGGCGTGAGGCGCTGGACCCGGAGCAGCGGCGACGGGTCCACCTCGCATCGCTGCCGATGGGGGACCTCGAGGAGAACGCGGCGATCGTCAACGCGCTGCAGCGCCACAGCGAGATCGTCGTCCAGAAGAGCCTCGCGGAGGGCTTCGGGCTGACCGTCGCCGAGGCGATGTGGAAGCACCGCCCCGTCGTGGCGAGCCGCGTCGGCGGCATCCAGGATCAGGTGGTCGACGGCGAGAGCGGGCTGCTCGTCGACCCTCGCGACCTCGACGGGTTCGCGAGCGCCGTCACGGGCCTGCTGGACTCGCCCGAGCGGGAGCGCGAGCTCGGAGAGGCCGCGCACGAGCGCATCCGCTCGCAGTTCCTGGGCACCGCCGGGCTCCTGCGCTATCTGCGCTTCGTCGAATGGGTCGTCACCCGCTCGGGCGAGGCCGCCGCGTCCTAGGCCTTAGCGGCAAACTACGGACGCCCTGACGAGGCGTTCCCCGATTGCGGGGGCGCCGACGAAATGCGACCGTAGCGTCCGTGGACTTCACGAAGGTCGCAGTGGGCTTCGACGGCGGCGCCGAGGCGAATGACGCCCTGGCCTTGGCCCGCGACATGGCCGAGCCGGACGCGACGCTGATTCTCGCCGAGGTCTTCGATCCGGGGCTTCTCGCCGGTCGTCCCAGCGTGTACGCAACCGAGGTGCGAGCCCGCACCGACGAGCTCTCGCATCGTGCCGAGCGCGTCCTCGGCGGGCGGCCCTTCGAGCCAGTTGTCGCCGCCGGGACGGCGGCGCGACAGCTCAACCGCCTCGCCCACGAGACGGGGGCGGACCTCATCGTCGTCGGGTCGACGCACCGCGGGCCGATCGGGCGCGTTCTGGCCGGCACGGTCGCCGACCGGCTGCTGAACGGCGCTCCGTGCGCCGTCGCCGTGGCGCCGCGCGGGTACGCCAAGCGCGAGGGCTCCGGTTCGGCGGGCCCGGTCGTCGTCGGCTACAACGGGACCGAGGAGTCGGACATGGCGCTCGAGGCCGGAAGGCGGATGGCGGTGGCGCTCGGCGCGACGCTGCGCCTCCTCTGCGGCATGCTACACGCCGGAGTCGAGGCTTGGCCGCGGCCCCTACCTGCCCGAGGCGCGGAGCTGGCTTCGCAAGCAGCTCGACCGCGCCGAGGCCGAATGCCCGGCGGAGATGGATGTCGAGACGGCGCTCATCGAGGGTGAGCCGGCCGAGGTGCTGCTCCGACAAACCGACGAGGCCCGCCTGCTCGTCGTCGGCTCTCGCGGCTACGGCCCGCTGAGGCGGGTCCTCCTGGGCAGCGTGTCCTCGGCCGTCGTGGCTCACGCCGCCTGTCCGGTGATCGTCGTCCCGCGCGGAAGCGGCAAGGAGGCCGGGGCCGACGAGCTCAGGGAGGCACGCCAATCAGCCAGGGCTCATCTGCCGGCGTGATCCTCGGCGCGTCGCTTCTCGGCGCTCCGACCTCGACCACTCAGGTCGTCTCCTCCTCGATCGTCGGAATCGGCGTCGGGCACCGCCGTCTCCACCACGTGCACTGGGTGATCGTCCGCCAGCTGTGGAACGGGCTCTCGTGAGCGGGGCGGGGGGGCACTGGTTCCTCCCCGAGACCCCGGACGTCGTCGGCCTGCTTCGCGGGCAGGTGGCGGTGACGATCGACGGACTGGATGCCCTCGTCTCCTGGGCGGCCGGCGCGGACGGCGCGCGGGAGGCCCTCGAGGACGCCCAGCGGCGCGGCGACGAGGCGATGCGGAGCCTGCTGAGCGCCGTGCGCTCGGCGTTCATCACGCCGCTCGAGCCCGAGGACGTCTTCGCGCTGTCGCGCGGACTCGACTGGATCCTCGACTACAGCGGCGATCTCGTGAAGGAGTCCCAGGCGCTGTCAGAGCCTCCCGACGAGGGGATCGCCGAGATGGCGCAGCTCCTCGCTGCGGCCGTCCGCAAGCTCGACACCGCAATCGCGAACCTCGAGGCTGACCCCGACGCCGCGACGGCGAGCGCCGACGAGGCGATCGCGCTGGTGCAGCAGCTCGACACCGTCTACTACCGAGGGATGGGCGAGCTGCTCGAGGTGAAGGGCATGCGCGGCCGGGTTTCCCGGCGAGAGCTCTATCGCCAGTGCACGAAGATCGGCGACGTCGTGATCGACGTCGCCGAGCGGGTCGTCTACGCGATCTTCAAGGGGGCGTAGCCCCCAGGTCCAGGGAGAAGATCTCCAGGTCGTCCTCGAACCCGCGCAGCTTGCGGCTTCCGCGGCCCCGCCACGGGAACTCGGGTGACAGGCGAGCGGTGTCCTCGGTTGCGAGCAGCTCGTCCGCGTCGGCGAGGCTCAGCAGCCGCGAGGCAAGGTTCACGGCGCGCCCGTAATAGTCCCCGTCGCGAAAGACGGCCTGGCCGTGATGCAGGCCGGCATGAAGCGCCGGGGCTCCCGCGCCCCGCATCGCCTCCGCGATCGCGAGCGCGCAGGCGACGGCGGGGCCGGGCTTTGGGTAGGCGAGCATATAGCCGTCGCCGAGCGCCTTCACGAGCCGCCCTCCGTGACCGACGGAGGCCTCGACCGTGTCGGCGAGCCGATCGAGGACCTCTATCGCGGCCAGGTCTCCGTGCCGGTTCACGTACGACGTGAACCGGCGCAGGTCGCAGAAGAGGAGCGAGACCTCCGTCGTTCCCGGCACCAGGCCCTCGGCCTCGATCTCGACCTCCCACACGGCCGCCTGCGTCAGCTCCTGCTCGACCTTCCTTCGATGCACGCCGAGCAGCATCGGGTCGGCGAGGGGGAGCAGCACCTCGAAGGCCTGGCGGACCGCCGCGAGCGCCTCGAGGGGGTTCGGGCTGATCCGCTCAATCCAGGGACGAACCCGCGATAGGAACACGTGAACCTCGGTCTGGGCGATGCGGCCCAATGCCTGGCCGTACACGCGCGAGACCTGCATTCGGACCTCGTGCGGCCAGACGTCCCCCAGGCGCGCGATCTCGCGGAAGACCTCGGCCTCTTCCTCGGTGAAGTAGGGATCCTCGGGCGCGGGGGGAGGAAGGCCGAACGCGCTCAGCACCGCCTGAGTCTCGACGGCCGGCAGGCCGCCATCCCGCTCGATGTCGGCGGCGCTGATCCTCCGGCGCTCCCGCTCCGGGTCGAGGACTCCCTCGAAGATCGCATCCTCGATTCGGCCGAGCCGGGCAGCGTCCCGGATCTGATCGGCCCGCACGCCGACGCGCAGCAGGCCGTTGATCAGCTGCCGCTCGGCCCGGGTCGAGCCGAGCTCGTCGGCGAGGCTCCGGTCGGAACTCAGGTGCCGACCACCCGCACGAGGTCGAAAGCCGAGATGACGCCCTCGGGAGCCCGGTCGCTAGCGGAGGCCACGAGGAGGTGGGTCGTCCCAGCTTCGGAGAGCACGTTCGCGGCCTCCCGGGCAGTTGCTCCGGGCCTCACGGACGCCGGAGCCTCCGTAACCGCGTCGCCCATAGGGGTCAGCGGAGCATCGCGCTCGAGGTGGGCGAGCAGGCCGCGATCGGTGGCCCAGCCGAGGGGCTCCCCGCTCCGCGCCGCGACGACCAGAATCGCGTGTTTGTGGTGGGTAATCATGGCGCGGATGCCACTCGCCAACGACGCATCGTCGGCGATCGTCACGACCCCTGGGGTCATCAGGTCACGGGCCGTGAGATGGTCGAGGTTGCGAGTTACAAGGCCTCCGCCCGAGCGTCGTGGAATCGCCTCCGGCGGCGCCGGCTCCGATCGGTGCCTTATCGACCTCTCGCCGGTCTCTGTCTGTTCCCTAGACATGGGCTCCTCCGAGACGTCAGCCGTGGGCAACCCGGCCGGACGGGCCCGGATCGCCCGAATCGTCGACGAGACGCGCAGCCGCGAGCGCCCGGCGCACCTCGGTCGCCGAGATGATGCCCACTTCACCGCCGGCGGTCAACACGATCGCCCGACCGGTGCGAGCGAACGCTGGTCGCCGAAGAAGCGCGGCGACGTCGGTGTGCTCGTCGATCAGCAGGTCGCGGTCGCGATCGGCGAGCGTCCCCACGGTGGTCCTCGCCCACCGAGCGCGGGGTAGGCCCTCGACGCTCGCCATCGTCAGGAGGCCGACGACGTCCTCGCCCTCGACGACGGGGAACGCCTGAAAGCGATAGCGGGCGAAGAACGCCCGAGCGGCCTCCTCGACCGATATCGATGCCGGAACCGTGATCGCCGGGAGCGCCATCAGCTCGCGCGCCTCCCGCCCGGTGAACGCGGCCTCCATCTCCTGCTGAGCCTCCTCGGCCCGCCCCGCGAGCAGGAGGAAGCCGCCGATCAGCGCCAGCCAGAGACCGCCGATCGCGCCCGCGAACGCCGCGAGCGCGCCCAGCGCGATCAGCACGTAGGCGAAGGCTCGTCCGCCCGCCGCAGCCGCCCGCGTCGCGCGCCCCTCGTCGCCAACCCGCCGCCAGATGAGCGCCCGCAGGATCCGCCCGCCGTCGAGGGGGAACGCTGGAACCAGGTTGAAGCCCAGGATCGCGACGTTGACGACGAGCTGGTATGTGACCAGCGCCCTGACCACCTCAGGCGTGCCCGACGGGAGGGCGAGCTCGAGGGCGCCGAAGAACGCGGCGATCACCGCCGTTACCGCCGGCCCGGCGGCGGCGAAGCGCAGCTCGTCGTCCGGACCGTGAGGGGAATCCTTGAGCTTCGATACTCCGCCGAGGAGCCAGAGGTCGATTCCCTCCACACGGATGCCCCGGCGACGAGCGACGACTGCGTGTCCGAGCTCGTGCAGGACGATGCTGGCGAACAGGAGCAGCGCACTGACCAGCCCCAGCGCGTAGGCGGCGCCTGGCGCTATGCCGGGGACCCGGTCCGGATAGTAGGTCGAGCCCAGCGACCAGGTGATTAGGGCGACGATCGCAAACCACAGCGGGTTGATTCCGATCGGAATGCCCGCCAACCTGCCGACTCGCCAGCTTCTTCCAGGCACGCCACCATCGTGATCGCCCTGCCCGGTCGCCGCATCCGGTTCGGCGCGGATCGAGGTTACGGCGGACTACTGAAACGAGAGTGCGCGCCCGCCGTCAGCCCAGGCGAGGCTAACGGTGGAGGTGCCGGACGTAGACGTCCGAGCTCGGGTAGACGCGCGTTACCGCGCCTCGTCCCAGCGCACCTCGTAGGGCGGGGCCCCGTCCGCTCCGAGGACCTCGATGATCTCGCCCTCCCGCTCGGCCTCGCCAAGATGGTGGGCCTTGACGACGAGCTCGTCCCCGGGCTGGGCCCTGAGGACTGGGTTGCTGCCGCTCATCGTTGCCTCCGGTCGGTCATCGGCTCGAGCGCATCATGGCGGCGGCGGCATCGACGTCCATCGGGGACGGGCACGGTTTCGGATTGAGGCTTACTACTGCCCATCCAGGAAGGCCTCCACCCGGGCGACCAGATCCTCGGGCGAGAAACTGCCCGAATCGAGCTCGAGGCGCTCACCCTCGAGAGGCTCGAGCTCGGAGAGCTGGCGCTCGAGCACGCCCACGTCGGCGTCGCTGACCCGACGCGGGTCGCCCTCGCGCGCCAGGATCCTCGACCGCAGCACGTCGACGCGCGCGACGCAGCAAGCGAACGTGGGCGTCGGATGGGCATCGCCGAGCGCGGCGCGGAAAGCTGCCCGCTCCTTGCGCCGGTGGAACGTGGCATCGACGATCACTGCGCCTGAGCGGTCGATCGCCTCCCGCGTCGCCCGCCCGAGCTCTTGGTACGTCCGCGCTGTGAATTCCGCGGAGTACGTCTCCGGGCTCGCGCGGTCGGTGGGCGCGACGCCGGCGAGGCGCTTGCGGGTGAGGTCCGAGGAGACGTAGGGCCAGCCGCTCAAGTCGGCGAGGGCCCGCGCGAGCGTCGTCTTGCCCGATCCCGAGACGCCGCAGACGACGACGATCGCCGGGCGCCTCGTCCGCCAAGCGAACCGGTGGCCGAGCGCGAGGAGGCTCTGGGCGTCAGCGCAGGCGCGCTCGCGCTCGGCGGCCTCGGGGGGAAGCTCGGCGGCCCGGATGCACGCGACCTTGGCGCGGACCCAGGCGCGGTACGCGGCAAAGAACGCGAGCAGGCGATCGTCGCCCGGGTCGCCCCCCGCGCCGCGATACGCGGCGACCAACCGACCGGCTGCCGACTCCGCGTCGAGCGCAGCGAGATCCATCACCAGGAACGCGAGGTCCGCGGATACGTCGATCCTCCGCAGGTTCGGGTTGAACTCCACGCAGTCATAGATGTAGATCGGATCGCTCTCCGGCAGGATCACATGCTCGGCCCTCAGATCGCCGTGGCAATCGCGGGCGAGACTGCTCCGGGCTCGTTCGGAGAGCTCGGCGCGATGACGGGCAAGGAAGGCGGTCGCGAATCGCTCGGCCGCATGGACGCGCCTCATGTCAACGACGCCGGCTCCCACATCGTGCAACGTTTCGGCGTTCTCCTCCAAGGTCGATGCGAGGGTGCCGACGACTCGCTGGTCAGGGGCGACGACGTCAGCGTGGGCGTGGAAGCGGGCGAGCAGGGACCCAACCTCGTCGAGTCTCCCCTCGTCGAGCTCGCCGCGGGCGACGATCTCGGCGAGGCTGTGTCGCTCGTCGACCCGTCGCATCTCAACGGCGAACTCGACGACCGCCGGATCGTCCTCGTCGACCAACGCCAGGCGCCCGTCGTGTTCGGCGATGCCGAGCACGCCGAGGTAGATCGACGGCGCGAGGCGGCGATTGAGGCGAACCTCCTCGTGGCACATCTGCCGCCGCCGCTCCATCGTCCCGTAGTCGAGGAACGGCAGCACGAGCGGCTTCTTGACCTTGTAGGCGCGCGGCCCCGCCAGGAACACCCAGGAGATGTGCGTCTCGCGAAGCTCCACGTCCGCCGGCCGGCCCGGATAGAGGCCCGGCTCGAGCATCGCCTCGACCAGCGACCGGGGCTTACTTGGCGGGCCCACGGTGGCATATCGTGACATCGGCATGGAGAGCCGGCGTCCCGAAGAGCCTCGTCCCCTGGCGAGGCTGACGGTTGGATTCGACGGCAGCGACGGGGGACGGGACGCGCTCGCCCTAGCCCTAACCCTGAGCTCGCTTGCGGATGGGACCGTGAGGGTGATCGCCGTCTTCCCCTACGGGCCCTTCTCAGTCGGCTACGTGGCGCTCGAGGACGAGGCTGCGCAAGACGCGAGCCCGCTCTTCGACGAGGCCCGCGAGGTCCTCGGCGATCGCATCTCGGAGACGCGAGTGTTCGGCGGCGGCTCGCCCGCATGGGTGTTGACCCAGCTGGCCGAGGCCGGCGACACCGATGCCATCGTCGTCGGCTCACCCCACCGCGGGGCGGTGGGGCGGGTGGTCCTCGGCAGCGTCGCGCGAAACCTCCTCCACGGGTGCCCATGCCCGGTTGCCGTCGCCCCCCGGGGCTACCGCGAGCACGCAGCCGGAGGCGGACTGAGGATGGTCGCCGTTGCCTATGACGGCCGGCCCGAGAGCAAGATCGCCCTCGCCAATGCCAAGGCGGTTGCGCGGGCGGCCGGCGCGACGCTGCGCCTGCTGACCGTCCTCGGCCCGCGTCAACCCGTGCTCGGCCCACCGGGCTACGTGCCCGCAAGCCCTCCCGAGCCCGACGCCGTGCTTGCCGCCGGAGTCGAGTCCGTCGGCCCGGACATCCCGGCCGAAGGCCGGCGACTCGACGGGCCGCCCGCGCAGACCCTGGCCGCTGCCTGCGAGGACGGTGTCGACCTGCTCGTCGCCGGCTCGCGCGGCTACGGGCCGGCGTTGCGGGTGCTTCTGGGATCGGTCTCCGATGAGCTGATTCGAAGCGCACCGTGCCCGGTGCTCGTCACGCCACGGGGCTGAGGCACCGCGGCCCCTCCTCGGCGAGTGACCTCCGTGTGCCCCCCGGCCGCGCGCCCTCAGAGGGGTGGCTCGGTCAGCGAGATGGACCGGGAGTCGCCTGAGTCCTCGCCGCCGCCCATGGGGCGGTTCACCGGGCCGGTCAGTTGCCGAGCCGCGGATCCGCCGGCGCGTCGAGAGGAAGAAGAACGCGCCGAGCGCGAGGATCAACAGCGACATCCGCATCCGGCGCGCTCGCGCCGCGCGTAGCCATCGGCGCTTCGCCCGTCGTCGGCGATGCCGGCTCATGGGCCGGATCCGCGGCCGGCCGGCCCCAAACTCCGACCTCCGTCGACGGGAGCCGAGACGCACCCCGCTCGCGGGCCGCGAACGACGTACATCCCCATGTCCACCAGATCTTCGGGCGACCGAGCGGCCACCTGGAGCGTGCGGCAGTCCTCGAGGATCGCGACAGGCTCCGCCGGAGGCGATTCGAAGCCCGAGATGACGCGGAAGAGGCGTCGCCCGTCGGTCAGGTACGCACTCGGCTGGATATCGGTGGGCGGCGTGTCAGGGCGATCCTCGATCGACCGGTTGTCGCGGCTCATGCGAAACATCCTCCGCGTGACCGTACGCCCGGGGGGCTCCGTGGTCATCGTGGCCGGTCCGAACTCCGGATGCGGACAAGTACGGATCTCGGCCGCTCCCCGAGCGAACCCGTAGTTCATGCGGAGAGCCATGGGCTCTTCGCACCGATGTGCGGGTCCCCGTCCCACGCTTACGGTCCGCTCACGTGACCGTCCTCTTCGCTGACAACGTCCAGACTCGCTTCCGTGATCGTCAAGACGCAGGGCGCCGGCTGGCCGGACGGCTCGAGCACCTGCGCGACGAGCGCCCGGTCGTGCTCGGCCTCCCGCGCGGCGGCGTTCCGGTCGCCGCCGAGATCGCGCGGGCGCTCGACGCCCCGCTCGACGTCATCCTCGTCCGCAAGCTCGGGGCTCCGTTTCACCCCGAGTACGGGATCGGCGCGATCGCCGAGGGCGGCGTGCGATTCGTGGACCCGCGAGCGCTCGAGGCGCTCGGCATCGCGCGCGAGACCCTCGACCGAATCGACGCCTCCGAACGCGAGGCCCTCGAACGTCGCGCCGACCTCTACCGGGAGGATCGAACGGTGATTTCGCTCGCCGGGCGCACCGCCATCGTGGTCGACGACGGCATCGCGACCGGGGGTACGGCAATCGCGGCGGTCCGCGCCGCGCGGGAGTGCGGCGCGAAGAAGGTGGTTCTAGCAGTTCCCGTCGCGCCTCCGGGCGCCGAGCGTCGGCTCGCGGACGAGGTCGACGAGTTCGTATGCCTGGAGGAGCCCGAGGAGTTCTTCGCGGTCGGCGCGTTCTACGAGCGGTTCGGCCAGACGTCGGACGAGGAGGTGCGCCGCTGCCTGCGCGGGGCCCGAACGGACGATCCCGTCGCAGTTGAGCCCGCGAGGGAGGATGGAGATGCCGATCCTCCTCCCGCCACGGGCGGGCTCGACTGGAATCAGCTTCGGCGGCGCGAGGTATCTATCCCCGTCGACGGCGTTCGCCTCGTTGGCGATCTCACGATGCCACCGGCGGCCCGCGGCCTCGTCATCTTCGCCCACGGAAGCGGCTCGAGCCGCCTGAGCCCGCGCAACATCCAGGTCGCTGGCGCGCTCAACGCGATCGGGCTCGCGACCCTGCTCCTCGACCTCCTCACGGAATCCGAGGCCATGCACCGAGTCAACGTCTTCGACGTCGCCACGCTCGCCGAGCGCCTCGTGGCCGCGACCCGGTGGGCCAAACACGACGGCGAGCTCGACGCGCTGCCCATCGGATACTTCGGCGCCTCGACCGGTGCCGCCGCCGCCCTGTGCGCCGCCGCCCACCTCGACGGCGGCATCAGGGCGGTGGTCTCGCGAGGCGGTCGCCCGGATCTCGCCGCGGTCGAGCTTGGCAAGGTGGTCGCTCCGACGCTCCTGATCGTCGGAGGTGCTGACCGCATCGTCGCTCAGCTCAACGAGATGGCGGCCGCAGAGCTGCGTTGCCCGCACAGGCTCGAGATCATCGCCGGGGCAACCCATCTTTTCGACGAGCCCGGAGCGCTTGAGCGCGTCGCCGAGCTCGCCGGGCATTGGTTTGCCGGGAATCTCACCCGCGTCGGCTCCCCGGCCTAGCAACGTACCGCTGGACCGAGCACGAATCCGAGATCGAGCGTCGAGCGGGGTGAGAACGGCTGCACGGAAGGTCAGCGGATCGCCGGTCGACGGTGCCCCGACTCTGCCGACCGGGGTGCGCGCGTGATGAAGTGCACCCCCTCGCCGCCCTCCAGCGAGAAGCCGCCCGCCTCGCCGGGCGCGACGTCGATGACGAACTCCGGCTCGCCCCAGCGCTCGTAGAGCTCGCGATCGACGAAGAAGGGCGATGCCCCGACCACGCCGAGCTTCAGGTCCTCGTCGGTCTCGAGGAGCTCGCCGCGTGTGAGGCATATGGCGGCGCTTCCGTCGCAACCGCCGCCCGACTGGAAGAACGCGATTGGCCCGTGCTTCCTGCGGAGGCGCTGGATCATCTCCAGCGCCTCCGGCGTGGCCGTCACCCTCTCGGTCATCGGCCTAGAAGAAGCCCATGGGCTTCGGGTCGTAGCTGACCAGCAGGCACTTGGTCTGCGAGGGCGCGTCGTAGGTGCGGGGCTTCTCGATCGTGGCCATTCGCAGCTCCTCGGGACGGTCGTTTCTGAGGGTGAAGAAAGACAACCGCGTCAGAGTGCCCCGATCATCGGCGCAGGACCGCAGGTTTCGCGGAGAAACTACGGACAGGCCACGGGTGTCATGGGGAAGCGGCGCCCCGTCGCTTCCACGCCCGATGCAGCTCGTCGCTTCCCCAGACGATGAACGGGAAGAAGGCGAGGATCGCCAGATCGGCTGGCTGGAGGCCGGCCGTTGCGAACACGGACTGAAGCGGGGGCAGGTAGATGATCGCGGCGGCGAACAGGATCTCGAACGCGATTCCGCGGAGCAGGGCAGGGTTCGAAAAGACCCCGATCTCGGCGAGCGAGGCGGTCGTGGTGCGCACGGCGAAGGCGGCACCGATCTGACAGGCGACGATCCCGGCGAACACCATCGTCGTGGCCCGCAGGTAGTCCTCGTGGAGGGGAGTGCCTGCCGCCGTTGTCGCCGAGCCCCCAGCCGGCGGCGAGAAGGACGTAGAAGAAACCGCCGAGGACCAGCAGCGCCTCGAGCACGCCGAGCCGCAACCATGCGCGCTTCAGCAGAGCGGCGTTGATGATCGCCGCCTCGCGAGCCCGGGGTGGCCGCGCCATGATCCCTGGCTCGGCGGGCTCCCGCCCGAGCGCGAGGGCGGGCACCGTGTCCGTCCCGAGGTCGATCGCGAGGATCTGCAGCGCGGTCAGCGGTGGGGGGATCGCGCCGCCGGAGACCGCGAACAGCACGAAGGGCGCGACCTCGGGGACCGCGTGGACGAAGATGTAGGTGACGAACTTGCGGATGTTGTCGTAGACGGCCCTACCCCTCTCGACCGCGGCGACGATCGATGCGAAGTTGTCATCGGTGAGAACCATCGTCGCCGCCTCCCGGGCGACATCGGTGCCGGAGGCGCCCATAGCCACGCCGATGTCGGCTCGGCGTAGAGCGGGCGCGTCGTTGACGCCGTCGCCGGTCATGGCAACCGTGTGGCCGCGGACCCGGAGCGCGTCGACGATCTCGAGCTTCGTCTCGGGGTTCGACCGGGCGATGATCAGCTCGGGGTTCTCCCCGATGAGGGCGTCGAGCTCGGCCTCGTCCATCGCCTCGACCTCGGCGCCGTTCAGAACCGTGGCGCGACCCGTGACGATGCCGACCTGCCGGGCAATCGCTTCGGCGGTGAGCGCGTGGTCGCCCGTGATCACGATGATCCTGATGCCGGCGGCGCGACAACTGTCGACCGCCGCCGCCACCTCGTCGCGGGGCGGGTCCTCGAGCGCGACCAGGCCGAGGAACGAGAGGCCCTTCTCGGCGCGAACGCGGTCGGGCTCGTCCGCCCCCTCGAGCGACCGCTCCGCGAAGCCGAGCACGCGGAGGCCTTGGCCCGCCAGCTCCCTGAACGCGCCCTCGATCTCTTGCCGGTCCGCCTCGCTGAGCGGCCGGTCTCCGTCCCCGACACGCATCAGCGAGCAGGCGGCGAGAAGCTCGAGGGGAGCTCCCTTGCTGTGTAGCCAACGACGGTCGTCCGGCTCGCGATCGAGCGTCGTCATGCGCTTCAGGTGAGCATCGAAGTGGAAGAGCCGACGGCGGAGCCGGTCGCGGTCGCGCTGCGCCGCCTCGACGTCCTCGCCCATCTCGGCCGCCGAGACCAACAGCGCGCTCTCGGTCGGATCGCCGCCGCGCCGCCAACCGTCACCCTCCTGATGGGCACTGGCGTTGTTGCAGCGGATCGCGGTGCGCAGAAGGGCGGAGAACGGCTCCCGCGCGGCCCTAGCCCCGACTTCCTCGGGTGAAACGGTCTCCCCCGCTGCCCACAGGAATCTGACGCGCATCCGGCCCTCGGTGAGAGTTCCTGTCTTGTCGGTGCAGATGACGTCGGTCGAGCCGAGCGTCTCGACCGCGGTCAGACGCTTCACCAGCGCCCCCCGCGCCGCCATGCGCCTCACCCCACCTGCCAGCGACAAGGTGATGGTCGGCAGGAGGCCCTCGGGCACGTTGGCCACGAGGAGGCCGATTGCGAACGTGACCGCCGCCGCAAGCGAGAGGCCGGCCACGGTGATGCCGACAACGAAGAACACGGCCGCCACGCCGACACCGATTGCGGCTATCACCCATGCCGCTCGGTTCACCTGGGCCTGCAACGGGCTGATCTCCGGCCCGACGCGCTGCGAGAGGGCGGCTATACGCCCGACCTGCGTCCCCCCCGCGGTCGCGTAGACGACGGCGCTGGCCTCTCCGGCGCTGCACAGCGATCCCGCGAAGACGAGGTCGTGGGCCTCGAGGAGCGCCCTGCTGGGGCGGGCCGGCTCGGCGGTGCGGATCACCGGCTGGGACTCGCCCGTTAGGGGAGACATGTCGAGTTCGACAGCGCCTGCGACGAGGCGAGCGTCTGCCGAGAGACGATCGCCCTCCTCGAGGAGGAGCACATCGCCCGGCACTAGATCGCGCGCCGGTATCTCCTGAGCCTGGCCGCCCCGACGCACCCGCGTGGTTGGCGGAAGAAGCTGGCTCAGCGCCTCCGTCGCTCGCTCCGCCTGTTGCTCCTGCGCGAAGGCGAGCACCGCGTTGACCAGGATCACCGCCACGATCGCTATGGCGAGCGCCTGATTGCCGCTGGCCACCGACAGCGTGGCGGCGATCCAGAGCAGGAGCGCCAGCGGATGGGTGAGCTGGCGCCAAATCTCGGGCAGCCAGCGGCGCTGGGCGACGCGCCCGAGCTCGTTCGGACCGTGCTGCTGCAAGCGACGCCCGGCCTCGCGCTCCGTGAGCCCCCCAGGCCGAGTCGCCAGATGGCGTAGCAGGAGATCGATCCGCTCTTCGGGATCGACCGACGCAGCCCCGACGCCAGTCGGAACGTCTGAGCCTTCCTCAGCTGCTGGCACGAGCGCGCGACCGTACCCTTGCACCGTGCCGACGATCGAGACCGACGGGCTCACGAAGTACTACGGCTCTCACCGCGGGCTCGAGGACGTGACGCTTACGGTCGAGCCGGGCGAGGTCTTCGGCTTCCTCGGCCCCAACGGCGCCGGCAAGACGACGACGATCCGGACGCTGCTCGACCTGCTGCACCCGACACGCGGGACCGCTCGCATCTTCGGCCTCGACAGCCGTCGGGACAGCGTCGCAATCCGAAGGAGGCTCGGAAACCTGCCAGGGGATTTCGGCTATGGGAAGCACGTCACCGGGCGAGAGGCCGTCGCGCTCCTGGCGCGGCTTCGGGGGGTCGCCGGACTCGGCCGAGCCGAGGCGCTGGCCGAGCGATTCAGGGCCGACATCGACCGGCCACTGGGCAAGCTCTCGCGCGGCAACCGCCAGAAGATCGGCCTGATCCTGGCTCTGTTCCACAGCCCGGAGCTCCTGATCCTCGACGAGCCGACCAGCGGCCTCGATCCGCTGATGCAGGAGGAGTTCCTCGCTCTCGTGCGCGAGGAACGCGAGCGTGGCTGCGCCGTGTTCGTCTCCTCGCACGAGCTCGACGAGGTCGAGCGGGTCTGCGACCGAGTCGGGATCATCCGCGACGGACGGCTGATCGCTGTCGAGCGCGTCGCCGACCTGCTCGCCAAGGCGCCTCGCAGGGTGTCCGTCCAGTTCGAGGGCCCGATCGACGTCGGCGAGCTCCGGGCTTGTCCCGGGGTCGCTTCGGTCGAGGCGGGTCCCACGCGCGTCACCTTCACGCTCGCCGGGAGCCCGGATCCCGCGATCAAGGCCATCGCGCGCCATCCGGTCGCCGAGCTCGAGGTGTCCCATCCCACCCTGGAGGAGGTCTTCCTCGCCTATTACGAGGGTGGCACGCGTTGAGACCCCTAATCGGTGCCCAGCTGTGGGAGCGACGCCGATCGCTCTTGTCATGGGGACTGCCGATCGGACTGTGGTCCGCGTTCGTCGTGTCGATCTTTCCCTCGATCCAGAGCTCGATCGCGAAAGCGGTGCAGGGATATCCAAGCGCGCTCAAGGAGGCGTTCGGCGTCGGCAACCTGGCGACGGTGGAGCAGTACCTGCACGCCGAGATGCTGAGTCTGATCGTGCCGCTGGTCGTGGGGTACCTCGCCGTGCGTGCCGTCGCCAGCGGCCTTTCCGGCGCAGCCGAGAGCGGACGGCTCGACGTTCTGCTCTCGACGCCGGTCTCGCGCCGTGGGCTCGTTACAGCGGACTACGTCGCGGTTGCGACCGAGGTTGCCGCGGTTCTGGCCGTCAGCCTCGCCCTGACCCTCCTCGCGAGTCTCGCAACGGGCGCCGATCTCGACGCCGGGCTCGCGCTCGCCGGTTTCGCCAACGTCTGGCCCCTCGCATTGCTCTCCGCGGCACTCGGGCTGGTCATCACCGGCTGGTCGCTGCGAACGGGGGTGGTCACCGGCTCGGTTGCAGGGATCCTCGTCGGCATGTATGTGATCGACCTGGTCGGCCGGTTGGATCCGAGCCTCGACTGGATCCGCTATGCCTCCGCCTTTCACTACTACGGCAAGGCGATCGAGTCCGGGATCGACCCCGCCTCGTTCGTCGGCGTGACGGTGATCGCCGTCGCGCTGGCTGCGGTCGGTGCGATTCTCTTCGACCGCCGCGATCTCACGCAATAGCTCCCGCGCGTCAGTCGCCCGCGGGCTCGCGAGGAACCAGGAGGACCGAGCACGGCGCGCGATGCGCCACTCGCTCGCTGACGCTCCCGAGTGCCCTGAGCCCCTTGAGGCCCCGGCGGCCAATCACGATGAGAGAGGACCGTTCAGCGTCCGCGACCTCGAGGATCCGGGCAGGAACGTGGCCGGGCCAGTCGGCGACCGCAGGCTCGGAGCCCGTCTCCTCCTCGATGGCCACGACCTGACGGGCAAGCTCCCGGTGAAGGCCAGGGTGTACGCCGTCGGGCACGTACACGATCTCGACTCGCGAACCGTGAGCGCGAGCAAGGTGCGACGCGGCGCGCGCCGCCGGCCAGGATCCGGGCGAGCCGTCGCTGGCAAGGAGCACACGGTCGAGGAACTCCTCACCCGAGGGCGGCCGACGGGCCATGAGGAGGGCGCGATCGGTCCTGTGAGCCGCCTGGCTGGCGGTGCTCCCGGTCATGATCCCGCCCACGCGCGATTGGTCGTGCCCGCCAACCACCAGCAGGTCGTGCGACGCGGCCGCGTCAAGCAGGACGTCGGACGGCGGAGTGCCGCTGCGGAGGTCGGTTTCAGCAGAGGCACCCGCCCGACGGGCGGCCGCCTCGGCCCTCTTCAGAGCTTCCTCGGCCCGTGGCTCGCTGAGCTCGGCCTGCTCTACCAAGCCGGCGCCAACCCGGTGCGCGACGGCGATGAAGGTGAGTTTCGCCTCGGTGCCGGCGATCGCGATGGCCTGCCGGGCCGCCTCGGCGCTCGCCCGGCTCCCGTCGATGGCGCAAAGGATGTCCCCGTAAGGCGGCGGGGCGGATACCGTGGCCTGAGTCTCGCCTTTGTTCGCATCAAGAGCGGTCAACGCGCCTCCTCGGTGGATCTCTTCGGCGAGCCTAATCCGGGCCGCGTCCCTCGTCACCCGGGTAATCGCGCGTGGAGTTGCGGGCTACTACCTAACCGGCGCGGTGGCGCGGTGCTTACGCTCGAAAGCCTGATCCCGGGACCGCTGAAGCGCTGGATGTACCGCGGTGCGCGTCCTCACGGCGCGGCGACGCTCCTGAACCGCGGATGGGCCATCGCCGGGTCGATCGGGCGCGGCCCGAAGGGCATGGCCACCCTCGAGATCCGTGGCCGCAAGAGCGGCCGTCGGCATGCGTTCCCGGTGATGGTCGCCGACCACGATGGCGAGCGTTACCTCGTTCCGATGCTCGGAGAGCGGGCGAACTGGGTGGCGAACGTCCGTGCCGCGAATGGGCGGGCCGTACTTCGGCACGGCCGCGACGAGGCGGTGCAGCTCGATGAGGTCGCGAAGGGCGACCGGGCGCCGATCCTAAAGCGCTACCTCGAAATAGCGAGCGGCGCCAAGCCGCACTTCCCGATCGTCAGGGAAACACCTCCTCGCCCGATTCCGCGTCGACGACGCTGATCGCGAGCGACGGGCAGGACTCGGCGGCGGCCATCACGAGCTCGTCCGGGCCCGTGCCGATCACCTCCGCGACCTCGCCCAAGCGGAATATCTGCGGGGCGCACTCGACGCAGTCGCCGTGGGCGCTGCAGAGATCCGGGTCGATGACTGGCAGGTAGCTCATTGCATTCTCCTTTTGGCTTCACTGGGGACTGGAAGCTCTTCCTCGATTCGCTTGCGCAACGCGACCAGCTCGCGCGGGCGGCCGGCGACGAGCGCTGCCACCGGTCGATCGCGTCGCGTATAGACGACGCTGAAGTCGCGGCCGTCGGGCTCGCCGTCGATCGTTCGGCCGTCGGCGAGCGCCGCGTAGCCGATGTATTGGAAGCGGATCCCGTACTGGTCGCTCCAGAAGCTCGGCGGGGGCGGGGCGGCGGGCTCGTCGCCCAGCATCGCCCGCGCCGCGGCGGCGCCCTGGCGCCCCGCCGCCTCCCAGTGCTCGGTCCGGGCGCGGGCGCCGATCCTGGGATCGAAGGCTTGAGTGACGTCCCCCGCCGCATAGACGTCGGGGAGCGCGGTCCGCCCGGCGGCGTCGGTGGGGATGCCGCCGTCGAGCTCGAGGCCGCTGTCCTCGAGCCATTCGGTGGCGGGCGCGACGCCGACGCCGACCAGCACGGCCTCGCACTCGATGCGGCTGCCGTCGGCGAGCACGAGCTCCTCGACCCGGCCATTGCCCCGAGCGCTCTCCAGCATGACGCCGGTGCGCAGGTCCACGCCCTCGGCGCGGTGCAATCGCGAGAAGCGCTCGCCGACATCGGCCCCGAGGATCGACGCAAGGGGGGCGGGCAGGGCCTCGATCACCGTCACGTCGACCCCCAGGCCGCGCGCGGTGGCCGCCGCCTCGAGGCCGATGAAGCCCGCTCCGATCAGCACGAGCTTCGCGCCGGGGCGCAGCTCGCCACGGAGTCGCTTCACGTCCGCGAGTGTGCGGAGGGCATGGACGTTCGAGTGGCCGTCGAGGAAGCGGAGCTCCCGGGCCCGGCTGCCGGTCGCGACAAGGAGCTTCGAGTAACGGAGCGCCTCGTCGTCGTCGAGCGTCACCTCGTGGGTCGCGGGGTCGAGGCGTATGGCGGTGCGACCGAGCAGCAGCTCGACTCGGTTCTCCTCGTACCAGCATGCGGGCCGCAGGCCCACGCTGTGGTCCGGCGCCTCGCCCGCGAGGAGGCCCTTCGAGAGCGGCGGGCGATCGTACGGCGGCAGCGGCTCGGCGCAGACGATTCGAATCGGCCGCTCGTAGCCGCGGGCGCGCAGGGTCTCCGCGCAGCGCTGTCCGCCGAGGCCTCCGCCGACGATCAGGATTCCATCCCCCCCGTTCACGAGGCCTCCTCACCAAGAGCCTCGCGCCGGGTCGCGAGCTCGGGGCGCCTGCCGCGGGCGGCCTTGGCGCGGCCGGCCTCGAGGCCTGCCCGGACGCGTGCGACGAAGAGCACCAGGATCGTCGGGGCCGTGATCGCGATCCACCAGCGCAGCCACGGGGTGGTGGCGTCGGTGCCCGCGCCGAGCGTGTGCACGACCGCAAGCGCGTAGACGACGATGGTGAGCTGGTGCGCCTTCCGCCACAGCCGCGGGCCGATGCGCCGGCGGACGTAGAAGCTGAGGCCGAGGATCGCCGCCAGATAGCCGCCGACGATCCCGAGGCCCGTGAAGAGCGGCTTGTAGGCCATCGTGAAGGGGATCGAGATGCCGGAGAGCCCGGGGCTGAGCCAGGGGTCGCCGAGCAGCGTGACGCCGTGCACGGCGATCGCGACGAGGCCGGTCACGGCGAGCTGCTCGTGCAGCGCGGCGAGCCGGCGGCGGATCGCCGGCTTCCGCGTCAGGCGCCCCGCCTGGCTCAGGCCGAGGATGACCGAGGCAGTAACGAGCGCGAGCGCCACGAGTCCAGCCGCGCGGCTTGCGATCCACCATTCGTGGCCCGCGAGCGTCGTGCTCGCAGCGGCCGCTGTCGCAACCGCGCTCACCTCGGGGCTCCCGTCATCTCGAGCTTGGGAATGCGGGGCGTTGGCCGGAGGGCGCCGATCATCTCGACCCGCCCGCTGTCGTGGACGAGCAGGCCGCCGCGCGCCTCCAGGTACCGGCGCCCCTCCTCCGGGCCCCTGAGAAGCGCCGCCTTGGAGAGGGTCTCGGCCTCGAGCGCCGTGGCGCCGAGGGCGGTCACGCCGACGAGGCCGCTCCAGACCGGCTCGCCGGTCGCTGGGTCGAGAAGGTGGTGCCCGTACGTGCCGTCGGCGCGACGCCAGAGGCGCACGTTGAGGCCCGAGGTCGCGATGCCCGCCGAGCCGATCCGCAGCACGAACGAGCGCTCGCCGCTCTGACGGGTGCTCGACGTGCACGTCGAGCGGCTCGTAGGCGGCGTCGACGCCGCCGACCCGCAGGTCGCCGCCGCAGTCGATCGACGAAGCGCGAGTAGCCGCGCAGCCGCTCGGCGATCAGGTCCGCCGCGAGGCCCTTGCCGACCCCGCCGCTGTCGATGGCAAGGCCGGGCGGCCGTGTAACCGTGCCCTGAGCCTCGTCGACCTCGATCTTCGCCCAGTCACGGCTCGGGTTCGGGCTCGCGGGCCGGCGCGGCGGGCGCGGCCTCGAGGGCCTCCGCCAGCGGCGCCGCCGGCACCCCCGCGCGCGACCGCGCGTAGCCGGTTGCCTCCAGGGCGCGGACCAGGGTGGGGTCGACGAGTCCGTCCGTGCGCTCGGCCGCCCAGACCGCGGCCCGCACGAGGTCGCGCAAGAGCGCGGAGGCCGGCACGGTCTTCGCCGGATCGGCGTTGAGCAGCGACAGCTCGCTGTCGTCGCGGAATCGGGTCAGCCGGGCCTCGAAGTCGCGGATGAAGCGCCGCGCGTTCTCCGCCGCGGCCGGCGGAGCGGGAAGCCCGGGCTCCGCCGGCTCGCCGATCAGCAGCCGCATCTCGCAGCCCATCGCGTCGAATGTCACATCGTGGAAGCTCATGACGTGCTCGTTACGACGGGGGCCGGCGCGGGCGCTGGGGTCGAGCTGACGCTCGCCGGGGCCGCCGTGGTGGTCCCGCCCTTGCCGAGCGTCGGGACGACGTCGGTCACGACCTTGGTCCGCAGCACCTTGCGCGTCAGGACCGGACGCGGGGCCGCCTGTGCGCCGGCGAGCGACGGGTCGTTGCCCGACCGCAGCTGGAATGCCAGGAACTCGAAGGCCACGACGAAGAGGGCGAGCGCGGCGGCGACGGTCGGCAGCATGCTCGGCCGCCGCCGCGCGCTCGCGGGTCCCGGGGGGCGGGATTCGGGGGAGTCGGTTCAGTCACCGCCCTCGCCTCCGTCGCCGCCCTCGCCCTCGCCACCGCCGCCACCGCTGGTGTGGGTGGTGACCGGAGTTCCGGCGCTGCCACCGCCGCCACCGCTCGTGTGCGTCGAGACGGGGGTGCCGCTGCCGCTCGACCGCTCGAGCTCGAGCCGCTCGTGTGCGTCGAGACGGGGGTGCTGGAGCCGCTTACCGAAGAGCTCGACGAGCCGCTCGTGCCGGTAGTCACCGGCGCCGCCGCCGCCGTGGTCGCGGCACCGACGCCGCTCGTGCCGGTCGTGACCGGCGGAGCGCTCGCGATGCTCGACGACGGGGCCGAGCCGGCCCCGGCTGCGCCGGCACCCGCCATTCGCGCGGCGGTCTTCGGCTTGATCGGCTTGTGGCGGACCTTGTGGATCGTCCTCTTGACGACCTGCGTATGGACCTTCGGGTGGTCTGCCAGCGTCGCCGTGGAATCTGAGCCCTTCGAGCTCAGCGCGTAGCCGGCGAGTCCCCCGAGGCCGAGGATCGTCGCGCTGGCCGCGATCCGCCGCCCCAGGCCTCCGGGCTTGGCGCGTGCGGGTGTGGGCTTCTTGGGTGTTGGTGCGGGCAACTGATGCTCCTCCTTGAATCGGTTGGCGCGATTCTTCGACACCCCGCCGAAGGGGTCGGCCAGCTTCGGGTTAGCGGCAGGTAAGGCCTCGGGAGAACCCGGATGTGGCGCCCGGGGCCGGCACTAAAGTCGCGTCATGACCGATACGCGGATCCTGTTCGTCGAGGACGAGGCCTCGATCTACGAGCCGTTCAGCCAGGCGCTTCGCCGCGGCGGCTTCGATCCGGTCGTGGCCCGAACGTGCGCACAGGCACGCGACCTCGCCGAACGAGCCGAGCCGGACCTGGTTCTCCTCGACCTCGGCCTGCCCGACGGCGACGGCCGTGACCTCGCGCGGGACCTGCGGCGGATCTCCGATGTCCCGATCATCATGCTCACCGCGCGGGGCACCGAGACCGACAAGGTGGTGGGCCTCGAGCTGGGTGCCGATGACTACGTCGTCAAGCCGTTCAGCTCGCGCGAGGTGATCTCCCGGATCCGCGCCGTGCTCCGCCGCGCCAAGCAGGCACCCGAGCCGACAGAGCCCGTGACCGAGGTCGGTGATCTCACGCTCGACCGCGCGGCGCGAAAGGTGACGCTCCGCGGCGAGCCCGTGACCCTCGCTCGCAGAGAATTTGACCTCCTCGCCGAGCTGGTAGCCCACGCGGGCGAGGTCGTGACGCGGGAGGACCTCATGGACCGGGTCTGGGATGTCAACTGGTTCGGCTCCACGAAGACCCTCGATGTCCATATCCGCGCCCTGCGGAAGAAGCTCGGCGACAGCCCCAATGAGCCGGGCCTGATCGAAACCGTGCGCGGAGTCGGCTTCCGCTTCGCGGCGCCGGACCGCTAGCACCGGGCGATTGAGCCTTCGAACGAGACTCATCCTGATCGTCGCCTATGTGCTTCTGCTGGCGCTCGTCGCGCTCGGCATCCCGTTGGCAATCAGTCTCCGGGACCGCGTCAACGCGGAGGTGCGAAGCCAGGCGCGAAGCCAGGCCGACGTGCTCGCCGCGACAGCCGCCGGATCGCTCGAGCCCGCCCGGCGAAAGCCGCTCAGCCGGATCGTGCGAGTGTCGGCGCGAAGCGTGCGCGGGCGCGTGATCGTGGTCGGCCGTTCGGGGCGGGTCGTCGCCGACAGCGCCGGCGAGGGAGAGCTGGGAAGCGACTATCGCAACCGCCCCGAGGTCGCGGCAGCGCTCCACGGCACGCGCTACCAGCAGGACCGCGCCAGCCGCACCCTCGGCGGCGACATCCTCGCCACCGCGACGCCCGTCATCAAGGGCGGCAGGCCGATCGGCGCGGTCAGGGTCACCCAGAGCGTCGCCGCGGTCCACAGCGCCATTTCGACCGCGATCGTCGGCCTGATCGTGCTGGGGGCCGTGGTACTGGCTCTCGGCCTGCTCGCCGGGGCTCTCCTCGCGGCGCAGATCGCGCGCCCGATCCGGCGCCTCGAGCAGGCCGCGGGGAGGGTCGCCGAGGGAGACCTCGAGACGAGAGCTCCTGTTGAGGGGTCGAGCGAGCAGCGCTCGCTTGCGCGGTCGTTCAACGAGATGACCTCGCGGGTCGCCCGCCTCGTACACAGCCAGCAGGAGTTCGTCGCCGACGCCTCGCACCAGCTCCGAACGCCGCTCACCGGCATCCGCCTGCAGCTCGAGGAGCTTCGGGAGACGACGCCCGCCGGCGACTCTCGCGGGGCAGCCCTCGACGCCGGCATGCACGAGGTCGATCGCCTCTCGCACATCGTCGACGAGCTGCTGATCCTGAGCAGGGCCGGCGAGCACGAGCTCCCCGCCGAGAGAGTTGAGCCGATCCGGCTCGCGAGCCGTGCAGTGGAGCGCTGGCTCAAGCCCGCCGCCGAGCGAGGGATCGACCTGCGCCTGAAGTCCGAAGGTGACCCGCCGCCGGCGTGGGCGGCGATCCCCGACCTCGATCGCGCGCTCGACGCCCTTCTCGAAAACGCGATCGTCTATTCACCGCCCGACACCGATGTGGAGGTCGCGGTCGGCTCAGACGGGCGCATCGATGTCCTCGACCGCGGCCCCGGCTTGGTGGCGGGCGAGGAGAAGCTCGTCTTCGAGCGCTTCGCTCGTGGTCGCGTGGGCCGCGAGAGGGCTCCGGGCACGGGCCTCGGGCTCGCGATCGCACGCGAGCTCGCTGGCCAATGGGGGGTGCTCGTCGAGCTGTCAAGCCGCGACGGAGGCGGGACGCGCGCGACGCTCGCGTGGCCGGCAAGCCGCGACGGCTACGGTGAACACCGATGAGGGCGGTGCCCTCAAGCGTTCGCTGGATCGCCCTCGCGGTGCTCGGGCTCGCGATCGCGGCCGCGGTGGCGCTGGCGGCAAGCCGCGTGGTCAGCCAACGGATCGGCCTCGCCTCGCAGCCTCTCGACGCGGGGCGCAGTCTGGCGCCGCCGGCCGTGCACGCGCCGCCCCCCCACGGCGGCTCTCGCCCCGCACGAACGCGAACCGGGCCCACCGTGACCACCGCCCCGCCCACCTCCGGGACCACGACGTCGGGCACCGTGCCGCCAGCCACGATCCCCGCACCCCCGGGCACCCCCGCGACGCCTCCCGGCTCAGGCGGCGAGTCCGACGGGTCGGGGGCTGACGACTGATTGCCGGCGCCGCTCAGCCGGCGACCGAGAAGATGCCCAGGGCCGCGACGCAGCCGACGATCAGCGCCATGGCCACCGCGGCGGCGGCGGACGCGCCGCGGCCGCTCGCGAACTCGCCCATCACCTCGCGGTCGCGCGAAAGCCGGTACATGAAGACGAGGAGGGGGACCAAAAGGACGGCGTTCAGGACCTGGGTCCCGAACAGGATCGGAACCAGGGAGATGCCCGGAACGAGCACGACCGCCACCGCGACGACGACGACGACGGCATAGGTCCCGTAGAAGAGACGCGCCTGGCGGAAGTCGTCGTTGAGGTCGCTCTCCGAGCCAAACGCCTCGGCCACCGAGTACGCGGTCGAGAGCGGAAGGATCGACGCCGCCAGGAGGGCCGCGCCGAGGAGGCCGGCGCCGAACAGGACCGACGCGGCATCGCCCGCGAGGGGCCGTAGCGCGCGCGCTGCGTCGGACGCGTCGGATATCGACTGCCCGTGGACATGGAGCGTGGCCGCGCAGGCGACGACCACGAACACGCCGATGACCCCGGTCATCGTGGCGCCCGTGATGACGTCGATCCGCTCGTAGCGCATGTCCTCGCGCCGGATCCGCTTGTCGACCACGTAGGACTGCATGAACGCGAGGCCCCACGGGGCGAGCGTCGTGCCGACGATCGCGGTCGCCGTCAGCACTGCCGCGCGGGTCCCGGGCAGGCTCGGGACGAGGAGGCCGTGCGCCGCCGCGCCCCAGTCGGGCCCCGCGAGGATCCCCGAGATCACGTATGTCACGAAGACCGCGCCGAGGGCCAGCAGCACGCGTTCGACGCGGTGGAAGCTGCCGCGAAGCACGAGCGCCGACACGCCGATGGCCGCGATGGGCACGCTGATGTACCTGCTGACGCCGATGAGCTCGAGCGAGGCGGCGACGCCGGCGAACTCCGCGCAGGTCGTGCCGATGTTCGCGATCAGGAGGGCGACGAGCGCAACGCCGGCGAGCCGGACGCCGAATCGCTCACGCACGAGCCCGGACAGTCCCTGGCCGGTGGCGATCCCCATCCGTGCCGCGAGCTCGTGGTAGACGATGAGCGCGCCGGTCGCGAGCAGCAGGACCCACAACAGCTCGTAGCCGTAGTCGGCGCCGGCGATCGAGTAGGTGGTGATTCCCGCCGGGTCGTCGTCGGAGAGGCCGGCGAGCAGGCCGGGCCCCACGACGGCCGCGAAGACGGACAGGCCCGCCGCGCGCCTGAGGCCCTTACCGCGGCGCACTCGACCGGGCTCGCAGGATCGAGCCGAACCGCCGCCCACGATGCCGCCGCCATGCTTGCGGCCGGTGCGGCAGTCCGAAGTGGCGGCGAAGCTGGTGCGCACGATTGGGTGGCAGCTCGGCAGCCACGGCCTCCAGCTCCGCCCTCCCGAGGCGGTGAATCGCCGCGGTAGGGCTTGAAAGCTGGAGGACGTGCCCCGGAGACGACACGAGGTGGAGACTCCGCCAGTCGAGGATCTCGTCGGGCAGGTCACGCGCCAAGCCGGTGAGGCCAAGGCGTCGGAGCACAGGCGCGACCCCGACCTCGACGCCCGCGAGCGCCAGGCGCTCCCCCTCCTCCGCCACGAGCACGTCGCCGACGCGCACGAGGCGGTGGCCATCGAGAGCGAGCACCTGGGTGTCGAGAACGTGGCGTCGCAGGCACAGGAGGTCGCCCGGCACCGAGGGCCCCTCGACGATGACGAGCTTGTCCGCGGTGACACGGACAAGCGAGCAGGCAAGCGTTCCGCGGCCATCGCCCTTGAGGCGAGCGGCGACAATCGGCGGGTGCGGCGCCTCGAGGACCACGCCGAGGTCTTCCAGCTCGCCGAGGGCAGCGCCGGCCCCGTCGACCGCAGGGCGGCCGAGCAGGGCCGTCAACCGAAGCACGGCCCAAGCTTAGGCACGCGCGCGGCGCGTCACGGTAGGCTGGGCCGAAGATGGGCGCGAGCGGCGAACCCGGCACGAACCCGCGGGTGGTCGTCGCCGGCGGCGGCATCGCCGGAATGGAGGCGCTCCTCGCGCTCGCCGACCTCGTCGGTGATCGGGCCGATCTGGTGATGGCGGCACCCGAGCCCGACTTCCGCTACCGGCCGATGGCCGTGGACGAGCCGTTCTCGTTCACGCCGTACGAGCGCCGGGAGCTCGCGCCCGCCGTCGCCGAGCTCGGCGGGACGTTCATCCAGGCGGGTCTGAGCGCGGTCAGACCCGACGAGCGGGTGGCGGAGCTGTCGGACGGCTCGGCGCTCGACTATGCGGCGCTGGTCGTCTGCGTCGGCGCCCACCCCAAGCCGGCCTTCCCGAGCGCGATCACGTTCACCGTGCCGGGGCCCCAGCTCGACCTGGCCGGACTGCTCGTTCGCGCTCGCGAGGCCGCTCCCCATCGAATTGCATTCGTGCTCCCGAGCGGCGTCGCGTGGCCGCTCCCGCTTTATGAGCTCGCGCTGCTGACGGCGAGGCGGGTCGCCGAGCGCGCGGAGCAGATCGAGGTCCTCGTCGTCACGCCCGAGGAGACGCCGCTCGCGGTCTTCGGAGTGGCGGCCAGCGAGGCGGTGGCCGCGATGCTGAGCGCCCGCGGCGTGACGACGCGATGCGGGGTCCACGCCCGCGAGGCCGAGGACGGGGCGCTCGAGCTGCGCCCGGGCGGCGAGCGCCTCGAGGCCTCGGCCGTCGTCGCGCTCCCCGTGCTCGAGGGACCGAGGATCCCCGGGCTTCCGAGCGACGAGAGCGGCTTCATTCCGATCGACGACCACGCGCGCGTGACCGGGCTGGACGACGTCTACGCGGCCGGCGACGGGGCCAACTTCCCGATCAAGCAGGGCGGAATCGGGACCCAGCAGGCCGACGCCGCGGCGGAGGCGATAGCCGCAGGACTGGGCGCCGACGTCGCGGCGGAGGCGTTCCGGCCGGTGCTTCGAGGGAAGCTGATCGTCGGCGAAGAGACGATGAGCATGAAGGCCGCCGTCGCGGGCGGCGGGGGTGAGGGCGTCGTCTCGACCGATCACCTCTGGTGGCCGCCGAAGAAGGTCAGCGGCCGGTATCTCACTCCATGGCTCGCGGGCGCCGAGGGGCACCACGAGCCCGAGCCACCGGCGCGCTCGATCGAGGTCGAGGTCTCACTGCCGCACGAGTGGCACCGGGAGCCGATGGCGCTCGACCCCTACCGCAGAGTCGACTGACGGGCCTCGCCGCGCCGCTTCGGCCTCAGCCCGAGCTCGCGCCGGGGCGGCATTTCCGGGAAGCCGGTCGGGGCGGCCCTGAACGCGGTCGCGGCGCGCAGCCCGACCGTGATGACGATCGCGAGCAGCGCTCCCAGCAGGGCGGCCTCCGCGCCCGAGTGATGGCGAACCAGCTCGGCCACGAGCATCACGGCCGCGAGTGACAGGAGAACAAGGCTGATCCCGCGATGGAACCGCCCTGCCTCCGAGTGCGGCCATGGGTCGAGCGGCGGGGCGGGCGCGACTCGCTGGTGGCTGTAGCCACCTGAACGCTCGCTCGGCGGGCGCGGCTGCGCATCGCGCTATCGTTGCGGGAGTGAGCGATCCCGCGCTCAAGGACAAGGTCGAGGAGCTCGTGCGCGAGAACCCGGTGCTGCTGTTCATGAAGGGCACGCCGGAGATGCCGCGCTGCGGCTTCTCGATGCGCGTCGTCGGGGTCCTCGAGCAGCTCGGCGTCGAGTACGGCGCCGTCGACGTGCTGCCGATCCTCCAGCCGCTTCGCGAGGTGACGGGCGAGATCGCCGATTGGCGCACCTTCCCGCAGCTCTACGTCAACGGCGAGCTGCTGGGCGGTTGCGACATCGTCGAGGAGATGTTCGAGTCCGGTGAGCTCGCCGAGCTAGTCGGTGCGAGCCAGCCCGAGGGGGCCGAGCTGCCAGAGCCCGAGCGGATCCTTCCCGGCGGGTCACAGCAGAGCCCACCGCTCAACGTCGAGTAGGGCGAGTCTCCGTCAGGCGGTGGTCGCGGCCTGCTCGGCCGCGTCTTCCTTCACCTGGAAGGAGGAGCCGCAGCCGCATGCGGCGACGACGTTCGGGTTGTTGACGACGAACCCGGCGCCCTGAAGCCCGTCGACGAAGTCGACCTCCGACCCGAACACGAACTGCATGCTGACCTTGTCGACGATCACGGCGACACCGTTGTGCTCGAAGACGTGGTCCTCGGGCTTCGCCTTGTCGAGGGCGAGCGCGTACTGAAAGCCCGAGCAGCCGCCGCCGCGTGACCGCCACGCGAAGCGCGGACTCGCTCCGCGTTGTCCCGCGTGGCGACGAGGTCCTTGATCTTGGCCGCGGCACCGTCGGTGAGGGATACGGCTGACTCGGGCGTTTCCATCGCTTCACATTGTAAAGCAGCTGGGACGGCCCATCCGGGGCCGGCGGGTCTTCTCTGCGGGCTTCTTTCACGGGGCTTCTTCTCGGCAGGCTTGCGCTTCTCGTACGCCCAATCGAGGTACTGCAGGATCCGCTTCGAGTCGTGGACCACCTCGTCGCCGTCGACCAGGACCGGTACGCGCCGCTGGCCGGTGAGCTCCTCGATCTCGGGTCGGGCGTCCCGCGCCGCGGTAGGGCACGCGCTCGACGCGGTAGCGGAGCCCGAGCCCGTTCAGCCGGCGCGCGACCGCCCCGCACGGGCAGAGCACGTTGGTCCGCGTCGGGCAGCGATAGAGGACGAGCGGCCCGCCGCCGCGCTTCGACGGGTCCCGTCCCGCGCCGGTCTGCCCGGGCCGCTCGCTCATCCGCTCCCCACCCTGCCCGCAGCCCGCATCGCGCGCGCAAGCACGCTGAGAGCGACGCGTTGGGGGCTGCGCTCGCGACGGACGCGCTCGCCGAGCTGGTCCGACCTGCCAGGCGACGGCCTCCTCGAGCGTCTCCTCGTGCGGGCGCGGCTCGAAGCCGAGCTCCCTTCGCGCCTTCGTGTTGCGATAGGTCCACCACGAGGCGCCGGAGCGGATCTCGTCGCGCGAGGTCGGAGCGGGCAGGCCCAGGCGCTCGGCGAGCTCGACCGGCGCCAGCGCGGCGGCGGTCGGGATCTTCACCGGCGGCGGGACGCCCGAGATCCGCGAGAGGTCCGCGAAGAGGCGGTCGAGCGTGAAGTTGCGAGCGCTCGAGGATGTACCGCTCGCCACGCCTCGCCGCGCTCGTCCGCGAGAAGATGCCCGTCGGCGACGTCGCGGACGTCGACGATGTTGAGCGCCCCGTCGACGTAGGCCGGGATGCGGCCGAGGCAGGAAGCGCCGGATCAGCCCCATCGAGGTCCGCGAGGGGTCGTCGGGCCCGAAGACGAACGTCGGGTTGACGAACACGACGGGGAGGCCGTGCGCGGCGAGCCGGAGCGCCTCCATCTCGGCCTCGTGCTTGGAGTTGATGTAGGCGATCCCGAGGTGGCCGAGGTTGAACGGCGTGGTCTCGTCGGCGGTGCTCCCGCGCCGCGCGACGCCGATCGCCGAGACGGACGAGGTGTGAACGACCCGGTCGACCTCGGCGCGAAGGGCCTCCTCGAACACGATCCTCGCGCCGCGGACGTTGGTGTCGAAGACGGCCTCGCGATCGGCCGGGCGCATCGACGTGCGCCCGGCGACGTGGAAGACCCGGTCGACGTCGCGCATCGCCCGGCGGACGGCGCGGCGATCGGTGACGTCGCCGGTCACCCGCTCGCAGTCGAGATCCGAGAGATGGCCGGCGCTCGTGGTCCTGCGAAGGACGAGACGGAGCTCGTCGCCCCGCGCGGCGAGGGCGCGCACGAGGTGCGAGCCGATGAACCCCGCCCCGCCGGTGACCAGGGTCTTCCCCACGCGCGGGATGGTAGAGGCGGGGGCGCCGACGGCGTCCCAGTCGTGTAGAACCCGCAGGTGGCCGAGACCGCGGTCGTCACCGACACCACCGCCTACCTGCCCGACGACGTCGTGGCCGAGCACGGGATCCACCTCGTCAGCCTCTACGTCACCCTCGACGGCGAGCAGCGCCGCGAGAGCGAGATCGCCGGCGAGGCCTACGGCGAGTTCTTCGAGCGGCTGCGCCGAAGCGACGACGGAGCGACGACCTCGCAGCCGTCGCTCGGCGACTTCCTCGAGGTCTACGAGCCGCTGCTCGCCGAGGGCCGCGACGTTGTCTCCGTTCACATCTCGGCCGGCATCTCGGGCACCGTCGAGTCGGCTCGGCAGGCGCGGCAGCGGCTCATCGACGACGGCAAGGGCGGCGAGCGCATCCACGTCCTCGACAGCCGGTCACGGCTGCGGCGGCCAGGGAATGCTCGCGATCGCGGCAGCCCAGGCCGCGAAGGGGGGAGCGGACGGCGACGCGGCCCTCGCTGCCGCCGAGCGCGCTCGCGAGTCGCTGCGGATGTGGTTCGCCATCGACACGCTCGAGTACCTGAGGAAGGGCGGGCGGATCGGCGCGGCTCAGGCCTTCCTCGGCTCTGCCCTCCAGATCAAGCCGATCCTGACCCTCGAGGAGGAGATCACCCCGATCGAGCGCGTGCGCACGCGGCGGCGGGCGTTCGAGCGGATGGTCGACTTCGCGCGCGAGCGCCAGGCGCGACGGCGCGGACGCATGGGTCGTGCAGCACATCCAGGATCCGGAGAGCGCCAGGGCGCTCGTCGAGGAGGGGCGCCAGATCTTCGGCCACGATCCGCTCTTCGTCTCCGAGATCGGCCCGGTGATCGGCGCCCACGTCGGGCCCGGCCTGCTCGGCACGGGCGGCGTCCCGAGCGAGCTGCTCTAGACTCTGCGGCGCCTACGGCGGCCTACACGCTGCTTCGGGGCAAAGCCCCTCACCGACTTACCTGCGCCGAAGCGCCATCAGGCCGCCGACCGCGAAGCCGACGACCGCCGCGCCGACGATCAGCTCGCGCCGGTGCTCCCGCACCTGGCGGCGCCAGTCGGTGAGCTCGGCGACGCGACCGCGAAGAGCCTCGACCGAGCGGCCGAGCTCCTGGCGCTGGAGCTCGACGTCGCTGCGGATCTGCGCGGATGTGCGCCCCGGGGCGCCGGCGCGTGGCGCGCGCCACCGGCTCGCCGGCGCCGCTCCGGTAGACGCCGGTCTCCTCGCTCACGGCTGCGCTCCCGGCGGTGGGCTCTCCCGTCGCCGGGCTCGTCATCGGCTGCTCGCCGGTGAGCGTCTCCTTGGTCCGCCGCGCCTCCTCGATCGCGAGCTCGGGAACCGGCGGCGCCCCGGCCTGGAACGAGCGATAGGCCACGAGGCCGGCGATCGCGGCGATCACGAACCAGAACAGCGACTCGATCGCGAAGCCGATCCAGATGTTGTCGCCGAAGAAGATGTCGTCGAGGAGCCAGGCGAAGGCGTGCATGAACATCGCCAGGCCCATGAGGATGAAAACCCCGGCCGCGATGCCGACCGCGCCGCCTTGCGCGAGCTTCTGCAGCTTCTCGGTGACCTCCGCCTTGGCGAGCTCGATCTCCTCGCGAACGAGGATCGAGACGCGCTCGGAGACGTCGATGACCATCTCGGCGACCGAGCGATCGTCGCCGGAGGGCGGCTCGTAGCCGGTGCCGGGGCCCGCGCTCACTCGGGCGGATCCTCCTTGAAGATCCGAATCCAGAGCGCCGCCGCGACGCGGTTGGCGACGACGCTCGCCAGCGCGCCGGTGCCGGCCACCATCGCGGTCCAGATCAGCCTTCTGACGACGTCGTTCTCCACGCTCGCGCGAGCTTATCTACCCGGAACGGGCGTCGATGCCACCACAGATCGTCTCCACGACCATCTGCCGCGCCCGGTCGAAGTCCGCCTCGCCGTCCGGGATCAGCTCGAACACCCAGCCCTGACAGCAGCTGCTCGATCGCCCCGTAGAACCACATCGAGGCGAACCCGGCGTCGACGTCCTTGCGAAACTCGCCCGAGGCCTGCCCGTCGGCGACGATCTTGGCGATCACCTCGTAGGCGCGGCTGATCTCGGGAAGGTGGGTGCGCCCGAACGAGTTCGCCGCCCGGGTGACCTCGACGATGATCACCTTCATCAGCTCCGGCTCGTGGCGGTAGGACTCGATGATGAAGCCGGCGACCGCATCGAGCTTCTCGCGCGCCGGGATCGCCTGGCCGTCGACCTCCTCGATCGCCGCCAGGAGCAGCGACCACCGCTCGGTGAAGAGCTCGTTGAGGACCTGGTCCTTGGAGTCGAAGTAGTGGTAGACGAGCCCGTAGGCGACGCCGGCCTCGTCGGCGATGTCGGACACGCGGCAGCTGTGGAATCCCTGGCGCGCGAAGACCCTGATCGCCGCGTCGAGGATCTGTCGCCGCCGATCGACCGGCGGTGCCTTCAGCCATCGAGCCGCCTCCGCGGGCTCGGGCCACGCGTAGGCCTCGGGCCGGCGGTTCGCCAGCGACGGAAGCGAGGAGCGCACCCGGTCCTGCGCGCTCGGTGTCGAGCTCGGCGACGACCACGCCCTCGCCGTCAGGCGCGATCGCGAGCGCGACCCCCAGGGGTCGACGATCATCGATCGCCCGAACGAGTCGTAGTGCGGCGGCGCCGATCCGTGCTGGTCGGCGGCGATCACGAACGCCTGGTTCTCGATCGCGCGGGCGCGAAGCAGGATCTCCCAGTGGTCGCGGCCGGTTCGTGCCGTGAAGGCGGACGGCACCGTGAACGCGCGGGCCCCGCGCACGGCGAGGATCCGGTAGAGCTCGGGGAAGCGGAGGTCGTAGCAGACGGTCAGACCGAGCTCGAGGCCGGCCGCCTCGGCCACCACGATCTCGTCGCCGGGCTGCTCGCTCTCCGACTCGCGATAGGTGACGCCGCCGACCTCGACGTCGAACATGTGGATCTTCCGGTAGGTCGCGACGATCTCGCCGTCGGGGTCGATCAGAACCGACGTGTTGAAGGCGCGCTCGCCCGTCATCCGACCGCTCCGCCACCGAGCCGGCGACGAGGGCGACGCCGAGCTCCCGTGCCCACTGGCGCGCCGCCGAGACCGACCGCCCGTCGAGCGGCTCCGCGCCCGCGGCGAGCTCCGCGGCGCGCGCCGAGCAGGTTCCACTTCTCCGGCAGGACCACGAGCGTCGGCCCCGCGCCGCCCGGCGTCGCGCACCAGGCGCTCGGCGACCTCGAGGTTGTGGTCGACGTCGCCCGTCGAGTTCATCTGTATCGCGGCTGCGCGCACCTTGACTGACTGGTCAATCTACCGCCAAGAGGTGTGACGCAGCTCACGTTTCGCGAACCCCCGAATGGGAATGCCCAGGGAGCATGGGATTCTTCCGTCGCTCGCGACGCCCGATGACGCTGTTCGAGAGCCGCACCGAGCAATGGCGGCAGGTCGGCCTGGGCGGCGAGATCGATCGTGCCCGCGCGAGCCGGGCTCGCGGCAGCGTGCTCGTCATCGCCGTTCTGATCGCCGGCGTCCTGCTGCTCTTCTTCAATCGCGGCTCGCTCTTCCCCGGCCTCGGGACACCGGTGCGGGTCGCGACGGTCGTCGCGCTCCTTGCGCTCGGCTGGGCGCTCGCACGGCAGCTCGGCCGCGGGCTCGCGCCTCAGCTGCTGCGTCGCCTCGACCCCGCCACGGCCGGGACTGCCGGGTTCCTGATCCGGCTCGCCACCGTCGTCGCCGCGAGCGTGGCCGCGCTACGGATCGCGGGGCTGCCGCCCAGCACCCTCGCCGTCGGCGGCGCGTTCACGGCGGTGATCGTCGGTCTCGCGGCGCAGCAGACCCTCGGGAACCTCTTTGCGGGCCTCGTGCTGCTCTCGACCCGGCCGTTCCGGGTGGGCGAGCGGGTGCGCCTGCGCGGCGGACCGATGGCCGGCGCCATCGAGGGCATCGTCAGCTCCCTCGGGCTCTTCTACACCTCGCTGGTCGATGGCGCCGACCGCGTGATGGTGCCCAACAGCGTCCTCCTGCAGCTCGCCGTGATCCCGCTTCGCGAGCCCGAGCGCGTTGAGCTCCGGGCTCGCTTCGGAGCCGAGGTCACGCCGGGCGAGGTGCAGTCGCAGCTCGAGGAACGGATCGACGTGCCGCTCCGCTACCCGCCGCACGTCTCGCTCGAGGAGCTCGACCACGACGAGGTCGTCGTGCGCATCCTCGCCACGCCGAACGACCCCGTGGACGGAGCGGAGCTGGCGGGCGAGATCCTCGATGCGGTCCGTACCGACGGCCGCGCCACGGACGCCCGGCAAGGTGACGCCGTCGCGTCTCGGCCGTAGTCTCGACGCATGGTCATCGCCCGCTCGAGCCTCGCAGGCCTCGTCGCACTCGCCGCGATCTCCGTCGTGGGCTGCGGCTCGAGCTCATCGTCGTCCTCCTCCACGTCCACGGGCGGCCATGGGGCGGTCGTGAGCTACCACCGCACGGGCGGCCTCGCCTACTCGAACGTCACGCTGACCGTCGACTCCGACGGGCACGCCGTCGCAGTTGCGAAGGGGCCGACCGGTTCGAACCGCAAGTCGCTCACCCTCACGGCTTCGCAGGTGGCGAAGCTCCGCAAGACCCTCGACGCCGCGCCGCTCGCGGAGCTCCCGAAGCGCACCAACCTCGGATGCGCCGACTGCTACCGATACCAGCTCGAGTACGGCGGCGACAGCTACAGCACCGATGAGGCGAGCCTGCCGTCGAGCCTCAAGCCGGTGATCGCCGCCCTCGACCCCATCGCCGCGAAGGCGATCCCGCAGAGCGTCGCGCCGGACCTTGCCGGCTAGCCGCCGAAGCCCGGATCGAAGGGCTTCTTGTCCGACTTGCAGACCGTGCCCTTCGGCGGGGTTTTCAGGTGGACCAGGTAGGCGACCCGCGCCCGCTCGACGCAACCGCTGGGATCATGGAAGCTGACGGACCCCGACGCGCTAGGCGGACTCGCGCTGCCCGCGCTGCCGCTCGAGCTCGGCGACGAGCAGCTTCGAGTGCATCGCCGCGATCAGGTCCTTGAGCGGCTCCGCCCCGGCCTCCAGCAGCTCGACGACGCGCTCAGGCTCCACCTTGCCGGCGAGGCGGGCCATGACGACCTCCACCTCCTCGCGGACGAGAGCCTCGAGCGCGCGCTTGTAGCGCAGGGTGTCGTAGACCGTGAAGCCGATCGCCTCGTCGTAGCCGCCGGCGCGGAAGCGGCTGATCGCCTCGATGATGCGGACGTCCGAGGGGGTGTAGCCGCGTCGTGTTCGGCGACAGCACGCCCAGCTCGGCGAGGCGGTCGAGCACCTCCTTCGGCATGTCATAGCGCTCGCGCACCTCGGCCGCGCTCGTGCGGGTGCGTTCGCCCGCCAGCGCCGACGCAAGGATCCGGTCCTCGACCTCGATCATCGCGCGCAGGCGGTCGGGCTCGAACGTCGCCGCCGTCCAGCAGCTCCCGAATGACCTTGAGCGGCATGAAGCGCTCCTCCTGGAGCTGCTTGATGAGGCGCAGGCGGTCGACGAACTCCGGCGGGTAGTAGGCCATGTTGCGCGAGGTCTTGACCGGCTCCGGGAGGAGGCCCTCGCGCAGGTAGTGGTGGATCGTGGCGACGGGGACCCCCGATCGCTCCGACAGCTCGGAGACCTTGAGCAGCTCCTGGGCCGGCGCGCTCATGACATGAACCTGGCCGGAACGGGGCTCTCCGTCGGCCCGAGCGCCGCGCCCGAGTCGCGCATCGCCGCGATCTCGTCCTCGGAGAAGCCCGCCTCGGCGAGCACGGCATCCGTGTCGGCGCCCAGGGCCGGCGCCGGGCGCGTCGGGTCGGCGGGCGTCCGGGAGAGCTTGATCGGTGCCCCCAGGAGCTCCACCGGCCCGAGCTCGGGCTGATCGACCTTCGACGACCATCTCGCGCTCGCGCACGAGCCGCGAGTCGAGGGCCTCGTCGAGGGCGAGCACCGGCTCGATCATCGCGTCGTGCTCGTCGTTGAAGACGCGCCACTCGTCGCGCGTCTTCGAGCGGAAGACCTCGGCGATCTGCGCGCCAGGCGTCCGAGCCCGGGCGCTCGAACTGCTTCTCGACGAGCTCGGGGTGGCCGGTGTGCTCGCAGAAGCGCTGCCAGAACTTCGGCTCGAGGGCGCCGCACGTGACCCATCCGTCGGCCGCCTCGTATGGGTAGTAGCAGACGAAACCGCCGCTGAGCTGCTCGGCGCCGCGCTCGGGGACGCGACCCTCGCACAGGTAGGCGGCGGCGGTCATCGCCAGCCAGGAGAGCGCGCCATCGGCCATCGAGACGTCCACCAGCTGGCCCTCGCCGGACCGCTCGCGCTCCCGAAGCGCGGCCAGCACGCCGATCGCCGCCATCAGGCCGCCGCCGCCGAGATCGGCGATCTGCCCCGCGGACTGAATCGGCCGCCCGCCCGGCTCGCCGGTGAGCCCGAGGAGGCCGATCAGGCCCGAGGTAGTTCATGTCGTGGCCCGCGCGCTCGGTGTTCGGGCCGGTCGAGGCCATAGCCCGTGATCGCGCAGTAGACGACGCGCGGGTTCGCCTCGCGCATCGCCTCGTAGCCGCACCCCAGCCGATCGAGCACACCGGGCCGGAAGCCCTCGAGCACGACGTCGAAGCCACCCACGAGCCGCAGCAGCGCAGCGCGCCCTGCGTCCTGCTTCAGGTCGAGGCGGATCGACCGCTTGCCCCGATTGAGGGCGAGGTAGAGCGCGGAGCGGGTGCCGAGCGCCTGCTGGGACTCGTCCCCGTAGTACGGCGGCGCCCAGCGGACGTAGTCGCCCATGCCCGTGTCCTCGACCTTCACGATCTCCGCGCCCAGATCGGCGAGGAGCAGCGAGCAGAAGCCGCCGGGAAGGAGCCGGGTGAGGTCGAGGACCCGAACGCCCTCGAGCGGGCCGCTCATCTCATGCAGATGAGATCGAGCCGAACCGGACGAGGCCGGCTTTGCCGGCCCACCGCTCGCAGCGCTCGCTGGGAGGATTCGGCGATTTTCATTCCGGGGCGGCCTCGGAGGCCTCGATCGGGTGCGCGAGCACCTCGCGGCGGGTGGGCTCCTCGCGCTTGGGCACGCCCAGCATCTCGCGTGCTTCCGCGACGGTGGCGGCGCGCCGCCCGACGTCCTCGGCCATCTGGCGGCGCCTTGGCGATCAGCTCGCCGTTCGACTTCGCCATCTCGCCGTTCGGCAGGTAGAGGTTGTCCTCGAGGCCGGCGCGAACGTTGCCGCCCAGCGCGAGCGCCGCGCCGATGAGCCGCCACTGGTCGCGCGAGATGCCGATCACCTGCCAGTTGTTGGGCCCCTCGGGTCCGCCGGGGATCTGCTCGGCCATGAGGGCGACGTTCCGCGCGTTGGGCCTGATGCCGCCGTTGACGCCGATCACGAGCGAGACGTTGACCGGCTCGGTCAGAAGCCCCATGTCGATCAGGGGGTCGAGGTTCGCGATGTGGCCGGCGTCGAAGCACTCGTGCTCGGGCTTGATGCCGAGCTCCCGCATCGCGGTCAGGAACTCGATGATGGTGTCGAAGGAGTTCTCGAACACGGCCTTGAACACGAAGTCCTTGCGCCGGCGCGAGTACTTCGCGTAGTTCATCGAGCTCATGTTGAGCGCTGCGACGTCGGGGCGGAGCTCGCGCAGGTAGGCGATTCGCTTCTCGATCGGGATCCCGATCGCGCCGGTCGAGTAGTTGATGATCACGTCGTCGACCTCGGCGTTGATCGCCTCGGTGATCGCCCGGAAGTCCTCGATCTCGTACGAGGGGATGCCGTCGGGCGTGCGCGCGTGGATGTGGATCTGCGAGCCCCCCTCGTCGACGATGCGACGTGCCTCGGCCGCGTACTCCTCGGGCGTGTAGGGGATCGCCGGGCACTGGTCGCGGTTGGCGATGGCGCCGGAGATGCTGCAGGAGATGACGACCGGGTCCTCGAAGCGGCTCATGCGGTCCCCCAGCGTGGGTGGAGTCGGCCAGCAAGGGAGGGCAAAACGCGAACGAAAGTGTCAACTCGCGTAGGTCTCGTGGCACTTCGCGGCGACCGGGGCGAGTTGTAGTCGCATCGCGGCGATAACTCGCCACCCCAGCCAGAACGTGTCGCGGAAGCCGCCCCCGAGTACATCAGCGAGATGAACTCGAAATCCGGCGCGGTCAGCTCCAGAAGACGTCCCACGTCAGCGCGGCGCCAGGCTTCCAGAGCCTCGCGCGCCACCTGAACCTTCGACTCGCCGCTCACACCGGCATCACGCCATGCTTTCGCCACGGGCGCTCGATCCTCTTGGTCGACGCCATCCGCAGGCCGTTGATGATCGTCGGGCGGGTCTCGCGCGGGTCGATGATGTCGTCGATCGTGGCGTTCTTCGCCGCGATGTACGGGTCGATCTGCTCGCGCACGGCGTCGAGCATCGCCTCGCGCGTTGCGTCGGGATCGTCGGATGCCTCGATCGCCGAGCGGCCGATGATGTTGACCGCTCCCTCGGCGCCCATCACCGAGATCTCGGCGCCGGGCCAGGCGACGATGAGGTCGGGCTCGTAGGCCTTGCCGTTCATCACGTAGTAGCCCGCGCCGTAGGCCTTGCGGACCACGACGGTGACCTTCGGCACCGTCGCGCGCGAGACCGCGTACAGCATCTTCGCCCCGTGGCGGATGATCCCGGCATGCTCGACCTTCGAGCCGACCATGAAGCCCGGCACGTCCTGAAGAAAGACGAGCGGGATGCTGAAGGCGTCGCAGAGGTTGACGAACCGGGCGGCCTTGTCGGCGGAGTCGTTCTCGAGGATGCCGCCGAGCTGCTTCGGCTGGTTGGCGACGATCCCGACCGGCTGGCCGCCGAAGCGAGCGAGGCAGGTGATGATCGTCTTCGCGAACTTCGGCTTGATGTCGAACCACTCGCCGTCGTCCACGATCTCGCGGATCACGTCGTACATGTCGTACGGCTTTCGTGACGATTCGGGGACGATCTCGAGCAGCTTCTCCGAGCGGCGGTCGTCGGGGTCCGCGGTCTGACGGACCGGCGGGCGCTCCTCGCAGTTGGAGGGGAAGAAGGAGAGGTAGGCCTTGACGGCGGCGATGCACTCGGCGTCGTCGTCGCACTCGAGGTCGCCCACCCCCGACTTTCGGCAGTGGACCTTGGCGCCGCCGAGATCCTCCATCGAGATGTCCTCGCCCGTCACGGCCTTCGTCAGGTGCGGGCCGGCAAGCGCCATCGCGCCCTGGCCCACCACCATCGGCACGAAGTCGGAGAGCCCTGGGATGTAGGCGGTGCCGGCCGCGCACGGGCCGAGCATCGCGGCGACGAGTGGGACGACGCCCGACATCGTCACCTCCTCCCGGAACAGATGTCCCGAGCCGGCGAACAGGGAGCCCGCCGCCTCCTGGATGCGCGCCCCGGCCGAGTCCAGCAGCCAGATCAGCGGGATGCGCTTCTGCAACGCCATCTCCCGCAGCCGGCCGACCTTGATCTCGCCGGTCATTCCCATCGAGCCGGCCATCACGGTGAAGTCGTAGGCCGCGATCGCGCAGCGGCGGCCGTCGACGTCGCCCCAGCCGGTGATCACGCCGTCGGCCGGCGCCTCCTTGCCGTCCATCGCGCGCTGGGCGAAGTGCGGGCCGCCGTGGATGCCGAGCTCGACGAAGGTGCCCTCGTCGACGAGCAGGTCGATCCGCTCCCGGGCCGTGAGCTTGCCGGCGTCGTGCTGCTTCTGGATCTTCTCGGGGCCGCCGCCGAGCTTGGCGCGCTCGCGCCGCTCGTGGAGCTGCTCGGTCGAGCTCGGCGAGCGGCGCGGTCCCGGGGAGCTTCGTCTCGTCCGTCGCTCATCGTCCCTTCCAAACCGGATCCCGCTTCTCGAAGAATGCGGTGACGCCCTCGATGGCGTCCTCGGTGGCGAGCTCGATCGTCAGCTGCGAGTTGCAGGTAGTCGAGCGCATCGGCGAGCGGCATGTCGAGCTGGCGCCACATCGCGTCCTTGCCGAGCTTCATCACCACGCGGCGACTTCGACGCGAGCTTCGCCGCCCACTCCGCGACGGCGCGCGTCGAACTCGTCAGCCGGGACGACCTTGTTCACGATGCCGGCCTCGCGCGCCTCCTCCGCCGACAACCGCTCGCCGAGGAGCAGCATCTCGTTCGTCTTCTTGCGCGGGACGTTGCGGTAGATGAGGGCCATGATCATGAACGGGAACAGCCCGACGTTGATCTCGGGCGTCCCGAAGGTCGCGCCCTCCTTGGCGACGATCAGGTCGCAGGCAAGCGCGATCCCGAGCGAGCCGGCGAGCACGTGCCCACCGGCGGCCACAACGGACGGCTTTCCGAGCTCGCCGATCGCGTGGAAGACCTCGACGAACCGCCTCGAGGCCGCGTGGCGCTCGATGAGCGGCGCGTCGGAGCCGAAGGCCGCGAGGTTCGCGCCCGAGGAGAAGACCTTCTCGTGCGAGGAGGCGAGGACGAGGCAGCGGGCGCCTTCGTCGTCGCGGCAGCGCTGAAGGGCCTCCAGCAGCTCGGAGAGCATCTGCGGGGAAAGGGAGTTCCTGGTCTCAGGGTCGTCGAGGGTGATCGTCGCCACCCCGTCGGCGACGTCGTATCGAAGCTTCTCGGCCATGCGTGAAGTATTACTCTACACTTCACACGCCGATCGAGCGAGGAGGATCCTTGGAAGCAGCGACCGTCATCAAGCCCGAGCATCAGGCGAAGCCGCAAGCACCTGCTGTTCACCGACGAGCACGAGGACCTGCGCGAGTCGATGGAGTCCTGGGTCAAGGCGGAGCTCTACCCGCACCGCAACGAGTGGGAGGAGACGACCTGGCCGAACGAGGTGTTGAAGCGCGCCGGCGACCTCGGCTACCTCGGGCTCTGCTTCCCGGAGGAGTACGGCGGGCAGGGCGGCGACTACTACTACTCGATCGTTCGCGCCGAGTGCATGAGCTACTCGGCCTCGGGCGGCACCAACATGGGCTTCGCGGTCCAGACCGACATGGTCCTGCCGCCGATCGAGCTGCTCGGCACCGAGGAGCAGAAGCAGCGCTACCTCGTTCCGGGCATCAAGGGCGACAAGATCGGCAGCCTTGGGATCACGGAGCCCGGCGCGGGCTCGGACGTCGCGGGCATCCGGACGAAGGCGATCCGCGACGGCGACGAGTACGTGATCACGGGCTCGAAGACGTTCATCACCAACGGCCCGCGGGCCGACTTCATCCTCCTCGTCGCCAAGACCGACCCCGATGCCCGGCACGAAGGGATCACGCTGTTCCTCGTCGACCTCCGTGACGACGACGGCAACCACGTCCCGGGCTTCGAGGTCTCGCGGCGAGCTCGAGAAGATGGGCATGCACGCCTCCGACACCGGCGAGCTCGCGTTCAACGAGGTCCGCGTCCCGGCCGACGCGGTGCTCGGAGAGATCGGCAAGGGCTTCTACCACATCTCCTGGGAGCTCCAGTCGGAGCGGATGGTCGCGGCGGCGGGCTGCGTCGCCGGCGCCGAGCGGATGTTCGAGCGCACGCTCGAGTACGCCAAGGAGCGCGAGGCGTTCGGCCGGCCGATCGGCCGCTTCCAGGCGATTCGCCACAAGTTCGCGGACATGGCGACGAAGATCGAGGCCGCCAAGCAGTTCAACTACGTCACGGCCTGGCGCTACGCGAACGGCGAGTACCCCGTGCGCGAGATCTCGATGGTGAAGCTCTACACGTCGCGCATGTGCTGCGAGGTCGCCGACGAGTGCGTCCAGATCCTGGGCGGCTACGGGTACATGAAGGAGTACGAGATCGAGCGCTCCTACCGCGACGTCCGACTGAACCGCATCGGCGCCGGGACCGACGAGATCATGCTCGAGGTGATCGGCCGCAGCTACGGGCTGTAGCCGGTTTCAGCGCCGGCGCTCGAGCACCCGCTCGAGGTCGGCGAGCCGGCCGTCCCACTCTGCGCCGACGCGGGCGATCCAGCGCGCCGCCTCCGAGAGCGGCGCCGCGTCGAGGCTGTAGCGGGTCTCGCGCCCGACCCGTCGTGACCGCACCAGCCGCGCCCGACCGAGTGCGGCGAGGTGCTTCGCAACCGCTTGGCGCGTGATCGGAAGCTCGGCCGCCAGGCCGCTCGCCGTCACCGTCGGGGCCGCGGCCAGACGCTCGATCAGGAGACGACGGGTTGGGTCGGCGAGGGCCGTGAAGACGGCGTCGGCTCTGGACGTCACGTCACACCGACCGCCGCCGCCCTCGAGGCGAGCGCGACGAGGCGAGCGCGCCACGCGCTCCCCGAGAGGCCGGTCGGCCCGACGATCGCCCGTTCGACGACGACGAGGCGCGTGCGATCCGCAACCGCGTCGAGGGTGAGCTCGACCTCGGTCGGCGCCTCTCCGGGCCGTGACCAGGTGAACGAAAGCCGCCTCTCCTCCTCGACTTCAAGGACCGTGCCGGCGCGCTCATCAGAGCCACTGCGGAATCGAGCCGGGCTGCCCGGGACGGGCTCCATATCGACCTCGTCGGCGAGCCAATCCTCGAGCAGCACAGGGTCGCTGATCGCCTCCCAGACCTCCGCGGGCTTCGCGCTCTACATCAACTCCCCCGGCGGATCCGTGGACTCGGGCCTGGCGATCTACGACGCGATGCAGTACGTGAAGCCGGACCTGAGGACCATCTGCTTCGGGCTGGCCGCCTCGATGGGCTCGCTGCTGCTCGCCGGCGGCGCGGCCGGCAAGCGGATGGCGCTGCCGAGCTCGCGGATCCTCATCCACCAGCCGAGCGGCGGCTTCCAGGGCCAGACCACGGACATCGAGATCCACGCCCGCGCGGCGCTCGAGCTGCGCAAGCGGGTCGACGAGATCTACGCCCGGCACACGGGCCGCCCCGCCGACGAGCTCCACGAGGACATGGAGCGCGACCGCTTCTTCACCCCGGCCGAGGCGGTCTCCTACGGCCTCGTCGACGAGGTGATCGAGCGTCACGAGCTGCGGCGCGAGCCGACGGGTTTCCAGCCCGGACTGAGCCGGCCGCTCGTCAGGCCGACGGCCCGGCGCGCAGCGCCTCGCGCATCTCGTCGATGCTCCACTCGTACGGCGCCGTCGAGGCGACGAAGTCCGCGAGCTCGTCGGCGACGCGGTCGGGGTCGTCGAGCATGGGGAAGTGGCCCGCCCCGTCGATCTCGACCAGCTTGCTGTTCGAGACAAGGGCGTGCGCGTAGCGACCGTGCTCGACGGGGATGATCGGGTCGCGCTTGCCCCAGAGGATCAGGAGCGGCATCTGCTCGGCCAGGTAGAGGCGGTCGAGGGCGCTCACCCGCTGCCCGCCGGGGTCGATGACCGACCGCAGGGTGTGCAGGAAGGCGTGGCGGGCATCGCCGTCGGCGAGCGATGCGTAGCCGCGCGCGAACTCGGCGACGTCGTGGGCGAGCTTCAGGCCGACGCGCTCCACCGCGGCGCCGACGGCCTCGCCAGCGCGGAGCGCGTACTCGCTCGTGATGATCGGGAGAACCAGCTCCGATCCGGGCAGCGTCGCCGCGCGCAGCAGCGGGTTAACGTCGCGGCCCAGTCCGCCGCTCGAGACCAGGACCAGGCGCTCGCAGTACTCGGGGAACTGGTAGGCGAACTGCATCGCGACGCCGCCCCCGAGGGAGTGGCCGACCGCGGTGCCGCGCTCGTAGCCGAGGACGCCGAGCAGGTCCCGGATGCCGCTCGCGTAGGCGCCGAGCGAGTAGTCGCCGCGCGGCTTCGCCGATCGGCCGTGGCCCAGGAGGTCCGGCGCGACGACCGTGTAGCGCTCGGCGAGCCGGCGGATAACGGGCCGCCAGACGTCAGAGCTCGAGGTGATGCCGTGGATGAGCACGATCAGCGGGCCGGAGCCCGCGCGAAGGAAGCCGACTCGGTGGCCGTGGAGCTCGACGTGCTCGAGCTCCGGCTCGCGGGCGCTCCGCGCGGCGGGGCGTGCTGAGTCGTCGGCTGTCGCGGTGCTCACTGGATCCTCATTCCGGAGATGGCGCGCGAGATCACGAGGCGCTGGATCTCCGAGGTGCCCTCGAAGATCGTGAAGATCTTGGCGTCGCGGTGCATCCGCTCGACGGGGAACTCCCGCGTGTAGCCGTTGCCGCCGAGGATCTGGATCGCGCGCTCGGTCGCCCAGACGGCCACCTCGCCGGCCTTGAGCTTCGACATCGAGCCCTCGGCGGAGTCGAACGCCTTGTCGTTGCGCCCCATCCACGCCGCGCGCCAGACGAGCAGGCGGGCGGCGTCGATCTCCATCTTCATGTCGGCGAGCGTGAACGCGATCGCCTGGTTCTGGATGATCGGCCGGCCGAACTGCTCGCGCTCCTTCGCGTAGCCGAGCGCGTACTCGTAGGCGGCGCGGGCGATGCCGATCGCCTGCGCGCCCACCGTCGGCCGCGAGACCTCGAAGGTCTTCATCGCGGCCTGCGTCCGGCTGCCAGAGCCATCGCCCTCGCGCGCCCGTGCGAGACGCTCGTCGAGCTTCTCCTTGCCGCCGAGGAGGCAGCTGCCCGGGATGCGGCAGTCGTCGAGGTGGACGTCGGCGGTGTGCGAGGCACGGAGGCCGTGCTTCTTGACCTTCGCGCCCTGCTCGAGGCCCTTCGTGCCCGGAGGGATGACGAAGCCGGCGTGGCCGCGCGAGCCGAGCTCGCGGTCGACCGAGGCGATGACGACGTGGACGTTGGCGATGCCGCCGTTCGTGGCCCATGCCTTCTGGCCGTTCAGAACCCACTCGTCCTTCGCCTCGTCGTACTTCGCGGTGGTGCGGATGGCGGAGACGTCCGAGCCGGCGTCGGGCTCCGACGAGCAGAAGGCGCCGACCTGGGGGTCGTCCTCGGTGCCGAAGCACTGGGGAACCCATTCGACGAGCTGGTCGGGCGTGCCCGAGGCGTAGATGCCGGCCACGGCGAGGGTCGTGCCCATGATCGACAGGCCGATTCCGGCGTCGCCCCAGAAGAGCTCCTCGTTGACGATCGGGAAGGTGAGCCCGGTCGGCTCGAGCCAGAACTGCGCGATCCCCTCGAACCCGTAGAGGCCGATCTTCGCCGCCTCCTGGATGATCGGCCAGGGGGTCTCCTCGCGCTCGTCCCACTCCGATGCGGCGGGCCGCACGACCTTCTCGGCGAACCCGTGGACCCAGTCGCGGATCTCCTTCTGATCGTCGCTCAGCTCCAGCGAAAAGGTCGCATCGCCGGCGTCCGTCTCCATCCCGGCCGCCGCTGCGGCCTCGTCAACTGTGGTGGCTTCCATCACTCCATCCGATCGAGGATTACATTGATCGATGGTACATCGTTAGGAGCAATTGGTTACCGTGCGCGGATATAAGTCACACATGCCCGCCGACGCGACCGTCATCAAGGACACGGGCGCGCGGGCCCAGATCCCGCCGTTCGCGGCCGAGCATGCCGAGCTGCGCGAGACGATCGGCCGCTGGGTGCGGGAGGAGATCCTCCCACACGTCGACGCTTGGGAGGCAGCCCGAGAGTTCCCGCTGGATCTCTACCGGCGCGCCGGCGAGCTCGGCTTTCTCGGCCTCAAGTACCCGGTCGCGATGGGGGGCCAGGGCGGCGATTCGGTCCACGACGCGGTCTGGGCCGAGGAGCTCGCGGCGGCGGGCGCCTCGGGCGGCGTGGGTGCCGGCCTTGGCGCGCATACGGGCATTGCGACGCCGCCGGTGTTCAAGTTCGGCACCCCTGACCAGCACGAGCGCTTCCTCCGCCCGGCGATCCGGGGCGAGCGGATCGCCGCCCTCGGCATCACGGAGCCGGGTGCCGGCTCGGACGTGGCGTCGATCCGCACGCAGGCGCGGAAGGTCGAGGGCGGGTACGTCGTCAACGGATCGAAGACGTTCATCACCAACGGCGTGCGCGCTGACTTCCTCGTCTGCGCGGTGAAGACCACCGACGAGGGCGGCCATCACGGTATGTCGTTCCTGATCCTCGAGCGCGACATGCCCGGCTACGAGGTCTCGCGCAAGCTCGAGAAGATGGGCTGGCACGCCTCCGACACGGGCGAGCTGTCGTTCACCGACGTCGAGGTGCCGGACGAGAACCTCCTCGGCGAGGAGAACCAGGGCTTCTACCTGATCATGGCCAACTTCCAGTGGGAGCGGCTCCTGATGGCGCTCGGGGCCGTCGGCGCGATGCGGCGCCTGCTCGACGTGGCGATCTCCTACGCCGGCGAGCGCGAGGCCTTCGGTCGGCCGATCGGCCGCTTCCAGACGATCCGCCACAAGGTCGCCGAGATGGGCGTGAAGCTCGAGGCGGGCCGCGCGCTCACCTACGCGGCGCTGCGCAAGTACGCGGCTGGCGAGGACGCGACGCGCGAGGTGACGATGGCGAAGCTCCTGACGCAGCGGACGGCGCTCGAGGTCGCCGACGAGTGCCTCCAGATCCACGGCGGCTACGGCTACATGACCGAGTACGGCGTCGAGCGGGCGGTGCGCGACCTGCGCCTCGGCCCGATCGGCGGCGGAACCGAGGAGGTCATGAAGGAGATCCTGGGCCGAGGCTACGGACTCTGAGCCCGCTATTTCATTGAAGGTGGGCGGTGTAGCTGACCGTTCCCCCAGGACAATCGCTGAAGGGCTCAAGGTGCGCCGTTCCGGTGACCTTCTTCTTGCTCAGGAACTTGCCCTTGAAGTAGTCCTCGCCCGGCATGTCAACCGTGAACCGCCCGCTGTTGTGGATCTTGGCGGTCTCGGTGGTCGTGACGGGGCCGACGGTGCACCCACCAAGCTGCATCGTGAACTTGGGATGCTTGACCTTGTCGTTCTTCACCGTGAAGCTGACGGCCTCGCCCTGGCTGGTCCTTCCGGCATAGGCGCCGTTCTTCGCGCCGAAAGCCCCCATGGCGGTAGCGGCGAGAACGCCGGCGACGGCGAGACACGTCACCACGCCGACGATGGTCGACCATGGCCTTCTTCTGGTGTTCATCGTTACCTCCCACTTTGGGACTCGAGCGTATGCCCGGCTCCCTGTCCCGGACACGGGGGATCGCCGCGACGTCGCTGCCAGGAACTACGGGGTCTCGGCGATCAGCGGCCGGCCGGGTCCTTCGAACGCTGAGGATCGACGACCGGTCGAAGCCTCACCTCGCCCCGCGCCGTTCCTTCGCGATGCGATGGAAGCGGCGGGCCTTCGAGAAGTTGCGGCGCAGACCCGCAAGCCTTGACTCCTTCGGGATCTCGAAGCCGCCGATGAGCTTGTGCGGGACGAGCGCGAGCCCGCCGTCGTCGCGCACGAGGTCGCCGCGGATCTGGAAGTTCTCCTGCCACTTGAAGTCCGGCGCGTGGGCGTGCGCCGTCAGGCAGGCGCGACCCTCGGCGACCGGAAGGCCGGCTGGCTCGGCGCCGATCCGGATCCAGCCTCGCCCGCGCGGTCGAGGCTGACCGGGAGCCGCACGGCGAGCGGGAATCCGTCGGGCGCGACCCAGCCGAGGACGGCGGTGTCGTAGCGCGCGCCCGAGCTCCTCGATGCGGCCGTCCCACGCGGTCGCGCCGCCGGCCGCGGGCTCGTGCGGCTCGAGCGCCTCCTCGCTGTGCCCGGAGCGAACCTCCTCGACATGGGCGTCGTAGACCTCCGGCTCCGTCGTCGGGTCGCCCTCGGGCCACAGGAAGACCCGCTCCGGGCGGACCTTGACGTAGATGCGGTCGAAGTACCAGCTGAAGAGGCCCTCCATCCAGCGCGGGGGAAGCATGTCCTTCGTGGCGGGCAGCTTCACCACCGCCTCGCGCCGGTAGCGCTCGCGGTTCGCGGCGAGGTCCGCCTCGTCGACCTCCGCCGTGCCCTGCACCAGCACCTGCGGCGCCGGCTCGACGCCTGACCCTGTCGGGTCGCTGAACAGCAGCGCCACGCGCGGGTTGCGCTTCGCGTCGTCGGCCTTCTTCGGGTAGCCGATTCCCGTCGTGACGTCGATCGTCGGCGCGCCCTGCTCGTAGTAGGGAGTGACCGGCCACACGATCGGCTGCTGCCGGGCGTCGACCGTCGCGTACTCGGTCGTGATGTAGCGATCGAATGCGTCGCGGGCCGCTGGCGGAAGGCTGCTCGTCATCTCACCGTGGTCATATCAATACTCGGGATCTCCCGGCAGGACCACCCGGAAGTCCTCGCGCGTCCCCACGACTCGCGGCAGGATCGGCTCGACGACGCGGTCTCGGGCGTCGGCGATGGCGTCGTCCGCCGTGGCGAAGCCCGTGAGTGCCTGGAGGTGCGTGATCGTCGGGAACGCGAGCTCGAACCCGCCCGACCGGTGGCGCTCGAGGGCCTCGGTCGGGGCCGTCCAGATCGCGTCCACGACCTCCTCCCCGTCGGCCTCCGGCTTCGCGTGCGGCGGCGCCAGCGCCATGTAGAAGCGCGTGTCGAAGCGAACGGGCACCACCTCGGGCGTGATCCAGCGCGACCAGGGCAGGAGCTCCGCCTCGTCGGAGATCTCGACGCCCGCCTCCTCGCCCAGCTCGCGGCGCGCGCACGCCCGGTGCGCGGCCTCGTCCGCCTCCACGCCGGCGGCGTCTCGAGCGCGGTCGCCCTCGTCCACCGCGCCGCCGGGGAACACCCAGACGCCGGGCATGAACCGTGCCCCCGGGTTCCGCTGCACCATCAGCACCTCCAAGCCCCGGTCGGTGTGGGCGCCGCCGCGGCGCAGGAGGATCAGGGTGGCCGCCGGTCGCGGCTCGGAGCCCGGCATCGGCGTAACCCTATTCCTCGGCGTCGCGGCTGCCGGGCCCGCGATAGGCTGCCGCCCTCATGCCGACCGAGACGGAGACAAAGCAGCTCTGGATCTGCTCCTCATGCGGGTTCATCTACGACCCGGACGAGGGCGACCCGGATGGCGGAATCGCCCCGGGCACCCCGTTCGACGATATCCCGGACGACTGGTTCTGCCCCGTCTGCGGGGCCCGCAAGGTCGACTTCGAGCCCTACGAGGGCTAGACGGAATCGGAGAGAGCCCGCTCGCGGCGAATCCGCATCGCGGCGCGCGTCGCGAGCCAGGCGAGCAGGCCGATCAGCGCCAGCGGCGCCAGGACCGCGAGGCTGATCAGGAGGACGCCCGCCGCCACCGTCAACACGCGGCCGGCGTCGTGCAGAGCGTCGTCGATGCCGAACCCGCCTCCGCCACCGGACGCCCCTCCCCGGGCCTCGACCGACAAGTGCACCGGCACCATCGCGACCCGCTCGTGGAGCTGGACGAGCCGGCCCTGGGCCCGGGCGAGCTCACGGCGGACGACCCCGAGGCGGTGCTTGATCGCGTGGACCGCCTCAGGGCTTGTCGCCTTCGCGAGCTGAGCGATCAGCGCGTCTCGCTCGGAGGTGAGGCTGCCGACGGTGTCGCGAGCGGAGTTGAAGCGGCGCGTGATGTCCTGGCTGCCCTCGGTTCGCGAGACCACGAGCCCGAGGCCCGAGAGGTCGTCGAGCGCCGGCTCGAGCTTCGCGGCCGGAATCCGCAGCTGGAACTCGGCGCCGAGCGACGGGCTGACGGGGAAGCTCTCCTCGAGCGGGATCGGCTGCGGTGGGCCGCCCTTGCCGCTCGTGATCTGCGAGGAGATCACGAGGCCGTGGTAGCGGCGGACGACGTCGGTCACCTGGCCCGCCGACCTCGCGGACATTCGTCGGGGTCGGTGGACAGCGTGAGGTCCGCGGTGCTGGCGACCTTGCGCTCCTGGGAAGCGCGCGCGGCCGCCTGCGGCAGCGAGAGCTCGCCCTGTGCGCGGTCCAATGGCACTGAGGCGGGAGGCGCTCGGGGATCCCGCAGCCACCACCGACCCGCCCGCGGCCCGCACCTGCCGACGAGCTTGGCCAGCGAAGTCGTCGTGGCATCTCGGCTCCGCCCGTCCCGCCCTGAGCCGCCAAGCGTCGTCACCGACACCCCGGCAACGACGAGCAGCGTCGCCACGGCACCGGCTGGGGCGAGGAGCCGCCGGGGCGGGACCGCGCGCAGTCTGTCTGCAAGCTCCGCCCAACGCGACGAGCGCTCGCGCGGGAACCCGTGCGCGGCGCGCTCGTCGAGCATGGCCGCGAACTCGGCGTCGATCGAGGGCCGCTCATCGCTCAGAGCGTCGTGGAGCTCGTCTTCAGTCAGCCTCATCGCATGCCCTCCTGAGCTTCTCGACCACCCGGTGGAGCCTCGTGCCGGCGTTCGACTCGCTGACCCCGATCACGGCGCCGATCTCCGCGTTGGTCAACCCGGCGAAGAACTTGAGGGCCACGATCTCGCGCTCGCGTGGGGCAAGCCGGGCCATCGCTCTCCTCAGCACCGCGCGGCGCAGCGCCACGTCGGCCTCCTCGTCCGGCGCGGGAGCCGAGGCATCGAGCGACATCGCCGACGAGCTCCGCGGACCGCTTCCGCCGCCGCAGCTCGTCGAGGGCCGCGTTTCGCGCGATTCCGAACAGCCAGGCGCGCCGGCTGCCCCGCTTCGCATCGAAGCGGCGCCGCTTGCGGTAGGCCCGCTCGAAGGCGAGCGCCGTCACGTCCTCGGCGGCGGCGCGATCGCGCAGAAGCCCCGCGGCGTAGGCGAAGACGTCGTCGCGGGAGCTGCGGTAGAGCGCCTCGAACTCCGCGTCGGCGTCCGACGGCGCGGCGCTCATCGGTGCGGCGATCGCCTGATCCACGCCCGTACTACGGCCGAACCACCGGTCCATCACACCAAGTATCGGGCGACCTGGGCGAGTTGACGACGCATAGCGACGCCAAGTCGCCCAGCTGGACCTGTCAGGCGGCCTCGCGGACCTCCACCTCGGCCGGCACCTCGCCCTCCCCAACCAGCCCCTCGACGGCCCGAACCCGCGGATACGCCGAGGCGTGCGCGACCACGATCGCCTCAGCGACGACCGCCACCAACCGCCGCAGATCAGCCTTCGAGATCGCAAGCGGCGGCATGAGCACGACGACGTCGCCCAGCGGCCGAACGATCACGCCCCGCCGGCGCGCCTCCACCACCACCCGGTGACCGAGGCGCAGCGCCGGGTCGTGATCGCCGAGGTCGATGCCGACCATGAACCCTCGACCCCGCACCTCCGCGACCTGCGGCATCGACGCGACGTCGCCGAGCAGGTCGCCGAGGACCCGGATCTTCGGCTGCAGCCGCAGGAGCGTCGATTCGCGCTCGAACACCTCGAGGCTCGCGAGCGCTGCCGCACAGCCCAGCGGGTTGCCGGTGAACGTGTGCCCGTGGAAGAACGTGCGCGCGTCCTCGGCGGCGCCGAGGAAACCCTCGTAGACCCGCTCCGTCGCGAGCGTCGCCGCGAGCGGCAGATAGCCGCCCGTCAGGCCCTTGCCGAGGCAGAGCAGATCGGGCGACACGCGCTCCTGCTCGCAGGCGAACATCGTGCCGGTGCGGCCGAACCCGGTGGCGACCTCGTCGCAGATCAGGAGCACGCCGTGGGCATCGCAGAGCTCGCGCACCGCGGCGGAGGAACCCGGGCGGCTGCACGCGGATCCCGGCAGCGCCCTGAACGAGCGGCTCCACGACCACCGCGGCCAGCTCCGAGCCGTGGAAGTCGAGCACGCACTCGAGCGCCTCCATGTCGCCGGGCGCGACTCGGTGGGCATCGAAGAGGAGCGGGCCGAAGGCCCCGTGGAACAGGTCGATGCCACCGACGGACACCGAGCCCAGCGTGTCGCCGTGGTAGGCGCCGTCGAGCGTCGCGAACGACGTGCGCTCCGCCTCGCCGGCCTGGCGCCAGTACTGGAACGCCATCTTGAGCGCGATCTCCACGGCCGTCGAGCCCGACTCGGAGTAGAAGACCCGGCTCAGGCCGGGTGGCGCCAGCCCGACGAGCCTTTCGGCGAGCTCCGCCGCGGCTGGATGCGTCAGCCCGAGCATCGTCGAGTGGGCGACGCTCGCGAGCTGGTCGCGGATGGCCTCGTCGATCAGCGGGTGCCGGTGGCCGTGGACGTTGCACCACAGCGACGAGACGCCGTCGATGTAGCGGCGGCCCTCGGCGTCGATGAGGTCGGTTCCCTCGGCCGACTCGATGACGACCGGCTCGGCGTCGCACCAGTCCCGCTGCTGGGTGAACGGGTGCCAGAGGAAGCGCTTGTCGAGCTCGGCTACGGGCGTCGCCATTCGGCTGCGGCCGACCATAGTCGGCGCAGCGGCGGCAACCGGCAGCGCGAGCCGCGTCGCAGCGTCGCGCCCTCGCAGGGTGACCTCATCGCCGAGCTCCCACAGCGCGGCCTCATCGAGCCCCGCCTCGTCGATGGCTCGCCCGGAGGCGACGACGCGCTCAACCCGTCCCTTGGCGAGGTCGCACAGGCGCGAGGCCTCGTTGACCGGATCGCCGATCACCGTGTACTCGAACCGCTCCTCCGCCCCTACGTTCCCGGCCACGGCCACGCCCGCTGAGACCCCGATCCCGAAGTCGAGCTCCCGCACCTCGACTCGAAGCCGTGCGGCCAGCCTCCGGGCGGCCTGCAGCGCATCGGCGGCGGCTGATTCACGAGCGACCGGCGCGCCGAACACGCACAGCGCGGCGTCGCCCTCGAACTTGTTGACCAGGCCACCGCTCTGCTCGATGACGTCGACGACGATCGCGAAGAAGCGGTTGAGCAGGGCGACGACCTCCGCCGGCGGCATGCGCGCCGCGAGCGTCGTCGAGCCGCTGACGTCAATGAAGAGGGCGGCTATCTCGCGCTCCTCGCCGCCGAGCTTGGCGCCGCTTCCGAGGGCAGCCTGGGCGACGTCCCGGCCCACGTGCCGGCCGAAGAGGTCGCGAAGGATCTCGCGCTCCTCGAGGCCCGCCGCCATCCGGTTGAAGCCCGCCTCCAGCAAGCCGACCTCGCTCGCGTCGTCCACGCGTACCCGAGCGTCGAACTCGCCCGCCTCGACCTTCTCGAGGCCGCGACGGACAGCAGCCACTGGGCGCGCGATCGAGTTCGCCGCGAAGAGCAGCGCGATGAGCCCGGCGCCGATCGCGATCGCCGCGAGAACGATCGCCGCCTCGCCGACCAGAACGGGGCTCGCGCCGGACTTCGTGGCGCCGACGACCCCGGCGAAGATGATCGACAGCAGCGGGACCCCGGTTGCGAGCGCCCAGGCGGCGATGAGCCGTGCTCGGACGCCCGGGGCGAGGGGCTCGTCGACGGGCTCGGCGGCGAGCGCGCGGATCGTGAGGGGCCGAACGGCGCGCTCGGCGAGCAGGTAGAAGAGCGCCGCGGTGGTGATGCCGCCCGAGGCCATGGTGAAACCGATCCCGAACGCGGCCGGCGGCGTCGTGAGGAAGAGGTTGAGGATGACGAAGCCAACCGTCGCGGCACCCCACTCGAGCGCGCTGTTCGTTGCGCACCGGTACGGAACCGCGAGAGTGGCCGCCAGCTCGCCGCCGCCCGGTGGTCCGCCGGCGGCGAGCCAGGCCCTCGCCGGTTTGAGCTCGCGCCCGACCATGTATCTACTGAAGAAGGGGATGGAGATCAGGATCGCGAGAACGATCGGGCCGTTGATCAGCCCGAGGCGGTTCGCCTCCCCTTGACCGACGAAGATCGCGAGCACGGCGCCGACCGCGATGAAGGTGTCGACGGTGCCGACGCCGTTGGCGAGGATTCCCGCTTTCCGCAGCCGCCGCCCGACGCGATCGATCAGGTCGTCGGTCGACTCCGCTGCGCCGGGTGCCGTTCGTCGCTCGCCATCCCCCTGCCGCCAGGGAACCACAGATCGGCTCGGCTGGCAACCCCCATGCGCTCCCTCAGGCGGCGACTGGCGCGCGGTCCCGAAGCTCGGCCGTCGCGCCGCCCCCAGGCGTGATCGTTATCTGACGCCGGCGCGACAATTCGGCGCCGTTGGCGGCCGGCGCCAGCTCGGCGGTCGCGAAGACCGTCCTGAGCACCGCCTTCATCTCGAGGATCGCGAAGCTCGCGCCGAGACAGCGTCGCCGTCCGCCGCCGAACGGGATCCACGTGTAGGTGCCCGGCTTCTCGCCGAGGAAGCGCTCGGGCCGGAAGGCGTAGGGATCCGGGTAGATCGCGGGGTCGTGGTGGACCAAGTACGCGCTGGGGACGAGGGCGACGCCGGTCGGGTAGGTCCAGCCGCCGACCTCCACCTCCTGCATGACGAGCCGCGGCGCGGAGTTCGGCAGCACGGGCCGGCACCGCAGCGTCTCGTTGATCGTCGCCGTCAGGTAGGCGTCGTCGTCCGCGTCGAGCTCGGAGACGAGCCGGGAGCGCACCGCCGGCTCGCGAGCGAGGCGCTCGAACGTCCAGGCGAGCTCCGAGGCGGTCGTCTCGTGGCCCGCGACGAGCAGCGTCATCAGCTCGTCGCGAAGCTCCGCCGTCGCCATCGGCGAGCCGTCCTCGTGGGTGCGCCTCGAGGAGCATCGCGAGGACGTCGTCACGCTCCGTCGCGGCCGCGGCCCTCGGCTCGGCGCTCTTCCACGACCTCGGTGAGGAGCTCGCGGGCGCGGTCGCGCTGGCGGAAGAAAGGGGCCCAGGGACCCACGCGCTCGACCCACTCGCGCGGCGGCTGGCCGAGCAGCGTCCACCACTTCTCGCCGGCAGCGAGGACGCCGGTGAGCAGGGCGCGGATCTCGTCCAGGCGAGCTCCGGGATCGAGGCCGAAGACCGCTCGCAGGATCACCTCGAGCGTCAGCGCCTGGAAGCGCTCGTGGAGGGGGACGGCCTCGCCTCGCGGCCAGCGCGCGATCTCCCGCTCGGCGACCTCGGTCACGAGATCCTCGAGACGGGCAATCCGCTCGCCGTGGAAGGCGGGGAGCATGAGCTTTCGCTGCTCGAGGTGGGCGTCCTCGTCGAGCAGGATGACCGAGTGGCGACCCACGACCGGCTCGAGGATCCGCGCCCCCTCGCCGGGGTGGAGAACATCCGGCGCCGCCGTGAACACCTCGCGAAGCTCGTCCGGGTCTGAGAGGAGGACGAAGGGCGGCGTCGCTGGGAAGCGAAGGGTGAACCGCTTGCCGTACCGGGCCCGGCAGCGTTCGATCCAGGCCGTTGGTCGCGTCCACCAGCCGACCATCTGAACGGGGCGCGGATAGCGCGGGCCCGGTGGCAGGTGCGCCTTGTTCAACCCAACCTCCTCGTCGCAGAAAGCTACGCCGACTCGCACGCGGGGTGTGTGACCCACGTCACACACTTTCACTTACGAAAAGCTTTCGAGTCTGCAATCATTACGTTCATGGAAGCAGCCACCAAGCAGCAGCGCCGAGCGCCCTCGCCTGCAGCGGTCGACGACCGCGAGCTCGCGCTCCGTTTCGGCGTCGCTGATGATGTGCACCCTGAGCTCCGACGGCGGGGGCGTCCTGAAGGCGATCGACGAGAGCGGCCTGAACTTCCCGCAGATGAAGGCCCTCGTCTCGCTTGCCGGGCACACGGACACCGAGGCTCCGACGGTGAAGCTCGTTGCAAGTCAGCTCGGGATCTCGCTCGCCTCCGCGAGTCGGGCCATCGACGACCTCGTCAGGCGTGACCTCGCCACGAGGATCGAGGATCCCGACGACCGGCGCGTTCGCAGGATCTCCCTCACCGCCGAGGGCCAGGGGGTGGCCGACGAGCTGATCGCGGCACGACTGGTCGGGCTCGAGCGCTTCATCTCGTCGCTGAAGCCGTTGGAGCGGCGCAAGCTCGAAGCGGCGCTCGACGTTCTCCTCCAGCGTGAGGACATCGCCGAGGCCTATCGCAGCAGCAAGAAGCGGGCCCGCCGATGACGCGCTACCGCCACCTGATCACGGAGGACAACGCCAAGTGGTGGACGCTCGGTGCCATGTGCTTCGCGCTGTTCATGATCATGCTCGACAACACGGTCGTGAACGTCGCGCTGCCGTCGATCGAGCACGACCTCGGCTCCTCCATCTCCGCGCTCGAGTGGACCGTGAGCGGGTACACCCTCGCCTTCGCGGTGACGCTCGTGACCGGCGGGCGACTTGGCGACATCTTCGGGCGCCGCCGGGCGTTCCTCTTCGGCGTCGTGCTGTTCGCCCTCTCCTCGGCAACCGCGGGCCTCGCTCCGGACACCACTTCGCTGATCGTCAGTCGCGTCGTGCAGGGCATCGGGGCCGGGTTCATGATGCCGGCCACCCTCTCGATCGTCACCAACGCGTTCCACCCCTCCGAGCGCGGCAAGGCGATCGGAACCTGGGCCGGCGTATCGGCCCTCGCGCTCGCCATCGGCCCGGTGCTCGGCGGCTTCCTCACCGAGCACGTCTCGTGGCGCGCGATCTTCTACATCAACGTGCCTGTCGCGGCGGCGGCCGTGGTCGCCTCGCTGTTCGCGGTTCGCGAATCGCGCGACGAGACCGTTGGCCGCGAGGTCGACTACCTCGGCGTGGCCACGATCAGCGCCGCGCTTTCCGCCCTCCTGCTCGCCCTCATCGAGGGCAACTCGTGGGGCTGGGGCTCGCCCGCCGTCCTCTCGCTGATCGCGGGATCGGTGGTGCTGACGGCCGCCTTCATCGCGATCGAGATGCGCGTGAAGGCGCCGATCATCGAGTTCAAGCTCTTCCGGAACCGGGACTCGATCGGCTCCAACCTGATCGCGCTCGTCGTCACCTTCGCGATGATGGCCCAGTTCTTCTTCATTGCGCTGTACATGCAGAACATCCTCGGCTACTCGCCGCTCGAGGCAGGCGTGCGCTTCCTCCCCGCCACGCTGATGATCGTCATCATCGCCCCGCTCGCGGGACGCCTGACCGATCGGATCGGCGCCAAGCTTCCGATCGCCACCGGGCTCGCTCTCGTCACGGGCGCGATGTTCTGGCTCACGACGGTCGGCCCGGGCAGCACGTACTCCGACTTCTTCGGCTCGTTCATCCTCATGGGCGTCGGCATGGCGCTCGTCATGTCGCCGATGTCCACCGCGGCCATGAACGCGGTCGCGACCGCCAAGGCGGGCGTCGCCTCGGGCATCCTCTCGATGAACCGAATGGTCGGCGGGTCGCTCGGAGTCGCCGTGATCGGGGCGGTCTTCCAGGGTGACGTGCGCAGCAAGCTCGATCAGCTGCTGAGCGCCTCCTCGGGGCTCACCGCCGGTCAGCGCGAGGCGATGGCGCAGAGCCTCGCCGGCGGCCAGGCGACGGCCCCCGCCGACTCCACCCCCGCCCAAGCGCACCAGATCATGACCGCGGCGCACGATGCCTTCGTCTCCGCCTTCGCCTCGTCGATGGGGGTGGCCACGGCCGTGAGCGCGGCCGGCGTGGTGATCGCGCTGGTGTTCATCAGCTCGAAGAAGACGAAGCCGGCCAAGGCCCCGGCGGGCGCCGCGACCCCGGCCGCGGAGCTCGCGACGGGCGAGCACGCGACGGTCTGACGCCACGACGACGACGCGAACGTCCCTCGTACCCGCCTATAGCCCCTAGGGAGGGACGTTCGCGTAGTTGAGGAGGGGCCAGGAGGCTGGGTCGGCGAGATCGAGCTCCGGCAACGCCTCCACCTCCACCCTCGCCAGCCTCTCCAACGTCTCGCGGTTCGACCGCTCGACGGGCGACGGCTCGGCCGGCCACGGCGTCAGCACCACGGCCGCGACCTCCAACCCCACCCCTCTCGCTGCCTCAACCGTCAGGAGCGTGTGGTTGATCGTTCCGAGCCCGGGCGAAGCGGCGACCACAACGGGCAAGCCGAGCTCGCGAGCGAAGTCCCGCACGAGATAGTCCCGAACGAGCGGAACCAGCAAGCCGCCCACCCCCTCGCTGACAAGAGCGTCAGCGCCGTCCGCAGCGCGTCGGGCGCCCGCCACCAACGCCCGCGCGTCGATCTCCACCCCGGCCATCTCCGCCCCGAGGTGCGGAGAGACGGCGGGCCCGAACCGGTAGGGCGCGATGTCTTCATCGCGTTGACGAGAGCCGGCGGCCCGTCGCAACAGGGCGAAGTCGGTCTCCTGCCCCTTCGCCGCCTGTTCGTCGAGCCCGCTCACCGCCGGCTTGAAGACGGCCACCCGCTCCCCCGCCGCCGCCAGCGTTCGGGCGATCGCCGCGGCTACGACGGTCTTCCCCACCTCGGTTCCGGTCCCGGTGACGAACGCCCCGCGCACGCCGCGGGCGCCCTCTAGGCGGCGCGGTCGAGCCGCGCGACTGGTGCGGTATCCGCCCCGCCCGGCTCGATGCCCAGCTCACGGGCGGCGCGAGCGATCTGGTGGGCAGCCGTGCGCAGCTCCTCGCCGCGATGCGTCGCCATGACCGAGAGGCGAAGCCGCGACGTGCCCTCGGGAACGGTCGGCGGCCGGATCGCCTGCGCGAAGACGCCACGGTCGAGGCAGCGCTCGCACAGCGCGACCGCGCGCCGCGCGTCGCCGACGACCACCGGCATCACCTGAGTCCGCGAAGCGCCCGTGTCGAACCCGCATGCCGCGAGCTCGCCCCGCAGCGTGGCGCCGTTGCGCCGAAGCTGCTCGACCATCCCCGGCCGAGAGGCCAGGAGGTCGAGCGCGGCGAGGCCGGCGCCGATCGCCGGCGGCGGCAGCGCCGTCGAGAAGATGAACGTGCGGGCCGTGTTCACGAGGAGCTCGCAGATCTCGGCGCTCGCGCACACGTAGGCTCCGTAGCTTCCGAGAGACTTACCGAGCGTGCCGACGATCACGTCGACCTCGCCTCCCAGGCCGGCCTCGGCGACCGCGCCCCGGCCTCCCGGGCCCGAGGGCGCCGATCGCGTGCGCCTCGTCGACCATCAGCGCCGCGCCGCTCGACGCGCGCCAGCTCGACGAGCTCGACCAGTGGCGCGACATCACCGTCCATCGAGAAGACGGAGTCGGTCACGATCAGGCCGGCTCTTCCCCGCGCCTGCTCGAGGCCCCAGGCGAGGTGCTCGAGGTCACGATGCCGGTAGACGAACGTCTCCGCGCTCGCCAGCCGGCACCCGTCGATGATCGACGCGTGGTTCAGCTCATCGGAGAAGACGACCATTCCGCGACCGGCCAGCGCCGAGACCGTTCCGACGTTCGCGAGATAGCCCGAGCCGAAGGCGATGGCCGCGTCGGTGCGCGTGAACTCCGAGATCCGCCGCTCGAGCTTTCGGTGAAGGCCCATGGTGCCCGAGATCAGGCGCGACGCGCCCGCGCCGGCTCCGAACCGCTCGGCCGCCTCGGCGGCCGCCCGCCGCACGCGCGGGTGGTCCGCGAGGCCGAGGTAGTTGTTGGAGCAGAGCAGCAGGACCTCGACGCCGCCCATCATGACCCGCGGACCCTGGGTGCTCTCGACCATCCGCAGCTTGCGGTGCAGACCGGCCCGCCGGATCTCGTCGAGGCGCTCTGAGCGACCTTCTTCACGCGGCTCTTGGGGTACGGGGGCGGCTTCCGTGCCTTCTTGACCACCCGAAGCTGCGTCGAGGGGTCCCAGAAGTTCGCGTCGGACTGGCTGTCGATCAGCTCGTCCATCGGCGTCTCCGGCGTGGCGCCATCGAGCCAGCCATCGCGGTTGTCCGGCCGCGGATTGGCTCCGTTGTCGGGCTGGCGCGCGACGTTCAGGCCGAGCTCCGAGAACATCGCGCGATCGTCGGCCGGCTCGGCGCCGAGAGTCGTCAGGAAGTTGCCCATCATCACGCCGTTGAGGCCCGCCCTGACGGCCAGGGGCTGAAGGTCACCGAGGTTCTCGACGCGGCCGCCGCAGAGGCGGAAGAGCGCGTCGGGGAGGATCAGCCTGAAGATCGCGACCCACTTCACGACCTCCCAGGCGTCCATCAGGTCGCGGTCGCCGAACTTCGTCCCCGGGCGTGGGTTCAGCAGGTTGATCGGCACCGAGGTCGGGATTGATCTCCGCCAGCTCGAAGGCCATCTCGACCCGCTGCCGCGGGCGTCTCGCCGAGGTTGAGGATGCCTCCGACGCAGCTCTCGAGGCCGGCCTCGGCGACGGCGTCGATCGTGCGGACCCGGCCCTCGTAGCGCACCGTGGTGGTCACCTCGTCGTAGTACGAACGGGCGGTCTCCACGTTGTGGTGGACCCGCTGGACGCCGGCCTCCTTCAGCGCCCGCGCGCGGTCCGGCGACAGGTGGCCGACCGACACGCACCGCTTGAGGTTGGTCTCCGTCGAGACGAGCCTCGCGCCCTCGAGGATCTTCTCGAAGTCTCGCTTCGACAACCCCTGCCCCTGGGTGACCATGCAGAAGCGATGCGCGCCCGCCGCCTCCGCGGCCCGCGCGTGCTCGAGGATCTGATCGGGCTCCATCATCGCGTGCATCGGCGTGTCCGCCTCGGCGTAGCGCGACTGCGCGCAGAAGCCGCAGTCCTCAGAGCAGCCACCCGACTTCGCGTTGACGAGCGAGCAGAGGTCGGTCGAGTCCGCGAACCGCTCACGCCGCACCGCCCACGCGCGCTCAACCAACGTGCCGATCTCGTCGCGATCGGTCAGCGCGCCGAGCTCGAGCGCCTCCTCGAAGCTGATCAGCGATGCCACCACGGCGAAAGCTAGAAGCCTCGCCGGACGAGTTGGACGCGCGTGACGGCGCTAGTGGACGGGCGTCACCGCCAGCGACTCCCACAGGTACAGGCAGGCGAGCGAGCGGTTGGGTCGCCAGACCTCGGCGCGCTCGACGACCTCGGCCGGGGTCGGCATCTCACCGAGCTCGTAGGCGAGCTGTATCGCCTTGCGGATCCCGAGGTCGCCCCCGGAGATCACATCCGGCCGCTCGAGGTGGAAGAGCAGGAACATCTCCGCGCTCCACTGACCGAAGCCCCGGACGGCGACGATCTCCTCGATCACCTCCTCGTCGGAGAGCTCGGCGAGGCGCTCTAGCTCGAGCTCGCCGCGCTGCACGTGGCCCGCCAGGTCGCGCAGGTACTCCACCTTCCGCCCCGACAAGCCGACGCCACGCAGATCCGCCTCCGAGGCTGCGGCGAGGTCCTCCGGCCCGGGCACTCGACCGTCGAATAGCTCGAGGAGCCTGCCGTAGATCGTGCGCGCGGCCTTGGTCGAGAGCTGCTGCCCCACGACCGCCCGCACGAGGGCGCCGAACGCATCGCCGGGGCGCACCGTCTTTCGCCGCCGCTCGCGCTCCGAGACGCTGAGCGGCCCGATCTCCTCGATCAGCCGCGCGAGCACGGGATCGGCCACGGCGAGGGCCTTCCGGCGGTCGGCGACTCGAGGCATGGCCGCCAGGGTAGTCGCGCCCACGCAACTTGGCGCTTCGCCGCCTGTTTGACTGTCGAGACACGCTCGCGCGGGATGAAGAGACTCGGGGAACCACCTGCAGGACCGTTGCGGCGGACTGGCCGCCATGCCGTCGCGGTCGCCGCCGGCCTCGTGGCGTGCTGCGCCGGCGGGCTCGCCGTGGCGGACGGGGACACCGCCGCGCGCGCCGCACCCGCGCTGGAAGCGCAACCGAACGTCGTCGTCGTCATGTCCGACGACGAGACGGTCCAGGCGGCGCAGTTCCAGGAGCACGTCCAGTCCGAGATCGCCGACCGCGGCGCGACCTTCACCAACAGCTTCGTCAACTTCCCGCTCTGCTGTCCGTCGCGCACCACCTTCCTCACCGGTCTCTACGCAAGCAACCACCACGTGGAGGACAACGGCCCACCGCTCGGCGGCTTCACCCGGTTCGAGCGCCTGGACGCGGACAACACGCTCCCGATCTGGCTCCAGCGCTCCGGCTACTACACGGCGGAGATCGGCAAGTTCCTGAACCGGTACGGCTTCGCCGATCCGACGCTCGTGCCTCCGGGGTGGGACGAGTGGTCCGCGATCTCGGGCGGGGTCGACTACTACGACTACCAGCTCAACGAGAACGGCACCCTGGTGTCGTTCGGGGAGAGCCCGACGAAGCTACGTCGACGACGTCATCACCGATCGAGCCGATGAGTTCATCCAGCGCATCGGCCCGGGATCGGCGCCCGTTCTTCCTCTACGTGGCCTACAAGGCGCCGCACAAGGGAGGGCCGCACCCGACGGGGTCCCGTTGCGCCGGCGGGCCGCCGGAGCCGCCGCGCCGCCACTTCGGGGAGTTCGCCGGCGCGTCCCTGCCCCGGCCGCCGAGCTTCAACGAGTCCGACGTCTCCGACAAGCCGCAGTTCATCCAGAGCCAGCCGCCGCTCACGCCCGAGCGAGTCGCCCAGGAGCGCACTCTCTACCAGTGTGAGCTCGAGTCGCTCCAGGGCGTCGACGACGGCGTGCACTCCATCGTCCGCTCGCTGCGGGCGACCGGCGAGCTGCGGAACACCCTCCTCGTCTACACGTCGGACAACGGCTTCTTCCACGGCGAGCACCGCGTCTACACGGGCAAGACGAAGGTCTACGAGCCATCGATCCGGGTTCCGCTCTTCATGCGCGGTCCGGGGATCCCGGCGGGAGTGAGGGTCCGCGACCTCACGATCAACGCCGACCTGGCGCCCACCATCGTGAGCGCGACGGGGGCCGACGCGGAGCGGATCATGAACGGCCGGCCCATCTTGAGCGACATTCGGCATCCCACCCGGGAGCTCGGCCGCGAGCTGCTCCTCGAAGGGCCCAACTACTTCGCGATCCGCACGGCGCGCTACAAGCTCGTGACCTACAGCGACGGCGAGCGGGAGCTCTACGACCTCCAAACGGACCCCGACGAGCTCCACAACGTCGTCGCGGACCCCGCCTACGCTCCCGTCGAGCAGCTCCTATCGAGCGAGCTCTCCACGCTCCGCAACTGCCGGCGGGGCAACTGCCATCGCCTGCCCAAGCTCGACCTCAAGCTCCACTACTCACGCGCCGAGTCTCCCTCGGGCGGGCCCTGCGCTCGGGGCCCCGTGACGGTCGCGGTTCAGGCGGGCCGACAGCCGCCTGGTGGCGAGCGCCGACTTCCGGCTCCGCCGGCGCGGTCACGTCGGTCACCACCCCACCGGTCCAGCTCGTCGTTCCCCGTTCCCAGCTGCCGCCGGACGGCCATCCGCTCCTGAACGCGACGGTCGACCTCCTCGACGGGCGAGAGCTGACCCTCGACGCGAGGATGCCGTCGAGCTGCCCTTAGCACCACCGCCGATGCTCAGCGGACGACGACCTTGCCGTGCATGAACGGATGGAGCGTGCAGATGTAGCGGAAGGTGCCCTTGTGTTTGAAGATGACGGCCTTCGCCTTGTTGTGCTTGATCTTGCCGGTGTTGAAGACGCCCCGCTTCGTCGCGGTGTGGGGGGTTCCGTCCCTGTTCCGGAACACGACCTTCGTGCCCTTCGCGACCCTCAACGTCTTCTTGTGGTACGCGAAATTCTTGATCGTGACTCCGGCCTGCTTCTTCGCATCTGCTCCCGGAGCCGCACCCGCGCCGCCCGCGAACGCGAGCACTGTGAGCGCCGCGGCCGCGAGCACCGCGATCCCGACGGTGATACGTGCCTTGTGAATCATTCTCATGAACATGTCTACAGGGGCGACGCCCGAAACGTTCAGATACGGGATCTATCGGCCGGTCCAGCGCGGCTTGCGCTTCTCCGCGAATGCCGTGATCCCCTCGCGAAAGTCCTCGGAGGCGAAGCAGGAGCGGCGCAGCTCCACGAGCTCGCGCTCCTGCGCGGCGCTCAGCATGGGGTTGCGCGCCAGCGTCTCGATCGCGCGCTTGTTGCCGCGCATCGAGATCGGCGCGTTCGAGGCGATCTCGGCGGCGAGCCCGAGCGCACGTTGCTGGACCTCGTCCGGCGCGACCGCCTCGTTGACGAGACCCATTCGCTCCGCCGCACCGCCGCCGTAGTTGCGGCCGATGAGGAAGAGCTCGCGCGTGCGGGCGACCCCGACGACCTCGATGAATCGCTCGAGGCCGGTGTGCCCGTAGATGAGGCCCAGCTTCGCAGGCGGCATGCCGAGCTTTGCCTCGGTCGAGGCGATCCTCAGGTCGCAGCGGACGGCGAGCTCGAGGCCGCCCCCGAGGCAGTGCCCGTTGACGGCCGCCACGGTCGGGTACGGGTGGGCGCTCACGGCCTCCATCGCCGCGTGGAAGGGATGCGCGACGAGCGACTCCGCGTCGGCCTCGAAGCTCGAGTCCGGGATCCCCGCGATGTCGTAGCCCGCCGAGAAGACCGGTGGCGCGCCGGTGATCAGAAGGCATCGGTGCTCGATCCCCTCGCCGAGCGATGGCAGCGCCTCCGCGAGGGCGCCGAGGATGTCGTGGTCGAGCGCGTTGCGGCGGTCGGAGTTCGAGACGGTGAGGCGAGCGACGGCCTCAGCTGGAAAGTCGAGGAGAAGCTTGCCGCCGGCGAGCGACTGCTCGGCGTCGGCCACCTAGTCGAGGATGACGAGCACGTCGCCCTCTTGCACGGATTGGCCCTCCTCGCAGCGGATCTCCTTGACGATGCCGGCGTCCTCGGCCTCGACCGGCATCTCCATCTTCATCGACTCGAGGATCGCGACGGTGTCGCCCTCGTCGACCTCGTCACCGACTCCCACCTCGATCTTCCAGACCGTGCCGGTGATGTGCGCTTCTACGTCGGCCACGACCGAGCGGCACAATAGCCGTCCTTGGTGGCGGAACGAGCCAGCGTCGCGGTCATCGTCGCCGCCCGCAACGAGGCCGATCGGCTCGGCGCCACGCTCTCCGCGCTGGAGCGCGCCCTTCCCTCCGCGACGGTCTGGGTGGCCGATGACGCCTCTACGGATGGCACCGCCGAGGTCGCGATCGCGGGGGGCGCCCAGCTCGTTACGCGCAGGCGGCCGCACGGCAAGGGGGCGAATGTCACCGCGGCCGCCGAGGCGGCCCTCGACGCCGAACCTCGCCCGGGCCTGGTCCTCCTCTGCGACGCGGACCTCGGGCCGTCCGCGAGTGAGCTCGTCGCGCTCGTCGACGCGGTGAGCGACGGGAGGTGCGATCTCGCAATTGCCGCATTCCGCTCGCGCGTGGGGGGCGGCCTCGGCGCCGCGGTCGGCTTCGCGCGATGGGCGATCTCCAGAAGCTCGGGATTTCGCCCGCGGGCGCCGCTCTCGGGCCAGCGCGCCATGCGCGCCGAGGCCTTGCGGGCGCTGCTGCCGCTTGCCGGCGGCTTCGGGCTCGAGACCGGCATGACGATCGACGCCGCTCGCGCCGGCTACCGCATCGCCGAGATCGATCTCAACCTGGCGCACCGCGCGACCGGCCGCACCCCCGCCGGCTTCGCCCACCGCGGCCGCCAGCTCCTCGACGCGTACCGCGCGTATCGAGTTAGGCGCGGATAGCCTGCGCGCGACCGTGATCCTGGCAATCGATCAGGGGACGACCGGCACGACCTGCCTCGTCTTCGACACCGAGGCCCGCATCGTCGGCCGCGCGTACAGCGAGTTCCAGCAGCACTTCCCGCGGCCCGGCTGGGTGGAGCACGACCCGAACGAGATCTGGGAGGTGACCAGACGGGTGGCCGAGGAGGCGCTCGCGGCGGCGGCGACACCCGGCGCCGACCTGGATGCGATCGGGATCACGAACCAGCGCGAGACCGTCGTCGCCTGGGACCCGCGCACCGGCGAGCCCGTCCACAACGCCCTCGTCTGGCAGGACCGCCGCACGGCGGCGCGGTGCGACGAGCTTCGCGAGGCCGGCTACGAGGACCTCGTGCGCCACCGAACCGGCCTCGTGATCGACGCGTACTTCTCAGGGACCAAGGTCGAGTGGCTGCTCCGAAACGTCGAGGCCGCTCGCGGCGCGATGTTCGGCACCATCGACTCCTGGCTCGTCTACAAGCTCACCGGCCGCCACGTGACCGACCTCTCGAACGCGTCGCGGACGATGCTCTTCGACATCCACCGCCTGGGATGGGACGGCGAGCTCTGCGACATGCTCGGGGTCGACCCGGGATCGCTGCCCGAGCCGGCCGGCTCGGCTGAGATCTACGGGACCACCGACGTGTTCGGAGGCGAGGTGCCGGTCGCGGGCATCGCCGGCGACCAGCAGGCCGCCCTGTTCGGGCAGGCCTGCCATCGGCCGGGCATGGCGAAGAACACCTACGGGACCGGGAGCTTCGTCCTGCTCAACACCGGTCCCGAGGCGGCGGACCCAGGCGCGGGCCTGCTCGCGACCGTTGCCTGGGGCCTCGGCGAGCATGCCGACTACGCGCTCGAGGCATCGATCTTCGTGACCGGCGCCGCAGTGCAATGGCTGCGCGATGGCCTCGGGATAATCGAGGAGGCGGCTGAGACCGAGGCGCTCGCGGCCTCGCTCGAGGGGAACGACAGCGTGTACTTCGTCCCGGCCCTCACCGGCCTCGGCTCGCCCCACTGGGACCCCTACGCGCGCGGGACGATCGTCGGCCTCACGCGCGGCTCCGGCCGCGCTCATTTGGCGCGGGCGGCGCTCGAGGCGATCGCCTACCAGACGGTCGATGCGGTGCGGGCGCAGGAGGCCGCCTCCGGCGAGCAGCTCGCCGAGCTCCGAGCCGATGGCGGCGCCGCGCTCAACGGCTGGCTGATGCAGTTCCAGGCCGACGTCCTCGGCGCGCCGGTGATCGTGCCGGACGTCGCCGAGACGACCGCGCAGGGCGCCGCCTACCTGGCCGGCATCGGCGCCGGGACCTGGACGCTCGAGGAGGTCGCATCGCGCTGGCGCGAGTCGGCTCGCTACGAGCCGCGGATGAGCCGCGACGAGGCCGAGACGCTGCTGGCCGGATGGCAGCGGGCTCTCGAGCGTTCACGCGGCTGGGCGACCGCCGACGTGGCCGAGTAACCCCTCGGCGCCGGGGGGTTAGAAATCTCAGAGCCGAACCACGGCTCTCGCTTGCCATGGCCGACATCAAGCCACAGGTCTACAAGGATCCGCGACCGGCGGAGTACTTCGACCGCTTCCATGCCTGGGCGCGAACCCATGGTGCCGGCTGGGTCTACGACCTCGTCCGGGTCATCGTCACGCCGATCGCGCTCTTCTTCTACCGCACCTGGCCGATCGCGCCGACCAACGTTCCCGAGACGGGCCCGGTCATCCTGGCGCCGAACCACTTCTCGAACTTCGACCACTTCATCGCCGGCGTCTACCTCCGCCGGCGGATCCGCTTCATGGCGAAGTCGCAGCTCTTCGGCAAGAACGCGATCCTCACCTACATCTATCGGGTTGGCGGGGTCTTCCCGGTCCGCCGCGGCCACCACGACGAGGAGGGATTCAAGACGACCTACTCGATCCTGGAGCGCGGCGGCTGCGTGCTCATCTACGCTGAGGGCGGCCGGTCGCGGACCGGGCGGCTCGGAGACGCCAAGCCCGGCGTCGGGAGAATGGCGCTGGAGTCGGGGGTGCCGGTGGTGCCGGTCGCGATCCATGGCTCGCTCGGCATCCGCAAGTGGCGGAAGCTCCGCTTCCCGAAGGTGACTGTGCAGTACGCCGAGCCGATCACCTTCGACGTCGTTGCCAATCCCAGCCGCGAGCAGCAGCTCGAGGCCGCGAACCAGATCTTCGACCGCGTCCGCGAGATGTACGTCGCGCTCGACGAGAAGGGGCGGCGTGGAGTTTCGAAGGCGGTTCGCGAGGGCGTCGCTGCCCGGACGGAGACGAACGTCCCCGCCGGCGAGGCTCACTCGTAGCGCTTCGAGAGCGTCGGCCAGTGCTCGGGGTCGTGCCCGGGGACGATCACGGCCTGCGGGTATTGGGAGTGGAAGAGCTTGAGCTCCTGTAGGGAGCGGCGCCAGAGACGCCGGTCGAGGGGCCGCGGTGGCTCCGGTGCGCCCTCGAGCTGCGCGTAGGTGTAGATGGCATCACCCGCGATCACGAGGTCGCGGTCGCGAAGCTTGCAGATGACGCTCTGGTGGCCGGCCGAGTGGCCCGGCGTCGACGCGAGGCGGACGCTGCCGTCGCCGAAGAGGTCGACGGTGACCCCGAAGCTCGCGTACGAGGTGACGGCATCGCCCTCGAAGGCCACGGTCCGGTAGTCGAAGACGTAGTCGTAGTGCACGGGCCTGTAGCCGCGGAGGATCGGGCGGGCATCCGTGGTCGCCGCCTCCCACTCCGCCGCGGTGACGACGAAGGTGGAGCCCGGGAACTCGGACATTCCCGATGCGTGGTCGAAATGCAGGTGGGTCATCACCACGACCTTGACGTCCCCGGGCTCGAGGCCGCGAGCGCGAAGCTGCGCGGGCACGTCCTCGCCCGGCCCGAGGCGAGGGTGACCGAAGCCGGCAACCAGGCGTCCGAGGTTCTCGGCCGGGTCCGACGACACCGAGGGGTGAAGGCCGGTGTCGACGAGGATCGCTCCGACGCCCGGGTGGTGGATCAGGAACGCGGGGCAGGGCACCCACCAGTACTGCGAGCGCGGGGTCCCGACGCCCATCGTCTTGAGCGTCTCGAAGCGGCCACCGGCTCGCTCGAAGAACGCACGCGGGCCCTGCACCTCCCCGGCCTTCAGCGGCTCGACGACGACGGTCGCGTTCTCGCGACCGCCCTCGAGGGGCTCTTCGAGTGGCTTTGGCTCCGCGTGGACCTTCACCGGCGAGTCAGCGTAGAGCAGCCGGGGCGGCCGGGCCGCGGATATCGTGAGCAGCGCAATGGCGGACCCAGCGCCTTCTCGCATCTTCGCCCCAGGCTTGCTTCAGGGGCAGGTCTGCGCTGTCTCGGGGGCCGGCTCGGGCCTCGGCCGCTCCACGGCCCTCGAGCTCGCTCGCCTCGGCGCCACGGTGATCGGGTGCGGACGGCGCGCTGAGCCCCTCGCCGAGACCGTGAAAGCGATCAGCGCCGAGGGCGGGGCCGCTGAGAGCGAGGCGCTCGACATCCGCGAGGCGGATGCGGTCGATGCGTTCGTCGAGGGAATCCTCGAGCGGCACGGTCGCCTCGACGTCCTCGTCAACAATGCCGGCGGGCAGTTCCTGAGCCCGGCCGAGGCGATCAGCCCGAAGGGGTTCCGGACCGTGATCGAGCTGAACGTGCAGGGAACCTGGCAGATGACCCACGCCGCGGCCACGAAGGCCTTCGTGCCGCGGGGGGCCGGCAAAGTGGTGAACGTCACGCTCTCGCCCCACAACGGGATGCCTGGGATGGTGCACTCGGGCGCGGCGCGCGCGGCGGTCGAGAACATGACCCGCACGCTGTCGGTGGAGTGGGCGCGGTTCGGCGTCCGCCTGGTCGCGATCGCGGCGGGCCAGTTCGACACCGAGACGCTGCGCACGAAGTACCCGCCGGAGGTGACCGCGAACGTCCCACGCACGATCCCGCTCGGGCGTCTGGGGACGCCGGAGGAGATGGCATGGATGGTCGCCTACGTCGCCTCGCCGGCCGGTGACTTCCTGTCTGGGTGCGTGATCACCGTCGACGGTGCGCGGGACAACTGGTTCGGACCGTGGCCTCCGCCGGCTATCGCCGGCGAGGCGGGTGAGCCCCCGGCTGAGGAACGGCGGCCAAAGCCCGCTTGAGCCTGGGCGCGACCGCGCGCTGCCCGAGCAGCGCGTAGCCGGCAATCGAGGGGTGGTCGCCCTCGGCCGTCAGGTCCGAGCGCATGAGGCCGGAGCCGGGTGGGCCCTCGAGGGTGTCGTGGAAGTTGACAACGGGAACGTGCTCGCGGCGGCCGATCTCGGCGATACGGCGGTTCAGCTCGGCGATGGCCGGGTCCGCCTGCGGGTGGCCGTTGTTCCAGGGCAGCAGGTTCACGAGAAGCACCACAAGGCCCATTCGCTTGCCCGTCCGGACCATTGCCTCGAGGTTCGCGGCGGCCGCGTCGACGACACGGTCCTCCGGCCCGCTCCCGAGCGCTTGCGCGATGTCGTTCACCCCGCCCTGCACGATGAGCTCATCGGCGCCGCGTGCGCACGCGGGCAGGCGTGCGCGGATCTGATCGGTCGTCTCGCCGGGGATTCCGCAGTTGCGAAAGCGCACGTCTCGCAACGCCTGCCGCGCCCAGTACTCGTACTGGCTCTTCGGGTTCGGGCGCGTCCCGAGCTCCGATCGGACGGCCGGATTCGGGTCCCACAGCGGCGATCCAGCCGTGATCGAGTCGCCGACGGCGGCGACGAGATGGCGGCTCCCGCCGGCGGCGTGCGGCGCCGCCCTGGTGGTCTCGTGCTCGCTCGAGCCCCCGCCGCACCCCGCCAGGGCGGCGGCGAGGAGCGCTAGCCCTGCGAGAGCTCGCCTCAGCGGCTCAGGACATCATTCCCACGAACTGCCCGCCGGTCACATTGAGGATCTGGCCGTGGACGTAGTTCGCGAGCGGCGAGCAGAGGAACAGCACCGGGCCCGCCGCCTCCGAGGGCTGCGCCGGGCGGCCGAGGGGAATCGTGAACGATGCCATCTGGCGCATCTGCTCCGGGATGCCGAGCTCGACCTCGTGACCGCCGGCCTCGATCGTCTCGCCGGCCTCCTTCGCCTGCGTGAGGCGCGTCTCGACGAAGCCGAACGCGACGGCGTTGCAGTTGATCTTGAACTGGCCCCACTCCTTGGCGATCGTCTTGGTGAGCCCGGTGACGCCCGCCTTCGCCGAGGAATAGTTCGCCTGGCCCGAGTTCCCCATGGTGCCGGAGATCGAGGTGATGTTGACGATCTTGCGGAAGACTTCGTTGCCCTCCGCTGACTCGGCCTTCGCCGCGTCACGCCACTGGGGAGCGACGGCGCGAATCATCCTGAACGGGACGATCGTGTGGATGTCGAGCATCGCCTGGAACTGCTCGTCGGTCATCCGGTGAACGACGCCGTCCCATGTGTAGCCGGCGTTGTTGACGAGGATGTCGACGGACCCGAAGGCGTCGAGCGCGCTCTTCACGAGCTCGTCGCATGCGCCCTCCACGGTCAGATCGCCGGCATGGACGGCCGTGTCACCGCGGATCTCCCCCGCGGCCTGCTCGGCGACGTCCGCGTCGATGTCGTTGATCAGGACCTTGGCGCCCTCGCTGACGAACAGCTCCGCCGTCGCGCGCCCGATGCCGCGCGCCGACCCGGTGATGATCGCCGCCTTGCCGTCGAGAAGTCCCATTCCCCAAGTGCTCCTTTCGTGCGGGCCCTAGCCCGAGTCATGCTTCTAAGTCAGTGAGGCGGGGAGCATATGGAGCCGTCGCGGCCACCGCGCCGACGGCCTAGCCCGCCTGCGGCTGCGGCGGGCCGCCCGGGTCTGCCGGGAACGGCTCGAGCCCCGCGTGCCACGGGCCCGAAGGGTAGATGTGCACGTTCGACTCGTCGACCTCCTTCACGATCCGCTTGAAGAGCTGGCCGCCGTTCTCGAGCGCCGCCTCGAGCTCCCCGGCCGTGCGCTCGCGCAGGCGCCAGTGCAGGTAGAGCTGCTGCTCGAGGACGCCGAAGTCGACCGGGTTCCGGATCGTCGTCGCCCAGGCGAGGAAGCCGGGGCTGAACGTCTCGCGGAGTGCAACCGGGTCGTACTCCTTGGGCACCGTCGCCAGGAAGCGCTTGTTGAACTCGATCGACTCGAACTCGACCTTCCGCGCGACGCGCTGGATCGCGAGCTCGTCGGGCCGGCGCTCGATCGACTCGACGTTGAATGGCGGCATGACCTTCGCGAGGTCCGGGACGTGCGCCTTCACGATCACCGCGCCCGGCAGCACCGCCTTCGAGAAGATCCCTCCCTCCTCGTGCTCGTCGGCGTCGCATGAGGCGCCCCAGAACTCGGGCGCGAGCTGTCCTGTGAGACGGTTGGTCCCGCCCGGGCAGAGGGCCGCGGGCCCACCCTTGGGGTTCAGGCCGCCCACCTCGTCGTACGTCAGGTTGTGCTTCGCCCCATAGGAGCGGACCGTCTGCCCCCAGGCGGCGGCATCCTCCTTGGCGCTCACAGCGCTTTCCTGAACAGCTCTTCGAAGTCCTCCTCGGTGGGCTCGCGCGGGTTGACGAGCGTGCATCCGTCGCCCATCGCTCCCTCCACGAGCGCCGGGATGCCGTCCTCGGGCACGCCCACCTCCGAAAGCCGCATGGGGAGGCCGAGCCGGCCGACCAGGGCGCGCACGTCGTCGGCGAGGGCGCCGCCGACCGCCTCGCCGTCACCCGGCGTGTCGACGCCCATCTCCGTCGCCACATCGCGGTAGCGCTCTGCGATCTCCTCGCCTCCGGCGGCGTTGTACTCGATCACCCACGGGAGGTTGATGGCGTTCGCCACTCCGTGAGCCACCCCGCACTGACCGCCGCACGGATGCGACATCGAGTGCGTGATGCCGATCGCGCCTGACCCGCTCGCCTGGATCGCCAGGTCGGCCGCGATGAGCATGTTCCCGCGGGCCTCCACATCGGACGTGTCGGCGACGGCGCGCTCGAGGTTCTCGCGGATCAGCCTGATCGCATGCAGCGACGTCGCGTCGCCGTGCGGGTTCCACTCGCTCGAGACGTAGCCCTCGATCGCATGGGTGAGTGCGTCCATGCCGGTGGCCGCCGCGATTGCGGCCGGGAGGGTCTCCGTCGCAGCCGGATCAAGGATCGCGAGGTCGGGGAACAGGCCAAGGTCGATGATTTCGACCTTCAGGTTCTCCGAGCGGTCCTTGACGACCGCGGCCGCGCTCGCCTCCGAGCCCGTCCCGGCCGTCGTCGGGATCGCTGCCAGCGGCGCCAGCGGCAGCGGCGGTCCCATGCCGTCCGCGGCCCTCGGCAGGAGCATCATGCCCTCGTAGTCGCGCACCGAGCCCCCGTGCGTGAAGACGATGTTCGCCGCCTTCGTCGTGTCCATGACCGAGCCGCCGCCCGCCGCCATGAAGGCATCGGCGCCGGCTTCCTTCGCCGCCTCGGCACAGGCCACCACGACCTCGGTGTCGGAGTCCTGCGGGACCCCGTCGAAGACGCCCGCGACCTCCACCCCGCCGTCCGCGAGCCCGGCCTCGACCCTGTCCACAAGCCCCGTGCCGCGGATGACCTCGTCGGTCACGACCAGCGCTCGCGAGGCACCCTCCTTCGTGAACTCGAAGCCCGCCGACCCGATGAGGTCAAGTCCGGCGATCACCCGGGTCGAGGACTTCCACTGGTAGAAGTCCTTGAAGGTCAACCGAGGAGGTCCTGGCGACCCTGCTCGGTGAGCTGGGCCTTGTAGCGAGGGAAGATCGGCTTCGTCAGCGGCACGAGCTTCAAGATCTTCGCGACCGGCCCCTTGGCCTTGATCTGCCCGCGCGCCAGGGCAACCGTCACGTTCACCTCTCCGAGCCAGAAGCGGTGCGCGGTGTCGGCCTCCATCGACATCGTCACCTCGGGTTCCATGTCCGTCTCGCCGAAGTCGACGTCGCCGGGCTGGCCCTCCTGCAGGCGGACTGTGATCGTCGACTCGGGTTCGCGGTAGTCGTACTGGACGATCGTGTTCGCCTTGCGGAACCTCGGCGCCAGCTCCTCGTCGTTGGCGATGTCGACGAACAGCTTGCCGATGACGTCGTAGACCTCCTGCGCGTCCTTGAAGTGCGCCAAAGTGCTCTCCTCTCCTCGTGGGGGAGGGGATCCTAAGGCTGCGCGTAAAGCCGCGGGTAGCGCCCGTTGCCGAAGCTCGCCAGCTTCTTCTGGATGAAGCACGGCGCGAACCCAACCCCGGGCGGGTTGCCGTTGTTGATCCCTTGCTTGCTCTGCCCCGCCACGAGCGGGTGCTCGGAGACGGGTCCCGACGGCCCCGCGACGGGCGTGAAGTTGAGGTTCTTGCAGTCGAAGTTGGGGAAGATGCCCTTCTTCGCAGAACCCTGCACCAGGATCGAGTTCGGTGGCCCGTAGGCGTTGCCACGATTGGTCGGCAGGCGGTTCTGGTAGATGGAGAGGGTCTCCGGGCTGATGTAGCTCAGGATCCGCAGCGCCATGCCCGGAGCGGGCTGGTTGGGTACCGGGGGCACCTGCCCGAAGCCGACGCCGGGGTTCGAGAGGAAGTTGGTCACGTCCGTCCTGTAGGCGCGGAAGAAGTTGACCACGGGCTCGACGTTGGCCAGGAACGGGTCCAGAGCGCCGAGCACGGGCCGCACGCCGCCGAGGAACCTGGCCGTCGCCGGCAGGCCCTTCACGGACACCCTGATCAGCGGCTTCAGGTCGATGAAGAGCGAGCGCAGGTGCGGGGAGAGCTGCCGGACGTAACGAAGGGTCGGGGAGACGTCGTTCACCACCGGTAGGAGCTTTCGAACGAGCGGGTGCGCGTTCGTTCGGAATCGGTCGAGCCTCGCCAGTGTGCGGTGACGCTCATGCTCGAACGTCGGGAAGATCTGGAACGCCTGCGCGGAGCGCCTCGTGCTCGGAGGCGAGCGCCTTGAAGGTGTGTCGGAGCCCGTGATCGCCCGCGAGAGCCCGCCGTCCTGAGCCGACAGCGCGTCGAACACGGTGCCGGTGTCTCGCACCAGGCCTGCACGGCGGATTGCTGGCTGTGGAGGACGCGCAGGATGCGCGAGGCATCGGTTGCGAACGGGCCGAGGTCTGCCGAAGGCGTCGTTCAGGTCCAGCCCCCGGCCCTTGATACCCACCACCGCGTTCTGGATCCACCGCTGGAAGGCCACACGGGTCTGCTTGTCGAGCGCATTGAAGATCTCGTCGATCTGCGTCGCCTCCTGGGTGCGGGAGATCGCCAGCGTCCCCGCATCGGGAATCGTCTTGACGCTCGACGCGTCCGTTGTCGCCGCGTTATCGGCCGTCGCCGCCGAGCCGAGCGACACCGGCCTCGGCGTGCCGTCGGGCCTCTCTTTGAGTTGGCGTTAAGGAGCCGGCCGCGGTCCCCGAGCGCCGGCTCGTCCTGCCTTTTACCGGCAGGAGGAGCACAAGGCAGGACGGACTACTTGAGGGTGCGCTTGGTCGCGGCCGGCTTGCCGAAGGCGACCGTGCCGGTCAGCTTGACCGTCGCCTCGTCCAGGCCCTTGAGGGCCTTCGCGCCGGCCTTCGAGAGCTTCAGCGCCACAGGGTGCTGTCCCCGACCGCGACCTTCACCCCCTTCGTCGATGCGAGCGTCTTCCGCCCCAACTTCGCCGTGAGCGCGACGCCGCTTGCGTCGGACCCCTCATCCGACACCGTCACCTTCAACTTGCCGGTCTTCCGCACCTTCCCCAGCTTCCCGCTGTCGATCGCCACGGTGAGCTGCGGGCGGGCGACGGGTGTGCCGCCCGCGACGTGCAACGTCGCCGACATGATCGAGCCGTGGACGGCGCAGTGGAACGTGTAGTCGCCGGGAGCGAGGTACTGCGTGCCCTTGACTGTGGCGCTGCCGCTCGAGATCGTCGCACTCGCGAAGAGGGCCGAGCCCCCGAGCGTCTTGGTGTCGTTCGCGGCGACGCTGTGCGCCAGACCCTGCGTATTCGAGAACTGCGCGACCTGGCCGCCGGTGATCGTGAAGGTCGACTGGCTGTAGCTGAGGCCCACTGGGGCCGTCGAGATCACGTCGTCGGCGAGCGCGTAGGCGCCGCCGAGCGCGAGCACCAGGGTCGCCGCGAGCACGGCGCCGAGCTTGATTCGCGTTCGCCTCACCGCCCTCTCATACCCGGCTTGTTGCGCCGGGGTTCAACGGGACCTACCCGGCGCCGTCGAACCGGCTCGCGACCTCGTCCCAGTTGACGACGTTCCACCATGCGTCGATGTAGTCCGGGCGCTTGTTCTGGTACTTCAGGTAGTAGGCGTGCTCCCAGACGTCGATGCCCAGGAGCGGCGTCTGGCCTTCGGAGATCGGCGAGTCCTGGTTGGCGGTCGAAACCACAGCCAGCCCGGAGCCGTCGTGCACGAGCCAGGCCCAGCCGGAGCCGAACCGGTTGACGCCGGCGTTCTTGAGCTCGTCCTTGAAGGCGTCGACGGAGCCGAACTTCTCGTCGATCGCGGACGCGAGGTCGCCGCCCGGGTCGCCTCCGCCGTCGGGGCTCATGATCTGCCAGAAGAAGGTGTGGTTGGAGTGGCCGCCCGCGTTGTTGCGCACGGGTGCCTGCTTGTCGGGTGGAAGCTGGTCCAGAGCGCGAAGTACGTCGTCGACGTCCGCGTCGGCCCACTCGGTCCCCTCGAGCGCGGCGTTCGCCTTGTCGACGTAGGCCTGGTGGTGCTTGTCGTGGTGGACCCGCATCGTCGCCTCGTCGATGTGGGGCTCGAGGGCGGCGTAGTCGTAGGGCAGGTCGGGGACTTCGAACGGCATCCTCAAATCTCCTTCGCGTGTGTTGGCCGGGAACGCGAACACTACTTGGGTCAGAGCGCCTCGCGAAACCCCTGGCGCCAGCTCGGATAGCGGAGTTGCCAGCCGAGCTCGCGCTTGGCCTTGGCGTTCGAGGCGCCTCGCAGGTCGGTTGCCATCGAGACGGCGGCGGGGCCGGCGACGAGTCGCGCGAGCCAGGCCGGCACTCGGAGAGGCCGCTTGGCTCCCAGGGCCTCGGCGTAGACGGGAAGCCATTCGCGGAGCGGCGCCGGCTCGTCGTCGACGATGTTGTAGACGCCCGGCGCGCCACGCTCGACGGCGAGCGCGGTCGCGGAAGCGGCATCGTCGGCGTGGATGTACGAGAAGGTCCCGGTCCCCTTGCCGACGACCGGGAACCGGCGTCGGCGAACCTCACCGGCCTGGTAGCCGTCGCCGGCGTAGGAGCTGCCGGGACCGTAGAAGAAGCCGTACCTCAGCACGAGGCCCTCGAGCCCATCCGCGTCGAGGACCTGGCGCTCGAGGTCGAGCGTGGCCGCGACCGCGTCGCCGAACTCGCCGGGGGCGTCGCGCATGACGGGATCCTCCTCCCCCTTCACCCAGCTGCCCGCCGGTAGGTAAATGAAGGCGATGCTCTGGGCGACCAACCTCCGCGCGCCCGCCGCCTTGGATGCGGCGACCAGGTTCGCGGTGCCCTCCCGACGCAGTCGGCTCGTGGCGGCGTAGATCCCCTTCTTGCGTGGGTCGAGCTCCTTCGGCAGGGCGGTCAGCTCGTGCACGATCACCTCCGGCGCCGCCTCGACCACGGCGGTGGAGAGCGCATCCGCGTCGAGCGCGTCGCAGACGATCGGCCTCGCTCCGTCGGCCTCCACGTCCCTGGCGCGGGCCTCGGAGCGCGTCGTGCCGCTCACCTCGTGGCCGGCGGCGACGAGGGCTCGGACGACCGGGCGCCCAATCACGCCGCTGGCGCCGGCGACGAGAACCCTCACGAGCCCGAGGACCCGCCGTAGCGGAGGGGGATCGTCCGCGCCCGGAAGACGAGGATGACGTAGACCACCGCGAGGGCGATGATGAAGGCCGGCTCGGGATAGACCGTCAGGTAGATGATGACCGCGCAGGCCATCGCCGCGACGACCGTGACGATCGCCCGCGACCACGACCAGCCATCCTGAGGCTGGCTGAGGGCCGCCCACGCGCCGCGATCGAGGCGAGCGCCGAGGCCGGTCTTGGAGGCGACGAGCTCGATTCCCCCGCGACCGCGAGCGGTCTCGGAGTTCTCGTCAGCGCCGGGAGCCATCGCGACTCAATTTAGTTCACGCCGTCTTGCGACCGGCGGCGGGTTCAACATTCGGCGCGTGGCATCCGCGCCCCACCGCCACCTCCAGCACGCCGGCCGCGAGGCGATCGCGGTGGCCCGCGGGGCGACCGACACCCACACCTACCTGCGGGGGCGGCTGGTCACGATCACGGTGGTCACGATCATCGTGGGGGTCGTCTCGACGCTGATCGTCGTCGTCGCGGAGCGGCATGCCACTGGGACTCAGATCCACGACCTCTTCGACGCGTTCCTGTTCGCGATGTCTCAGATCCTCACCGCCTCGTCGGTGGCGAGCCCGGTCACCGACCCGATCAAGCTGCTGGAGCTGCTGTTCGACATCTACGCGATCTTCGTCGTGGCGACCCTCGCGGGCTCCTTCGGAGCGTTCTTTCACCGGCGAAACCAGGAGCACGACGCCAAGAAGGCTCAATCGGTGGCGGCGGCGAGCGCATCGGCCGCAGGCGATCAGGGCACCGCATGAAGCTCGGCGGCCTCCTCGAGGTGGCGCTCTACCACGATGCCGCCGACGAGCAGGCGATGGCCGAGATGTACGGAGGCGCCCTGGGGCTCGAGCGGGTCGCCGCCTGGCCGGATGGCGCCGCCTACCGGCTCGGAGAGGCCGTGGTCCTGCTCTTCGTTCGCGAGCGGCTCGCCGACCGCGAGGGCCCGATCGCCGACCACGGAAGCGCTGGGCCGGGGCATGTCTGCTTCACGGCGCCGCCGGGCACCTACGAAGCGTGGCTGCGCCACGTCGCGAGCGTCGCCGAGATCACGCACGAGCACGAGTGGAAGGACGGGCGCAAGTCGTTCTACTTCCGCGATCCGGCCGGCAACCTCCTCGAGGTCGCCGACGGCGACCTCTGGCCCATCGGGCCCGAGCCCGAGGCCTTCTAGGAGCGGTCGAGCCGGATCGACGCGAGCCTCCCGCGCGGCGGCCGCGACTGCACTCGCCGGGCGGTATCGACGCGGGCGAGCGCGTTGCCGCCGAGCGGGTCGAGGATTGCGAGCTCAGCAGCATCCACCCTCCGCGGCAAACGGGCCCGGTAGGTGGCGACACGCCACCCCTGAGCCGTCTCGGTGACCGAGGCGAGCCGGAACGGATTGTCGGGGAGGGGCGCAGGGGCGTTCCGGCTCAGGGTGACGATGGTGCGTGCGCGCACGCCGAGCGGGAACTCGCTCGTCTGAAGCCCAACGAGCGGGTGCCCGAAGTAGTAGCGCAGCGGCTTGCCGGCGCTTGGCGGCTGCGTGAGGATCACGCCGATGCGACCCGCATGCGCGAGCAGACCGCTGAGCCCGCGCCAGTCGTCGCGCTGGAGGCGCGGGTTCGTGGCCGTCGCGGCGAGGATGGCCACGGACAGGCCGATCGCCGCGGCCACGGGCGCACCATCGCGCCCAGGCCCCTCGGAGGCCGGCGCGCCGCGTGGCGACGTCGAGGCCGGCCGCGGCCAGCACCAGAAGCGGTACGAGCGAGCCGATCAGGTTGCGCGGCTCCACGAAGTCGAGTCCCGCCAGCGCCAGCGCCAGCGGTGCCGCGAACGACAGGCCGGCGACCGCGCCGACCGCCCACGTCCCGAGACGCTCGGCCCGCCGGCCCCGCCGAACGAGCATGGCGATCGCGAAGGCGCAGACGGCGAGCGCCACGAGGCCACCGACGCGGGAGAGGATCGGCATCGCCGTCCACTCGCCCGAGGTGGAAGGACCCTCTCCGGCGAGGAACTTGACGGTCGCTGAGGCGCCGCGTTCGAGCACGGGAAGGTTCGTGAACGCGTTCCCCCGGCCGGTCCCCTCCTGGTGGATCGCAAGCGGGAGCAGCGCGAGGCCCGCGAGCCCGACCGCGCCGGTCGCGGCGATCACCGGGCGGCGCCGGTCGCGCGGGATCACCGCCACGAGCACGAGCGCCTCCGCCGCGACCGGGAACACAGCGAAGTAATGGCTCGCGAGGGCGAGCGCAGAGGCGGCCGCCCAGCCCGCCAACGCGCCGCGGCTCGGCCGCCTCAACGCTCGGGCGAAGAACCAAAGCGCCGCTGTCGAGAGCATGATGAACAGCGCGTAGGAGCGGGCCTCCTGCGAGTACCAGACGAGGTCAGGCCCCAGGGCGACGAGCGCGGCAGCGATCAGCGCCGCCCGCCGTGAGAAGAGCTCGCGCGCGGCGCCGAACGCGAGGGCGATCGTCGCGGTCCCGAAGACCGCCGAAAGGGAGCGCAGGGCCGCCTCGCCGGTGCCGAAGGCGTGCGCCCACGCCCACGCGACCGTGTAGTAGAGCGGCCCGCTGCGCTCGATCGTCGCCACGGCGTTGAAGGTCTCCGCATAGCTCGAGTGGAGGATCCGAGCCGCCGTGACGGTCTCGCCGGAGTCGAAGCTCTGGGCGCCCAGGGTCGAGAAGCGCACGGCGGCCCCGAGCGCCACCAGTACGCCGAGGACCACGAGCTCCGGGCACGCCCGGGCCCGCTCCCACAGGCGCCGGTGCGGCCCGCTCGCGTCTGCGGCGGTGGGCATCAATCGGGGCGGCCGGATTTGAACCGGCGACCTCACCGACCCGAACGGTGCGCGCTACCAGGCTGCGCCACGCCCCGAGGCCCTAGAGCGTATCTAGGCGCGCCCGCTCCATCTCCCGAGCGAGCTCGGGGTGGCTGTACGGCCCCGGCTTGCGCAGCTCTTCGATCACCCGCCTTCGCGTGGGCTCGTCCTTGTTCTGGCTTAGCTTCCGCTTGCAGATGAAGCGGGAGATCGGCATTCGGATGCCGACCGTGCCGCGAGCGATCTCCGGCGCACGGTCGGAATCGAGCGACGCCGGGTGGTCCACCTCTCGCTCGAAGCGCTCGACCAGCCGGGTGAGCACCTCGAGGTTCTCCCGGTCGTCAAGGATCTGCGGGACCCCGTAGAGGTGTGCGACGACGAAGTTCCAGGTGGGAACGTTGCCCGGGTCCGGCGGGTACCAGCTGGGCGAGATGTAGCCGTGCGGGCCCTGCACGATGAGTAGAAGCTCCCCCTCCCCGAGCCGGTGGATCCGGTCGTCCGGCTTGCCGACGTGCGTGAGGATCTCGAGCTCTGACGCCTTGGAGTCGAGGAGGATCGGGTAGTGGGAGGCGACGAGACCGCCATCGCCGGGGCTCACGAGAACGGCCCACGGGTTGTCGCGGACGAGCTCTCGGACGAACTCCGGGTCCTCGATCGCAAAGAGAGGGTTCGGTCGCATCGCTCAGGACACGGCATCGACGGCCGCGTCGATCTCGGCCTTCGACGGATAGTGGTCGAGGACCTTCATTCCCTGGGGCCCGTCGACGACGACCGACGGCGCGTCGATCGGCAGGTGCAGGGAGTCGGCCAGCTTGGCGTCGGCCTGGACCTGGGCGTCGACGGAATCCGAGCCGCGGTCGTCGTCCCACTCGCTGCGGTTGAACTCGGGGATGGTGTTCGCGATGTCGTTCAGGAACTCGTCGGTCACGCGGCTCGAGCGGATGATGCCCTGGCTGCGGAAGAAGAGGTCGACGTATTGCCACTCCCGCCCCTGGATCCCGGCCGCCACCGCGGCTTGCGCGGCGAGCGTGGTCTCGGCGCCTCCGAAGGATAGGTGGTGGAACACCAGGCGGACGTCATCGCCGCGCGCGTACTCGGAGACCAGCGGGTCGATGGTGTGGACCTCGTAGTCGGCGCACGGAATGCACTGGAGGTCGTTGAAGACCGAGACCTCGACCGGCGCGTCGGGGTTGCCGAGGCGGTTGCCGTCCTGGCGGACCCCGCCGAAGAGCTCCTGCTGAACGTCGGTGCCTCGGATGACGATCACCTTGGGCCCGCCCTGCCCGACCGCTAGCGAGACGATCGCGGCCGCGAGCAGCACGGCGGCGAGGCCCAGCCCGATGCGCGGGTACCAGGGGCTGCGCATCAGCCGGCCACCGCGCCGGCGGCCGCGAGACTGCCGCTCAACCCGCGACGGCCTTGTAGTAGCGGACCGCGATGCCCGTGAGCAGCGTCTCGAACGTCTCCTCGATGCCGGTGCCCGTCTCCTCGGCGAAGGCCCTCAAGCCGCGGCCCTCGATCTCGCCGCTGCGCGCAACCAGGTCGTCGACGAGCTCGGGGTGCTCGTCGCAGAAGTAGGCGCCGATCGAGTAGAGCTCGGTGTCCATGAGGGAGGCGAGGAACTCGCCCTCGGCGCCGGCTTCGGCGACGCTCGGCTGCTCGGGCATGGCCAAATCCTAGATACCGTGCCTCCCCGGCCATGGCGCCTCGCGACGAGATCATCGCCTTCTGCGACGAGCTGCTCGACTCGCCGTCCTTCGACGACTACGGCCCAAACGGCCTCCAGGTCCCCGGGGCGCGCGAGGTCTCGAGGATCGCCACGGGCGTCTCCGCGCACGCGGAGCTGATCGACCGCGCCGTCGCCGCCGGAGCGCAGATGCTGATGGTCCACCACGGGCTCTTCTGGGGCAGCGCGCCCGCCGCGCTCACCGAGGCGATGGCCGGCCGGCTCCGCGCCGCGCTCGGGGCTGACCTCTCGATTGCCGCTTATCACCTGCCCCTCGACGCGCATTCGGAGATCGGCAACAACGCGCTGCTCTGCACGGGGCTCGGCTTCCAGCTCGAGGGGATCGACCTCGGCGAGATCAGGGGGCGCCCTCTCGGGGCCGTCGGTCGCGTATCCGAGTCGCTCGAGCCCGGCGAGCTCGTGCGGCGGATCGCCGTCCTCACCGGACGCGACCCCCTCGTCTTCGACTGCGGCCCGCCGCGGGTCTCGACGATCGGGATCGTCAGCGGGGGCGGGGCGGGCGAGCTGGCGGCCGCCATCGGCCGCGGCCTCGATGCCTTCCTCACCGGCGAGCCGTCCGAGCCCGCGATGGCCGAGGCGCGCGAGGGCTCCATCCACTTCATGGCCGCCGGCCACTACGCGACGGAGACCTTCGGGATCCGCGCCCTCGGGGAGCGTGTCGCCGAGCTGTTCGGGATCGAGCACGAGTTCATCGACGTGCCGAACCCCGTCTGACCCGCCCGCTTAGGCGTGGCTTGTCGCAAATTGCGAACGAAATCGTTGACACGTCCCCGAACCGCGATATAAGTCAGTGGCGCGAAATCGACCGAGGAGGAACTGCGCACGTGGCCATTCACCTGACGCCCACCGAGCTCGCCGACGAGATGAAGATGAAGCGGCGAGAGGTGATCGCTAAGTGTCAGGAGATGGGCGTTCCGATCTTCAACGGCCGCATCGACAAGACCCTCTTCGCGTCCTCGCTGCGCCACTCCACCGAGCTGAGCCGGCAGCAGCCCCGCACCGCCTAGCCGCGGCCCACTAGCCTCCCGGTCGTGGCAGCCACCACGACCCCTGACATGATGCCCGCCGAGGGGGTTGGGTCGCGCACGCTCGCCGACCTGCTTCCCCTGTCGGCTCGCAAGCACGGCGGGCGGCGGGCCATCCTTTTCAAGAACGACGCCGGCGAATGGGAGCCGAGGACTTTCGACGAGGTGGGCGAGACGGTCCGCGCGCTCTCACTCGGCCTGATCGACCTTGGGATCGACGCCGGCGTCAAGGTCGCGATCCTCGCCAACACGCGCCCGGAATGGACCTACTTCGACTTCGCCGCGCTCTCCGCGGGCGCGGTCGTCGTGCCGATCTACCAGACGAACTCGCCCGAGGAGTGCCAGTACGTGCTGGAGCACTCTGACGCGCGGGCCGTCGTCGTCGAGGACGAAGAGCAGCTCGCAAAGGTCCGCGAGATCCGCGATCGCTGCCCGCTCCTGGAGCACGTGCTCCTGATGGCGGGCTCCGCGGACGACGCGATCTCGATGCACGAGCTCGCCGCACGGGGCGCCGGGCGGCCCGAGACGGAATGGGAAGCGCGGTGGAGCGCGGTCGGCGCCGACGACCTGTGCACGATCATCTACACGTCCGGAACCACGGGCCCACCGAAGGGCTGCATGATCAGCCACGGGAACTACCGGTCGATGCTCGACATGGTGAACGAGGTCTCCGTGACCTCGGGCGACGACGTCACCTACCTCTTCCTCCCCCTCGCCCACGCGTTCGCCCTCCTGATTCAGCTCGGGTCGTTCGATCTCGGCGCCACCCTCGCCTACTGGGAACGCGACCCGTTGAAGATCGTCCCCAACCTCGCCGAGGTGAAGCCCACCTACTTCCCCTCCGTGCCTCGCATCTTCGAGAAGATCTACACGGCGGCGACGGCGAGCGTCGCGAAGGAGGGCGGGCTCAAGGAGGCGATCTTCAACTGGGCCGTTCGCGTGGGCAAGCGCATGCGCGAGGCCGAGCGTTCGGGTGGCAGGCCGGGGCTACTGCTTCGCAAGCAGTACGAGGTCGCCGACAAGCAGGTCCTGTCGAAGATCCGCGCGCTCTTCGGCGGGCGCGTCCGCTTGGCGGCCACCGGCGCCGCGCCGATCAACCCCGAGATCCTGCGGTTCTTCGATGCCGCCGGCGTCCTCGTCGTCGAGGGCTTCGGCATGACCGAGACGTCGACCGCGGTGTCGATCTCGACGCCCGACGCCTTCAAGTTCGGGACGGTGGGCAGGGCGCTGCCGGGCGGCGCGGTGCGGATCGCGGATGACGGCGAGATCCTCGTGAAGGGCCCGAACATCTTCAAGGGCTACTACAAGAACCCCGAGGCGACGGCCGAGACGCTCACCGACGGCTGGCTGCACACCGGGGACCTCGGGGAGTTGGACACCGACGGCTACCTGCGGATCACAGGCCGCAAGAAGGACATCATCATCACCGCCGGAGGCAAGAACATCACCCCCGCGAACCTCGAGGCCGAGATCAAGCAGAGCCCGCTGGTCTCACAGTGCGTGGTCGTCGGGGATCGCCACCCCTACCTGGTGGCCCTGATCACGCTCGACCCCGACGAGGCGGGGAAGCTCGAGGCCGGCGCCGACGCCCGGGCGATGATCTCCGAGCACATCGACGAGGTGAATCGGAAGTTCGCCCGCGTCGAGCAGGTGAAGAAGTTCGCGATCCTCGACCACGACCTCTCGCAGGAGACCGGCGAGCTCACCCCGACGCTGAAGGTGAAGCGCGCGGTGGTCATCGACAAGTACGCCGACGAGATCGAGAAGCTCTACGCAGAGGACCCGGGGGCCTGAAGCCCCCCATCGGAATACGTTGCCGGCTCGCCTGAGAACTTCGCCGTCACGGCGGCGATCTGGTTCGGCGTGCCGAGCAGGCTGCGGTTGAGCTCCTCCTCGAGGGCGAGGCCGACCTCGGGCGGCGTTCCCATGCCCTCAGCCATGAGCCGCTTCGCCGCGCGCATCGCGTCGGGGGAGCGACCCGCGATCTCGCCGGCGAGCGCGCTCGCGGCCGCAACGGGATCGTCCTCGATCCGGGTCACGAGCCCGATCTCCACCGCCTCGGCCGCCTCCACCGTACGCGCGGTGTAGATCAACTCACGCGCCAGATCGTCGCGGACGAGGCCCCCGAGGGTCTGGGTGATCGACATGTCCGGGATGATCCCGAACTCCGTCTCCATCACCGAGAGCCGGGTGTCGGGGGCCGCGATGCGCACGTCGGCGCCGAGCGCGATCTGACAGCCACCGCCGAAGCACGCCCCGTGCAGCGCGGCGATCACGGGCACCGGAAGCGAGCGCCAGCCGTAGGCCACGCGCTGGGCGAGGTTCGCCGCCTCGCCGTCGCGATGGACGAAGAGGTCGACGGGGGAGCCGCCCTCCTTCATGAAGCTCGGGAAGTCGAGTCCGGAGCAGAAGCTCGGCCCGTCGCCGCGAAGCAGCACCGCGCGCGCCGTGGGCTCGCCCGCGACGCGGTCGACCGCGTCGCCGATGGCCGCGAACATCGCGGGGTCGAGCGCGTTGTGCTTCTCGGGCCGGTCGAGCACGACCTCGGCGACGTGGTCGGTCACCTCGACCCGCACCCTGTCGCGCTCGGCCTCGCTCGCCGCCCTCGATTCCCGCGTCTCGATACTCAGATCCATTGGTTCGCGCTCCGCAACATCAAGGCTCCTTTCTTGAGCTCCGCGCTCACTCCTCCGCCTCCTCGGCTCGCTCCGCGTCGGGCTCGGACCCGCCGCCCGGGAACTGGCGCAGCAGGGCGCCGGTCGTCTGCTCGAGCACCCGGCGCCACGCCGACTGCTTGGACTCCTCGCGCTCGACGCCCTCGAGCACGTGGCGAACGCGGCGCGCCGAGATCGCGATCCCGTGGCGCTCCGCCACCGCCTTCAGGCGGTCGTAGTCGCGCGCGAGCTTGAGCGTCACCGATTCGAAGCCGTGCTTCGCGATCTCGAGCCGGGCCCGGTAGTCGAGGATCGAGGTCCCGAACATCAGCTCGTCGTCGAGCTCGGGCTCGATGAGGATGATGTCGACGCCCGGATAGCGTTGCTCCCACCAGGCCACCGAGCGGTGGAGGCGGTCGTGCGAGAGCATCCTGAAGGTCTGGTTGGCGATCGCGGCGAGCCCCATGTCCGCCACATGCAGGGCCCGTGTGCCGGTGATCGTGGGGATCTGCTTCGAGAAGTCGTTCACGAAGGGCACCAGCGGGTTGATGACGACCACGAACTTCGCCCCGCGCTCGACGGCGACGTCCACGTTGGTCGTGGACCGGATTCCCCCATCGATGAACTGCCGCCCAGCGATCTCGACGGGCTTGTACACCGCCGGGAGGGCCCCCGAGGCGGCCACTGCGCGCGCGATCGGGACGTCGGCCCACTCCCCCTCGCCGAGCACGACGCGCTCGGTCGTGTCGAGGTCGGTGGCGGTGATGTAGAGCTCGTTTGAGAGCAGGCGGAAATCGTCGGTGCGATCGGGGTCGGAGAGCACCTCGGCGACGTAGTCCTCGATGCCCTTCCCGGTGTAGACGCCGGCGGGCAGGGCCCCGCCGAGGGCCGTGACGACGTCGAGCGCGGAGACCTCCCCGATCGAGCCCGCCAGCTCGCGGGCCAGCCCGGCCACGCGCAGCGGCAGCGTGAGCGACTTGCCGAGGAAGCCGCGAATGTTCGGCTGCAGCAGCGTCGAGAGCCTGATGTCGCGGATCGGCGAGGGGAGATCCGGGTTCAGGACCCGCATCATCTCCTCGGGCGTGACCCCGTTCGCCACGAGGCTCGCCACGAAGGCGCCCGCGCTCGTTCCGACGTAGATGTCGAAGCCGTTGATCGTCCGATTGACGGCGAGGAGGTCGAGCGCCCGCAGGGCGCCGATCTCGTAGACCCCACCCGTGAACCCCCCGCCGCCGAGCACCAGCGCGGTCTTGGATGGGCGCCGGCGCGGCCGCCCCCTGCGGCTGGCGCGAGACTCGGCCCCGGGCGCGTCGAGCTCGACGACCTTACCCATAGCCAGGGCAAGTATGTCAGGCGGCTGGGGCGGCTATCCCCGCAGGCGGCTACCGTACGCGAGGATGCTGGCTCGCCTGGTGGGACTGACGGCGGCTGTGGCGCTCCTCTGCGCCGCCACGGCCACGGGCCGCGCGGGCGACGGCGCGGTGCCCGGCCAGGGGCCGTTCGCCGGGCCTGACGTTGCGGCCACGACACCCGCCGCCAAGCCGGGCTCGGCGGCGGCGCGGAGGGCCGGGATCAGCGGGTCAGGCCTCCGCCGCAAGCTTGCTGCCCAGATGCGCGCGACCGGCGGGTCGAGCGGCGCCTACGTCGTCGACCTCGACGCCACGGGCGACCCCACGCTCTTCTCCTGGGCGTCGCGCACGCCGCGGATCCTCGCCTCGAACACGAAGCTCTTCACCACGGCGGCGTTCCTCGACCGCTACGGCGCGAAGACCACGTTCACGACGCACGTCTGGACGGTCGGATCGCGCACGGGCACGGATGGTCGCGTCCTGGGCGGCCAGCTGGCGCTCGTCGGCGCCGGCGACCCGGCGCTGGCCGACGCCGACCTGGCGTCGGCGTACGGCCTCCCCCTCACCCGCGTCGCCCCGCTGGCGAGCGCGGTCAAGGCCGCCGGGATCAGGGTGGTCCGCGGAGGGGTCCTCGCCGATGCCCACGTCTTCGACGGCCGCGACGGCATCCCCCAGGCGGGCATCACCGGCGGCCCATACCTCGGGAGCCTCTCGGGCCTCAGCTACAACTCCGGCTATGTCGGCGGACAGCCGGCCGCCAGCCCGCCGAAGCTCGCCGCGCGCGCCCTCGTGCGAAAGCTCCGCCGCCTGGGCGTGAAGGTGAAGGGCGGGATCCGCCTCGGCCGCGTACCTCCGTCGGTCCGCGACCACGAGGCGACGGGAGCCGTGCACAGCCCCAGCGTCGCGACCCTCATCGCCGCGACGAACACGCCTTCCAACGACTTCTACGCGGAGATGCTGCTGAAGCGCCTCGCCGCCTCGGGTGACCACCGCGGCACAACCGCGCGGGGCGCCCGGATGGTCGAGCGGTTCGCCTCGCGCGTCGGCAGCCAGGTCTCGACGCAGAACGGCTCCGGGCTGTCGCGAATCGACAAGGCGAGCCCGCGCGACGTCGTGCACCTCCTGGCCGCGATGAACGCCCGCGGGGCGGGCAGGTCTACCGCTCGTCGCTCGCGGGAGCTTGCGTCAGCGGAACCCTCGCCGGCCGCATGTGCGGCACCGCGGCCGCGGGCCGCTGCAAGGGCAAGACGGGCACGATCAACGGCGTCACCGCCCTCTCCGGCTACTGCGAGGCCCACCATCACCACCGCCTCGCCTTCTCGATCCTCATGAACGGCGTCGACATCTACGCCGGCCGCGCCCACCAGGACCGAATGGCGTCGCTATTGGCGCGGTACTCGCCCTAGGGCGCGTCCCGACGGGGCAGCGGACGCCCAGGCGACGTGCGCCGCTCGCCGCACGGGGCAGCTAGGAGGGAGGGTCCGGCGCTTGGACCAGAGTTTGTCGCGTTATGGGTGCTATAGACCCAAAAGGCGACAAATGCGGCGTCTTAAGAATTTCGGCGCCGAGCCGGCTCCCTTCGCTGCCAACCCGAGCCGCCCGTGTAGCCGAGCCGCCGCGGAGGTCATCCCACCAGCTTCCGCAACCCCTCCTCGTCGACCACGTCCACGCCCAGCTCCTCCGCCTTCGCGAGCTTCGAGCCCGGTGAGTCGCCCGCGACCACGTAGTCGGTCTTCTTCGACACCGATCCGGTCACCTTGCCGCCGGCGCGCTTGATGAGCGAGCTCGCCTCCTCGCGGGTCAGGTCCGGGAGGGTTCCGGTGAGGACGAAGGTCTTCCCGTCCAGCGGGCCGCCCTCGGGGCGGCGCTCGGACTCGTCGAGCTCGAAGCGCAGCCCCCGCTCGCGTAGACGATCGATCAGCTCGACGACGCCCTCGTCGGAAAGCTCTTCGGTGAGCGCGTTGGCAAGGACGGGCCCGATCCCCTCGACCTGCTCGATCTCCTCGGGCTCGGCGGCGAGCAGGGCGTCGATCGAGCCGAAATGCTCGGCGAGCGCCTGCGCGTTCACGTAGCCGATCCCCGGCAGGCCGAGCGCGTAGAGGACGATGCCGAACGGCCGCTGCTTCGAGCGCTCGATCTCGCTGATGAGGTTCTGCGCCGACTGCTCGCCGAAGCGGTCGAGCTCGGCGAGACGCTCCGCGGCGAGGTCGTAGATCGACGCGGGGTCGGTGATCAGGCCCTCGTCGAGGAACCGCATCGCGTTCTTCTCCCCCAGGCCCTCGATGTCCATCGCGCCCCGGAAGTGCTTCACGAGCTGGAAGTTCTGGCCGGGGCAGCCCCGGCGGTTCGGGCAGATCGTCCAAACGGAGTCCTCCGGCTTCACCGTCGGCGTTCCGCACATGGGGCACTTCTTCGGCGGGCGAGGCTTGCGGAGGCGTCTGCCCTTCCGGCGCTGGATCAGCGGGGAGATCACCTGCGGGATCACGTCGCCCGCCCGGGTGACGACGACCTCGTCGCCCTCACGCACGTCCTTTCGCGTCAGGTCCTCCTCGTTGTGCAGAGTGGCGGTGGAGACCGTCACCCCGCCGACCTGCACCGGCTCGAGCATCGCGAATGGCAGCAGGCGGCCCGTGCGGCCGACGTTCCAGACGATCCTGTTGAGCGCCGTGGTCGCGGTGATCGGCGGGAACTTCCATGCGACGGCCCAGCGCGGCTCGCGTCCCGTGACGCCGAGCTCGCGCCACAGGCTTCGCTGGTCGACCTTGACGACCACGCCGTCGATCTCGAAGTCGAGCGACTCGCGGCGCTCCTCCCACCATTCGCAGCGCGCCACCACCTCGTCGGCCGTCTCGTGAGCCGCTATCTCGTCGTTGACCTTGAAGCCCCGGTCGCGAAGCCACGCCAGCTCGTCTACGTGCGTGGAGAGCTCCAGCCCCCGCATGGCGCTGAGGCCGTAGCACCAGATCGAAAGTGGCCGATCGGCCGTCACCGAGGGATCGAGCTGACGGAGGGAGCCCGCCGCTGCGTTACGGGGGTTCGCGAACGTCGACTCGCCCTCCGCCGCCCGGCGCTCATTGAGCTCGGCAAACGCGGAGCGGGGCAGGTAGACCTCGCCGCGCGCCTCCACGAGCTCGGGCACATCTTCGATCTCGTGCGGGATTGCTTCGATCGTCCTCAGGTTCCTGGTGACGTCCTCGCCGATCACCCCGTCACCGCGGGTGGCGCCGCGGACGAAGCGGCCGTTTCGATAGGTGAGCGAGATGGCGAGGCCGTCGATCTTCGGCTCGGAGACGAAGCGCAGCGCCTGGGGCTGGATGTCGAGCGAGCGCAGCCGATTGTGGAGCCGCGCCTCCCAGGCCCGGAACTCCTCGGCCCCCCGCGCGTTGCCGAGCGAGAGCATCGGCTCGGCGTGCCGGACCTGCTCGAAGCGGTCGCCGGGGCGCCCCCCGACGCGCTGGGTCGGCGAGTCCGGGGTGATGAGATCGGGATTGGCCTCCTCGACCTCGCGGAGCTCGCGCATCAGCGCGTCGTATTCGTCGTCGCCGACGACGGGGTCGTCGAGGACGTAGTAGCGATGGTCGTGCGCGGCGATCTCGTCCCGCAGCTCCGCCGCCCGCTCCGCCGGGTTGACCGTCTTACGCGCCGGGCTCACGCTGGGGAACCCGGCCCGGCCTCGACCGCCTCGCCGAGGGCTTCGAGAAGATCCGCCTCGAGCTCGGCCTCCCGAAGCCGATCGGCCCCCTCGCGGTCGGTGAGGTCGAAGTGGAGCGGCGTGATCGAGACGCGCCCGGACGCGACGGCCGTGAGGTCGGTCCCTGGCTCTTCCTCGAAGGTCGGCGCGAATCCGTAGATGCGATACCGGCGGCGCCCGCCATCCTCCTCGACGAGGCGCAGCTCGTCCTCGTAGATGCGCTTGCCGAGGTGCGTGATCTCCACGCCGGTCAGCTCGCCGGCCGGACAGTTGACGTTGAGCAGCGTCCCGGGCGGCGGGGTCTGCGCCGCAAGCCTCTCGACCAGCTGCGCGCTGACCCGAGCGGCCGTGCCGAAATCGAACCTCGGGCCCGGGAGGAAGCCCATCTCGCGAGCGGCCGACTGCTGCGAGACCGCGACCGCAGGGATGCCGAGCACGATTCCCTCGAGCGCGGCGGCGACGGTCCCCGAGTAGGTGATGTCGTCGCCGAGGTTGGCACCGTGGTTGATCCCCGAGACGATCAGGTCCGGGCGCTCGCCCACGAGGCCGAGCTCCGCGAAGCGCACGCAGTCCACCGGCGTCCCGTCGGTTGCGTAGCCGACCGACCCGTCCTCGAAGGTCATCTCCTCGACCCAGATCGGCACTCGCGTGGTGATCGAGCGCGCGGTCGCGCTCCGGTTGGAGTCGGGCGCGATCACCGAGACGTCGATGCCGTCGATGGCCACAAGGGCGCTTCGGAGCGCTCGCAGCCCCTCGGCCTCGATGCCGTCGTCGTTCGTGATCAGGACTCGCACGCACATCGATTCTAGGTATGGGTCGGCCGCATGCGGGCCCGACTGACCGGGCGGGGAGCTAGGTCGGCTTCGTGGTCATCGCCCAGATCGCCACGACGTAAACGGCGATGGGGAATGAGGCGAGCACCGCGGCGACCCGAACTCCGGCGGCGCCGCCGGCGCCATCGCTGCGGCCCGCCCGGCGGACCGCGACCCCGGCGACGACCGTGGCGATGAGCATGAAGAAAAGGCCACCCTCGGAGGTGATGAAGCCGATGTCGGTCCAGGCGAGCGAGGCGCTGTCGAGGCCCTCCTTCGAGTAGATCCACTGGGCGCCGACCCGCATCACGATCCATGCCGGCAGCGCGCACCACAGGAGCGCGCGGTAGCCGAGCCGCAGCATGTCGGGGGAGCGGTCGCGCCACGTGCGAACGAGCGCAACCGTGGCGAGGACGAGCGCGCCCACCAACACCATTGCGCCCAGGACGTGAACGAGGAGCGCGATGTTCCAGCTGTCTGGGCGGACCGCAGCCATCACGCGCCGGGCTTGTAGATCATCACGACGAGCAGGGCGAAGGTCACGACCGCGCGCAGCCAATGAAGCCGAACCGCCGAAGCGCTGAGCGTGGCCGCGGCGTCGACTCCCGCCGCGGCGCGCCGGCCGAGCTCGGTCGCGATGGCCCACAGCACGATCGCGGCGATGATCCAACCGTCCCACAGCTCGTAGGCGCTGACATCGAAGACGAGCCAGATGCCCAGCACCAGCACCGCCAGCCCGCCTGCGTCCCAGCAAACGTTCGCGATCGTGAGGACCCCTCGCGGCACGGCCGCGCCCAGGGCGGCAGCGCTGTAGATGACGACGGCGGCGACGAGGGTGAACGCGGCGAGAACGTGGAGAAACAGCAGGGTGTCGTACACCGGCCGCCATCCTATGGAGATCGCCGCGACGATCGCGGGAGGGTTGTGACGTACGCCACTCAGCCGGGCATCGTCTGGGGCAGCCGCAGTTAGGGTGACCTAACATGCAGGCCGATGTCGTTCGCTGAAACCGTCCTGCTCGGTGCCCTCGCGGGCTCGACGATCTTCCTGGGCCTCCCGTTCGCGAGGCTGCGCCTTCTCGGCCTGCGGACCCGGGTCGGCCTCGCGATGTTCGCCGTCGGCGTGCTCGCGTTCCTCTTCGTCGACGTCATGTCGCACGGCTTCACGATCGTCGAGGACGCCGTCAACGCCTACAAGGACGGAGACGGCAGCTTCGGACACGCGGCCTGGCTCGCTTTGATGCTCGGCGCCGGCTTCGCTGCGGGGAGCGCGGGCCTCGCCGTCATCGAGGCGCGTCTGCGACCGCCCCCGCCCCCTCCGATCGCCGGCGGCGCGACGGACCTCACCGTGGAGGACGCGCGGGCGCTCGAGGAGCAGGCGGCCTCGCACGCCCGCGCCCGCGCGCTTCGCACCGGGATGACGATCGCCGCCGCGATCGGCCTCCACAACTTCGCCGAGGGACTATCGATCGGCGTCTCGGCTAGCACGGGCGAGATCAGCCTCGCCACCGTGCTGATCATCGGGTTCGCGCTGCACAACGCAACCGAGGGCTTCGGCATCGTCGGCCCGCTGGGCGAGGTACGGCCGACCTGGGGCTGGGTCGTCATCGCCGGCCTCGTAGCCGGGGCGCCGACGTTCCTCGGCTCGATCGTGGGCTACAACGTCAGCTCCTCCGAGATGGAGCTGCTCTTCTACGCCGTCTCCGGCGGGGCGATCCTCTACGTCATCGGCGAGGTCTGGAACGGGATGCGAAAGTTCGGTCACCGCGAGCTCGGCCTGTGGCTACTCGCGCTCGGCTTCTTCGTCGGCATCGCGACCGACCTGATTGTGGCCTATGGAGGCGGGTAAGACCTAGGCATGTCGAACTACACGAAGAAGAATCTGCGCGAGGTCAACGATGCCGCCGTCAAGGGTGGGTTCTCTGAGACCCAGGAGGCCCACTTCGCCACCGGCGACCTCGACGCCGAGACGACGGGAGTGTCGTTGCACGTCGTGAAGTCGGGCAAACGCCAGGCCTTCGGCCACCATCACGACGAGGCCGAAGAGGTCTATGTCGTGCTCTCAGGGCAGGGACGCATGAAGCTCGACGACGACGTCATCGACCTCGAGCCGCTCGACGCGGTCCGCGTCGCACCGCCGGTGAAGCGTGCCTTCGAGGCCGGTGACGGCGACCTGGAGCTGGTCGCATTCGGCCCTCGCCATGAGGGCGACGGCGAGGTCCTGCCCGGCTGGTGGGCGGACGGCTGAGCGGTCAGTAGGCGACGCGAGCCAGGTACAGGCCGTGCGGCGGCGCCGTGTCGCCGGCGTGATCGCGCGGGGCGCCCTCGAGCAGCGCCGCGAAGTCGTCGGTTGAGCGCCGGCCCTGTCCGACCTCGAGCATGGTCCCGACGAGCACGCGGACCATGTGGCGCATGAAGGCATCGGCCTCGATCCACAGCTCGAGCAGCTCGCCGTCGCGGGCGTCGGCGAGGGGAAACGGGCGCCACTCGCAGCCGAGGATCTCGCGCTCGAAGCGCACGTGCTCGCTGTCGGTGGGAGTGAAGGCCGTGAAGTCGTGCGTGCCCAAGCACGCCTCCGCGCACCGCTCGAGCGCCGTGCGGTCGAGGCGATGCGGCCACCACAGGGCCCGGCCGCGCTCGAACGGGCTGAGGACAGGCGCGGCGACGACCCAGTAGCAGTAGGTGCGCGAGCGGGCATCGCGCCGGGCATCGAAGCCGGCATGAGCGCGCGCGGCCTCGAGCACCGAGATCTCGCCGGAGAGCACGCCGTTAAGCGACCGTGCGAGCGTGTCCGGCGGCTCGCGGTCGAGCTCGAAGCTCGCGACCTGCCCCCAGGCGTGCACGCCGGCGTCCGTGCGGCCGGCGACGGTCAGGGCCACGGGCTCGCCGAGGATCCGCTCGAGCGCCGCCTCGAGCTCCCCCTGCACCGTCCGCAGGCCCGGCTGCGCCGCCCAGCCGGCGAAGCCGGCGCCGTCGTAGGCGATCGTGAGGCGGACGACGCCCACCGGGCGTCGCCGCCTAGACCAGCTCCAGGAAGACCATCTCCGTGGAGTCCGAGCGCCGGGGGCCGAGCTTGACGATCCGCGTGTAGCCGCCGGGGCGCTCCGCGTAGCGCGGCGCCACTTCCTCGAACAGCTTGTGGACGAGGAAGCGGTCCTGCCCGAGCTCGGCGAGAGCCTTGCGGCGGGCGTGGAGGTCGCCCCGCTTCGCAAGCGTGATGAGCTTCTCGACCTCCGGCTTCACTGCCTTGGCCTTCGCCTGCGAGGTCTTGATCCGCTCGTGCTCGATCAGGTCGCGCGAGAGGTTGCGAAGCAGCGCCCGGCGATGCGCCGAGTCACGCGAGAGCTTGTTCCTCTGCTTGCCGTGGCGCATCGCTGGCTCCGTGGAACGCTACTCCGGCCGCAGGGACAGCCCGATCTGCGCCAGCGAGTCGATGACCTCCTCGGTCGAGCGCTGGCCGAAGTTCGGGATCGCGTTGAGCTCCGACTTCGACCTCGTGACCAGGTCGCCGATCGTCTGGATGCCGGCGCGCTTCAGGCAGTTGTAGGCGCGAACGCCGATGTCGAGCTCCTCGATCAGGCGGTCGTCGCCGTCGGTCGAAGGGCCGAGGGGCGGGAACGCCGCTTCTCCGGCGCCGTCGCCGTCGCGCGCCGTGAGCTCCTCGACGCGGTCGGCGTCGGTGAAGATCGCGAGGCTCTTGATGAGGATCTCGGCCGCCTCGCGAAGCGCCGCCGGCGGTTCGATCGAGCCGTCGGTCTCGATGTCGAGAACGAGCTTGTCGAAGTCGGTCCGCTGCCCGACGCGCGCCGTGTCGACCGAGTAGGCCGCGCGGCGGATCGGCGAGAAGATCGAGTCGATCGGGACGACGCCGATCGGCTGGTCCTCGGACTTGTTCTCCTCGGCGGGCGAGTAGCCGCGCCCGCGCCCGAGCGTGAGGTACATCTCGAGCTTGGTGCGCTTCTCGAGCGTCGCGATCGGAGCGTTGGGGTTGAGGATCTCGACCCCGGCCGGAAGGTCGATGTCCTTCGCCTTCACCTCGCCGGGCCCGGTCGCCACGAGCGGAGCCTCGATCTCGTCGGCGTCCGTGTGCATCCGGACCACGACGTCCTTGAGGTTGAGGACGATGTCGGTGACATCCTCCTTGACCCCCGGGACGGTCGAGAACTCGTGGGCGACGCCCTCGATGCGCACGCTCTTGATTGCCGCGCCGCCGAGCGACGAGAGGAGAACGCGGCGCAGGCTGTTGCCGAACGTGTAGCCGAACCCCTTGTCGAGGGGCTCGATCACGAACGTCCCCTTCGTGTCGTCGACGTTCTCCGAGGCGATCTTCGGAATCTGGAATTCGGACAGGCTGGTGGTCATCACGTACTTCCTTTCGGGTGAACGGTCGCCGGCGCTACTTGGAGTAGAGCTCGACGATGAGCTGCTCTGAGACCGGCGTCGCGATCTCGCTGCGCTCGGGCAGCCGCAGCACCTTGGCGGTCAAAGAATCGTGGTCGGCCTGGAGCCAGGGGGGAACCGCGGCGGTCAGCTCCGTGGCGGTGCGGACGACGTCCTCAGCGCCCGAGCTGGACTTCATCGAGATGACGTCGTCAGGGCGAACCTGGTAGCTCGGGATGTCGACCCGCCGGCCGTTGACGAGCCAGTGGCCATGGCCCACGAGCTGGCGGGCCTGGCGGCGCGAGGCCGCGAACCCGAGCCTGACGAGCACGTTGTCGAGGCGCCTCTCGAGCAGCCGCAGCAGGTTCTCGCCGGTGACGCCCGGCTGGCGGGCAGCCTTGTCGTAGTAGCTGCGGAACTGCTTCTCGAGCAGCTGGTAGTAGCGGCGAGCCTTCTGCTTCTCGCGCAGCTGGGTGCGGTACTCGCTCTGGCGAAGACGTCCCCGGCCATGCTCACCCGGCGGGTAGGAGCGCCGCTCGACGCCGCACTTCTCGGTGAAGCAGCGCTGGCCCTTGAGGAACAGCTTCTGCCCTTCGCGGCGGCACTGCTTGCACTGCGGTCCGGTGTCGCGAGCCATGGCTACAAACTCTCTCTTGCCGGAGGGGCAAATTTCGTTTCGCGCCTTACGTCGCTCACCATCAGACCCTCCGCCGCTTCCGGGGGCGGCAGCCGTTGTGGGCCTGAGGGGTCACGTCCTTCACCGTGGTCACCTGAAGGCCGGCTGCCTGGAGCGAGCGAATCGCCGTGTCGCGGCCGGAACCGGCGCCCTTGGCGTGCACCTCGACGCGCTCGAGGCCGTGCTCCATGCCCTTGCGGGCGGCGGCGTCGGCCGTCACCTGCGCGGCGAACGGCGTCGACTTGCGCGAGCCCTTGAAGCCCGCGGAGCCGGCCGACTCCCAGCAGACGACGTTGCCGTCCGTGTCGGTGATCGTGACGATGGTGTTGTTGAAGCTGGTCTTGATGTGGGCGACTCCGTAGGGGACGTTCTTACGGGCCCGGCGGCGGGGGCGGCCACCCCGTTTCGGCTGCGGCGACATCAGGCGCTCCTCACCTCGGGCCCGGCGCCTTGCGCTTGCCGGCGACGCTCATCTTCCGGGGGCCCTTGCGGGTCCGCGCGTTGGTCTTGGTCCGCTGCCCGCGGGTCGGCATCCCGCGGCGATGGCGGTTGCCGCGGTAGGCGCCGATCTCCGAGAGGCGCTTGATGTTCTGGGACCGCTCGCGGCGCAGGTCGCCCTCGACCTCCTGCGACTCGACGGCTTCGCGAAGCTTCACGACCTCGTCGTCGGTGAGGTCCTTGACGTACGTGTCGGGGTCGACACCGACCTTCTTCAGGATGTCGCTCGCGGTCGAGCGGCCGATCCCGTGGACGTAGGTGAGGCCGACCTCGACCCGCTTGTTGAGGGGCACGTTGATTCCGGCGATGCGCGCCATCTAGCTCAGCCCTGCCTCTGCTTGTGCCGGGGGTTCGTGCAGATCACGAGCACACGGCCGCGCCGCCGGATGATCCGGCAGCGCTCGCACATCGGTTTCACGGACGCTCGTACCTTCATCGCCTCTCGCTGGCAACGTATCCAATCGATCGAAAGAAAACCCGCCGGCCCCATGAATCGGATCAGCGGGCACTAAGAGGCCAAATGGCCGACCGAGAAGGATAGCACTGGCCTTCTGGCTCAGGCGTGGCCGACGGCTACGCCGACCATCGCCACCAGGAACCCCGCGAGGGTCACCTGGACGAGCGAATGGGCGAGCGGAACGTCGAGATAGCGCCTGCGCACGAGGGCGATCACGACGAGCTCCGCCGCCACCACCGGGTATGCCACCGCGAGCGCGGTGCCGACGTCGGGGATCAGGAACGGCAGGGCGTGCGCGGTGCCCCCGACGAAGGTCGCGATGCCGGTGATGAGGCCGCGCTGCATCGAGCTGCCGCGGCCGGTCAGCGAGCCGTCGTCCGAGAGCGCCTCCGAGATGCCCATGCTGATCGCGGCGCCGAGCCCCGCTGCGAGGCCGACCAGCAGTGCGGCCCGCGAGCCGGAGATGTAAGCGGCGGCGAAGATCGGCGCGAGCGTCGAGACGGTGCCGTCGATGAGCCCGATGAGGCCGGGCTGCACGACCTGGAGCAGGCGCTCCTGCTGGGTCGCCCCGCGCCAGCGGTCCAGGGTGGAATCGACCATCATCATCGCTTGCCGATTATTACAAATGAGTTAGAATTAGGAATCCCTTACAAGTACTTAGGGAACCCGAATATGCCCACGAGTCAAGCAATAGCCCCAGGTCGCGACGAGATCGCCACCGCCCTGCGAAGGAGCGGGTACCGCGCCACCGCGCAGAGGCTCATGGTCGCTGAGGCTCTCAGCGGGGCCGGACGGCATCTGACCGCCGAGGAGGTCATGGACGCGGTCGGCGAGCGGCTTCCGGGCCTCTCGCTCCCCACCGTCTACTCAGCGCTCGACGCCCTCGAAGACGCTGGCCTTCTCCGGCGCGTGGCGGCTGGCCGCGGCCCCGCGCTTTACGACGCGGGCCCGGCGGTCCATCACCACCTCGTCTGCCGGCGCTGCGGAGCCGTCACCGACCTCGAGGCCGACGTCAGACTCGATCCGGCCATGCGCGGGGCCGCCGCCGCAGGTTTCGCCGCGGAGGGCGCGGAGGTGGTCGTGCGCGGCCTCTGCGCCGGCTGCAGCGGCTAGGTCCGGCCTACCGCTGGGAGGATGTTGCGAAAGCCGCCGGCGTCGTTCTTCCCGTAGGGCGCCGGGTCGGCGGCCAGGGCGCCCGCGATTCTGGCACGACAGTGCCAGCTCCGCGCCGATTCAGTCCTGGTGCCAGGGCGTGAGGATGCGCGGTCCGTCCTCGGTGACCGCGACCGTGAACTCGAAGTGGGCTGCGAGCGATCCGTCCTCGGAGTACACGGCCCAGTTGTCGTCGCCCAGGCGGACTCCAGCGCCGCCGGCGTTGACCATCGGCTCGATCGCCAAGACCATTCCCGCCTCGAGCACCGGGCCCCGACCGGGCTCCCCGAAGTTCGGGATCTGCGGGTCCTCGTGCATAGCGCGGCCGACGCCGTGGCCGACCAGGCTGCGGATGATCGAGAGGCCGTCGGCCTCCACGGTCCGCTGGATCGCCGCCGAGACATTGCCCAGGTGGTTGCCGGGCCGCGCCTGCGCTACGCCGGCGTGGAGCGCCCGCTCGGTCACCTCGAGGAGCTCCCTGGCCTCCGGCGAGACCGGCTCGAGGGCGACCGTGATCGCCGCGTCGGCCACCCAGCCGTCCTTCGTCACGCCGACGTCGAGGGAGATGACGTCACCTCGCTTGAGCTCATAGGGCCCCGGGATGCCGTGCACGACCATCGAGTTCGGGGACGCGCAGATCGATCCGGGAAAGCCGCGATAGCCGAGGAAGGAGGGCTCGGCGCTCTGGGAGGCGATGAACCTCTCGGCGGCCTGGTCGAGCTCGGCCGTCGTCACGCCCGGGCGGCACTTCGAGCGCAGCATCCTCAGGCAGCGGGCCTGGATCGCCCCGGCTGCGGCCATGTGCTCGATCTGCTCCGGCGTCTTGACGATGATGCCGCCGCGGTACATCAGCGGTGCCTCCTTCCGCGGCAGTGCGTCTCAGCTGGCGAAAACCGAGTCAGCCAAGGATGCAGCGAGCGTGGCGTGCCCGCTGGGCATGCGAGCGAGCGAGGACGCTGGCTGGCAAAGGTTTGCAGGCGGGTGAGGCGTGCTGTCGTGGGAGGAGTCACCGCTATGCCTCCTCCTCCATTCGCACGGTCGCCAACACCGCGCGGATGCCCTCCGCCACCTCGTCGGGCGGAGCCGCCCCGTCGATCCGGTGGAGGATGCCCCGCTCGTCGTAGTAGGCGACCAGGGGCTCCGTCTCGGCGTGGTAGCGCTCGAGGCGGTTTCGGATCACCTCGGGCTTGTCGTCGTCGCGCACCACCAGCTCGGCGCCGCAAACGTCGCACACACCCTCCTTCTCGGGGGGATCGAACTCGACGTGGAAGATGTGGCCGTTGGGGCACGTTCGCCGGCCGCCGAGCCGCCGGACCACCTCCTCGTCGGGCACGTCGATGAAGATCGTCGCCGTCAGCGACCGTCCCATCCTCGCGAGCTCGGCGTCGAGCGCCTCGGCCTGGCCGGTCGTGCGCGGGAAGCCGTCGAGGATGAACCCGTCCTCGGCCTCGCGGAGCGCCAGCCGCTCGGCGATCACGCCGACGATCACGTCGTCGGGAACGAGGTCCCCGCGGTCCATGTATTCCTTCGCCGTCCGCCCGAGCTCGGTGCCGTCTCGGACGGCGGCCCGCAGGATGTCCCCGGTGGCGTAGTAGGGAAGCTCGAAGTCCTCCTGGAGGCGCTCCCCCTGGGTTCCCTTCCCGGAGCCCGGCGGGCCTAGAAGGACGAGATTCAGCTCGGACATCCGGGACAGCCTAGTGACGGAGCAGCGACGGAGCGGCCCTTCGCGCGCCTTTCGTGACAGGCCCCCGTCGGCGATGCGACTTGTAGTCGTATAGCGGCAACAACTCGCATCGGGCGTCGAAACGTGTGACGAAACATGGCGCCTGGTCGACTTGACCGCGCTATGCGCGGCAAACCCGCCCAGCCAACCCGCCGGCCGGGCAAACGGGCTATCTACTTCAGGAAGCCCTCGTAGTTCCTCATCATGAGCTGAGCTTCAAGTTGCTTGACGGTGTCGAGCGCCACCCCGATCACGATCAGGATGGATGTGCCGCCGAAGAAGAAGTTGGCCGACGTCTGGCTGATGAGAATCGTCGGCAGCGCGGCGACCGCGCCTAGGAATAGCGCCCCTGGGAACGTGAGCCTGGACAGGATCCGGTCCAGGTATTCGGCGGTAGGTCGCCCGGGTCTCACCCCGGGGATGAAGCCTCCGTACTTCTTCAGGTTGTCGGCCTGGTCGACCGGGTTGAAGGTGACCGCGGTGTAGAAGTAGGTGAAGATGATGATGAAGAAGACCTCGCCGGCCACGTAGGCCCAGCTCCCCGGGCTGAAGAACGCGGCGAAGTCGAGCGCCGCCGGCGTGTTCAGGAGCTGCCCGATTGTCGGCGGGAAGGCCATGATCGAGGCCGCGAAGATGACCGGGATGACGCCGGCCATGTTGACCCGCAGAGGCAGGTAGGTGGAGCCGCCGGTGGTCATCTTCCGGCCCACGACGCGCTTGGCGTACTGCACCGGAATCCGGCGCTGTCCCTCCTGGACGAAGACGATGCCGACGATCACCGCGAGGGCGATGAAGGGCATCATCACGACGAACACCTGGTCCGGGTTCGTCCACCACTTGGTGATCCCCTCGGGGATCCGCGAGGCGATGGAGGCGAAGATCATCAGCGAGATGCCGTTGCCGACACCACGCTGGGTTATCAGCTCGCCGAACCACATCAGCAGCGTGGTCCCCGCGGTCAGTGACGTCACGATCAGGAAGACCTTGCCGAAGGTGAGCGTGCCGACCACGCTCGAGCCGGCCGAGGTCTGGAACGACTGGAAGAGGAACACGTAGCCCAGCGACTGGGCGAAGGCCAGGGCCACCGCGAGGTAGCGCGTGTACTGCGTGATCTTCTGCTGGCCGACCTCGCCCTCCTTCTGCAACCGCTCGAGCGAGGGCACGACCACGGTCATCAGCTGCAGGATGATCGAGGCCGTGATGTAGGGCATGATCCCCAGCGCGAACAGGGAGAGGCGCGAGAGGCTGCCGCCGGAGAAGAGGTTGAGGAAGCCGAGGACGTTGTTGCCGGAGAAGTTCGACTCGATCGTCTTGACGGCGTCGATGTTGACCCCCGGTGCCGGGATGTAGGCGCCGAGCCGGTAGAGCAGGAGCATCGCCGCGGTGAAGGCGAGCTTCCGGCGGATCTCGGGAACCCGCAGGGAGTTCCTGAGCGTCTCCATCATCGTCATGGGCCCTCACCCGCCTTGGGATCGAGGGCCTCGCAGCTCCCGCCGGCCCCCTCCACCTTCTCGCGGGCCGTGGCGCTGTATGCGTGCACGCGAACGGTGAGCTTCTTGGTGAGCTCGCCCCGTCCGAGCAGCTTGACCGGATGGCGCCGCGTGGCGAGGCCGGCCTCCCGCAGCGAGTCGGGCGTCACCTCGGCGCCCGCGTCGAAGCGCTGCTCGAGATCGGCGACGTTCACCGGCTGCGTTCGGGTACGGAACGGCTCGAACGGCATCGACATCTTCTTGTTCGGGCCACGCAGCTTGCGCCGGCGCATGTGGATCGGGTTCTGGCCGCCCTCGTACCCGGCCTTTCGCTTCGACCCGGAGCGCGCCCCGGCCCCCTTGTGCCCGCGGCCGGACGTCTTGCCGTGGCCCGAGCCGCCACCGCGGCCGATGCGCTTGGCCGTCTTCCTGGATCCGGGCTTCGGCGCCAGGCTGTGGAGCCCGATCTCCTCGGGCGAGAGCGGGCTCACGGCTTCTCGACCTCCACGAGATGACCGACGACGCGAAGCATGCCGTCGAGCTGCGGGCTCGCGTCCATCTTCACCTCGCGCCCGATCTTGCCCAGCCGGAGCGAGCGAAGGGTGTCAAGCTGCTTGCGGTTCGAGCGCGCCGACGACCGGACCTGCTTGATCGTCACCTCAGGCATCGGGCGCCTCTGGAGCGTCGACGACGACCGGCGTGGGCACCTCCTCCGCCGGCGCCTCCTCCGCGGCTTTCCCGCCATCCTCAGGGATGCCCAGCACCTGCTTCACCGAGAGGCCTCGGAGCTTGGCGACGTCCTCGGGGCGGCGCAGCTCGATCAGGCCCTGCATCGTCGCCTTGACGAGGTTGATCGGGTTCTGGGTGCCGATGCTCTTCGAGAGCACGTCGCGGATGCCGCCGAGCTCGAGCACGGCGCGCACCCCGCCGCCGGCGATGACGCCGGTGCCGGGGCTCGCCGGACGAAGCACGACGTGACCGGCGCCGTAGCGTCCGATGATGCGGTGCGGGATCGTCTGGCCGAACTTGGGGACGCGGATCAGGCTCTTGCGCGCGTCCTCGACCGCCTTCTGGATCGCGAGTGGGACCTCCCGTGCCTTGCCGTACCCGATCCCGACCACGGACTCCTCGTCGCCCACGGCGACGAGCGCCGTGAACGAGAACCGGCGCCCGCCCTTGACCACCTTGGCGACGCGGTTGATCTCGATCACCCGCTCCTGCAGGTCGAGCCCCTGCGGGCTCACTGTGTCTACTTCACGCTCGAGGATCATGGTCGGATCACGGTAGCGGGTGGCATCGGCCCTCTAGAACGACAGGCCGCCCTCGCGGGCGCCCTCTGCGAGCGCCCGGACGCGCCCGTGGTAGCGGTAGCCGCCGCGGTCGAAGACGCAGCCGGAGACGCCGGCGTCCTTCGCCCGCGCGGCGAGGACCTCGCCCGCGCGCTTGGCGCCGTCGAGCGAGGAGAGCTTGCGGAGCTCGGGCTCGGTCCACCACACCGCGGCGACGGTGGTGCCCGTGTTGTCGTCGATGAGCTGGGCGGAGATGCCGCGGTTGGATCGAAAGACCGAGAGACGGGGCCGCTCGGCGCTGCCGCGAATCTTCGCGCGCACCCGGCGGCGGCGCCGAAGGCGTGCCTGTGGCTTCGTCTTGACGGTCATGCGCGCTTGCCCGCCTTCCGGCGAACCTGCTCGCCCGCGTAGCGGATCCCCTTGCCCTTGTAGGGCTCAGGCGGGCGGACGCGGCGGATGCGCGCGGCCATCTCACCCACGAGCTGCTTGTCGATTCCGCGGACGATGATCTGCGTGGGCTGCGGCACCTCGAACTCGATGCCGTCGGGCGCCTCGACCGTGACGGTGTGCGAGTAGCCGACCGAGAGCTCGACGTTGCGGCCGGAGAGGCGCGCGCGGTAGCCGACGCCCTGGATCTCGAGCTGGCGCTCGAAGCCGTTGGTGACTCCCTCGACCATGTTGGCGACGAGCGAGCGGGTCAGGCCGTGCAGCGCGCGATGCTGGCCGCGGTCGGTGGGACGCGCGACGGTGAGGACCCCGTCGTCGAGCGACACGCTCATGTCGGGGCTCACGGTCTCGGCGAGCTCGCCCTTCGGGCCCTTGACGGCGACGCGCCCAGGGGCGATCTCGACGTCGACGCCGTCGGGAATCGGGATTGGCTTTCTACCGATGCGGCTCATGGCTCACCACACGTACGCGACGACCTCGCCGCCAACGCCCTTCTGCTTCGCCTCGTGGCCCGTCATGACCCCGGACGAGGTGCTGATGATCGCCGTGCCCATGCCGCCCTGCACGCGCGGGACCTCGTCGCTCGCGACGAAGCGGCGGCGCCCCGGCCGAGACACGCGCTCGAGGCCGGTGATCACCGGCCGGCGCGCCTCGGTGTAGCGGAGGCGGATCCGGATCGCCTCGCCGACGCGGGTCGGCTCAACCTCATAGCCGTCGATGTAGCCCTGCTCGGTGAGGATCCGGCTCAGCTCGACCTTGAGCTTCGAGGCGGGCACCTCGAGCTCGGGATGGCCGGCGCCGAGCGCGTTGCGGACGCGGGTCAGGTAGTCGGATACGGGGTCGGTCAGCACTTGGGTTCTCCTACCAGCTGGACTTGACCATGCCGGGGACGTAACCGTTGTGGGCGGCCTTGCGCAGGCAAAGACGGCAGAGCCCGAACTTCCGGTAATAAGCCCGTGAGCGGCCGCATTGGCGGCAGCGGTTGTAGCCCCGGGTCTTGTACTTGGGCTTGCGTGCCTGCTTGACGATGCTGGAAGTCTTGGCCATGGTTGGTGCGGGTTACTCCTCGCTGTCTTCGGTTGATTTGTCGGCCTCGGTGGCGCCCTCGGCGCCCTCCTCGCCCTCCTCGCCCTCCTCCTCACGCACGGGCTTGGCGTAGGCCTCCGGGTTTTCCGCCTTGAGCTGCTCGAGCGCCGCGGCCTCGGCCTCGGCGCGCTGCCGGGCCTCCTCCTTGCGCCGCTCCTCCTCCTCGTCGGCCTCGGCCTCGTCGACCGCGCCCGGGCGGCCCTCCTGCGAGAACGGCATCCCGAGGGCCAGAAGCAGCTCGAACGCCTCCTCGTCGGTGGGCGCCGTGGTAGTGATCGTAACGTCGAGGCCGCGGACCTGGTCGATCGAGTCGTAGTCGATCTCGGGAAAGATGAGCTGCTCCCTGATCCCGACGGAGTAGTTCCCGCGGCCGTCGAACGAGCGCGGGTTGAGCCCGCGGAAGTCACGGATCCGGGGGATCGCGATCGAAATCAGGCGGTCGAGGAACTCCCACATCCGGGCGCCGCGGAGCGTGACCGCCGCGCCCACGGGCATCCCCTCGCGGACCTTGAAGTTCGCGATGGACTTGCGCGCGCGCCGCACGCTCGGTTGCTGGCCGGCGATGACGGCAAGCTGCTCCGACGCCGCCTCCAGAAGCGGCGTGTTCTGCTTCGCCTCACCCACGCCCATGTTGAGCGTGATCTTCTGGAGCGTGGGGACCCGCATCCGGCTCGGGTAGCCGAAGCGGGAGGTGAGCTGCCCGACGATCTCGGCCTCGTAACGCTCGCGCAGGCGCGGCGGCGGCGCCGCGCGCTGCGCCTCTGCGACGGTGGCTTCCATCACCCGAGCTCCGCGCCGGTGCGCTTTGCGTAGCGCACGCGCTTGCCGTCGTCGGCGACGCGCACGCCGACCCGCGTCGGCTTGTTGTCGGTGGGGTCGAGGAGCATGACGTTGGAAACGTCGATCGGCCCCTCCTTCTCGATGATGCCGCCCGTCTGCGCGCTCTTCTGCGTGTCCTTCACCGAGCGCGGGCGCTGGTGGCGCTTCACCACGTTGAGGCCCTCGACGATCACGCGCCGCTTCGCCGGCTCGGCGCGGAGCACCCGACCGGTCTTGCCCTTGTCCTTGCCCGCGATCACCAGCACCGTGTCGCCCTCGCGGATCTTCAAGCCCTTACCCATGGCTACAGGACCTCCGGCGCGAGCGAGACGATTCGCATGAAGTTGCGCTCCCGGAGCTCGCGCGCCACCGGGCCGAAGATGCGGGTTCCGCGAGGGGCACCGGTGGTGTCGATGAGGACGGCGGCGTTCTCGTCGAAGGAGATGTAGGTGCCGTCGGCGCGGCCGAGCTGCTTGCGAGTCCGGACCACAACGGCCTCGACCACCTCGCCCTTGCGGACGCCGCCGTGCGGCGTCGCCTGCTTCACGGTCGCGGTGATGACGTCGCCGACGCCGGCGTAGCGGCGCTTCGAGCCGCCCTTGACCCGGATGCAGAGGATCTCGCGGGCGCCCGAGTTGTCGGCGACCTTGAGCCTGGTCTCCTGCTGGATCACGGTGAGCCTCCTTGCCCCGCAGTGCGCGCGAGGGCGCGAAAACCGAGCTGGTCAAGGACGAGGAGGTTCACCGGGCCCGCTCCAGCACTTCGACCAGGCGCCAGCGCTTGGTCCGCGACAGCGGGCGGGACTCGACGACGCGGACCGTGTCGCCCTCCTGCGCCTGGTTCTCCTCGTCGTGGGCGTGGATGGTGTTGGTGTTGCGCACGACCTTCTCGTAGGTCGGATGGCGGCGGGTGATCGCGATGCGAACGGTGATGGTCTTGTCGGTCTTGGCGGAGACGACGATGCCCTGCCGCACCTTCTTCGTTCCGGGCTTCGCCTCCTGGGGCGGCGTCCCGTGGCCGGGCTCGCCTCTGCGCTGTCGCGCGACCGCGCGCGCACGACGGCGCGCCTGCGCCTTGGCCGCGCGCTGCGCGCGGCGCTCCTCGGCGCGCTCGGCCGACGACCGCGGCGGACTTGCCTTGCCCGTATGGCGCGAGCGCGCAAGCTTTCTGCGGGCCTTCGGGGTCTGCGGCTCGGCGGGCTCTTCGGCGGCGGCCTTGGCCGCAGGTGCCTTCTCCACAGGCGCCTCCTCCTCCGCAGGGGCCTCCTCGGCCTCCTCGGCGGCAGGCTCCTCGGCCGGGGCCTCGGGCGCAGCGGCCTCCTCGGCGGCAGGGGTCTCCTCGGCCGCCTCCGCCTCCGGGGTCTCTTCCGTCGTCTCCTGCTTCTCTTCTTCGGCCATCAGGCCCTCAGTTCCTTGTCGAGATCGATCCCGCGCTGGCGCGCGACGGTGAGCAGGCGCGCGACGTCGCGGCGGGCGACGCCGAGCCCGGAGGTGTCCTCGAGCTCACCGGTCGCATGCCGAAATCGGAGGTTGAACGCCTCCTCCCGAGCCTGCTTCAGCCGCTCGATCAGATCGTGGTCGTCGAGCGCGTGCACTTCGGCGGCCTTCATTGGGTGATCCCCTCACGGGTGACGAACTTCGTCTTGATCGGAAGCTTGTGGCCTGCGAGGGCGATCGCCTCGCGAGCCAGCGCCTCGTCCACCCCCGCGAGCTCGAACATCACGCGGCCCGGCTTGATCACGGCGACCCAGCCCTCGGGGTTGCCCTTGCCGGAGCCCATGCGAGTCTCGGCCGGCTTGGCCGTGTACGGCTTGTCGGGGAATATGTTGATCCAAACCTTGCCGCCGCGCTTGATCTTGCGCGTCATCGCAACTCGCGCGGCCTCGATCTGGCGGTTCGTGATCCAACCGCGCTCGAGCGCCTTCAGCCCGTACTCGCCGAAGGCAACCTGGTTGCCTCCCTTCGAGTAGCCGCGCATGCGCCCGCGATGGACCTTGCGGTGCTTGACCCGCTTCGGGGAAAGCATTACTGCGAGCCCTCCTCGGGCGCGGCCGCCGGTGGGGCCTCCGCAGCGGGCGCAGGGGCCTTCTCCGCCGGGGGCGCAGGGGCCTTCTCCGCCGCGGGCGCAGGGGCCTTCTCCGCCGGGGCGCAGGGCCTTCGCCGCGGGCGCAGGGGCCTTCCCGGCCGGAGCGCTTGGCTTCGGTGGCGCTGCCTGGCGCGGCTGCTCACGGTGGCGGCGCCCACGGGGGCCGCGCGCGCCCAGACCCTCGTCGAGCTCGTCGATCTGCTCGGAGCGGTAGCCCTCGGGCATGACCTCGCCCTTGTTGATCCAGCACTTGACGCCGATCCGGCCGGTCGTCGTCCGCGCCTCGACGAAGCCGTAGTCGATGTCGGCGCGAAGCGTGTGGAGCGGCACACGACCGTCGGAGTAGCCCTCCGTGCGCGCCATCTCGGCGCCGCCGAGGCGCCCGGAGACCTGGACCTTCACGCCCTTGGCCCCTGACCGCATCGCCGACGTGAGCGCGCGCTTCATGGCCCGCCTGAAGGCGACCCGGTTCTGAAGCTGCTCGGCGATCGACTGCGCGACGAGCTTCGCGTCGAGCTCGGGCCGCTTGATCTCGCGGATGTTGACCTTGACGGGCTTCGAGGTGAGCTTGTGCAGGTCGCGCCGCAGCGCGTCGACCTCAGCGCCGGACTTCCCGATGACGATGCCGGGACGCGCCGTGTGGATGTCGACGGTGACCTCACCCCGCTGCTTGACGATCTTGATGTCGGAGAGCCCTGCGTGCGAGAGCTTGCGCTCGATGTGCTCGCGGATCTCCAGGTCCTCGTTCAGGTAGTCGGCGAACTGGCGCTCGTTGAACCACGTCGACTTCCAGTCGTGGATGTAGCCGACTCGAAAGCCCTCGGGATGGATCTTCTGGCCCATGGTCGCTCAGTCCTCCGTCGGCGTCAGTGCGAGGTTGATGTGGCTCGTTCGCTTGTCGATCCGGGTGGCGCGGCCGCGCGCTCGAGCGCGCCAGCGCTTGATCGTCGGCCCCTCGTCGACCGTGATCGCAGCGACGCGCATGTCCTCGGCGACGAGGTCGTGATTGCTCTCCGCGTTGGCGGCCGCCGAGTCGAGGAGCTTCGCGATGTCCCGCGAGGCGCCTCGCGGGGAGAAGCGCAGCAGCGTCTTGGCCTCCTCGACGGGAAGGCCGCGGACCTGGTCGGCCACGAGCCGCGCCTTGCGCGGGGTCACGCGGACGTAGCGCGCCGAGGCGCGCACCGTGGGCGGCGTCTGGTCGTCTGCCATCAGCGGTCCCTCCCCGTGGAGTGGCCGCGGAAAGTTCGCGTCGGGGCGAACTCGCCGAGCTTGTGGCCCACCATCGACTCGGAGATGAAGACCGGAACGTGCTTGCGGCCGTCGTGCACCGCGATGGTGTGGCCGACCATCTCGGGGAAGATCGTGGAGCTCCGCGACCAGGTCTTGAGCATCTGCTTCTGGTTCGACTCGTTCATCGCGGCGATGCGCTTCATCAGCCGCTCCTCGGCCCAGGGCCCCTTCTTCGTCGAGCGGCCCATTACCGGTTCCCGCCCCTCTTCTTGCCGCGACGGCGGCCGCGCACGATCATGGCGTCGGAGGTCTTCCCCTTCTTGCGCGTGCGATAGCCCAGGGTCGGCTTGCCCCAGGGCGTCACCGGGTGGCCTCCGGGCGTGTGGTGCGCCTCGCCGCCGCCGTGCGGGTGATCGACCGGGTTCATCGCGACGCCTCGGGTCTGCGGCCGCTTGCCCTTGTGCCGGCTGCGTCCGGCCTTGCCGACCTTCACGTTCTGGTGCTCGGCGTTCGACAGCGTGCCGACGGTCGCCCGGCAGTCGGCCCGGACCATCCTCATCTCGGAGGACGGCAGCCGCAGGGTCACCATCGGACCCTCCTTCGCCGCGACCTGGATGGCGGCCCCGGCGGAACGGCCGAGGCGCCCGCCCTGGCCTGGCACGAGCTCGACGTTGTGGACGATCGTGCCGGTTGGAATCGCGCGCAGAGGCAGCGCGTTGCCCGGGCGGATGTCGGCCTTCTCGCCGGATTCGACCTCGTCGCCGACGCCGAGGCCCTGGGGGGCAAGCACGTAGCCCTTGTGCCCGTCCAGGTAGTGGAGGAGCGCGATGTAGCAGGTGCGGTTGGGGTCGTATTCGACGCTCGCCACGCGCGCGGTCACCCCGTCGCGGCGGCGCTTGAAGTCGATCTCGCGATAGCGGCGCTTCGCGCCTCCGCCGCGATGGCGCGCGGTGACGCGGCCGCGGACGTTGCGCCCGCCGCTCTTGGAGGAGCCCTTCGTGAGCGGCTTGTGGGGTCGCTTCGCCGAGACCTCGTCGCGGGTCTGGTAGGTCGCGAATCGGCGCCCCGGGCTGGTCGGCTTTGTCTTTCGGAAGGCCATTACTCCGCCACCGCCGCGCCCTCGAACAGCTCGATCCGGTCGCCGGGCGCGAGCTGGACGATCGCCTTCTTCCACGATCGCGTGCGCCCGCTGTGCAGGCCGCGGCGCTTCGGCTTCGCCCTCACCTTCGAGGTCCGCACCGCGATAACGGACACGCCGAAGACCCGCTCGACCGCGTCGGCGATCTGCGTCTTGTGGGCGCGGTCGTCGACGCGGAACGTGTACTTCGCGTCGGCCATCAACGCGTAGCTCTTCTCGGAGACGACCGGCTCGAGGATCACCTGCCTAGGATCCATCGGACGCCTCCCCGCCGGAGCGCTTGACTTCGGCCGCTCGTGAACCGAGCGTCTCGAGCGCCTTCTCGGACACAACCAGCGACGCGTGCCCGACGACGTCGGCGACGCCCGCCGCGCTCGCGGGCAGCACGCTCACCCGCGGGATGTTGCGAAAGCTCTTCACGAGCGCCGTCTCCTCGGCGTCGACGACGACGAGCGTGGGGCCCTTGGCGCCCCACTTGCCGAGGAGGTCCGCAGCGGCCTTCGTGGCCGGCTCGTCGAACGCGCTCGCGTCGACGACGGCGATCGAGCCGCGCTCGGCGTGCACGGAGAGCGCCCCCCGAAGCGCGCGGCGGCGGGCCTTGCGGTTCACCTTGACGATGTGATGGCGCGGCTTCGGGCCGAACGCCACGCCGCCGCCCCGGCGATGAGGCACGCTGAGCGCCCCCGCGCGCGCGCGGCCGGTCCCCTTCTGGCGCCACGCCTTGGCGCCGGTCATCGAGACCTCGCCGCGGCCGAGCGTCGACGCGGTGCCGCGCCGGCGCGCGGCCGCCTCGGCCCGCGCCGCCTCGAAGACGAGCGCCCGGTGGAAGGGCTCGCTGAAGACATCCTTGGGAAGGTCCGCCTTCGACTGCTTGCCGAGGATGGGCGCCTTCACGGCGGTGGTGCTAGCCATCGCTACGCACCTCGACCGTCGCGCCTCGTGCGCCGGGCACGGAGCCGCGGACCAGCAGGAGGTTGTTCTCGGCGTCGACCTGGAAGACCTCGAGCCGGCGCTGGGTCACGCGCTTGCCGCCCATGCGCCCGGGCATCCGCATTCCCTTGAAGACACGGGCGGGATCCGCGCTGGCGCCGATCGAACCGGGGGGCCGGACATTGTGCGAGCCGTGGCTCATCGGGCCGCGGGAGAAGTTGTGCCGGCGGATCGTGCCCTGGAAGCCCTTGCCGATCGCGACGCCGGAGACCTTGACCTTCTGCCCGGGCTCGAACTGGTCGACCTTCGCCACATCGCCGACCTTCGGCCCCTCCTCGGAGGCGAGGTCCTCGTCGCGAAACTCCGCCAGGGTGCGAAGCGGTGGCGCGCCGGCCTTCTTCAGGTGCCCGAGCTCGCCCTTCGTGAGCTTGCGCTCCGCGACCTCGTCGAAGCCGAGCTGCACGGCGGCGTACCCGTCGCGCTCGGTGTCGCGGACGGCCGTCACCGGGCATGGCCCGGCCTCGATCACGGTGACGGGCACTCGCGTGCCGTCCTCGCCGAAGACCTGGGTCATCCCGACCTTCCTGCCGATGATCGCCGCCATCGCCACTAAGTCTTGATCTCGATGTCGACGCCCGCCGGGAGCGCGTCGAGGCGCTGCAGCGAGTCGATCGTCTTCGGGGTGGGCTGATGGATGTCGATGAGCCGCTTGTGGGTGCGGATCTCGAAGTGCTCGCGGGAGTCCTTGTCCTTGAAGGGCGAGCGAATGACGCAGTAGACGTTCTTCTCGGTCGGGAGCGGCACCGGACCGGCGACGGTGGCCCCGGTGCGCTGCGCCGTCTCCACGATCTCGCGCGCGGCGCGATCGATCGCGTCGTGGTCGTACGCCTTGAGGCGGATCCTGATTCTTGTCGCAGCCAGTGATGCCAATTTCGTATTCCGTCCTTGGGCGCAAATGGGGCGCCGCCCCGATTGGGGGGCGCCCCGGCCCCAGTGAAAGGGCGGCCCGCGCCGCCCTTGTCATTACTCGATTACTTCAGTCACGACCCCCGAGCCAACCGTTCGGCCACCCTCGCGGATCGCGAACCGAAGGCCCTTGTCCATGGCGATCGGCTGGATCAGCTCGATCGTCATCTCGATGTTGTCTCCCGGCATCACCATCTCGGTCCCCTCGGGGAGGTTCGCGACGCCGGTGACGTCGGTCGTCCGGAAGTAGAACTGCGGGCGGTAGCCCGAGAAGAACGGCGTGTGGCGGCCGCCCTCCTCCTTCTTCAGGCAGTACACCTCGGACTTGAACTTCGTGTGCGGCGTGATCGAGCCGGGCTTGCACAGAACCTGCCCGCGCTCGATCTCCTCGCGCTTCGTGCCGCGGAGGAGGCAGCCGACGTTGTCGCCGGCCTGCCCCTGGTCGAGGATCTTGCGGAACATCTCGACCCCGGTGACGACCGTCTTCGACGTCGCCTGGATGCCGACGATCTCGACCTCGTCGCCGGTGTTGACGATGCCCTGCTCGATCCTGCCGGTGGCGACGGTGCCGCGGCCGGTGATCGAGAAGATGTCCTCGATCGGCATCAGGAAGGGCTTGTCGAGGTCGCGCTCGGGCTCCGGGATGTAGGTGTCGAGCGTCTCGGCCAGCTCGAGGATCGCGGCCTGAGCCTCCTCGTCGCCCTCCAGCGCCTTCAGTGCCGAGCCCTTGATGATCGGCGTGGAGTCGCCCGGGAACTCGTACTCGTTGAGCAGGTCCTTGACCTCCTCCTCGACGAGCTCCACGATCTCCTCGTCGTCGACCATGTCGACCTTGTTGAGGAAGACGACCACGTAGGGCACGTTGACCTGGCGCGCGAGCAGGATGTGCTCGCGGGTCTGCGGCATCGGGCCGTCGGCGGCCGAGACGACCAGGATCGCGCCGTCCATCTGCGCCGCGCCCGTGATCATGTTCTTCACGTAGTCGGCGTGGCCCGGGCAGTCGACGTGCGCGTAGTGGCGGTTCTCGGTCTCGTACTCGACGTGGGAGGTGGCGATCGTGATGCCGCGCTCCTTCTCCTCCGGCGCGTTGTCGATCGACTCGAAGCTCCTGGCCTCGGTCGAGCCGCCGTACTTGTCCGCGAGCACCTTCGTGATCGCCGCGGTCAGCGTCGTCTTGCCGTGGTCGATGTGACCGATCGTGCCGACGTTGACGTGCGGCTTATCGCGCTCGAACTTCTCCTTTGACATCTTGCTCCTTGGTTTTCGCGGATTTTGCGTCTAGGTGGCTTGAACCGGGGGAATATAGAAGAACCTAAGCGCCCGCCCCCACGGGCTCGGCGGTGGCGCTCTCGGTGAGGGACTCCGCGATGCTCTGCGGGACCTCCTCGTAGCGGTCGAACTGCATCGTGAAGTTGGCGCGGCCCTGCGTCGACGAGCGGAGGTCGGTCGCGTACCCGAACATCTCGCCGAGGGGCACGTGCGCGTGCGATCGCGACCGCGTTTCCGCGCGGCTCCTGGCCCTGGACCTTGCCCCGGCGACGGGAGAGGTCGCCGATGACGTCGCCCAGGAAGTCCTCGGGGGTCACCACCTCGACCGCCATCACGGGCTCGAGCAGGACCGGGTCGGCCTTGCGGGCGGCCTCCTGGACCGCCATCGAGCCGGCGATCTTGAACGCGAGCTCGGAGCTGTCGACGTCGTGCGAGGACCCGTCGACGAGCTCGACCCGCACGTCGACCATCGGGTAGCCGGCCTTGACGCCGCTGGCGAGCGCCTCCTCCACGCCCTGCTCGACGGCCGGGATGAACTCGGTCGGGATCCTGCCGCCCTTGATCTTGTTGACGAAGTCGAAGCCCTCCTCGGGCGCGGGCTCGAGGTTGATGACCACGTGGCCGTACTGGCCCCGGCCACCGGTCTGGCGCACGAAGCGCCCCTGGACCTTCTCGACCCGCTTGCCGATCGTCTCGCGGTAGGCGACCTGCGGGCGCCCGACGTTGGCGTCGACCTTGAACTCGCGCAGCAGCCGGTCGACGATGACCTCGAGGTGCAGCTCGCCCATCCCGTGGATGAGGGTCTGGCCGGTCTCCTCCTCGGTCTGGACCTGGAACGTCGGGTCCTCCTCGGCGAGGCGCGCGAGGCTCGCGGAGAGCTTCTCCTGGTCGGCCTTGGTCTTCGGCTCGATCGCGACGGCGATCACCGGCTCGGGGAACTCGATCGTCTCGAGGACGATCGGCGCGTCGGGCGCGCAGAGCGTGTCGCCGGTGGAGGTCTGCTTCAGGCCGACGCCGGCGACGATGTCGCCCGCGTAGGCCTCCTCGATCTCCTCGCGATGGTTCGCGTGCATCATCAGGAGGCGGCCGATGCGCTCGGTCCGGCCCGGTCGAAGCGTTGAGGACGCGGCCGCCGGCCGCGAGCTTGCCCGAGTAGATGCGGAAGTAGGTGAGCTTCCCGACGTAGGGGTCGGCCATGACCTTGAAGGCGAGCGCGGCGAACGGCGCGTCCTCGGAGGCGGGGCGCTCGGCCTGGCCGCCGCCGCCATTCTTGCCCGCGGGCTCCTCGCCGTACATCGGCGGGACCTCGAGCGGGCGAGGGCAGGAGCTCGACGATCGCGTCGAGAAGCGGCTGGACGCCCTTGTTCTTGAACGAGGAGCCGCAGAGGACGGGCGTGACCTTGATGTCGAGCGTCGCGCGGTGCAGCGACTTGGCGATTCGCTCGTGGGGGATCTCCTCGTCGGCGAGGTAGGCCTCCATCAGATCGTCGTCGTAGTCGGCGCAGGCCTCGATCAGGTGCGTGCGGGCGTCGTGGGCGGCATCGGCGAGGTCGTCGGGGATCTCGCGGTACTCGAACTCGGTGCCGAGCTCGTCGGTCCAGACGAGCGCCTTGTTCTCGATCAGGTCGATGACGCCCTCGAAGCCGTCCTCGGCGCCGATCGGAAGCTGGATCGGGAGCGGGTTGGCGCCGAGGCGGTCGCGCATCGTCTGCACGGCGGCCTGCGAAGTCGGCGCCGACGCGGTCCATCTTGTTGACGTAGGCGATGCGGGGAACCCGGTACTTGTCGGCCTGGCGCCAGACGGTCTCCGACTGCGGCTCCACGCCCGCGACGGAGTCGAAGATCGCCATCGCGCCGTCGAGGACGCGAAGCGAGCGCTCGACCTCGACCGTGAAGTCGACGTGACCAGGCGTGTCGATGATGTTGATGCGGTGGCCCTCCCACTCGCAGGCGGTCGCGGCCGAGGTGATGGTGATCCCCCGCTCCTGCTCCTGCTCCATCCAGTCCATGACGGCAGCGCCCTCGTGGACCTCGCCCATCTTGTGGGTGCGGCCCGTGTAGTAGAGGATGCGCTCGGTCGTCGTCGTCTTACCGGCGTCGATGTGCGCCATGATCCCGATGTTGCGGGTCTTCTCCAGTGGGAAGTTGCGGGGCATCAGTCCGTAAAGTTCCTGTTCGACGTTGGGGTGTGAGCCGGCATCGGAGGCCGGTATTCGCGCACAAAAAAGGCCCGACACGGGCCCGAGCACAACACCGCCTTACTCAGCCCGAAATCGCCTATATCGTGCGGCTCTCCATGGGATGGACTACCGCTCGCCCGCCGGTTGGTCCCGGTGCGCGAGCGACCGATGACTATAGCAAAGGCCCCCTGGCCTCCCCGGGGGCCGAATGCCGCTGAGGAAGCGCAGTAGACGGGCGCGGCCGCGCCCCTCCGGCGACCGCGAGAAGTCCCCGAAGCGGGTGCCCCGCCGACCCGAGAAGCGCCGGCGAAGCGTCTCGCGCCAGTCGGTCGTGAGGGCGCCGCTCAAGGTCGCATACGACGTCGGGGCGATCGTCGTGGAGGTGATCCGGATTCCGATCGGCCTCTGGCTGAGGATCGCGGCGCTCGCCGGCGCCGGCGTGCTCGCGGCCTGGCGAGCCGCACTGGCCCGTGATGGGCGCGGTCGCGCGAACCGGACGCCGCTTCCTCGCCGCCGCTGCGCGCGTGGTCACCCCGGCCCGCACGGCGGTCGTCGTGGGCCTTTTCGCCGTCGGGGCTCTCGCGGCGTCGCAGTTCGTCGACTACCGCGCCGTCGAGATCGGCGCGCCCGATTACCACGGCGTCACGGCCGTCGCGCCGCCTCCGGCGGTGGACCCGGCCGACCCCCGATCGGCGCACGGCCTCTGGCTGATCGTGATCGCCGCCGTCGCCTTCGCGATCATCCTCTGCTGTGGCTGCGGGGCGTGGCAGGCGTCTGGCGCCGGCTGCTGGTCCCTCTCGGGGCGGCCGTCGTGGTGATCTCGATCGCCGTCGACGCGCCGCACGGCCTCGATACGGGCCAGGCGGGCATCGCCTACGAGGGCGCCCGCGCGGTCCTGCGCGATGGGTTCGGCGCCGAGATCGCGGCGGGAGCCGTTCTCGCGCTCTCGGGCGTGCTGCTCACGCTCTACGCCCCGGCCGCGCGCGCGGAGCGTTCACGGCGACGGCGCGGAGCACCCCGGCGCCGGCGCTCGCGCTCGGCTGAGCCGGGCGCGCGAAGCGCAAGCCGCTTGGCCCCGGCACGCCGAGGAAGGCGAGCGGGTGAGCCCAGAGCAAAGGTCCGCGCGCTCGACCCTCGGGCGCCCCGAGCGGCTGCTGCCGTTCGCCTGCCTGGCTGCGGCGGTCGTGCTCGGCGCCTCCGAGCTCGCGACCACCTTTCAGCTGACGGCGGCAGGCAACGCGCCGCTCTGCGTGCAGGACGGTCTCGACCGCCACCACTTCGCGCAGCTCCTGCTGGCGATCTTCGCGGGCTTCACCACGATCGCGGCGGTCGTTGCGGGCTCCCGGCCAGCGGCAAGGGCGACGGCCGTCGCCGGGGTGATCTCGCTCTTCCTGTTCTTCCTCATCGACCTCCCGCACGCGAACAACCAGGGCAGCGTCGCCTCGAGCTGCGACGCGGGAGGCGCGCTCAGCTTCGCCACCGCGAAGGCCGTGCCGCAGGGCGGCTTCTGGCTCGAGCTGATCGGGTCGGTAGCCCTGTCGGTCTCGGGCATCGCCCTGGCGACGCTGACGCCCAAGCAGCTCCACTCGCTCCGCCCGCGCTGGCTGGTGGGTTCGGGCACGCCGCCGTCGGGCGACGCGCCGAAGGCGCGGAGCTGCTGCGGCCGGCGAACGGGCCGGAGGCAGCCGAGCGAGCCCGCGGCCGGATCAGCGCAAAGGCCGAGCGCGGCGAGCGCAAACCGAGCCGGCGGGCGCGCGGCGCCCGAGAGACGCCAATGCGGATAGGCACTGGGGGAGCGCCGTTGGCGCCGATCGCGCGGCGGCGAACGCCGAGCGCAGCGCGGCGACGACTCCCCAAGCGCCGCTCGGCGCCGGTCGGGCGGCGAGCCTACCAGCGGTAGTGGGCGAAGGCCTTGTTGGCCTGGGCCATGCGGAAGATGTCGTCCTTCCGCTTCCAGGCGCCGCCCTGCTGCTGGGTGGCGTCGAGGATCTCGCGCGCGAGGCGGTCGGCCATCGACTTCTCGCGGCGCGCGCGTGCGAACTGCACCAGCCAGCGGACGGCGAGCGTGCGGGCGCGCCGCGCGGGCACCTCGACGGGGACCTGATAGGTCGCCCCGCCGACGCGGCGCGAGCGCACCTCGAGCGACGGGGTCAGCTCCTTGATCGCCTCCTCGAGGACCTCCACCGGCTCGCGGTTGGTGCGCTCGCCGACGATGGCGAGCGCGTCGTAGACGATCCGCTCGGCGAGGGACTTCTTGCCCGCGGTCATCACCTTGTTGATGACCTGCTGGACGAGCCGGCTGCGATGCTGCGAGTCGGGCTCGACTGGCGCGGATGGCTGCGCGGGCGCGGCGAGGCATTACTTCTTGACGCCGTAGCGCGACCGCGACTGCTTACGGTCGGAGACGCCCGAGGCGTCGAGGGTGCCGCGCACGACCTTGTACCGGACGCCCGGAAGGTCCTTGACGCGACCGCCGCGGATGAGGACGACCGAGTGCTCCTGAAGGTTGTGCCCCTCGCCGGGGATGTAGGACGTGACCTCCATGCCGTTGGTCAGCCGGACGCGGGCGATCTTGCGCAGCGCCGAGTTCGGCTTCTTCGGCGTCACCGTGGCGACGCGGGTGCACACGCCGCGTCGCTGTGGCGCCGCGACGCGCTTCTTCGCGCCCGAGCCGGACTTGAGGCCAGGGGTGGTGACCTTCTTCAGGGGTCGCCTGCGGCCTTTTCTGATCAGCTGGTTGGTGCTCGGCACGGCGGAGCAGTGTAGCGAGGGGTTGCCTGGGCTACTACATTCAGTCGCCATGAGCGACGAGCGCCCGATCCTCGCCCTCGACGTCGACGGAGTCATCAGCCTCTTCGGCTTCGAGGGCCCGCCGGGCGACGCCCCCGGCCGCTTTCACCTCATCAACGGGATCGCGCACTGCATCTCCGACGACGTGGGTGGTCGCATCAAGCGACTCGCCGAGCGCTACGAGGTGGTCTGGGCGACCGGCTGGGAGGACCGCGCGAACGAGCGGCTGCCACAGCTCCTCGGGCTCGACGGCGACCTTCCCTACCTCACCTTCGACGGCAAGGCCCGCTTCGGCTCCGCCCATTGGAAGGTCGAGCCGATCGACCGACTACGCCGCGCGATCGGCCGCTCGCCTGGATCGACGACTGCCTGGACGAGTCCTGCCACTCCTGGGCGGCATCCCGTTCGGCGCCGACGCTGCTGGTCCCGACCGAGCCGTTCACGGGGCTCACCGAGGAGCTCACGGACGCCGCTGCTTCGATGGGTGGACGCGGGTTACACTCAGCCGTGAGGCGAGTGACGGTGTCCGGGCGCGGAAGGAAGAGACGCTGATGCACGGCGTTTGGCCGATCATCTTCCTGGCCGTCGTGCTGAAGATCCCCGTCGGCTTCCTCCTGTACACGGTCTGGTGGGCCGTCAAGGCGACGCCGGAGATCGAGGAGGCGCCGGCCGACGAGTCCGGCGGCAGCCACGGCTTCCGCCGCTGGCGCCGCGAGCCGAACGGCCCGCGAAGCCCTCGGCGCGGCCCTCACGCGCCCGACGCGCTCCCCCTCCCCGACTGCCCGCCCGGCGGGCGCACCCGCGTGCTCACGCCGCCGGCCCCGGCGCGCGCCGGCCTGGCGCATGCGCGCGGGGCGGCCGAGTCTGAGCGGGCCTAGCGGGAGAAGACCTTTCCGAACGCCCCGCGGTGGTCGGCCACCCAGCGGTAGGCGCGGTCGGTCGCGCGTGGGAACGCCTCGAACAGGGCGGCGAGTGGCCGGCCGCCCGGGAGCAGGCGGGCCAACGGTGCCGCGGCCGCGCCGCCCGACCTGACCTGCCCATCGGGCCCCACGAGATGCCAAGAAGCCAGGCGCTCTGACTCGGGCATCCCGGCCAGGAGCCTCTCCCCCTCGTCGCCCTGGATCTCGACCGGCCGGAGGCGGTCGATGGCGATCCCAGCGAAGGATCACGTGAAGCGACCAGCGGCAGAAGCCGCAGTCCGCGTCGTAGAGAAGCGCGTGGTCCGCCGTGAGCTACTCGGAGGGCGCGCCCTCGCCGGACTCGATCTCCTGGGCGAGCTCCTCGAGCTCCTCGGCGAACGACGGTCCGAAGCCCTCGAGCTCGGTCACCTCGCCCTCCTCTGACAGGCCGAGCTCGGCCGCGAGCTCGTCGGAGTCCAGGAGGTCGTCCTCGGGTCGCTGCGCGGGCTCGACCGGCTCGATCTCGAGCGTGCGGTAGTGCTTGAGACCGGTCGCGGCCGGGATCAGCTTCCCGATGATCACGTTCTCCTTCAGCCCCAGGAGCCGGTCGCGCTTCGCCTCGAGCGCCGCGTCGGTCAGGACCTTCGTGGTCTCCTGGAACGACGCCGCCGAGAGGAACGACTCCGTCGCGAGCGACGCCTTGGTGATGCCGAGGATCTTCTCCTTGGCGCGCGCAGGCGTGCCGCCCGAGTCCTTGATCTCCTTGTTGACCCGCTTCAGCTGGTGGCGGTCGGTGAGCTGGCCAGGGAGGAGCGTCGTCGACCCCTTCGACTCCACCTCGACCTTCTTCATCATCTGGCGGATGATCAGCTCGATGTGCTTGTCGTTGATGTCGACGCCCTGCGCCTTGTACACGCGCTGAACCTCGCGGACGATGTAGACCTCGGTCTCCGTGCGGTCGCGGATCTCGAGCAGGTCGGCCGGATAGAGCGAGCCCTCGGCGAGCTGCCTGCCCGCATCGACCCGCTCCCCGTGCTTGACGAAGAGCCGCGTCCGCGGGGGGAAGCTGTAGGCCTTCTCCTCGCCCTTGGCGTCGGTCACGGTGACCTTGATCGCCTTCTCGGACTCCTCGACGGCCACCCGGCCGTCGACCTCGGCCATCTGCGCGAGGCCCTTCGGCTTGCGCGCCTCGAAGAGCTCGACGACACGCGGTAGGCCCTGCGTGATGTCCTGGCCCGCGACGCCACCTGTATGGAACGTCCGCATGGTGAGCTGGGTTCCCGGCTCGCCGATCGACTGGGCGGCGATGATGCCCACCGCGTCGCCCAGCTCGACGATCGACCCCGTCGCGAGCGCGCGGCCGTAGCAGGCCTGGCACACGCCCGACTCGAGCTCGCACTTCAGCACCGAGCGGACGGGAATCGTCACGTCCTCGTCCGAGGCGAACGCCTCGCGGATCTCCTCCAGCTGGGGAACGTCGATTTCCTCCCCGCGCTTGAGCAGCTCCCGGCCGCGCTTCGTGGCGAACTTCTTCGCCGCGACGCGCCCGATGAGGTTGTCGTTGACGTTGCCCTCATCGTTGAGGAGCCGCATCTCGATGAAGTCCTTCGTCTTGCAGTCATCGGCGCGGATGATCACGTCCTGGGCCACGTCGACGAGCCGGCGCGTCAGGTAGCCGGAGTCGGCCGTTCGCAGCGCCGTGTCGGCGAGGCCCTTGCGGGCGCCGTGGGTCGAGATGAAGTACTCGAGCACCGTCAGGCCCTCCATGAAGTTGGCCTTGATCGGGCGCTCGATGATCTCGCCCTTCGGGTTGGCCATGAGGCCGCGCATTCCCGCCAGCTGGCGGATCTGCTTGAACGAGCCGCGGGCGCCGGAGTTGGCCATCATGAAGATCGGGTTGAGCTCGTGGAGGTTGTCCTCCATCGCCTTCGCGACCTCCTCGGTGGCGCGGTCCCAGCGGTCCGTGACCGACTCCTTGCGCTCCTCGGCGGTGATGTAGCCCTCCTCGTACTGGCCCTGGATCTCCTGCGCCTCCGCCTCGTAGCGCTCGAGGATCTCCTCCTTGTTGGGCGGCGAGATGATGTCGTTCTTGGAGATCGTGATCCCGGCCTGCGTGGCGAAGTGGAAGCCGAGCTCCTTGAACGCGTCGAGGGCGCGGGCGATCACCGGCGCGCCATAGGTCTTCGACCAGCCGGAAGACGATCTCGTTGACGTCACGCTTCTTGAGCGAGTAGTTGATGAACTCGTACTGGCTCGGGTCGAACTCTTCGTCGAGCGCCTCCGCGAGCGCACGCTCGACGTGGTCGTTGAAGATGATCCGCCCGACCGTGGTCAGAAAGTGCTCGTGGCCGGTGCGGCGGTACTCGGCGTGGTCGTGCAGGCCGACGAGGTTGTTCTCGTAGGCGAGCTCGGCCTCCTGGGCGGTGCGGAAGGTGCGCGGACGGGGGGTCTTCCCGTTCGCACCCTTGCTGTCGCGCAGCTTCTCGTCCTCGGCGGCGAGGTCCTCGGCGCTCGGGCCGTAGGTGAGGTAGTAGATCCCGAGCACCATGTCCTGGGTCGGCGTCGCCAGCGGCGAGCCGTGGGCCGGGCGAGAGGATGTTGTTCGACGACAGCATCAGCACCCGGGCCTCGGCCTGGGCCTCGGCCGACAGCGGCACGTGGACCGCCATCTGGTCGCCGTCGAAGTCGGCGTTGAAGGCATGGCAGACCAGCGGGTGGACCTGGATCGCCTTGCCCTCCACGAGCACGGGCTCGAACGCCTGGATGCCGAGGCGGTGGAGCGTCGGCGCGCGGTTCAGCAGCACCGGGTGCTCGTGGATGACCTCCTCGAGCACGTCCCACACCTCGGGGATCATCGAGTCGACCATCTTCTTGGCCGCCTTGATGTTCTGCACCGCCTTGCGCTCGACGAGGCGGGCCATGATGAACGGCTTGAAGAGCTCCAGCGCCATGAGCTTCGGCAGCCCGCATTGGTGCAGCCGCAGGCTCGGCCCGGAGACGATCACCGAGCGGCCGGAGTAGTCGACCCGCTTTCCGAGCAGGTTCTGACGGAACCGGCCCTGCTTGCCCTTGAGCATGTCGGACAGCGACTTCAGCGCCCGGTTGCCGGGCCCGGTCACGGGACGCCCGCGGCGGCCGTTGTCGAACAGCGCGTCGACGGCCTCCTGGAGCATGCGCTTCTCGTTGTTGACGATGATCTCGGGCGCGCCGAGGTCGAGCAGCCGCTTGAGGCGGTTGTTGCGGTTGATGACGCGTCGGTAGAGGTCGTTCAGGTCGGAGGTCGCGAAGCGGCCACCGTCGAGCTGCACCATCGGCCGCAGCTCCGGCGGGATCACCGGCACGCAGTCGAGGATCATCCACTCGGGCTTGTTGTCGGAGTTCTTGAACGCCGAGGCCACCTTCAGCCGCTTGACGGCGCGGGCCTGCTTCTGGCCCTTCGAGCTGTTGATGACCTGCTCGAGCTCCTCGCACTCGGCCTCGAGGTCGACCTGGTCGAGGAGGTCGCGCACGGCCTCCGCGCCCATACCGCCGCGGAAGTACTCGCCCCAGCCGAACTGGGAGCCGAAGCGGTCCTTCAACTCGCGGAAGACGGCCTCGTCGTTGATGACGTCCTTGACCTTCATCTCCTGGAAGGTCTTCCAGACCTCCTCCATCCGCTCCGTGGCGTCGTCGAGGTAGGCCTCGGTGTCGGCGATCTCCGACTCGAGCGCCTTCTTCGTCTCGCGAACGAGCTTCGTGCGCTCGGCGTCCTCGAGCTTCTTGGGGTTCGCGTCGAGGCCGTCCGCCCAGAGCTGATCCTCCTCGGAGAACTTGTCCTTGCTGCCCTCGCCCTCGAGCCAGGCGACGCGGCGCTCGAGCGACTCGCGCAGCTCCTGCGTGCGCTGCTCGCGCTCGGCCGTGTAGGCGTCGAGGACCTTCTTGACCTCCTTCTCGAGCTTCGAGAGGTCCTTCTGGCGCGCCTCCTCGTCGATCGAGGTGATCAGCGAGGCGGCGAAGTAGAGGACCTTCTCGAGCTCCTTCGGAGCCATGTCGATCAGGTAGCCGATGCGGCTCGGAACGCCCTTGAAGAACCAGATGTGGGAGACCGGAGCGGCGAGGTCGACGTGGCCCATGCGCTCGCGCCGGACCTTCGAGCGCGTGACCTCGACGCCGCAGCGCTCGCAGACGATGCCCTTGTAGCGGACTCGCTTGTACTTGCCGCAGTAGCACTCCCAGTCCTTGGTGGGACCGAAGATGCGCTCGCAGAAGAGCCCGTCCTTCTCGGGCTTCAGCGTCCGGTAGTTGATCGTCTCCGGCTTCGTTACCTCTCCGGAGCTCCAGCTCCGGATCTTCTTCGAGGAGGCGAGGCCGATCTCGATCGCGTCGAAGTTGTTGATGTCCACTCAGTCCTCCACCTTCGCTTCCTCTTGGGCGCCGGCACCGTCCGTCCCGCCTTCGCCCTCCTTCACGACCTGCTCCTCGCGCTCGTCCGCGGCTCCGTTGCCACCGGCGTCGGCGCGCACGCCCGAGAGGTCGATGCCGAGCTCCTCGGCGGCCCGCAGCAGCTCGTCGTCCTCCTCGGCGAGCTCGACCTCGCCCTGGTCGGCGACGAGGTTGACGTCGAGACCGAGGCTCTGGATCTCCTTCAGGAGCACCTTGAACGACTCGGGGATCGACGGCTCAGCGATGTTCTCCGACTTGACGATCGACTCGTAGGCCTTGACGCGCCCGACGGTGTCATCGGACTTCACGGTCAGCATCTCCTGGAGCGTGTACGCCGCGCCGTAGGCCTCGAGCGCCCAGACCTCCATCTCGCCGAACCGCTGGCCGCCGAACTGCGCCTTGCCGCCCAGCGGCTGCTGCGTGACGAGCGAGTACGGGCCGGTCGACCGCGCGTGGATCTTGTCGTCCACGAGGTGCAGCAGCTTCAGGATGTACATGCTGCCGACCGTGACCCGTCCCTCGTACGGCTCGCCCGTGCGCCCGTTGTAGAGACGCGCGGTGCCCATCGCCCGGGTACCGGGGCGGGCCGACTTGTCGATGCCGAGGTCGATACCGCGGTCGGCGTGCTCGTCCTGCCAGCGCACGAGCGCCTCGTCGACGTCCTCGACGGTCGCGCCGTCGAAAACCGACGTCGCCACGTAGACGCGGCCGCCCTTCTCCTTCGACTCCTTGTAGGCCTTGGTCCCGTCGTCGTACCAGCCGTTCGCCGCGGCCCAGCCGATGTGCGTCTCGAGCACCTGGCCGATGTTCATGCGGCTCGGCACGCCGAGCGGGTTGAGGATCACGTCCACCGGAGTGCCGTCCTCCATGAACGGCATGTCCTCCTCCGGGACGATCCGCGAGATCACGCCCTTGTTGCCGTGGCGGCCGGCGAGCTTGTCGCCCTCGGCGATCTTCCGCTTCGTCGCGACGTAGACGCGGACCAGGTTGTTGACGCCGGGCGGCAGGTCGTCGCCCTGGTCGCGGTCGAACGTGATCACGTCGATCACCACGCCGCCCTCGCCGTGGGGCACCTTCAGCGAGGTGTCGCGGACCTCGCGCGCCTTCTCCTTGAAGATGGCGCGGATCAGCTTCTCCTCCGCCGTCAGCTCGGTCTCGCCCTTCGGCGTGACCTTGCCGACCAGCAGGTCGCCGGATACGACCTCGGCGCCGATGCGCACGATGCCGCGCTCGTCGAGGTTCCGCAGCGACTCCTCGGAGCGGTTCGGGATGTCGCGGGTGATCTCCTCGTCCCCGAGCTTCGTCGTGCGGGCGTCGATCTCGTACTCCTCGATGTGGATCGAGGTGAGCTCGTCGTCCTTCACGAGCCGCTGGGAGATGATGATCGCGTCCTCGAAGTTGTAGCCCTCCCAGGACATGAAGGCGACCGTCACGTTCTTACCGAGCGCGATCTCGCCGCCGGCCGTCGAGGACCCGTCGGCGAGCACGTCGCCCTCCGTGATCTTGTCGCCGACGTCGACGATCGGGGTCTGATGGATGATCGTGCCCTGGTTCGAGCGCATGAACTTGTCGAGCTCGTACTCGTCCTTGCGCGACCCGTGGCTGACGACGATCTTCTCGGCGTCGACATAGCTGACCTCGCCGTCAGCGGTCGCGACCGGGACGTCGCCGCTGTCGATGGCGGCGCGGCGCTCCATCCCGGTGCCGACGAGCGGCGCCTCCGGCTTCAGGAGCGGCACGGCCTGGCGTTGCATGTTCGAGCCCATGAGCGCGCGGTTGGCGTCGTCGTGCTCGAGGAACGGAATCAGCGCCGTCGCGACCGACCAGATCTGGGTCGGCGAGACGTCCATCAGGTCGACTTCCTTGGGCGACACGGCGACGAGCTCGCCGTCGAGGGTCCGGCAAAGGACCTGCGGGCCGCGGAGCTTGCTGGTCTTCTGGTCGATCTCGGCGTTCGCCTGGGCGATGACCTTCTCCTCCTCCTGCGTGGCGTCGAGGTGGAGGATCTCGTTGGTGACCACGCCGTCCTTGACGACGCGGTACGGGGTGGTGACGAAGCCGTGCTCGGAGATCTCGGCGTACGAGGACAGCGAGCCGATGAGGCCGATGTTCGGGCCCTCCGGGGTCTCGATGGGGCACATCCGGCCGTAATGGGTCGGGTGGACGTCGCGCACCTCGATCGGCGCGCGCTCGCGCGTCAGCCCTCCGGCGCCCAGCGCCGAGAGCCGGCGGCGGTGCGTGAGACCGTCCAGCGAGTTCGTCTGGCTCATGAACTGCGAGAGCTGCGAGGAGCCGAAGAACTCCTTCATCGCGGCGACGACCGGGCGGATGTTGATGATCGTCTGCGGGGTGATCGCGTCGGCGTCCTCGGTCGTGAGGCGCTCGCGGACCACGCGCTCCATGCGGTAGAGGCCGACCCGGAACGCGTCCTGGATCAGCTCGCCGACGGTCCGCAGGCGGCGGTTGCCGAAGTGCTCGTACTCGTCGAGGTGCTCGTGCACCGGATCGCGCGGGTAGCTCGCGGCCTCCGCGGCGTAGTCCTTGATCGGGTTCTCCTCGTCGATCTCCTCAGGGACGCCGAGGAGCTTCGGGATCGTGGCGAGCTCCTTGATCAGGGCGACGATGTCGTCCTTCGTGAGGACGCGCGTGTCGAGGTCGACGTCGAGGTCGAGCCGGGCGTTCAGCTTGTAGCGGCCGACGCGGGTGAGGTCGTAGCGCTTCGGATCGAAGAAGAGCTGCTCGAGAAGGTTCTTCGCGGCGTCGACCGAGGGCGGCTCGCCCGGGCGCTGCTTCTTGAACAGCTCGATGAGCGCGCCCTCCTCCGTCTTGGTCGGCTCGGTGTCGGCCTCGATCGTGTGCCGGATGTAGACCGAGCCGTCGAAGAGCTTCAGGATCTCCTCGTCCGTGACGAACCCCATGGCGCGTAGGAGCACGGTGACCGGGAGCTTGCGCTTGCGGTCGATGCGGGCGTAGACGCGGCCCTTCTTGTCGATCTCGAGCTCGAGCCAGGAGCCGCGAGCCGGCATCAGGTTGGCGATGAAGACCTGCTTCTCGCGGTCCTTCGGCTCCATCACGTAGGCGCCGGGGGAGCGAACGAGCTGGGTCACGACCACGCGCTCGGTGCCGTTGATGATGAACGTCCCACGCTCGGTCATCCACGGGAAGTCACCCATGAAGACCGTCTGCTCGCGGATCTCGCCCGTGTCGCGGTTCTGGAACGCGACCGTCACGTTGAGCGGACGGGAATAGGTGATGTCCTTCTCGCGGCACTCCGCGATGGAGTGCGTTGGATCCTCGAAGCGGAAGTCCGCGAAGACGATCGCCAGATTCCCCGTGTAGTCCTCGATCGGCGAGACGTCGTTGATCGTCTCGCGTAGCAGGCCGGCCTTCGGATCGGTGAGATGCTCGAAGGAGCGGCGCTGGATATCGATCAGATGTGGGACTTCAATCGGGGTTTCGAGGCGTGAAAAGGACCTCCGGGTCACAGGGGCAGCGTGAACTCGGGCCAACTGGGCGACTCCTCAGATGGACGAACAGGGCGAACTAGCGCGAGAGATCGGGCAAAAGGGGCCAACGGCGCGCGACCGCACAGATTAACACACCGCCCCTGCGTAAGTCAAGCGTGGCGCACATGCGCCGCGCCGGACCCGTGTGCTGCTCGAACTCCAGCTGACGCTATTTTAGCTCGACCTCGCCGCCGGCCTCTTCGAGCTGGGCCTTGAGCTGCTCGGCCTCCTCGCGGTCGAGCCCCTCCTTGATGGCGGTGGGGTGCGAGTCGACGAGGGCCTTGGCCTCCTTGAGGCCGAGGCCGGAGGCGCCGCGAACGGCCTTGATCACCTGAATCTTCTTGTCGCCGACACCGATGAGGTGCACGTCGACGGTGCTCGACTCCTCCTCGGCAGCGCCATCGGCGCCCGCCGCGCCGCCAGCCGCCGGGGCAGCCGCCGCCACGGCCGTCGCGGAGACGCCGAACTCCTCCTCGAGCGCCTTGATGCGCTCGGACAGCTCGAGCACGGAGATGCCCTTGAGCTCCTCGATCCAGTCCTCGGTTGAAACCTTTGTAGCCATCTGGTCAGTCCTCGTTTCGTTCTTGGTTCTTCAAATTTGCACTTAGGGGGAGGCGGGCGAGGCGTTTGGTGATTTGTCCGTGCCATAGCCCGGGTGAATCCCCAAACGTCATTCGGCTCCGGGCTCCGCCGGCTCGGTCGGCTGCTCCTCTTCCTCGCCAGCCTCTTGCGCTTCGGCCTCGGCTTCGGCCTTGGCTCAGCTTCGGCCTCGGGCTCCGCCGCCTGCTCGGCCTCGGGCTCCGGCTCCGCCGCCTCCTCGGCCGGGGCCGGAGCCTCTTCGCCGCCCACGAGCCCCTTCTCGGCGACCTGCCCGAGCGCCACCGCGAGCCCCGACATCAGCGAGCCGAGGCCGCGAACGAGCCCCGTGAGCGGGCTCGCCGCCAACCCGACGAGCTGGCCGTGCAGAACGTCGAGGCCCGGGAGGCGGGCGATGGCCATGAACCCGTCGGCGTCGAGCGCGGCGCCGTCCATGAACCCGCCCTTGTAGGTGAGAACCGTCGTGCTCGCGGGAGAAGGTGGAGATGGCCTTCGCCGCGACGACCGGGTCGCCGGCGACGTAGGTGAGTGCGGTCGGCCCTTCGAGCAACGGGTCGAGGCCGTCCTGGCCGGCCTTCTCGGCCGCCCGCTTGGCGAGGCGGTTCTTGACGATCTTGAAGGTCGCATCCGCCTCGCCGAGCTTCCCGCGCAGCTCGGCCGCCTCGGGAACGCTGATGCCGCGGTAGTCGATGGCGAAGATCGCCTGCGCCTCCGACAGGTCGGACGCGATCTCCTCGATTACGGCTGCTTTCTGTTCCTTGTCCATGAAAAAACCCGCCTGGGGCCGAAGGCACGGGCGGGCTCGGGGAACGGTCTCCGGGCACCACCTGCGCTGGACTTACGAGTTCCCGGCCAGCGGTCTTCGGCAGGCGAAGGTTTGTCGGAGCGCGATGGTAGCGGAGGCCGCCTCCTAGACCGGCGCGGGCTCCCCCGCCTCGGCGGGAAGGCCGTCGGCGAGGATGTCCCGCTCAGTCGTCTTCGAGCCGTCGACCCGGATCCCGGGGCCCATCGTCGCCGTCAGGGTGATCGACTCGAGGAAGCGGCCCTTGGCCGCCGCGGGCTTGGCCCGCACGATCTCCTCGACGACAGCGGCGTAGTTCTCGAGCAGAGCCCGCGGCTCGAAGCTCGTCTTCCCGATCGCCAGGTGCACGTTGCCCTGGCGGTCGGTCCGGTACTCGACCTTCCCGGTCTTCGCCTCCTCGACGGCCTTGGCGACATCGTCCGTGACCGTCCCGACCTTGGGGTTCGGCATCTTCCCCGCCGGCCCGAGGATGCGCCCGAGCTTCGAGACCACCGGGCCCATGAGGCTGGGCGTTGCGATCACGACGTCGAAGTCGTCGAACCCCTCCTCGATCCGCTTCGCCAGGTCCTCGCCCCCGACATGAGCGGCGCCGGCGTCCGTGGCGGCGCGTGCGGCGTCGCCATCGGCGAAGACGGCGACCGTCACGTCCTTCCCGAGGCCGTTTGGAAGCGCGAGGGTCCCGCGAAGCTGCTCCTCGGCGTGGCGGACGTTGACGCCCAGCTTGAAATGAAGCTCGACCGTTTCGTCGAACTTCGCGCCCGCGGTCTCCTTCACGAGGGCGACGGCCTCCGCAGGCGGGTAGCGGTGGTCGCGGTCGATGGCCTCGTAGGCGTTGCGGTAGCGCTTGCCGTGGGCCATCAGACCTCCTGCCCCTCGACCTCGACGCCCATCGAGCGGGCGGTCCCGGCGATGATCCGTGAGGCCGCGTCGAGGTCGTTCGCGTTCAGGTCGGGCATCTTGCGCTCGGCGATCTGGCGGCACTGGCCGGCGGTGAGGCGGCCGACCTTCTCGCGGTTCGGCTCGCCCGAGCCCTTCTCGATGCCGAGCGCCTCGCGGATCAGGACCGCGGCCGGCGGCGTCTTGGTGATGAAGGTGAACGAGCGGTCCTCGAAGACCGTGATCTCGACCGGGATGATCGTGCCGGCGTCCTGCTGGGTCTGGGCGTTGAACGCCTTGCAGAACTCCATGATGTTGACCCCGTGCTGGCCGAGCGCGGGGCCGACCGGGGGCGCCGGGTTCGCGGCGCCCGCCGGGATCTGGAGCTTGATCATCGTGAGGACCTTCTTGGCCATGGCTGGTGGAGGCTAGCGGTGGCCGCTAGAGCTTCTTGACCTGGTCGTAGGTCACCTCGACCGGCGTCTCGCGGCCGAAGATGGAGACGAGCACCTTGAGCTTGGCCGCGTCCTCGTTGATCTCGGCGATCTCGCCCGAGAAGTCGGACAGGGGCCCCGAGATGACCTTGACGGTCTCCCCGATGGCGAACTGGGCCCGCGCCTTCGGGCGCTCGGCCCCGTCCGCGTCGCGGTGGAGCAGGCGATCGACCTCGGGCTGCGAGAGCGGCACCGGCTTGTTGCGGGAGCCGACGAAGCCGGTGACACCCGGGGTGTTCTTCACGAGGCCCCACGCGTCGTCCGTCATCTCCATCTGGACGAGGACGTAGCCGGGCATCGTCCGTTTCTCGACCTGGACTCGCTGGCCGTCCTTGAGCTCGGAGACCTGCTCGGTCGGCACCAGCACCTGGCGCACCCTGTTGCGCTGCCCCATCGTCTCGATGCGGTGCTCGAGGTTCTGGCGGACCTTGTTCTCGTGGCCCGAGTAGGTGTTGATGACGTACCAGCGAAACATGAGCTTGGGTCCTCTGATCAGAGCAGGTGCTGAACGAGGTAGTTGAAGATCGTGTCGAGCGCGCCGAGGTAGACAGCCGCGATCGCGATGAAGAGGATCGTCACCGCCGAGGCCTGGATGAGCGTCTCGCGGTCCGGCCACTGCACGCGCTTGAGCTCCGCCCAGCACGAGATCAGGAAGCCGATGACGCGGCCGCGCTGGCGCTCGGGCGCCGCCGCCTGAGACCGCTGGCGGCGCTCCACCGACTCCTTCGCCCGCCGCGCCTTCTCCCGCTCCTCGCGCTTACGCTCGCGCCGCGAGATCCGGTCGGCGGGCCTCCTCCGCGACCTCCGCGGGCTTGCCGACGTCGGCGCGCGACGGGGCAGGGGCAGCGGCCTCAGGCGCGCTGCGCTTGGCGTCGGCCTCCTCGGCGGTCTCGGAGGCTAGCTCGACGAGGTCCGCGCCCTGCTCGGCGAGCTCCGCCTCGATCTCGTATGCGGTCTCCGGCACCTGGGTGCGGTGCTGCGCCTCCGAGGTCTCTGCGCCGTCGCCCCCGCGGGCCGCCTGTTGGGCCTGCCGGCGCCGCTGCTCCGCCTTGCGCTGCGCTCTCGTCTTAGCCATCTGCAGCCGGGCGTGCGCTCAGCGCGTTTCCTTGTGGGAGGTGTGGCGCCCGCACCAGCGGCAGTACTTGCGCAGCGTCACCCGGTCGGGCGTGTTCCGCCGCGACTTGTTGGTCTGGTAGTTGCGCCGCTTGCACTCCTCGCAGGCGAGCGTCACAGCGATTCGGACTTCTCCGCGGGCCAAGCTTCCCTC
>CAWGKQ010000003.1:0-294443 GCA_963823245.1 uncultured Actinomycetes bacterium | reverse complement strand
GGCCGTGATGCCGCGTCATTGAGTCGCTCATCCTTTGCGCGGAGGCTGTCGCGCAAACGGTCGCTGCAAGAGAGACCGGTACGGAGATTCAGACGGCGGTTGACAGTGGGCAACGCGCCGCGTGGCGCTACGCGCGCCGAACGCTCAAGGCCGACCTCGGCCCGATTGTTAACGGGGTCGCGGTGGGCTCTCACGAGGCCGACAGGGGGTTTGTGCCACAGCCTCACGCGGAAGCGGAAGCCTGCGCAGCGCCTCACCGGGCTGTCGCTGCTCGTCCGAACCGGTCAGGAGCCGAGCGTCGTCGGACACTTTTACTTCGACGAAAACGCGGCAGTCTCTCAGCAGCGCGCCAAGCGCTTCTCGGTCTCGACCGAGACCGAAAGCGCACGCCTCCGCGCTATCCCGAGCGGGTCCCCTTGAAGCAGAACTGGAGGCAGGCGAAGTAGAACTCGCCCCGTTCGCCGAACTCCTGCTGCTCGGCTGCCCATGCCCTCGCCTCGTCCTTGCTGACGCCATTGCGGCCAGGGACGAAGCTCCTGATGATCGGCACGGCGGCGACGCCATAGTTGTCCGGGTCGAACTCGGTGGTGGCGAAGCTATGGGCCTCCATTTCGACCTCCTTGAATCCCGCCGACCTCATCGCGGCCGCGAGGGTGCGGGGCAGCGAGGGGTGAGCGAGATGCTCGTCCCAGGCACCCAGCACGCGATCCATGCGTCCGGGGTCGGCCGAGTGCCAGGAAACTGTGGCCCAGTCCACGTCCCAGACGACGACGCGGCCCCCGGGCAGCAGCGCCCGGTAGAGCTCGCTGAGGGCGGCCGCCACCTCTGGCACGTACTCAAGCACCTGCACGCACACGGCGCCGTCGAAGCTCGCGTCTTCGACCGGCAATGAGGTGGCGTCCGCCTCGCGGAACTCGACCTGATCGTGGCCCGCGCACCGGCGCGCAGCCAGCGCGAGCATCTGTGGACTGCTATCGAGACCGATGATCGACCCGTCGGGTCCGACTTCTTCGAGCAATTCGGCGCAGTAAAAGCCGGGGCCGCAGCCGACGTCGAGGATGCGCTCACCGGTCGTTGCCGCCAAGGCGGCGCGCACAAGGCGGCGCCGGTGCACCGCGTCGCCGATCCGGTAGAGAGCCTCGAGCTGCTTGCCGGTCTCCTCGTCGAACGCGAGCTGGCTCACCGAGCCAGTCTCGCAGGCTCCGTTCCGCGGGGGGTTCGGTGGGAAGATGCCTCGGCGACCTACGCAGGAGGAGGACGAGATGGAAGTGCACCCGGGGGTGTTCGTATCCGACGTCGCGACCGCCGACTGGCAGCCTGACTTCGAGGTTGGCGGTGGCGCCGAGGAGCACGTGCTCTTCGACACCGGAGCCATGCGCGCTGGGCTGACGCGGTTCTCAACGGAGGCCGATCCAACTCCGTTAGCTTGGGAACTCCCGGCCACCGAGGTCCTCTTGGTGCTCGAAGGGGAGGCCCAGATCGAGATCGAAGACGGTCCGGTGCTGGAGCTGAAGCCCGGCGATATGGCGTGCCTGCCAAAGGGAGCGGTGACGACCTGGCACCTAACCCCGCCATTCAAAGAGATGTGGGTGCTCGCCGAGTGACCAGCGGCGTCAAGGCGTGACGGCGCAACCCCAGCAGTGGTCCGCATGGGTTCACCGCGCCGAGCTTTGAGGTGCCGGGTCGCGCGCAATCGATCTCGGCTTCCGCTTTCGCGTGAAAGGAGGCGCCTGCTTGCAGGCTCGCGAGACGCCCGGAATGGACGAGAAGCAGGAGCCGCGAGGTCCGATCGCCTCTCTACGGCAGAATTGGTAAACGAACCGCTGAATTTGTGTACGCGCAGGTTCAAGATGACCCGCACCCGCTCTGCCGAGCTATCGCGCCTCACGGCTCCGACGCGGTTACTCATCCACCCCGGCTTGGGCAGCAAGCCGGTCGTACTGGGGCATCATCACCAGCGCTGATCGGGCCGCGGCCTGCCTCGCCGTAAGCTCCACCTCATCCGTCAGCCTGGCGCCGTTGCCCCCTGCCTTGAGGTCGCGGTCGAGGAGCAGCAGACCGAGGCCGACGCCAACGGCGTAGCGATCGCGGGAACGGTCGATTCCCTCCTCCGTTAGGTCCTTGGCGCGCGCGGCCTCATAGCGCTTCAGCGGGCTGTAGTCGCGATTGAGAAAGATCGTGGGGATCTTTGCGTCGCCGAGCTCCCCGAGGTCCTCGTATTCCTCCCAGGTAGCAAGTTCGCTCGCTTCCACCGGCTCGACATGGCCGGGTACCCCGGAGTGCCAGTGGTCGAAGTCGTCCTCTCCTCGCCAAGCAAGGCCGACAAGGTCGCCCTCAGCATCAGGCTTCTCACTTGATCGCCGCCGGCGGCGATTTTCCTCGTCGCGCGGCTCGATCACCTTGAGCTTCGTCGTCCACTTCAGATCCGGGCCGATCCCGCCTGAAGCCCGCTGCCATCCGTTGAGAACGGCGTTGAGGGTGAACTCCCCGATCTGGGCGCCGTCGGCGAGGGCAATCGTCGCTCGGACCCACCCTTACCCAGTTCGCCAACCGTGATCTCACGATCGCCGACATCGGGATGATCACACCGCGCTTCCGCCCGGCGACCGGGCGCTGTGGGCGACGGCCTTCTACGCGGGGCTGCGCCGCGGTGAGCTCAGGGCGCTCCGCTGGTCCGACGTCAACCTCGGCCGCTCGACGATTCGCGTCGAGCGCTCGTGGGACCAGTACGAGGGCGCGACTGATCCGAAGACCGAGGCAAGCATCCGGACCGTCCCGATCCTAGCCGTGCTGCGGGACCATCTCGACGCTCACAAGCTCGTCACCGACCGATCCGGCGACGACCTCGTCTTCGGCCGCTCGGCAGCCGAGGCCTTCGTCGCTTCGACCGTCCGAAGCCGAGCGCTCCGCGCTTGGCGGGACGCCAACGCCCAGGAGGCCGCGCGGGCAGAGCGAGATAGCAGAGAGCCCAACCTGATCACGCCGATCAAGCTCCACGAATGTCGGCATACCTTCGCCTCTCTACTCATCGACGCCGGGGTGAACCCGAAGGCCATCCAGGCGTGGATGGGTCACTCGACGATCGAGATGACCTTCAACCGCTACGGGCATCTGATGCCAGGCAGCCGGGATCAGGCGCGCGATCTGGTGGACCGCTACTTGGCTGCCGCCGTCGCTGAGGCGCGAGCAGAGGTTGCGGTTACGGGATCTTCTTCGTCGTGGTCGGACCGAATGCGCACGGGTGCCCGTCGCTCATCTCCCACTGCGCAATGAAACCTCCGTCCGCGTCGGTCGTCATCCGGACCTGTCCGGCCGGGGGGTTGGCCGCGAGCTGTTTGACCAAGAGCTCGAGGTCGTCGCGGGTTGCCTCAACTACTGGTTGGCTCATATCACTCACTAACTCACGGGGGTCTTGCTCTGCAAGCTGCACCGTAGCGGCAAGGGCGTCAAACCCATGATCGCCCCAGTCTCGCCCCAGTCGCCCCCAGTTCCGAGCGGCTCTCTGCGGTCGAACCCGGCTCGTCCCTGGGCCCAATCCCGCGTAGCGAAGCCGCTCCGCGCCGCAGGAGTACGCTCCGCCCGAAGTCAACGCCGCTTTCGAATCCCCGTAGCGGTGCCTTTGAGACCGCTTACAAGTGGGAATCGGCCGCTCAGGGGCTGGTGCGGGAAAGATGCGGGGAAACCCGCACGGCGAAGGGGCCTGTGGGCCTACTCCCGCAGCCCGGCGGCTTCGAGAGGCCTCGCGCGCAGCGTCGTTCTCGTCCAGATCAGGGTCCCGGCAGCGGTATGCCTTTGGCCCGGAGTTGCGTCGCGATCTGGGTCAAGTTGGTCAAGAAGGCCTGCTTCGAGGCCTTGACGGCCGCCGCCTGGGCCGCGAGCTGTTGGTGTGTGCCTGATCTGAGGGCCTGTTCGAATTGAGCGACCGACTTCTCGTAGAGGTTGAACGACCTCACGATGTCGGCGTTTAGGTGGGTCACAACGCTCGGCGGATGGAGCGCGGCGATCCGCTGGCTCGCCTTCTTCAGACCAGCGTCTTCCGTCGCAACTGCAGAGGCCACCGCCTGCAGATGACTGGGATCGACCGCCTGGAGCTGCTGGGTCCCGCACCGAGCGATGCCACGGCGGCCTGGTGGAGCTGCGTCGCGTACTCCTGCTTCGAGAGCGTGGTGGTTGCGCTGCTGCCCCCACCCCCGCAACCGGCGAGGACGAGCATGGCAACGCAAAGTGCCGGCAAGGCGATCTCCACGTTCTCCCGCGACATCGCCCGCGCAGTATCTCGCGCTTGGAGCACGGCGTTTTTTTGCGCGGCGCAGACGGAGAGTGAGCCGGGAACCGGCCCAAGAAGTCGCGGCCGCCTACTCCCGCAGCCCGGCGGATTCGAGTGCCTCACCGACAGCGCCCGGAGGCGTCTGCCCTCGGGCGCTGCCAGCGTCAACTTACGGCTCGGGGAGCCCCTCTTGGCCCCCGCAATAGCCGATCCGTCAACCCGTTAGGTGGACCTCCGGCAGGCTGTTGCCGTTCAGGAACAGGTCGAACGAGGCCGACACCACCGATCGTCGCTTCGCCGTCAGATCGTCCTTTGACCTCGTCGCGGACGCGCCGCCCACTGTGGTCGCCATCGTCACGGCCGCGACGACCAATACGCCCACGATCCCAAATCGGACCCTGTCCATGGACAACCCTCCTGCCGGGCTGACTGACTGGCCTGTGACCCTACCCCGAAGGGCTGAACGGCGCTAGTGCTGCTTCGGACGCAGTACCCCTCGGCCGTCACACACAGGGAACAGGCCGACTACGGAATGACGAGCCAAAGCTTCGGGCATTCGAGCACTCCACGTTCAATGCCCTCTCGCCCGGCAGGTCCCGGTGAACGAGCACCGGGAATGCGCCGACTCCGGAACGCGACTAACCAGGGTCGGCCGCGCTCCTCGCGCTCCTCCTCCTCTACGCGCCAAAGGCACGATCTCCAGGTTGCCCCCCGACATCGCCCGCGCAGTATCTCGCGAATCAGATGGCGGGTTCTCTTCTACGCCGGCGTCGGCCGCCTAGGCCCGCGTCCGGCTCTGGAACCTCCACGACCTCGGAACGCGGACGCAGCATGATCGCCGCCGCCGCGGCCCCGGCCAGGCAGAACAGCACTCCGAGCTCGAACTGGATCGAGAACCCGTCGGTGAGCGCGCGCGTCGTGGCCGTGCCACCCGCGACCTCGGAGTGGGTGTGGGAGGTGGCGAGCGTGCTGAGGACCGCGAGGCCGAGCGCCGCCCCGACGAAGCGCGAAGTGTTGAGCACGCCGGACGCCATTCCGCTCACCCGGGCGGGCACGCCCTGCACCGCGACGATCGTCGCGGGCACGAGCGCGAGGCCGAGCCCGAAGGCGCCGAGGATTCCGCCCGGGAGCACGGTCCCCAGGTAGCTGCCATTCGGCGCGACGCCGGTGAGCAGCGCCTCGCCGGCTGCCGCCGAGAGCATCCCGGCGACGAGCACGACCCGCGCTCCTACCCGCTTCGCGAGGCGCGGGGCCAGCGTGGCGCCCGTGCCCACAGCGAGCGTCATCGGCACGAAGGCGAGCCCGGTTTCGAGGGCGCTGAAGCCGAGCGTCCCCTGCATGTAGAGCGACTGGAAGAACCAGAACCCGAAGATCGCGGCGTAGAGCAGGAAGATCGTCAGGTTGGCCGCGCGCAGCGTCCGCATGCGGAAGATGCCGAGCGGCATCAGCGGCTCGCGGGCGAGGTTGCCCTCGTAGACGGCGAAGGCGACGAGCAGCGCCGCGCCCGCGGCGAGCGGAGCGAGCACACCTGCGGCGCCCCAGCCGAGCCGGTCGGTGGTGACGATGCCGTAGGTCAGTGCCGTCATCCCTCCGGTCACGAGCACCGCGCCCAGGAGGTCGAAGTGCCGGCCCTCGGCGGCGCCGCGACCCTCGGGGACGAGGCTCTTGCTCCAGAGCACGATCGCGAGGCCGATCGGGACGTTGATGAGGAAGATCGCGGGCCACCCCAGGCCCTGCGTCAGCACTCCGCCGAGCAGTACGCCGGAGGTCGCGCCGATGGCCCCCACGGCGCCCCAGATCCCGAGCGCGCGGTTTCGAGGCGGGCCCTCGTCGAACGACGTGGTGATGATCGCGAGGGTGGCGGGGGTGATGATCGCGCCGCCGATGCCCTGGACCGCTCGGGCGGCGAGCAGCATTCCGGGTGATTGCGCGACCGCGCACAGAAGCGATGCCCCCGAGAAGAGGAGGGTGCCGGCGAAGAACATCCGGCGCCGGCCGAACAGGTCTGCGGCGCGTCCCCCGAGCAGCAGGAAGCCGGCGAAAGTGAGCGTGTATGCGTTGAGCACCCACTGGAGGCCGATGCTCGAGAAGCCGAGCTCGTCCTTGATCGCGGGCAGGGCAACGTTCACGATCGAGACGTCGAGGATGACCATGAACTGGCCCAGGCAGACGACGAAGAGCAGCGCGTTCGAGTTGCGCCGGATGAGATCCCTGCCGGCGGTGACCGGGTTCACCGGCGCACCGCGGCGAGGATGTAAGCCGCTTCGGCCGCGGCCGCGAGGATCGTCTCGCTCGGCTGCCCGTCCTTGGTTGCCGACTGCGTGGTTTCGATGCTCGTGGAGTCGGGCATTTATTCAGTCCTCCACACTGGTTCGATAGTACGACGAGCATCGTAGCAAAAGTTCGATACTTCTCGTATAATCGAATCCGATGAGTCTCGTCGAGCAGCCAGTCAAGCTTCACCACCCGGATCGGGAGGAGATCGAGCTCGCGTCGGTGCTCCACGCGTTGAGCGACCCGCAGCGGCTCCACATCGTCCGCGAGCTCGCCGCGGATGACGCGCCTCGCCCGTGCGGGTCGATCGAGCTCGACGTGACGAAGTCGACGATGACGCATCACTTCCGCGTGCTTCGCGAGGCGGGCGTGATCCAGCAGCGTCGTGAGGGCACGACCAAGCTCACCTCGCTGCGGCGCGACGATCTCGACGCGCGCTTCCCGGGCCTGCTCGACGCAGTCCTTTAGGTTCCCGGCGTGAGCCCGCCGGCCGGCATGTCGCTCGTCACGAGCACGGGCGGCCCGCGCGAGCTCGCCGAGGCCGCGCGGATCGCCGAGGAGGCCGGGTTCGCATCCGTCTGGGCCACCGAGTTCTACGACCGGTCGGCCACCATCGCGCTCGCGGCGATGGCGGAGGCGACGAGCACGATCGAGCTCGGCAGCGCGATCGCGTACGCGTTCGGGCGCACCCCGCTTGTCCTGGCTGCCGAGGCGCGAGACCTCGACGAGCTGTCGGACGGGCGCGTAACGATCGGGCTCGGGACGGGGACGCGGAAGATGCAGCAGGACTGGCACGGGCTCGACGGCGAGCACCCGGCGAGCCGAATGGAGGAGCTGGTCCCGCTGCTGCGGCAGCTGTGGCGCCTTCACGAGGGGCCCGTGAAGCACGACGGCCGCTTCTACCGCCTGCACGTCCAGCCGACGGCCCCGCCGCGAGAGCCCGTCCGCCCTGATCAGCCGATCTACATGGCCGGCGTGAACGCGCGGATGATCGAGGCGGCCGGGGCGGTGGCCGACGGCCTGGTCGGGCATCCGCTGTTCACGCCCCAGTACGTGAGCGAGGTCGTGCGCCCGGCCCTCTCGCGCGGCGCCGAGCGAGCGGGCCGCGACGCCCCGCCGCCCATCGCCGGCTACGTGACGACCTCGGTCGGCCACGACCGCGAGGCCGCGCGACGCGACGCGGCGGCGATCATCGCCTTCAACTCGACCGTCAAGACCTACCGCGCGACTCACCGCGCCGGTGGCTTCGAGCGCGAGGGCGAGGCGATCCGCGCCGCGTGGAAGCAGGGGGACTTCGAGGGCATGGCCGATGCCGTGAGCGACGAGATGATCGACACGATCGCCCTCGCGGGGACGCCCGAGGAGGTGCGCGACCGCTACGCCGAGCGGTGGGCCGGTGTCTATGAGCGAACGCTGCTGTGGCCGCCCGCCTACCGCGGCGGGCCCGCGGTGCTCGCCGCGATCGAGGCGTTCTCGGGCACGTGGCGGGTCTCCGTGTGAGGGTCCTACACGTCATGTTCGATGGTGGGGGCAACGTCGGCATTCAGCTCCCGATCGTTCGCGCACTCGCGGGGCGCGGTCACGATGTCCGGGTGCTCGGGCACCGCTGCCAGCGTGCCCGCGCCGAGGCGACGGGTGCGACGTTCGCGTCCTTCGAATACGCGCCCGACGCCGACGCGAGTCGACCCGAGACCGACATGATCCGCGACTGGGAGGCCCGGACGCCGATCGGGGCGTTCGCGCGAACGCGCGACAACCTCATGTTCGGGCCGGTGCTCGAGTTCGCCCGTGACGTCGTCGCGGAGGCGAGCCGGCACCAGCCCGACGTGATCGTCTTCGACTACCTCGTCGTGGGGGCTGGCGTGGGTGCCGAGGCCGCCGGCGTTCCCAGCGTGGAGCTCGTGCACACGGTCTACCCGCTTCCCGTCCCCGGGGTCCCGCCGTTTGGGCAAGGGCTCATGCCCGCTCGCGGCCGCCTCGCGGCGGCGCGTGACGCCGTCATCACCTGGGGCCTGAGGCGAGCGTTCGCTCCCGGGTTGCGGCCGCTCAACGCGGCGCGCCGCGAGCTCGGGCTCGAGCCCGTCGACGAGGTCTTCGATCAATTCCTACGCCCGGACGCCGCGCTCGTCCTCACGAGCCCCGAGTTCGACTTCGCCTCGACAGCCCACCTGCCGGCAAACGTCCGCTACACCGGGCCGGTTCTGGAGCCCCCTGGGCCAGGGGATTGGGAGTCGCCATGGCCGGCCGACGATCCGCGTCCGCTGGTGCTCGCCAGCTTCAGCACCACCTTTCAGGATCAGCGCAGCCTGGGAGAGGCCACGCTGGCGGCGCTGGGCCAGCTGCCGGTCCGGGGGCTCGTGACCACCGGCCCGGCGCTCGACCTCTCCGGCTTCCCGGTGCCGGCGAACGTGGAGGTTCGCGAGTTCGTCCCCCACGCCTCGGTATTGCCCGAGGCGGACCTCGTCGTGACCCACGCCGGCCTCGGGACGGTGCACGCCGCCCTCGCCGCGGGTGTGCCGCTCGTCTGCGCGCCAGACGGCCGCGACCAGAACGACAACGCTGCGCGCGTCGTGGTCGCGGGCGCCGGGGTGCGGGTGGGTCGGAATGCCTCGGCCGCGAAGCTTCGGGATGTCATAGCGGGCGCCTTGAGCGACGACTCCCTGGCCGCCGGTGCGGTACACATGGCGGACGCGTTCGCGCACGAGGACGGGCTCGCGGCGTCGGCGACGGAGATCGAGGAGGTCGGGAAGGCCTCCGAGAGATCTCTATCGCGGCCGCACGACCGGGCATAATCCCGCCCGCCGAACGATCGAAGGAGTGGCATGGGCCGCATCAGAGCAGGGTGGGCGCTGACCAAGAAGAGCTGGGCGGTGCTCGAGGGGAACAGGACGCTGATCCGGTTCCCGCTCTACGGGGCCGTTGCGACGATCCTGATGGGGATCATCGTCATCGGGCCCGGGCTCTACCTGATCGAAAAGGGGAGCCAGGCCGGGGGGATCGCGCTGGCGATCATCGGCTTCTACATCCTCGCCGTCATCGGCTTCTACTTCAGCGTCGCCCTTGCCGCCGCCGCGGACATGATCTTCCGCGGCCAGCAGCCCACGGTCGGCGACGGCCTCGACGTCGCGCGAAGCCGATTCGGGGCCATCGCCGGCTGGGCCGCGCTGTCGACCGTCGTCGGCGTGATCCTGAGCATCCTCGAGGAGCAGGGAATCGTCGGGCAGATCCTCGGCCGGCTGCTCGACATCGGCTGGTCGTTGCTCACGTTCCTCGCGGTCCCGGTGATCGCGATCGAGGGCACGGGCCCCATCGACACGTTCAAGCGCTCGGCCGGGATCTTCCGCTCCAAGTGGGGCCAGCAGCTCACCGGCAACCTCGCGATCGGCGGCCTGGTGCTCCTGCTCGGGATCCTGCCCGCCGGACTCCTGATCGTCGCCGGAATCGCACTGTGGTCGTCAAGCGGCTTCGGCGGCGCGCTGCTCGTGATCGTCGGCGCGATCGTCGGCGCGATCGCGCTCCTGATCTCGAAGGCGCTCTCGGGGATCTTCGGCGTCGCGCTCTACCGCTACGCGACCGGCGGCGAGCCAGTCGGCGGCTTCACCGCGGCTGAGCTCGAGTCTGCCGTTCGCCGGAAGAAGGGCGCTCCGGCTCCCGGGACCGCCTGAGGTCGAGGCTCGGCCGCCCCGGCCCGGCGGCGAGCAGGTAGAGCATCACGCAGAGCTGGAACGGAGCCAGCGTGAGGCTGACGACCTCGCCCTGGCCGATCCCGGAGACGGCGATGGCGCCGACCATGTTCCCCGCCATCACGAGCGCGGCGGCGCGGGTCGCGAGACCGATGATCAGCAGCGCCCCGCCGACGATCTCCAGCGTCCCGATCGCGTAGACGAACGCGTCGGGCGAGGGGAGGCCGTAGGTGCTGAACGAGTCGACCTCGGCCCCGTGGTTCACGAACTTGCCGGCGCCGAAGACGACGAACACCGCTCCGGAGACGAGTCGACCGGCGAAGGGAAGGCTCACTCTTCCGTGGTCTCCCTCGGTGCACGGGCGTTACAGGCCATAGAGTCGCCCCGTGCGGCGCCTGATCCCCCTGCTCTCCGATCGTCACCCGGTGATCCAGGGCTTCCTCGTCGTCGGCGGGCCGATCATCTTCGGTCGTCCTCTGCGGGATCTTGCTCGGCCACTCGAGCGCCGCGTACGTGATCGCGAGTGCGTTGTCGGTCGCGGGCGGGTTCCTCGCCGGCTTCGAACATGCGGGGTGGCGCGGCGGTGCTGTCCGCGGCGTCGTCGGCGGCACCCTCTTCGGCTCCTCGATCCTGCTCGGCCACGCGATCGACGGCGCCCACGAGACCGTGAAGCTGCCCGACCCGCACGTCCTGCTCGTCGTTGCGACGGCGTTCTTCGGCACGCTTCTCGGGTCGCTCGGCGGGCGGGTCCGAGGCCGCGTGGAAGCCTCGTCCTGATAGGTTCTCAGGCCAGGGAGCGGCCAAGGACGGCCGACAGATTGGCGAGGAGAGGAGAGTTGATGCGGCGGTTCGTGACGGGAATGGTGGCCGCTGGCGGCGCTTGCATTCGCTCCGGCGGCGAGCGCGGGGATCACGGAGGACGCGCAGACTGCGCTCAACATCATTCCCGTCGGGGCAGTTCGGGTCTCTGACCCCGCCGCCCGGCGCCGACACCCAGGCGAAGATGTACGACGGCCTGACGCCGCTCTTCGACAACGTCAAGGACAAGGACCTCACCAAGTACTTCAAGTCCGAGAAGTTCGGCATCGACACCTCCGGCCCCGGCACCGACCGAGACCGTCCCGTATCCGGGCGTCACGATCACGCGCGACAAGTACGACGTTCCCCACGTCAACGCGACGACCCACGACGGTGGCGTCTGGGCCGCGGGCTGGATCGCCGTCGAGGATCGCGGCCTGCTCCTGGGCCTCGCCCGCAACGACGCCTATGTGGCCGCGATCGACGTCCCGGGGCTCGACGCCGTCAGCCTGATCGCCGGCCTCAAGACCTTCACGCCGAGCCAGCAGACGATCGACACGGTCCACCAGCAGCGCCAGGTGCTTCTGAACGCAGGCGCGGAGGGCGCGGCCGTGCGTGCACGACATCGACACCTTCGTCCAGGGCATGAACGACTACATCGACGCCAACAGCCCCGAGCACCCCGCACTTCACCGACACCGACATCTTCGCCCTCAACGCCTTGAAGGACCAGTTCGTCGGCGAGGGCGGCGGCGACGAGGCGCGCCGCTCGCAGTTCCTCGGCGGGCTCGAGAAGCGCCTCGGCACGAACGAGGGCTACAGCGTCTTCAACGACCTGCGGCAGCACACCAACGACGGCAGCCCGACGACGGTCGACGGCAGGTTCCCCTACGAGCATCGCCCCGAACAAGCCGGGCGCCAAGGGCAGCGTCGTGCTCGACCCAGGGAGCTACACGCACGGCGCCGGCCGCGAAGGTCAGCGGCGTCGCGTCGAAGCCGCGCCGAGCGACCCCAGGCGAGCAACGAGCTGATGATCGAGAAGAAGTACTCGAGCACCGGCCACCCGCTACTCGTCGGCGGCCCGCAGATCGGCTACTTCTACCCCGGCTTCACCTACGAGATCGACATGCACGCCGCCGACCTCAAGTGGCGGGGCGCGACCTCGGTGCCGTTCCCCGGCTACCTACTGATCGGCCGCGGCAAGGACTTCGCGTCGACGCTCACGTCGGCCGGAAGCGACGTCATCGACCAGTACGCGGAGACGCTCTGCGGCGGCAGCGACACCATGTACCTCTACAACGGGCACCTGCACGCCGATGGGCACGGTCGACGCCGGCACGCTCGACGGCAAGGCCGTGACCTTCAAGACCACCGTGCACGGCCCCGTGATCGGCTACGCGACGGCCAAGGGCACGAAGATCGCGATCTCGTCGAAGCGCTCGAGCTTCGGCAAGGACTCGCTCGACCTGCTCTACAACCGCCGCCTTTCGAACGGGCAGGTGAACAGCGCGAAGTCCTTCTCAGGCGGCCGCGGCACTCACCCCGCAGACCTTCAACTCCTTCTACATGGACTCCAAGCAACGTCGCGCATGTTCGGCGCCGGCCTGCTGCCGATCCGGCCCGCCGGGCTCGATCCGAGCCTGCCGACCGTCGGCACGGGCCAGTACGAGTGGACGGGCTTCCTGCCGGCGAAGGGGCACATCCAGGGCATCGACCCGCAGAAGACGCCTGTCAAGGGAACGATGGTCAACTGGAACAACATCAGCGCCCACGGCTTCGGCGCCGCCGATGACGCGTTCGGGCGGCAACGGGTCCGCCGCGCGCGTGGACCTGCTGAACAAGAACCTCAAGCAGCAGAAGGACAAGAAGGGCAAGTGGTCGCTGGCCGTCGGTCACCTCGGCGATGAACGAGGCGGCGACCCAGGACGTCCGCTCCGTCGATACGACGCCGCTGCTGCAGAAGCTCCTGAAGGGCTCGAAGGCGCCGAACAAGCAGGCGGCGCAGATGCTGGACGTGCTCGGGGCCTGGAGGAAGCACGGCTCGAGCCGTCTCGACAAGAACCTCGACGGCAAGATCGACGATCCCGGGGCGGCCGTGATGGACGCCGCCTGGCCGAAGATCGCCGACGCGTTCATGAAGCCGCAGCTCGGTCAGCCAGCTCGACGAGCTGAGCTCGCTGTTCTCGCGCTTCGACGCGCCGCCCGGCGGCCAGTACAGCGGCTGGTACCAGTACTTCGATCGCGACATCAAGCGGCTCCTCGGGCATCAAGCAGCCGGACCCGTTCGCGAACGACTACTGCGGCAACGGCAACCTGAAGAAGTGCCAGGACTCGGTCTGGGCGGCGATCAAGTCGGCCGGGAAGGCCGAGACGAAGTCCCAGAACACGTCGAACCCGGAGAAGTGGCGCGCGAGCGCGACCGCGGAGCGGATCAAGTTCGCGCCGGGGATCCTCCCGACGACGATGCGCTACACGAACCGCCCGAGCGGGATCCAGCAGGTGATCTCGTTCAACAAGCACGGCTGAACGCGAAGTAGGCGACCGGCTCGCCCTGTTAGAGGTACCCGGCAGCGGGTACCCGCCTTCTGTAAGGGTCAGCGAGTGGCGCAACCGGTGTGGTGGCGTCGACCGAAGACCCGCTAGGGAGTTCCAATGGTCGCTGATGAGCTAGAGGTTGAGCTGATAGCCAGCCCTGCGAGTATCGCCCGCGCGCGCGCGGTCGCGCGGCGCTTTGGCGAGGCTTGCGGCGCTGACCCGGAGGACATCGCGCTTGCCGCCTCAGAGGCGGTGACCAACGCCCTCGTTCACGGCTATCGCGACGAAAGCCGCGGCACGATTGCGCTGCGGGCGTATCGAGACGGCAACGAGTGCGTCTTCGAGGTCACCGACCGCGGTGTCGGCATGCGTCCACATCCCGATGCGCCTGGGCTCGGAATGGGTCTGCCCGTGATCACGGCCATCTCCGGCAGCGTCGAGATCGTGAGCTTGGCTCAGGGCACGGCGATCCGCATGCGCTTCCCTCGCGTTTAGACGACTGGCGCCTTTTCATGGTCTCCGCAACCGGGGTATTGCGGCTCGGCCATGCCGCGCCTGCGCCGCGTCGACTGCTCGTCACCCGGGATCAGCCGCGTGCGCCGCGGCCGTGGCTTCTCATATCACGAGGCCGATGGCGCGGCGATCTCCGAATCGGAAGCGAGCGGTACGCGGCCGAGAACGAGACCTTCGGCCTCGCCACCCTCCGCAAGCGCCACCTTCGGCTCGAGCGGGCGAGGCGACCTTCGACTACCGCGCGAAGGGCGGCAGGCGCCACGTGCAATCGGTGGCCGACGAGTCGGTGCTACCGACGCTCCGAGCGCTCAAGCGGCGCCGCGGCGGCAACCAGGCGCTCCTGGCCTACCGGGATGGGGACGGCGACGAGCCGTGCCGGCCGCAAACGGGCGGTCACCGCGGCGGTTGAGGAGGTCGCCGAGTACCTGGGCAACACCCCGGCCGTCTGCCGAAGCGCCTACATCGACCCTCGCGTGATCGACCGCTTCGACTCGGGCGAGACGATCCGGGCTGCACTCGAGCGCGCAAAGCGCGGCGCCGGGCGGAATGGCTTCGCCGACCGCGAGCGGATCGAGCGCGCGGTGCTGAAGCTGATCGCGTCGTAGGCTGCCCGTCGTGAACTACCTCTTGGTGGCGGTGTTCGGCGCCGCCGGCGCCGTTTCCCGGCATGCCCTCGACGGGTGGATCTCCTCGTCGACGCGCGGTTAGTTCCCGTGGGGCACGCTCGTGATCAACGTCGTCGGGGCCTTCGCTCTCGGTGTGGTCGTCGCCCTCACCACCGAGCGCCTTCTGCCCCATCCGGCGTGGCGGGGGGGTCTGGGGATCGGCTTCCTCGGCGCCTTCACGACCTTTTCAACCTACGCCTACGAGACCGTCAAGCTTGCCGAGGACGGCGCGATCGGCCTTGCGCTCGCGAACGCGGTCGGGATGGTGGCGATCGGGCTTGTTGCGGCCGCGCTCGGCCTCGCGGTCGGGAGGGCCCTCTGATGTCACGGATGGAGGGTGAGGGGAAGCTGCTTCGCGTCTTCATCGGAGAATCGGATCGCCACGGCCGCAAGCCCCTCTACCAGGCGATCGTCGAGATGCTTCGCGAGGAGGGCCTCGCCGGGGCGACCGTGCTCCGCGGCGTCGAGGGGTTCGGAGCCAAGAGCCACCTTCACACCGCCCGCATCCTCCGGCTCTCGGACGACCTGCCGGTCGTCATCGAGGTCGTCGACACGGCGGAACGAATCGAGGCGATCCTGCCCCGGCTCGACGAGATGGTCGGCGACGGGATGGTGACCCTGGAGCGGGTCGAGGTAATTGCCTACCGCGCCGAGCCGCCGAGCGGTTGATCCGCGCGCGTGGCCGCGGCATCGGTTAGGTTCTCGCCCCCACACCAGAACCGGAGGGTGCATTGGACCCAGCGACGCTGAAGAAGATCCCGCTTTTCGCGGAAGTGCCGGATGACGTGCTCGCCAAGATCGCTCCGTGGGCGACCGTCGAGGAGTGGCCCGAGGGGAAGGTGATCGTCAAGGAGGGCGGCTTCTCCAATCACTTCTACGCGATCGCGGACGGGACGGCGAAGGTGGAGCGCGAAGGCCAGCATCTCGCCGACCTCGGTCGGGGCGACGTCTTCGGTGAGCAGGGCCTCCTCGAAAAGCAGGAGCGCTCCGCCACGGTCACTTCGACCTCCGAGATCCGCCTCATCAAGATCGAGCACTGGGAGCTCTCGCGCATGCGCCAGTCGATGCCCGAGGTGGTCGACCAGCTGCGCGAAAAGGTGGAGGCGCAGCGGGGCTGATCTGAGGGGCTTTAGCCCCGAAAGCAGCATGTAAGGGCGCCGAGAGGCGCCCGCAAGGCATTAGACTTCCCTCACATACGGCCAGTGGCCAAGGGAAGTCCGGTGAGAGTCCGGCGCGGTCCCGCCACTGTGACCGGGTAGAGGGGCATCGCATGGGCCGCCTGTCGCGCGGCTCGGCCACTGGGATCGCCACAGCGGTCCCGGGAAGGCGCGAAGCCCGTCCCGGAAGCCAGGAGACCTGCCACGGCCAGCCATGTAGTCCCTCGAGGAAAGGGTGGCCTGATGCACTCATACACACATCCCAAGCTCGCGGTCGCGTGCGCGATTGCGCTGCTGCTGGCGATCCCGTGCGTGGCCGGAGCCAAGGTCACGGCACATCTTCGCGTGGAGACGACCGGCGGCAAGGTCCTCGCCGACCTCGCCCAGCGGACCCATCCCGCCGCCCTCAAGACCGACCCCGGCGCCGACTGCTTCGGGCCTCCGGGCGGAAGCGGCCACCGGGTAGGCGTCCCCGATAACACGGCGCTCGGCCTGCTCGCCGACGCGCTGCCCGACGCTCCTGCACTGCGCCCGCTCTCCATCACCGATCAGTTCTCGTTCGGCCTCGGCATCTGCGGCATCGGCGGCAACGTCGCGAGCGGCGACGGCTTCTGGTACCTGAAGCGAAACCACGTGGGCGCGCAGGTCGGCGGCGACCAGCTCAAGGTCCACGATGGCGACGACGTCCTCTGGTACCTCGCTCCGAGATTCCCGGTAGGGGACGAGCTCGCGCTTCGGGCGCCCGCTCGCGCCAGGCCCGGAGAGCCGGTGCAGGTGAAGGTCGTCTCCTACACCGACAAGGGCAAGCGTCGCCGCGCCAAGGGCGTCGAGGTGGGCCACGGGGCGGACCCGACCAACGCTGCCGGGATCACCGCGGTGACGTTCCCCGCGGCCGGCACGCGCAAGCTTCAGGCTCGCCGCGGCGGAGACATCCCCTCCAACGTCGCGGCCGTCTGCGTCAAGGCCGACCCGGCGAAGTGCCCGGCGCGGGGCGGGTGATGCCCGCGTGAGGGAGGGCCTACGGCTCGTGGCCGCGGCGGCGGTGGCCGTCGCGGCCACCGGCTGCGGCCTGGGCCCGGGCCCATCGTCGCCGGGCACGGCGACGCTCACCGTCACCCGCGACTACGGCACCCAGAAGGTCGCGTCGGCGAAGGAGGATGATCCGACCGAATCGGAGACCGTGCTCCGTTTCCTCGATCGCAACGCGCAGATATCCACCCGCTACGGCGGCGGCTTCGTCCAGTCCATCAACGGGCTCGCTGGAGCTGAGCGCGGCGGGCGGCGATTCGACTGGTTCTTTTTTGTGGACGGCGTCGAGTCCCCGGTGGGCTCGACGCAGGTGAAGGTTCGCGGCGGCGATCGGATCTGGTGGGACTACCGCGACTGGACGAGCGCGATGCGCGTGCCGGCCGTCGTGGGGTCCTGGCCGCAGCCGTTCGCAGGCGCCGCGGGAACGATCGACGTCGAGTGCGCCGGTGACCCGGCTCCGTGCGCCGTCGTCACGGACCGGCTCGCGCGGGCCGGCGTGGGCGCGAGGGTCGTGCACAGGATCGCGCCGTCGCGCGGACCCCGGATCCTCGTCGGGCAGTGGAGCGCGGTCCGCAAGGACGGCGCCGCGCGCCAGCTCGAGAGCGGCCCCGCGACGAGCGGCGTCTTCGCGACCTACGGCCCCGCCGGCGCCCTCAGGCTCCTGCGGGCCGACGGCAGCCTGGGACAGCGCGCTCGCGCCGACACCGGCGTCGTCGCGGCCCTCCGCGACGGCGAGGACCCGCCGACGTGGGTCGTCACGTCTGCACGCCCCGCGGGAGTGGAGCGAGCGGCCCGGCGGCTCGACGCCATCGACCTGCGAGACCACTACGCCATCGCCGTCTTCGCCGACGCGGTGGTGCCGCTGCCGCTCAGCCCCGGGGGCGCCGCGTGAGGCCGGTCCTCGCCTACGTCCACCGCCAGGGTCCGCTCGGCGACGGGGGCGCGCTCGCCGCCACCGCCTACCTGGGCTCGCTCGCGCTCGCGGCGCTCGTGAGCTCGAACCCGATCGTCATCGCGGGCGCGGGTGCGGGCGTCGCGGTCGCCGGCCTCTTGGCCGGCGCGGGGCGGGCCCTGCGGCTCGCGGCGAGGTGGGCGCTCGGCCTCGGCATCCTGCTCGTACTCGTCAACGCCTTTGCCTCGCAGCGCGGCGATACGGTCCTCGTGCACGGAATCGACCTGCCGCTCGCGGGCACCCTCGACATCAGCCTCGAGGCGGTGGTGGAGGGCGCCGTGCTCGCACTCCGCCTCGGGGTCGTGATGTGCGCCTTCGCCGTTCACGCGGCGACCGTGGACCCTGACCGCGTCCTGCGCCTGCTGCGGCCGGTCGCGAGCCGCTCCGCGCTCACCGCCACGCTGATCGCGCGCATGGTCCCGCTCGCGGCTGCCGACTACGCGCGGCTCGGCGAGGCTTCGGCCCTCCGCGGCCCGGGCGCGGCGCCGGTGGGGCGGGCGGCCCTGGCGAGGCGCCTGGTGGCAGGCTCGCTCGACCGGGCGGTCGATGTCGCCGCGACTCTCGAGCTCCGAGGCTACGCCAAGGGCGCGCCGCGGGCGGTCGGCCGCTCCCGGCGTTCGCGACACGATCCGGCGCTCCTCGGCTCGGCGCTCATGATCACGGCCGTCTCGATCGCAGGGGCGGTGAGCGGCGCGGACGGCTTCCGCAGCTACCCCTCGACGTGGATCGAGGCCGGCGCGCCGACCCTGGCGTGGGCGGTCGCGCTGCCGGCGCTCGCGGCTGTGCCTTTCGGTGCCGACCGCATCGTGAGGGCCCGTGGCTGAGCCCCTGGCCCGGATCAAGGACCTCTCGTACCGATATCCCGGCGCGCGCGATCGCGCGCTTGTCGACGTCGATCTCGAGGTCGATCCGGGAGAGCTGGTCGTGCTCGCGGGCCGCTCGGCGTCGGGCAAGACGACGCTGCTGCGGGCGCTGTCGGGGCTCGTGCCTCACTACCACGGCGGCGAGGTGGCCGGGGTCGTCGAGGTTGCCGGCCTCGACGCCCGCCACCACGGGCCGGCTGAGCTCGGCGGCGAGGTGGGCCTCGTGGCGCAGGACCCCGAGACGCAGGTGGTCTCGACGACCGTTCGCTCGGAGCTCGAGCTGCCGCTCGAGATTCGCGGCGCGCCGCCCTCGGCGCGGGCTCGCTCGGTCGAGGAGGCGGCGCTCGCGCTGGCGATCCCGCACCTTCTCGATCGCACCACCGACTCGCTGTCAGGAGGCGAGCTCCAGCGGGTGGCGCTCGCGGCCGCCCTCGTCCTCCGTCCGCGACTGGTGTTGCTCGACGAGCCCACGTCCCAGCTCGACCCGGTGGCGGGCGACGAGCTCGTGTGGCTGTTGCGGCGCCTGAACGAGGAGTGGGGGATGGCCGTGGTGCTCGCCGAGCATCGCCTCGAGCGCTGCCTCGTCCACGCTGACCGCGTGGTCGCGATGGCTGCCGGACGTATCGCCTTCGACGGCCCGCCGGGCGGGTTCCTGGAGTGGTCCATCGTCGCCGACAGGGACCTCTCGACCCCGGGCGCCCGCCTGTTCGATCTCGCGGGCCTGCGACCGCTGCCGGTGGGGGTCAAGGCGGCCCGGGACACGCTGACAGGGACGGGGCTGGCGGGCCTGGACGCCGCCGCAGCCCCCGCCCTCCCCGCCGAACGTCCCTCACCCGGGGCTATGCGCGGTGACGAGGGACGTTCGGCGAAGAGGAACGGGTTGTGGCGTCGTGGCGAGCGCTCGCACCTCGCCCTCGATGCGCGCGGCGCCTGGGTCCAGCTCGGCGGGCGGGACGTCATCCGCGGGCTCGACCTCGCCGTCGCGCCCGGCGAGCGGGTCGCGCTCATGGGCCGTAACGGCGCCGGCAAGAGCACCCTCCTTCGCGCTGCGGCGGGGCGGCTGGCCGCCGTGCGCGGCGCCCTCGCCGCGCCCCGAGGCTGCGCGCTTCTCCCACAGAGCCCGGCCGACATGCTGCTGCGCGAGCGGGTGGGCGACGAGCTGCCGGGCGAGGCGGGCGCGCGCGCCCTGGCCGGCGTCGGCCTCTCGCATGCAGTCGAGGCCGATCCGCGCGACCTCTCCGGCGGAGAGCGCCAGCGGCTTGCCCTCGCGATCGTGATGGCCGGCCGCGACGAGGCCGGCGAGCTGCCGGGGCTCGTCTGCCTCGACGAGCCCACCCGCGGCATGGACTGGGGGCGAAAGCGCGAGCTCGCGACCTGGTTGGGCGAGCTGGCGGGGGCCGGCGCAGCCGTCGTGGTCGCCACCCACGACGTCGAGTTCGCCGCCGCCTTCGCCGGCCGCGTGGTCCTCCTCGCGGACGGCCAGGTGATCGCCGATGGCGCCGCCGACGAGATCCTCTCGGGCGGCTGGTACTTCGCCACCGAGGTCGCGCGGATCCTCGGCCGCGAGCGGGCGATCCTGCCCGAGGCCGGCGCGGCGCTGCTCGTCAGGCCGCTTTCGCGAGAGGATGGTGAGCGAGCGAAGCGATGATTCCGTGGCGGATCGCGATCTTCGGGCTTCTCGCGCTCGTGCTGCTGGGCGGCCTCGCCTGGTTCGAGCGCTCGCGCCCCGGCTCCCGGACGGTGGCCCTCGTGGCGGCGCTCGCCGCCCTCGCCGTGGCGGGGCGACTCGCGTTCGCCGCCGTGCCGAACGTCCAAGCCACGACCGACGTGGTCCTGATCACCGGCTTCTCGGTGGGGGCCGCCCCCGGCTTCGCCGTCGGCGCGCTCGGCGCCTTGATCTCGAACCTCTGGCTCGGTCAGGGGCCGTGGACGCCATGGGAGATGGTGGGGTGGGGGCTCGTCGGGCTCGGTGGCGCAGGGCTGGGCGTGCTGACCGGTCGCCGGCTCGGGCGCCTCGGGCTCGCCGTCGCGTGCGGGCTGGCGGGACTGGCCTACGGCGCGCTCCTGGACTACTCGGTGCTCGCGACGAGCGGCGGGGCCCAGACGCTCGATCGCTACCTGGCGATAGCGGCTCGGGGCGTTCCGTTCAACGTCGCCCACGCCCTCGGGAATTTCGTCCTCGCCCTGGCCGCGGGCCCGGCGCTCGTTCGCATCATCGGGCGCTACCGCGACCGGGTCGAGTTCACGTGGCGACGAGAGTGGGCGGCGCCGCTGCTGGCGCTGGCGGTCGCGGCCGGCGCCGTCGGGCTCGAGGCTCCGCGCGCGGGGGCGAGCGGCGCCTCGCCGGCCTCCTACCTCGCAAAGGCTCGGAACGCCGACGGCGGCTACGGGGTCTCGCCGGGATCTGCGTCGAGCCCCGAGATGACCGGGTGGGCGATGCTCGGCCTGGAGGCGGCCGGGCGAAACCCGCGCGACCTCGGTAAGCGCGGCTCGACGCCCGTGGCCTACCTGCGAAAGCACGCCTCCAAGATCGCTTCGACGGGAGACCTCGAGCGGACCATCCTCGCCCTCCATGGCGCCGGCATCAGCCCAAGGAGCTTCGACGGCCGCGACCTCGTCGCGCAGCTCCATCACCGGCGTCGCCACGACGGCAGCTACGGAGGGCAGGTGAACCTCACGGCCTTCGGGCTCCTCGCGATGCGTGCCTCTGGGAAGCCCGTTCACGACCTTCGCCAGTCGCGCCGCTGGCTGCAGCGAGCGCGCAATCACGACGGCGGGTGGGGCTTCCAGCCCGGCGTCGCGAGCGACCCCGACAGCACGGGGGCGGCGCTGCAGGGCCTCGCCGCGGCCGCGGCGGGCAGGAAGGCGCTTCGCAAGGGGGTCCGCTACCTGAGCCGGGACCAAGAGCACGACGGCGGCTGGCCGCTGGCCGGTCACGGGCCGTCGAACTCGCAGTCCACCGCCTGGGCGGTGCAGGGCCTGATCGCGGCCGGCGAGAACCCCGCGGCGACGCGAGCCGGTGGCCACGGCGGGCTCGACTACCTCGCGGCCCGGCGCGCCGGCAACGGTCACTACCGCTACTCGCGCTCGAGCAACCAGACGCCGGTGTGGGTCACCGGGCAGGCCGTGATGGCCGTGGAGCAAGAGGCGCTGCCCCTGGCTGCCGTGGCGCGGGAGCAACGCTCGGGCGGGGGCGAGGGCGGGGGCGGGGATGGCGGCAACGGCGGCTCGACGCCGAGCGGCGGCGCGCCGTCGGGCGGCTCGAGCCCCACGGTGCCGCAGAGCGTTGTGCCGCCGACCAACGCGACCAGCGGCGGCGTGCCTCCGATCGTGAACGCCGCGAACTTGGCGGATGCGGCGAACGCCAATCACAAAACGGCCAAGAAGCAGGATCAGAAGGGGCAGGCCAACGACTCGGCCTCGACGCCCGCCCCGCCCGGATCGAAGGTGGAGCCCGGGCATCCCTTCGCCCCGCCCCCCAAGGGTGCGCTGGACGCCTCGCCCCAGACCAAGGGCAGCCAGCCCCCCGCTCCGGAGGGCGGTGATGGTGCGAGCGACGGGACGCCGGCCTGGGTGTACCTCGCCGGTGGGCTCGCGCTGGTCGCCCTCCTCGGCGCGGGCGGCGTTTGGTGGTATCGCAGCGGCGGCTGGGTCCCGCCGCGGCCGCATTTCCGCTAGCCGTTAGCTTCCGCTCCAGTGATCTCACGCGAGGACGCAATCGAGGCGGTGCGGGGCGAGCGGTTCGACGTGGTCGTGATCGGCGGCGGCATCACGGGCGTGGGCTGCGCGCTCGACGCCGCCTCGCGCGGGTACTCGGTCGCGATCGTCGAGCGCGCCGACTGGGCGATCGGCACCTCGAGCCGTTCGTCGAAGATGGTCCACGGGGGCCTGCGGTACCTGCAGAATTTCGACCTCGGCCTCGTTCGAGAGGCGCTCCTCGAGCGCCAGCTCATGGTCCAGCTCGCGCCGCACCTGGTCTACCCGACGCCGTTCCTCGTCCCCACGATCGGCGACGACCGCCCGAGCCGCCGCCTCGGCATGGGCCTCAACCTCTATGACGTGATGGCGACAACGCGCGTCGGCCAGGCCCGGCGCGAGCGGGCGGCGCGGGAAGCGGCCGGCGACTACTGGGCCCCTGAGGGCCATCGCACGATCGACGGCGCCGAGGCGACCGATCTGGTGCCGGCCCTCGCCCCTCTCGACCCGAAGGAGGCCTACCTCTTCTACGACTGTCAGACGGACGACGCCCGCCTCGTGCTCACCGTCCTCGGAGAGGCGGAGCGGTATGGCGCGGTGCCCCTCAACCGGTGCGAGGTCAGCGGCCTTCGGTTCGAGGACGGCGTGGCGCGCGGAGTGCACTGCGTGGAGCGCGACTCGGGCGAGGAGCTCGAGATCGCCGCCGACGCGGTAATCAACGCGACCGGCGTCTGGGCCGACCGCATACGCCCCGAGGAGATCCGCGACGAGGCCGAGATCCCGCGCATCGCTCCCAGCCGCGGCACGCACATCACGATCGACCAGGCCGCTCTTCCGATCGGCCGTGCGGCATGCATCGTGCCCGCGGGCGAGGACCGCACTATCTTCGCCCTCCCCTGGTACGGGCGGGTGCTCGCCGGGACCACCGACCGCGACTACGAGGGTGACCTCGTGCATGTCGAGCCGTCGAGCGATGACATCGACTACCTCCTCTCCGCCCTCAACGACTTCTTCCAGACCGACCTGGGGCGCACGGACATCACGGGCGCGTACGCCGGCGTGCGACCGCTCATCTCCACCGGCGATCCGCGCAAGTCGGTCGACATCTCCCGCAAGGCCGAGCTCTACGAGACCAGCTCCGGCCTGCTCACGATCACCGGCGGCAAGCTAACCACCTGGCGCCGCATGGCGAAGATGGCCGTCGATCGCCTCGTGGAGCGGGAGGGCCGCGACGCTCCGTGCCGTACCGACGAGCTCCAGCTGGGGATGTCCGCGAGCGAGAACGACCTCGAGCCCCCCGAGGGACTCGACGCGGGCTCTCTGCCCGACGGCTGGCGGGACCTCCTCGCCTTCCGCTACGGCCACGCCGCGCACGTCGTGCTGAAGGTGGCGGCCGAGCGGCCCGAGCTTGCGCAACCGATCGTGCCCGGCCAACCCGACCTCCTGGCCGAGGCCGTCATCGGAGCGCGGCTCGAGCAGGCCCGCTCCGTCGCCGACGTGCTGCTGCGGCGCACGCGGCTGGGGCTCCTCGATGCCCCGGCGCTGCGGACCGCCGACGCCGTGCGCCCGGTGGCGGAGGCACTGGGCGGCGAGTTGGGATGGGATGGCGGGAGGGTCAGCGAGGAGGCGGAGCGCTGGGTCGGGGAGGTCGCCGCGGAGGGGATCGACCCCGCCGGCGCCTGGCGAGTGGACACTTGATGTCGCTATAGCGACATCAATCGACCAATCGTCGCACCCGCGCGGATATCCTCCGCCGCCGCACATGCCTTCCCTCGCCGACCTCCACCTCGCTGAGCTGCACCAGCGCGCGTCCGAGCTGGGCATCCCCAAGTTCCGGTCCATGCGGCGCGACGAGCTCATCGCGGCGATCGAGGACCGCGGCGGCGAGAAACCGTCGCGGCCGCGCCGCCGGCGCCGAGGTCGCGAGCGGTTGAAGCCCGAGGCGGGCGAGCAGCGAGCGCGCCGCGACGATCGCCAGCGCGAGCGCGAGCGCGAGCCGGAGGCCGAGGCGGAGACCGAGGACGTCGCCGGCGTCCTCGAGCTCACCGGCGCCGGGCACGGGTTCCTGCGCCTCGAGGGACTCGAGGCCGAGGGCGACGACGTGTACATCTCGGCCTCGCAGATCCGCCGTTGCGAGCTTCGAGCCGGCGATGAGGTCTCGGGGCCGGCGCGGGCGCCGCGCCGGGGCGAGCGCCATCGAGCGCTCGTTCACGTCGACAAGGTGAACGGCGCCGAGCCGCCGTCGGAGCCGAGGCCCGAGCTCGGCGGAATGACCGCTGTTCCTCCGCGGCGCCGGCTGGCTCTCGAGGTGGATCGCGACGACGTGCTCGTGCGGGCGGCCGATCTGCTGGCCCCGCTTGCGTTCGGCCAGCGGGTCCTCATTTCAGCCACCCCCCGATCGGGCCGTACCACGCTCCTGCGGGGAATCGCGCGCGCTGTGCTCGCCGGCGGCGGAGCGGATGTCGTCGTTCTCCTCGTCGACGAGCGGCCCGAGGAGGCCGCCGCCTGGCGCGAGGCCGTGCCGGACGCGGAGCTCGCGATCGCGACTGCCGAGATGGCTCCCGCGGAGCAGGTGCGGGTCGCGACGCTCGCGAGCGAGCGCGCGAGGCGCCGCGCGGAGGCGGGAGCCGATGCCGTGCTGATCTGCGATTCGCTCTCGCGGCTCGCGGTCGCCGCTGACGGCACGGCGGAGGTCAAGCGCCTCTTCGGCTCCGGCCGCGAGCTCGATGGCGACGGCTCGCTGACCGTGATCGCGACTGCGCTCTCAGGGCTCGCGGACGATGGCGCGGCGGAGCGCGCCGTCATAACCACCGAGAACGCGCTCATCACGCTCGACGCTGATCTCGCGGGCGCCGGGATCGTTCCCGCCCTGCGAGTCGCCGCCTGCCGCGTCTCCGGCGAGGAGGAGCTGCGCGATGCCTCCGAGCTCGAGGCGGCGCGGCGTCTCCGCTCGCTGCTGGCAGACCTCGAGCCGCGCGAGGGCGCGAGCCTCCTTCGCGAGCGGATCGAGGGCTCGGCCGACAACGCGGAGCTCCTGGCCGGCCTCGGCCAATAGGATGGCCAGCGACTGCCTCTTCTGCGGCATCGTCGCCGGTGACGTGCCCGCGCAGGTAATCGACTCGGACGAGCACACGATCTCCTTCATGGACATCAACCCGGCGACGCGCGGGCACGCCCTCGTCGTGCCGAGAACTCACTCGGCCGACCTGCTCGAGATCGATGACGCCGATCTCGAGGGCACGATGCTCGCCGCCCGGCGTCTCGCGCGCCGCATCGACGAGGTGTTGCAGCCCGACGGCTTCAACATCCTGAACTCATGCCGGCCGGCCGCCTGGCAGACGGTCTTCCACTTCCACGTCCACGTCATCCCCCGCTACGACGATGACCCGCTGAAGCTCCCCTGGATCCCGCGCGGCGCCGACGCCGACGAGATCGAGCGGACCGCCGAGGAGATCCGCGGTGGCTGAGGGCGGGCCGGCCGTCCGGATCGAGCGCGACGGAGCCGTCGCGTCGATCGTCCTGCATTCCCCGCCGCTGAACCTCTTCGGCGAGGAGGTGTTCACGGGGCTCGTGAGCTGCCTCGACGAGCTCGAGGCGGCCGACGACGTGCGCTGCGCGGTGTGGCGCGCCGAGGGCGACATCTTCACCGGCGGAGTCGACGTGAACGTCTTCCAGCGCCTCGTCGATGCGGGCGAGGGCGGGGCGCGGACGTTCGGCGAGCTCCTGGGGCCTGTGCGCAGGCTCGAGGCGCTCCCGTTCCCGACGCTGGCGATCGTTCACGGGCTGTGCCTGACGGCCGGCCTCGAGGTCGCGCTCGGCTGCGACATGATCTGGGCGAGCGAATCGGCGCGGTTCGGGCTCGTCGAGGCGGTCGTCGGGCTGACCCCCGGCGCCGGCGGCACGCAGCGGATGGCCGAGCGGGCAGGCCCGGCTCGGGCGCGCGAGTTCGTGATGACCGGCGGCCTCTATCCGGCGTCGACGATGGAGCATTGGAACGTCGTCAACCGGGTCGTCGGCGATGACGAGATCCAGGAGAAGGGCATGCGCTTCGCCCAGAGGCTTGCCGCGGGCCCGACGAAGGCCCACGCGGCGACGAAGCAAATCGTCCGCGCCTACCTCGAGGGTGGCGTAAACCGCGCCGACGAGGTGACGCCGGAGGTCTCGGGTGGTCTCTTCGAGACCGAGGACCTGCAAGACGCCGTGCGCTCGTTTCTCGAGGATGGGCCCGGAAATGCGAAGTTCGAGGGCCGCTGAGCTACCCTCTCGCCCCGCATGGGCAAGGAAGAGAAGATCGAGATGGAGGGCGAGGTCACGGAGGCCCTCCCGAACACGATGTTCAAGGTCAAGCTCGATAACGACCACGAGGTTCTCGGGCACATCTCGGGAAAGATGCGCCGCCACTACATCCGCATCCTCCCGGGCGACCGCGTGAAGATCGAGCTCTCGCCCTACGACCTCGATCGCGGCCGCATCACCTACCGCTACAAGTAGCTGCGCGCCGCGGCGCCCGTGTCCGGCTCCGCCATCTCCATGGCAAGCGAGCTCCAGGCGAAGTCGACGGCCCCCAGGCCCTCGCCGCTGTAGGGGTTGAAGTACTCGCGAAGGCCCTCGGCGGCGATCGTCCGCTCGATCGTCCGCGCCATGTGCGCCGCCGACTCGGCATAGCCCAGGCGCACGAGGCCGAGCCACAGGAGCCAGGCGGCGTTGATCCAGGTCGGGCCGCGCCAGTAGCGACGCTTGATCCAGCCCACGGTGCCCGGCCGGAAGCTCGGCTCGGTCGCCGCGACCGAGGCCGGAGGCACGTCGAGCCAGAACCGGTCGGGGTTCAGCAGGTGCTCCTCGACCAGCCGCCGGCCGATCGCTTCGGGGAGGTCGGGCAGGGCAAGCGGCGCGAGCGCAGCCCAGGTCTCCACCGCGGGCCGGAGCCCCGATGGCGCGACCTCGTCGAGGAATAGGCCCCGCCGCTCGTCCCAGAGGCGATCGATGAGCGCAGGTGTGATCGACGGCTCGCCCATCGCCATGCGCGCGAGGCCCCAGAGCACGTTGGTGGCGACCTCGCAGAGCACAGGTCCGCCCGCGTCGCGTGAGCGCCGCGCGTCCCAGCGGAGGCGGCGGTTTCGCGCCACCAACGCCGCGAAGCCCACTCGGCCGTGGGAGCGCCATCCCCAGACGGAATCGAACTTCGGCGAGGAGTCGAGCCCGGACTCGTCCGGCTGGATCAACCAGAGCAGACCGTCGCCCTCGAGGTCGCGGTTGGCGCGCAGCCACTCGTGGTGCTGCGCGATGGCCGGCTCGGCGGCGGGGTCGCCGACGGCGATCCGCCACGCCCAGGCCAGGAGCGGCGGCTGAATCGTGCTCGTGCGCTCCGAGCCTCGGGAGTCGACGTTGTAGAAGAGGAGGCGGATTAGGTCCACAGGCTGGTCCCAGAAGGTGATGTGGCCGATGAAGCCGTCGTCGCGCGCGGAGCGCAGCAGCGTCTCGAGCTCCTGCCGTGGCCGGACGGGGTCGAAGCGGCGCCAGGAGATCGCCGCGAAGCAGGAGTCCCAGTACCACTGCCAGGGGTAGCGCGAGGGGCTCGGCCGGGTGTAGGAGTAGGGGATCCCCTCGCGCTTGCCATCGGCGAGGCTCTCCGTGAGGACGCGCCGGCAGAGCTCGGTGAGGCCCTCGGGGGCCGCCGAGGGGCGCTCGCTCACGCCCGGGATCGGCCGGCGCCGGCGCCTCCGCCCGGCGCCGAGGAAGTCCCCGTAATCGCTCACTCGTCGTTCATGCGGTACATCTGCCGCAGGGCGAGCGCACCGAGGAGGGCGATGAGGCCGACGATCGCGACGAGCCCGGGCAACGTGTGAGACCAGGTCAGGTCCCCCCGCACGAATCCCTGGCGCGCCGCCTCCACCACCTTCGTCACAGGGTTGATCTCCGCGACCGTGTGAAGCCAGCCCGTGAGCAGCGCGATCGGCGCGTAGGCGGTGGTGGTGAGGATGAGAATGAACATCCCCGCCTGCATGAGGGGCGCCGCAGACTGGCTGCGGAACTTGAGCGCCAGCATCGTGCCCCAGCACGCGGCGACCACCCCCATTCCCATCACCAGCACCAGCGCCAGGGCGAGCCCGGCGAATCCCGGCCAATGCACGCCGAGGGCGAAACCGACGATCAGCAGCGCCGTGGCGGGCAGCAGGGAGCGGATCGCCGCCGAGGAGACCATCCCGGCGAGGAGCGACCAGCGTGGGACGGGTGCGGCGAGCAGCCGGTCGAACCACCCCTGCTCGATGTCGCGCGCGAGGTTGACGCCCGTCGCGGCGCCGGTGAAACCGGCCCCCTGGAGGAGGCTGATCGGGATCAGGAAGCTCTGGTAGGTGTCGGTGGTGAAGCCGGGGAGGAGCGTGAGGTGGCCGAAAACCGCCGTCAGCCCGAGGAAGAAGATCGTCGGCGCGAGGATGCCCGGGACCGCCGCGCCCGGAACGCGGAGCAGCTCGTTGCGCGCGCGGCGCACGATCGCGCCGATCGTGGCGAGGCTGACCGTGCCCTCCGCTCCCATCTCAGCCCCCGGTTCGCAGCCGGTAGCGGAGCGCGCGATTGCTGAGCCAGGTGCTGAAGGCGGCGACGCCGGCCACGGCGAGGAGGGCCTTCCCCAGCGCGGAGATCGTGAGCGAGGAGATGACCGGGTCGCGGACGCCCTCGACGATGAGGCTCACCGGGTTCACCTGGGCCACCGCCTTGGCCGGCTCGAGGATCAGGTCCGCCGGGAAGAAGGCCGAGGAGAGGAAGAGGATCACGAAGACGAGCGGGAAGAGCCCCTGCACGACCGAGGCCTTCCCGGTCCGCAGCGCGATCGCGGCGCCGATGCCGCCGAAGGCCACCGCCGACGCGGTGACCAGGGCGATGACGAGAATCACCCCGGGAACACCCTGCTCGATGTGGGCTCCGAAGATGAGGCCGATCGCGATGAACCAGACGGCGGCGAAGGCGCCGAGCGCCGCCGTGCCCGCCAGCCGTCCGAGCACGATCGCGAAACGCGGGACGGGCGCCGCCAGCAGCCTGTCGGTGAACCCCATCTCGATGTCGACGGCCAGCGCGATTCCGCCGCTATTCGCGGCCAGCAGCACCGACTGCATCATCGCCCCGGCGAGCATGAAGTCGAGGAAGCCGTGGACCTGCGGGAATGACGGCAGGTCCACCGCGCGGCCCGCGCCGCCCACCTGGACCGCGAGCAGCAGCGTTGGGAAGATGATGATCGGCGAGAGCAGCTGGGGGCGGCGGAACGTCTGCTTCACCGAGCGCGCGCCGAGCGCGGCGACCACCCGCAGGTTGGAGCGCATCAGACTGATTCCTCGACATCGGTGGTCTCGTCGCCCTCGATGTGGTAGCCGGTCTTGGCGACGAAGACGTCGTCGAGCGTGGGCTCGACGAGGTCGAGCGAGTCGACGAGGATTCCGGCTTCATCGAGGGCGCGCACCACCGGCGCCACCTCGGCGGCTCCGTGCTCCAGCTCCACGAGCACCACGCCGTCCTTCGAGGGAAGCTGCTTGCCGAAGCGGGCCACGACCTCGCGCCCACGCTCGGCCTCGCCCTCGGCGATGTGAACCTCGAGGTGCGGGCGGCCCACCTGCGCCTTGAGCTCGCCGGGCGTCCCCTCGGCGACGATCCGGCCGCCGTCGATGATGCCCACGCGATTGGCCAGCTCGTCGGCCTCCTCGAGGTACTGCGTCGTGAGGAAGACGGTCGTGCCCTCGGAGTTGAGCCGCGAGACCTCCTCCCAGATCGCCTTGCGGCTCACGGGGTCGAGGCCGGTGGTGGGCTCGTCGAGAAAGAGCACGCGGGGTTCGTGGACAAGGGCCGATGCGAGGTCGAGCCGCCGCCGCATGCCGCCGGAGTAGGTCCCCACGCGCCGGTCGGCGGCGTCCGTCAGGCCGACCCGCTCGAGCAGCACGGCGGCCTGGCGGGTGCCGACGTTGGAGCTCATCCCGTGGAGCGTCGACTGGAGGCGCATCAGCTCGCGCCCCGTCATCAGGGGATCGAGCGCGGCCTCCTGGAGCGCCACGCCGATCGCCTGGCGCACCTCCTTGGCCTCCGCCACGACGTCGTGACCGGCGACCGTGGCGCTGCCGCCGGTTGGGCGCAGCAGCGTGGTCAGCATCCGCACCGTCGTGGTCTTCCCGGCGCCGTTGGGGCCGAGGAATCCGTAGATCTCGCCCTCCGCGACCTCGAGATCGACCCCGTCGACCGCCTTGATCCCGCCCGAGAACTCGCGCTCCAGGGCCTTGGTGACGATCGCAGGCACGGCGGCGATTGTATGAGGGCAATCGCGCCCAATCGCCCGCCTGGACCGCATGCGGTCCTTCCGGATGCCTAAGCTATGCGCCTCACGGTCGCTCCGCAAGGGTGGGAGCAGCGCAACCAAGCGCTCCAGGCCGTGTTCCAACCCCGATGGCCCCTGCGAGCCACAACCCACGCCGCCGGAGCCGCGGCACGCTTGCGTTCGCCGCGCTGTGCGCCGGAGTCGTCGCCGTCGCAGCCGCGGCGCCGTTCGCGGACGCGGGCGGCAACGTCAAGCCGAAGGTTCTCGGCCAGGTGCAGCACAACCCCAAGCCGCTTTGCCCCCAGAAACCGCCCGAGAGCCAGAACCCGCCGGTCGTCAAGCGCCCGTGCTTCGTCATCGGCTCGGTGACGGGCTTCGAGCTCAAGGCCGACGGGAAGCGCCACATAATGAGGGCGCCCCAGACCGGAAAGCTCGTCGCTTGGGCGGTCAAGCTCGGCAATCCCAACAAGACCGAGCGCAACACCTTCGGCTCCCCCGACTTTTTCGGCAACAAGCGGTACGGCAAGGAGCCAACGGCGCGGATCGGGGTTCTCGTCCCGAAGAAGAAGGGCACCTACAAGCTCGTCCGCCAGAGCCCGACGGTCCAGCTCGGCCAAGCCACGGGCGAGATGCACTACATCACGCTCAACACGCCCCTCAAGATCAAGAAGGGCCAGATCCTGGCCCTCACCACGCCGACCTGGGTCCCGGCTCTCGCCACCATCGAGTTCGCGCCGCATTCGAGCTGGCGCGCGAGCCGCGGCGCGAAGAAGTGCGGCAATGGCCAGGCGCTCAAGGCGCGGCCGCAGACGAAGGTCGGGTCCGTCCGCGACTACGGCTGCATCTTCACGGCACGCCTCATGTACTGGGGCTATTACGTCCCCGGCAAGTAGCTGACAACGGCAGCGAACGTCCCGCAGTCGGGGCTATAGCCAGGATCCAGGGACGTTCGACGCGGTTCTAGCCGCAGCTACCGGGGTTCTGCCGGCACTGCTGGCGGAAGCGCTGGATCGGCGTGAGGTCGCCGCCGCTCCCGCCTGATGAGCCCTGAGACCCACCCGAGCCGCCGCCCGCGCCGGTCCCCCCGCTCGACCCCGAGCCGGATCCGGAGGACGTGCTGGTCGTCGTCGACGAGGTCAGGGTCGTCGACGGGGCCGTGGTCGTCGACGAGGCCGTGGTAGTCGACGGGGTGGTGGTCGTCGTCGCCGGCGGCGTGGTCGTGATCGGCTTCGTCGCCTGCGTCGTCGTCGGAGCCGAGACCGTCTCCGTCGTCGTGTCGCCGCCGCCGCAGCCGGCCAGCGCCACCGCGCCGATGGCCGCCGCGGCGGCCGTGGCTGCCCGCAGCCGGCATCTCACTCGCCGTTCAGCGCTTCCTGGCGCAGGCCGCAGTACGGGCAGTCGCTGACGTCGAGCCCGATGAGCTGGTGGCAACGGCGGCACTCACGCAGGTTCTCGGGCGTTCGCAGCAGCGCGGAGTCCGACTCAGCAAGCGGGAGGACCATGCTCACCGGGTCCATCTCCTCGCCGCTCTCGCGGTCGACGTAGACGACCTCGGGCTCGAGCTCCACGAGAGCCTCGCGCCCCGAGACGGGGGCACGGAGGCGGTAGCTCTGCCCGCGAAGGTCCATGCGCGGGAAACATAGCCGTTGCGGCCACTAGCTTCCGAGCCGTGCGCGTCCTCGTCTTCCACGGCTACCTGCTGCGAGGCACCGGCTCGAACGTCTACAACGCGAGCCTGGTGCGGGCGCTCGCAGCGCTCGGGCACGACGTCCACCTGCTCTGCCAGGACCGCGGCGCCGATCCGCTCCCAGGCATCGAGTCCGAGCCGGGCTCGGTCCGGATTCACCGGCCCGACATCGGCGGCCTGCTTCCCGTCTACGTCCGGGATGAGTACGAGGGCTTCGAGGTGAAGACCTTCTCCGAGCTGACGGAGCCCGAGCTCGACCGCTACCTCGAGGCGAACGTGGCGGCGGTGCGCCACGTGGTGGAGGCGGTCGGCGGAGTCGACGCCGCGCTCGCGAACCACCTGGTGATGGGCCCCGTGATCCTCGCCCGGGCGGGCCTTCGGTTCGCCGCCAAGGTCCACGGCTCGGCGCTGGAGTACACGGTGAAGCCGGAGCCCGAGCGCTTCCTCCCCTACGCGCGCGAGGGCATGGAGGCGGCGTCGGGCGTGCTCGTCGGCTCGCGCCACACCGCGGAGTCGCTGTGGGAGGCCGTTGGGGTCCCCGGGCTGCCCGAGAAGACGAGGCTCGGGCCTCCGGGCGTCGACACGGCCCTCTTCTCGCCGCTCGGCGACGAGTCGGCGTCGGATCGGCTGCGGGGGCTCGCCGACTCCTTCTGGGCGGGCGGGGAGTCGGGCGGCTGGGATCGCTCGCCCGAGCGGGCGGCCGACGCCGTCGAGCACTTCGCCGCCGCTGAGGGCCCGCGCGTCGTCCTCGTCGGGAAGATGATCGTCTCGAAGGGCATCGACCTCCTGCTGGCGGCATGGCCGTTCGTCGTGGAGGCGAACCCGGGGGCGCGGCTCCTGATCGTTGGGTTCGGCGAGTACGAGCACGGCCTTCTCGACCTGTGGCGAGCGATCGAGAGCGGCGATCTCGGCGCGGCCCGGGAGATCGCCAAGCGCGGGCGCCAGCTCGAGGGCGGGCTCAGGGGGCCGCTGCGCATGTTGCTCTCGCTGCTCGACGACCCGCCGAAGAGCTACAAGGCCGCCTGCAGCGCGGCGGCCGGCAGCGTCGCCTTCTCCGGCCGGCTCGAGCACGACGAGGTGGGGCGCCTGGTGCCGGCCTGCGACGTGCTCGTCTTCCCGAGCACGTTCCCCGAGGCGTTCGGAATGGTCGCCGCCGAGGCAGCCGCGGCGGGCGTCGCCCCGGTCTCGGCCGACCACTCCGGCGCCGCCGAGGTGAGCCGGGCGCTGGCGGCCGGCCTGCCGCCGCAGGCGGCGGGCCTGGTGTCGTTCCCGCTGGGCGACGGCGCGGTCACGGCGCTCGCCGAGCGGATCAACGGCTGGCTCGGGCTCGATCCGGAGGTCGCGGCCGAGGCTCGGCGGCGGTTGCGCGGGACGGTATCGCGCCTCTGGAGCTGGGAGGGCGTCGCCCGCGGCGTGCTCGCGGCGTCCGCCGGCGAGCTCGCCGAGCTGCCCCACGTCCCGGACGACTGAGAAGCCTGTATCGGTTGCGACTTGGGCGGCTCCGGCGGCGCGCCGGAGCCGTCGCAAGCTCCAATAGAATCGCGCCCGGTGCCTAGGTCGACTCTGATTCGGCTGTTCGGCGTGATGGTCCTGCTCACGATCGTCACGGCCATCCCCATGACCCAGATCTCGTGGTTCGGGGAGGCCGCGTCATCCCAGGCGGGGCCGATCGACACGCTGCTGAACGTGATGATCGTGCTCTCGTGCTTCGTCTTCGCGGTGGTGCTGGTGATGCTCGGCTACTGCGTCTGGGAGTACAGGGCGAAGCCCGGCGACGAGTCCGACGGCGAGCCGATTCACGGCAACACGCGCCTCGAGATCGCCTGGACCGTGATCCCGACGATCATCGTCCTGTTCGGCGCGATCTACAGCGCCATCGTCCTCGCCGACATCGAGAAGGGCTCAGCGCATCAGCTCAAAGTCGACGTCACCGGCCAGCAGTACAAGTGGAGCTTCGCCTACCCGACGGCGAACGGGACCGTCTACTCCGACGTCCTGAACGTGCCCGTCGACCGCCAGCTCGACGTGACGGTGCGCTCGATCGACGTGATCCACTCATTCTGGGTGCCCGAGTGGCGGATCAAGCGCGACGCGGTGCCGGCGGGGCCGAGCGGGAACGACATCGACAACACCGTCGTCGTGACCCCCGACAAGCTCGGCACATTCAACGTCGTCTGCACCGAGCTGTGCGGCTACGGGCACGCGACGATGCGCGCGATCGTGCACGTGTGGCCGCAGGCGAAGTTCGACAGCTGGCTGGCGAACCAGGGGAGGGTGCAGAAGTCAGGCACGGTCCCGCCGCATCCCTCACTCGGCGAGAACACCTCGACGACGGCGACGGGGGCACCGTGATGAGCGTCGCTAGGATCCGGCCTCCCTCGGACGGGGACCTCTAGGCGATGGCAGCGGCACTGAAGCGACCTGGAATGGCGCGGGCCTTCCTCGGCCTCGTCGTCGGCTTCGCGTTCGGCTACGGCCTCGTGATCGCGCTGCGGGCTATCTCCGGGCTGTCGCTCACCCAGACCGACCAGACCGGCTACCCGCAGCTCATCGTCGCCTCGATTTGCGGCCCGCTCGGCTTCCTCGCCGGCATCGGCGCCTTTGACTACTGGCTGCGCTGGGCGATCGGCGCTCCGACGATCCCGGAGGACCACTCCCAGCACGGCGCCCACTCCTGGCGCGACTACTTCAAGTTCAACACCGACCACAAGGTCATCGGGATCCAGTACATCTGCACGAGCTTCTTCTTCTTCTTCGTCGGCGGGTTGATCGCGATGATCATGCGCGCCGAGCTTGCCACGCCGGGCACGCAGCTCGTCAACCCCGGCGCCTTCAACTCGCTGTTCTCGACCCACGCGGCGCTGATGATCTTCGTCTTCGTCATCCCGATCTTCGCCGGGATCGCGAACTACGTCCTGCCGCTGATGATCGGCGCGCCCGACATGGCGTTCCCGCGCCTCAACGCCTTCAGCTTCTGGATGCTGCCGCTCGCGGGGCTCCTCTTCGTAGCCAGCTACCTCTGCCCGGGCGGGGCGTTCGACGCCGGGTGGACCGGCTACGCGCCGCTCTCGACCGGGGCGCCGTTGGGCCAGTCGTTTTTCAACCTGGGGGTCCAGTTCGCGGGGGCCTCCTCGATCGCCACGGCGCTCAACTTCCTGGTGACGATCGTCACCATGCGTGCGCCCGGAATGAACTTCTGGCGCATGCCCCTGCTCGTGTGGGCGAACCTCTCGACCTCGTTGCTCGTGGTGGCGGCGACACCGTTCATCGCCGGCGTGCAGTTCATGGTGCTCTTCGACCGCGCGCTGCACACCAACTTCTTCCAGGCGCTCAACGGCGGCGACGTCCTGAGCTATCAGCACATCTTCTGGTTCTACTCCCACCCGGCCGTCTACATCATGATGCTGCCCGGGTTCGGGATCATCTCCGAGGTCATAACGAGCCACGCCCGAAAACCGATCTTCGGGTACCGGCTCATGGCCCTGGCGCTGCTCGGCATCGTCGTGCTGGCCTACACGGTGTGGGCGCACCACATGTTCGTTTCGGGGATGTTCGCGTGGCTGCGCGTGCCGATGATGGTCACGACGCTCCTGATCGCGGTGCCCACCGGGATCAAGATCTTCTCCTGGCTCGCGACCCTCTTCAAGTCGGTGCTGCACTTGAAATCGACGGCGATGCTGTTCGCGCTCGCGTTCATCGTCACGTTCACGATGGGCGGGATCTCCGGTGTGATGCTGGGCATGGTGCCGCTGGACATCCACGTCTCCGACACCTACTTCATCGTCGCCCACATCCACTTCGTGCTCTTCGGCGGCTCGGTGTTCACGATCTTCGCGGGCATCTACCACTGGTTCCCGAAGATGACCGGCCGGATGTACGACGAGAAGCTCGGCCGCGTCCACTTCTGGCTGACGCTGATCGGCATGTACGGGACGTTCCTGCCGATGCACTGGATCGGCATGGAGGGGATGCCGCGACGGGTGGCCGACTACTCGGCACAGTTCGCCGGCTGGAACCTCACGATCTCGATCTTCTCGTTCATCCTCGGCGCCGCCCAGCTCGTGTTCCTCTACAACATGGTCGTGAGCTGGCGCTACGGGCCGAAGGCGCCGGCGAACCCGTGGCGGGCGAAGACGATCGAATGGCTCGTCTCCTCGCCGCCCCCGGTCTTCAACTTCGAGGAGATCCCGCGCGTCGTCGGCGGCCCGTACGAGTTCGGCGTGCCGGGGGCGCGGCACGCGATCATGGCCGGCGAGGGCGCGGAGGTGACTCAGCCCGAGCCCGCGGTGGCCGGGGTGGCCGGAGGAGTAGCGCGTGAATGAGGCGGACTTCTCCAGTGGGGGCACCGTCCTCGCCTTCATGAACGAGGTTGCCGGCGGGCGCAAGCTGCTAGAGGCGGTTCGCGAGCGCGTCGAGGCCGGCGCGGACAGCGTCGCCGTGGCCGCGCCGCAGAACCAGCCGATGTCCGGCCAGATCGTCGACCGCGACGAGTTGCGCGACGCCGCCAAGAGCCGCGTGGAGGTCACCCAGGCCGTCCTCGCCGAGTTCGGCATCGCCTCCCACGGCGCGATCTTCGACCCGGACCCGCCGCTGGCTCTCGACGACGCGGTGCGGGGCTTCGGTCCGCGCGAGGCCTTGCTCTCATGCCTGCTCGAGACCCGCTTCGGACCCGCCCGCAAGGACCTGGTGATATGGGCCCAGAGCCGCTTCGACATCCCCGTCACCCACATCCCGGTGCGGATCGACGACGACGCGCTGCGCTGGGACGTCACCCACACGCTCGTCGTCGCCACGCAGACCGTGGCGAGCAAGGAGCTGATCGACCATCTGAAGGCTCGGGCGGCCGAGCGCCCGCACCGCTACACGATCATCTCGCCGCCGTCCGGAGCGCTTACGCGCGAGGAGGTCTGCGAGCGCCTCGCGCGCACCCTGGCCGAGCTCTACCGGACCGAGATCGACGCCACGGGGCAGCCGATGAGCCCGGCGCCACTCGCCGCGGTCGAGAACGCGATCGAGCATTACCGGGTCGACGAGATCCTGATCTCCACGCTCGCCGGCGAGCAGTCGAAGTGGGTCGCCGAGGGACTCATCGACGATGTCAAGGCGAAGACGGACAAGCCGGTTGAGCACCTCGAGACGGGTGCCGCCGGCACGGAGTCGGCGAATGAGACTGAGCCCGTGGGCGTGGCGGCGGGCACCGGTGCAGGGGAACTGGCTGAGCCGGAGGGTGAGGGCTGATGGAGTCCGCGTCCGTCGCCGTCGAGCACGCCCCGCACGAGCACCACGGGCCGCCCGAGGCCCACGCCAGCTCGCGGATCGACCGCCAGACGCTGGGGATCCTGCTTTTCATCGTCTCCGAGGTGATGCTCTTCGGAGCGTTCTTCGCCTCCTACTTCTTCCTGCGCGTCGTCGCCAACGACGGCCCCTGGCCCCCCGACGGCCTTACCCTCCCGGTCGGCGTCGCCGGCATGAACACCGCGATCCTGATCTCTTCGAGCTTCACCGTCCACTGGGCGCTCGAGTCGATCCGCCGCGGCAACCGCGCCGGCATGATGCTCGGCCTCGGCGCCACCTGGCTCCTCGGCGCGACCTTCCTCTTCATCCAGCTCAACGAGTACGTCCACCTGGGCTTCAGCGCAAGGACCGATGCCTTCGGCTCGATCTTCTACGGCCTCACGGGCCTCCACGGCGCCCACGTCACGGTCGGGCTCGTCCTACTCGCGTTCGCGAACATCCGCGCCTGGCGCGGCCACTTCGGCAAGGAGCCGAAGAAGCACCTCGGCGTCGAGGTGCCGGGCATCTACTGGCACTTCGTCGACGTCATGTGGATCATCGTCTTCACGACGGTCTACGTACTGTAGAAATCCCTGCTAATGGGCGGTTTCGCTTTCTCCGACCGCCACTTGTTCGCCAGTTGGTTCGCCAGTCAGCACCCGGGCAGCACGTCCGGCGCGAGGCATCGATCTTTCGAGGAGCGCGGCTAACTACGGATGCGCGACGGTGCCCCACAACCTAGCCTTGACCATAAGTAGGGGGAGGGGACCCAAACCGCTGTCCGGGTTTCTGTCAATTTCTCCGGAACCCGCCAGGCGGAGCGGGGGGCCGAGCTTGGTGCACTTCTTTGCCAGCGTCCTCCGGTTCCAAGGAACGTGAAAGTGAGAGGGAGGCAATGGAAGCCATCAAAGAGCGACGTTTGAAGTTTTTCCCCAGGGCGGGGCTTTTCGCTGTGCTGCTCGCGCTGCTGCTGCCCGCCACCGCGAGCGCCGCGGACAGCATCTACTGGTCCAGGGAGCAAGGATCAGACTCGATCCGCGTCGGGAACCTGGACGGCACGGGGACCGCCTCGACCCTGTTCAACGACGGGGGTCCTCCGTGCGGGGTGGCGATCGACGCCGCGGCCGGCAAGATCTACTGGGCGAACTGGTCACCGGGGGAGATCCGGGTCGCGAACCTCGACGGCACTGGCGGTCCGCGCCACCCTGTTCGACGTGGCCGGCAACGCCTGCGGCGTCGCGGTCGACCCCGCGCACAACAAGATCTACTGGGCCAACTTCACCACGAGCGAGATCCAGACCGGGAACCTGGACGGCACGGGGACCGCCTCGACCCTGTTCACAGACCCGGGAGGAAGCGCCCCGAGCGGGGTAGCGATCGACCCCGCGAACAACAAGATCTACTGGACGAACCAGTTCTCGGACGAGGTCCGGGTCGGGAACCTCAACGGCACGGGGACCGCCTCGACCCTGTTTAGCGGCGAGGACAATCCGATCGGGGTCGCGGTCAACGCCGCGGCCGGCAAGATTTACTGGACCGACCTCGACGCCGGCACGGTCCGGGTCGGGCCCCTGGGCGGCGATACCGTAAACCCCGGCGATGAAGCCTCCACCCTGTTTAGCACCTCCTCGGGTGGGCCGAGCGGGCCGTCGATCGACCCCACGGCGAACAAGATCTACTGGGCCGGCTGGCAGTCCGGCTTGGGGATCCAGGCCGGGAACCTGAACGGCACGGGTGCCGCCTCGCCCCTGTTTAGCGGCGAGAGCAGCTCGCTCTTCACCGCGCTGCTGAAGAGGCCCGCGTTCGAGCGTCCGGGGATCTCCGGCGGACCCAAGATCGGAAACCCGCTCACCTGCCAAGTGCAATTTGCACCCGACCTGCTCGGGGCGTTCCTGTACAGGGCCCCGCAGACCGTCCACTATCAGTGGAAGAACGGCCCTGCCCCCGTCGGCGGTGACAGCGCGACGTTCACGCCCACCGCGGCCGGCGACTACACCTGCACGGTGACGGCCGCCAACCAGGCCGGAACTACCGAGCAGACCAGCGGCGTGAAGAAGGTCAAGAAGTAGGTCAAGGTCAGCAGGCACTGAGTCGAGTCACCTAGGCCGAGAAGAAGCCGTTACCGGGCGGGGCCGCGTGGAATCCACGCGGCCCTGTCTTCGTCGGGGTAACCCCTAACCGCCAGCCCAGACTCGCTCCTCCCCGGCCCCGCCGACGCCACGAGCGGCGTCCTCGGCCCGCTCTCGCTGCGCCGTCAGGTAGGCATCCAGCAGGCCGGCAGCCTCCTCCTCGGAGCCCGGCATCAGGTGCCCGTAGCGGTCCAGGGTGATGCTGATGTTCGCGTGCCCCATGAAGGTCGAAAGCGCCTTGGCGTTGACCCCGGCAGCGACCATCAAACTGGCGAAGGTGTGCCTGCAAGCGTGAGGAGTGATCCGCTCCAGACCTGCCTCCTTCCATGCGTGGTCTGCCCGACGCTGGAGCATGTTCGATGTGAAGGAAATCTCCGGCGTGTTTCCGAAGATCAGGTCGGCGCCACTTCGGTCGACCCGCGCCAGGTGCTCGACCAGGTAGTCGCGCAGGATGGCGGGGATCGGCACCTTGCGCCGACCGGCCCGGGACTTCAACTCGATGGCTCCCTCGGCGGGATCCCATCCCCGCTCAACTCGGATCACGCCGGTGGCCACGTCGACATCATCGACTCTGAGAGCGCGGAGCTCTCGAGCCGCAACCCGCCGTACATCGCCGTCGCCCAGATCGCACGGTCCTGTTCGGGGACGGCGACGATCAAAGCCTCGGCCTCCTCGGGCGTGGCGTAGCGTTCGCGGCGACCCCGGACAGCGGGAAGGTGTAGGCCGGTGCATGGGTTGATCGCCAACTCGTCGCGAACGATCGCCCGCCGATAGAGAGCGCGAAGCGGCAGCAACGTGACCTGCACCGCCGAGGGCTCAGCCCGGGCGAGGAGGCGGTCGGCGAACTCCTGCAGGTCGCCCCGGCGGAGCTCAGAGAGTCGGACGCTGCCCAACTCGGGAAGGATCTCTCGGCGCATCGCGCCCTCGTAGGCCCGCAGCGCGGAAGGCTTGAAGGGATCGCCCGAGCGGTTGCGGATCGTCCCTTCCTTCGCCCCCTCGTACCACTATCCCACGCCTCCCTGATCGTGGTCGGCTTCGGCGCCCTCAGCCCGCCCTTGGCGAGCTGGGCGTTCGTCGGCACGCCAGGTCTTCGCCTCGGCCTTGCTCGAGAAGGTCTTGCGGATCTTCTTGCCGTCGCGCTTGGAGAAGACCGACGCCTCGTAGCCCGCTCCGCAGTTGCAGCGTCCACCATCACGGGCGGCGCAGCCTTTGCTGTGCAACCTCCTGATTCCGGTGCTCATCGTTCTCCTCGTGATCGGGGACTGAGTGACAGCCACCTTCGGCGCTTGTAGCTGTTGGTCCATACGTCCATTATCCCATACGAGCGGCCGTTATCACGGACAGCCCTCGCGCAGGGTGTTCGCCATTTGTTCGCCACTCCGACACCGAAACAACCGTGACCCAACCGGACCTAATCGGAACCGACTTCCCCAACCATGCGGGTTCCCGGCTGTCCATGCGGTGCGGTCACGATGTGGATCATCGTCTTCACGACGGTCTACATCCTGTAGCGCTGCCGTACATCCTCTAGCGCTGCGGCGCTGCATTTAGCACTTAGGAGGAGGCCATTCGGCGCGTTTGTGGTGCCACCGGCGCGGTCTTGTGCGCCAGCGTTCGCGCCATGGACGGGGTGGGCCGGATCTTCCGCGATATTGGCGGACTATCCGGCCCAGGTCCGTTTCGGGGGCATGTTGATCTCGCGATCGCCGAGCTCGCTGGCCTTCAGCATGGTGTCGTCGCTCGGTGGCAGCTCCTCGAGCTGGGAGTCCGGGCTGACGCGCGACCGCGAGCGTGGCGCCATTCTCGCGCTCGCCGGCTATCGCGTGGTCCGCTTCACGTGGCGGATGCTGATCGACGACGCGGCGCGGGTCGCGGCGACGGTTCGGCGGCTCTTGAACAGCTGACCACGGCCGCATGTACGGTCAGCTGAGGCGGCGCCGGGGCCTACGCCTGCGAGTGGGGCCTCGCGAAGTCGGCGTCCCAGAAGGCGTCCTTGCATACGAGGCAGACGTCGCCCGACGCGCCGAGGCCGATCGAGTAGTCGACCGATCCGGGCTCGAGCAGGCCCGCATGAGGGAATTCACCGCGGTCGGACTCGTCGAGCAGGAGCCTGCGGCTGCCCACACCGTCCATGATCCGGCAGTAGCGATCGGTAGTGACGACGACGTCACCTTTGCCGACCTCACGTCCCTCGCACCACAGGCGTCCTGAGGGCTCGTCAACAAGGTGGATCTTCATGGTGCGCGAGTCTAGGTGTGCGTTCGAACCTTCGCCGTGTGCGGCCCGTACTACGCGTGGAAGCGCTACCTTGACCGGGAGGGGAAGGAAGCGAGATGCACAACCCGTTCCGCTCCGAGGATGACGTCTTTCGCGCTGTGATCGTGATCGCCGTCGGCGCCGCGGCGATCATCGCGCTGACGCTGATCGTGAGCCAGACCGCAGGGGCCCTGCTGCTGCTCGTCTTGGTGCTCGCCGGGCTCTACGTGCTCTGGCGCCGTGCCCAGGGAGAGCTGCCCCGCAAGGCCGAGGTGGCCGCGTCGGGCGATGATGTCTACCGGGTGCTGGTCGTCGCGAACGAGACCGTCGGTGGGCGTGCGCTGCTTGATGAAATCGAGGATCGCTGCCGCGGCAAGCGGAGCGAGATCCTCGTCGTCGTGCCGGCGCTGACGGCGTCGCAGCTCGAGCACTGGGCCTCGGACGTCGACGGCGCCATCGCCGGCGCGCAGCGCCGGCTCGACGCTTCCCTGAAGGCAATGACCGGCGCCGGCGTGGACGCTCACGGCCACGTGGGCGATCACCACGAGCCCAACGCGTCGATCGAGGACGCCCTGCGGGCATTTCCCGCCGACGAGGTCATCATCTCGACTCATCCGCCGGAGCGGTCGCGCTGGCTCGAGGGCGGCGTCGTGGAGCGCGCTCGGCGCGAGGTCCCACTCCCCGTCACGCACGTCGTCGTGGACCTCGAGGCCGAGGCCGCCGCCGTTGCCCCGGCCGGAGGCGCCTAGTCCCCCCCCCCCCCCCCCCCCCCCCCCCCCCCCCCCCCCCCCCCCCCCCCCCCCCCCCCCCCCCCCCCCCCGCGGCTACTGGCCGCTGGCGCTGCCCTTGCCGGCGAAGTCCTGGAGGAACTTGACGAGCGCGGCGAGGTCGGGCGGCGGGATCGTCGAGCCGAAGTTCGACGGCATGATCCCGGGGGCGTAGCCGGGCGCGATCTTTGCGTTCGGGTCGACGATCGACTGCTTGATCTCCGCCGGGCTCATCTTCGGGATAGCGGTGTCGAGGTTGGGACCGGTCGTGCCCGCCGCATTGGCCGCGGCCAGCGTGTGACAGCCGGCGCAGCCATTCGAGGCGAACACCTGCCCGCCGGTGCCGCCGGGGATCTTCGGGGGCTTGATGCCGGTACCGGCGACAGCGCCGACGTAGGCGGCAATGTCGTTGAGGTCCTGTCCCGCCGCCAGCTCCGCGGGCATCGAGTTGGAGGGATTCGCGTCGGACGGTCGCGGGTTCTCGACCTGCGCCTTGACGACGCCGGCGATCGTGTCGGAGTCCATCCCCGCCCGGCGCGCGGCCTGGAAGGCGTCGTCGAGGTTGGGCCCCTGCGTGCCGCCGCCCGCGCCCGCGTCGGCGAGCTGGTGGCAGGTGCTGCAGCGGGCCGTGAAGAGCGACTTGCCACGATTGATGTCGGAGCCGCCGTTCTTGTCGCAGCCCGAGGCGGCGAGGGCGGCGGCCAGGCAGAGAACGGTCGCCAGGGCCCACCCGCCGAAGCGACGAATCGTGATCCGGTTCCTCACGGCGCGGGAATCCTAGTCGAGGGGGCGTACAGTTCGACCGCCCCGTTTCATCCACTAGGGTTGCGTCAATAGGCACGAAACCGCGCCGGCCGAGAGGCCGCTCCGAGACCGGGAGGAGGGCTCAGCACCCAGATGCAGGTTCGCGACGGTATGTCGAAGGTGGTCCTGACGCTGGGACCCGGGCACACGCTGCGCGAAGCGGCTCGGCGGATGACGGAGAAGGGCGTCGGCGCTGCAGTCGTGATCGACGAGGCGCAGCCCCATCCGGCGATCGTGTCCGAGCGCGACATCCTGCGGTCGATCGGAAGCGGTGAGGATCCCGATTCCGAGCTGGTCCGCGATCACATGAGCGACACGGTCATCTCAGCGGCGCCGGACTGGAGCCTCGAGCGCGCCGCGATGGAGATGTCGCGGCGTCACATCCGCCACCTGGTGATCGTGGAGGGGGGCGACATCGCCGGCGTCCTGTCCATGCGCGACATCATGCGCGTGTGGACGAGCGAGGGGGCGACCTCGTCGATGACCTCGCCGGAGGCCGAAGCCACGGCCTGAGGGCCCTTGCCGGCTACTCGTCGGCGTCGACGGGCTTCGGAGGAATGACGGCCGAGGTGACCTGCTGCCGGCGCGGCAGACGCTCGGTCGTGTCCTCGAAGCTGCGGAACCAGAAGATCGCGGCCCAGAGGAGGACGACCGCTCCAGCGATCGAGAGAACGACGCTCGTGAAGCTGCCGACCGCCATCGCGGCCAGGCCGACGGCGGTGAACGCGGGGGCCCAGGACGGGCCGCCGACGTAGATCAGCTCGGTCGGCTCGGGTATCTGCGACTGGTCTGCCATCGGGTCAGCTCACCCGCGGATGTAGAGGATCGCGACTACGAACGTGAGCGCGAACACCGCAATCGCCAGCGAGGCGAACAGAAGCCCGGTGCGGAGGTTGCGTGCGGCGGTGTCGCGGTCCACGTGCCCCTTCTATCAGATCCCTTGCGGCGGCTACGCCGCCTTACACGCCTCTTTCGGGGCCAAGGCCCCTCACCCGAATACCCCCCTATCCACCGCCATCGCGATGAACAGCAGGGCGAGGTAGGCGAGCGAGCCGAGATGCAGGGCGACCGCGGCCCGGCGCGAGGGACGAAGGGCGAGCCATGCCGCTAGGCCGACGAAGGCGGCCCCGAGCAAGAGCGCTGCCGCCAGGTAGAAGCCGTCGAAGAGGCCCGTGAAGTAGGGCAGGGCGGTGAACGCCACCAGGCCGATCGAGTAGGCGACGATGAGGCGCCTCGTGGTCGCCTCGCCGCGCACGACCGGCAGCATCGGCACGCCGACCCGCTGGTAGTCGTCGGCGACGAGCAGCGCCAGCGCCCAGAAATGGGGCGGCGTCCAAAGGAAGATGATCGCGAACGGATACAACGCGTCGACGCTGAGCCCCCCGGTGGCGGCCGCCCAGCCGACCAGCGGGGGGATCGCCCCGGCGGCGCCTCCGATGACGATGTTCTGGGGCGTCCGCGGCTTCAGCCACAGCGTGTAGACGAACACGTAGCCGAGTAGCCCGGTGAGCGCGAGGGCCGCCGCGAGCAGGTTCGTGGTCACGGCCAGCTCGACGAACGCGAGCGCGCCGAGGGCGATGCCGAAGACGAGCCCGTGAAGCGGCTCTATGCGCCCGGAGGCGATCGGCCGGTCGCAGGTGCGGTCCATGCGCGCGTCCCGCTCGCGCTCGACGTAGTGGTTGATCGCACCCGCGCCGCCGGCGGCGAGATACCCACCGAGCATCGTCCAGAGCACCGTCGCGAGCCCGAGCCCGGTCGGCGCCGCCACGAGCATCGTCGTCACGGTCGTCAGCAGGAGCAGCCCGATGATCCGGGGCTTCGTGAGCGCGAAGTAGTCGCGCGCGAGCTCGCCGAATGCCCGATGGCCCGGGACCGTCGCCGCGGACGCGTGGCCTTCCATCAGGCTGAGGATACGCCGCCTTCGTCGCCACCCGCAGGCTCGTCGGCGGCGACGGCGGCCGCGGGCTCGGACGCCGGCTCGGGCTCGGGCTCGGCTCGGGCTCGGCGCGCGCGCGCGGCCAGAGCTCGTCGCGCTCGCGGATCGCCTCACGAATGTCGAGCATCGGCTCGGGTGAGCGAACGTCCGGGACGGCGTCGAAGTTGTGAATCGGCGGTGGGGAGAGCGCGAACCATTCGAGCGTCGAGCCCTCCCATGGGTCATGGCCCGCCTTGCGGCCGCCCAGGTAGCTCATCACGGCGTTGGCGACCCCGATGACCACGCCGATCAACAGCACGAACGAGCCGATCGAGGCGACGAGGTTGTAGCCGTCGAGCCCGAGGCCGGCGTAGAACTTCTGGATGTCGACCGGCTGGCCCTTGAGGCCGGCCAGGAACATCGTCACGTGGAAGATCACGAGGCCGGCGAGGATCGTCCAGAACGCGATCCGACCGAGGCCCTCGGCCAGCATCCTGCCGGTCATCTTCGGGAACCAGTAGTGAAGCGCCGCGAAGCCGCCGAGCACGCCGCCGCCGACCAGGACCATGGCGGTGTCGCTCTGCGCGGAGGTCGTGTTCGCGAGCTGCCAGCCGACCGGCACGACCGAGTACATGAGCTCGCCCGCGAGGCCCAGGACCAGGGTTGCGGCAGCCCCGATGGCGAAGAGCGACGCGGCGCGCATCCGTAGCGCTCCGCCCCAGAGCGTCGCGATCCAGTTCACGATCAGAAGCCCGACGGGGACGATGAGCGCCAGGGCCATCAGCATCGCGAAGAACGCGAAGCCGGTGCCGATCGGCGCCGAGTACATGTTCTGCATCCAGGCGAGGGTGCCGAAGACCGCGATCGCGGCGATCGAGCGGGTCGCGGCGCGGTGGCTGAAGAGGGGCTTGCGCGCGAACGTCGGCAGGATCTCGGAGATCACCCCGGCGGCGAAGAGCGTCACGGAGACGTAGGCGCCGGTGAAGAAGATCCAGGCGAGGTGCTCGTAGAGGAGAGGAGCGCCGCCCTGCTGGGAGTCGAAGAAGATGCCGTCGAAGTGACGGTCGATCATGAGCATGACGAGCGCCGCGACCATCGCCGGGCCCGCGACCAGCTGGATGGCGCAGACCGCCGTGCCGGCCCAGGAGAAGATCGGCGCCCGGCGCCATGCCATCCCCGGCGTCCGCATATTGCGAACGGTCGTGAGCATGTTGATCGCGAAGCAGGTGAAGCCGGTCGCGCAGAGGCCGAAGCCGACGATCCAGGCGTCGACACCGTGGGTGGGCGAGTAGATGAGGGTCGACATCGGCGGCAGCCCCAGCGTGCCGGCGGAGGACGGCCGGTAGAGGAAGCTCAGGTAGATGACGGTGGCACCGACGAGGTAGAGCCAGGCCGACAGCAGTCCGAGCCGCGGGAAGGCGACGCCTCGGGCTCCCAGCTGCAGCGGCACCACGTAGCCGATGAATGCCAGCGCCAGCGGGATGGCGAACAGGACGACCGCCGTGACCCCGAACGCGGAGAGGATGCGGTTGAAGGTCTCGGGGATGATCGCGGTGTTCTCCGGGACGATGAGCTGGAAGCGCATCAGCGCCAGCTCGAGCGCCGCCACGACGAGGAACGACAGGGCGCCGCCCAGGAAGAGCAGGGCGACCGACTTGTGGTCGGTGCTTGTCGCGCGCTCGATCCAGGCCGCGCGCCGCGGGCGCGGGGCGCCGGTCGAGATCTCGGGATGGGCCGGGGCGACGGTGGGCGGGCCAGCATCACCGGACGTTCGCGCTCGGCCCTGAGCACCAGCTCCTTGTTCGAGCCTCGCGCTCACGGCGCCCCCTCCCCTGGGACCGCGTGGCGCTTGATGACGCCGTCGATGTAGTTCTGCGCGTCAGCGAGGTCGGCGGCTTCGCGCTTCAGGTAGGCCGCGTAGGCGCTCTGGCTCACCACGTGGACGTAGATCCGCATCGTCGAGTAGCCGGTGCCGGAGAAGGCGGTGGACTGGCCCGGGAAGGTGCCCGTGCGGTCGGCCTTGAACCAGGTCTGCGACACATGTCCGGGTACGGCGTCGACCTGGCCGCCGAGGGCCGGGACGAACCAGCGGTGCATCACGTCCGTGGAGGTGACGTTGAGGACGACCGGCGTGTCGACAGGAACCGTCAGGGTCGTATAGGAGAAGGTTCGATCGCCGGGCCGTCCGCCGGCCGCGCTGTACCCGCCGGAGGCGCCGGGACCGCCGGGGTAGAAGAAGCGCCACAGCCACTGCTGCGCCACCGCGTCGATCTCGAGCGGCCCGCCCTTGGCGACGCCGCCGATCGGCCCGTTCGCCGGAGTCGTGTTGCGAAGGGTCTCGATGGCCTGCTGGAGCGCCTCGGAGGGCACGCCCTTCACGCCGACCTGAGCAGTCTGAGCCGCGGAGGCGACCGCGCCGCTGCCGGCCTGCGGCACCTTCTTCGCGTCCTCGGTGAGGATGATGCCGGCTACGAAGAGCCCGATCGCGACGACGGCGAGCGGTGCGCCCGCGCGTAGGAAGAACCCGCGTCCGGCGGCGAGCCGGGCCGGGATTGCCCCGCGGCGCTCGCGAAAGCGGAAAACCGCTACAAGCAGCGCGATGACCGCCGCCGCGCCGAGGATCGCCGCCACCGCGAGCGCGATCCAGTAGGCGGTGCGGATGTCGCTCGCGTTCGGCGAGTGCCCCGCGCGCGGGCTGATGATCGAGGCGCCGGCGGGCGACGCGGCGACGAGGCCGCCGACGGTGACCGCGGCCACGGCCGCCGCTGCCGCCCATCGGCGCATGCTTCTGAGGGCTGCGGCCGTCAAGGCGCGAGCATTCTATGCGTCACTACACTCGCCGCGCCTTGGGCGTATTCAGATCTCGTCGCCGTCCGAGCCCGGTGCTGCGCACGCTGGTCCGAGTCTCGGCCGGCGCCGCCGTCGTCGCCTCGGTCACCCTGCCACTTCTGCGCCGTCGCCTTCGCATCCCGCCGGCGGTCACGGCCGGCGCCACGGTCGCCGGCCCGCTGGGCCTCGCCGTGCTTCGCCCCAGGACCAAGCTTCGCGACGCGGCCCTCTTCACCATGCAGATGTGGGCGTTCACCGTGATCCACGAGCTCCCCTACGACGACCCCGAGCGCCTGCGCGAGCGGCTCCGGGTCCGCTATCCGATCCGGGCCGACCTGCGCCTCGGGGGCGGTGAGCTGCCCGGGCTTCGGCTCCAGCGAGCCCTGGCGCGGCCCGGACGGGTGCGGCCGCTCGACCGCGCGCTCGTCTTCGTCCACTGGGCGTGGTTCTTCGAGCCGCACCTCTCGCTCGTGTGGATCCTCGTCTGGCGAAACCACCGCTTCGCGCACGCTGCCCGGCAGCTCGCGGTCGCCTTCGACATCGGCTGCGCGGTCTACTTCCTAGTCCCGACGGCGCCTCCATGGTGGGCGGCCGAGAGCGGGGAGCTGGAGGACGAGCTTCGCCGCCAGGCGCTACCCGCGCAGGACCCCGAGGCCGAGAGCGAGGCCCTCGAGCTGCGTCGCCTGATGGTCGAGGTGGGGGAGGAGGTGTGGGGCGACGCTTGGCCGCGCCTCTACGAGGCCTTCGGGGGCAACCCGTGGGCCGCGATGCCGTCGCTTCACTTCGCGACCTCCCTGCTCGCCGCCATGCTGCTCGCGGAGAGCGCGCCGGGCGCGGGCGCCGTGGGCTACGGCTACGCGGCGGCCCTCGGCGTGGCGCTCGTCTATCTAGGCGAGCACTACGCGATCGACCTCGTCGCCGGAGCCGCGCTCGTGGCGGCGGTGAGACTCGGCGAGCCGCTGCTCGAGCCTGTGGCGCTGCGCCTCAGCGACGCGGTGCAGCGCCTGGAGCGCATCGCGAACTCCTGATCCCAGCGCCGGATGCCGGGAGTCAAGTGTTTCCCGCTTGATGCGAGGATATGAACCAGAGGATGGGGCCACCAGACCGCGACGACGGCGCCGACGCGGCCGAGGCCAACGGGTCGGAGCCCACTTTCTTCGCCAGCCCAAAGCTCCTGATCCAGACCGGCCTGGTCGTAGTCCTGCTGATCATCGGCATCTACTTCCTGCTGCCGAAGATCGTCGGGATCCAGGGGACCCTCAGCCGCCTCGGGGATGCCGCGCCGGAGTGGCTCGCCGTCGCCTTCGCGATGGACGTGGCCGCCTACCTCTCTTACGTCGCCCTGTTTCGCGGCGTCGTCGGCCGGGGGATGGGCCTGCGCTTCGGCGAGGCCTACCAGATCACGATGGCTGGCCTCGCGGCGTCGCTGCTCTTCTCGGCCGGCGGCGCGGGCGGCGTCGTCCTGAACTACTGGGCCATCCGGAAGGCTGGAATGGAGGCCGGACGCGCCGCGTGCCGGCTGGTCGCTTTCCTGGTGCTGCTCTACGGCGTATACCTGAGCGTGGTCATCCTCAACGGGATCCTGCTGCGCACCGGGCTCCTCCACGGCCCCGCCCCCGCCGGTCTGACGATCGTTCCGGCGGGGATCGCCGGCCTCGTCATCGTGGTGTTCCTGCTCATCGCGCTGATCCCGGGCGATTTCGAGCGGCGCGCCCAAGCTGCCTCCTACACGAGCCGCCGCGGCCGCCTCGCCCACCGCCTCGCGACGGTGCCGGCCACGCTTGCCCGCGGTACCCGAACGGCGCTCGACCTGGTCCGAAACCCTTCTGAGGGGGGTTTGGCGGTGGCCGGCGCGATCGGCTACTGGGCGGCCAACATCGGGATCCTGTGGGCGAGCTTCCACGCCTACGGCGTCAGCGTCCCACTCGGCGTGGTCGTGCAGGGGTTCTTCCTCGGGCTCGCCGCCAACCTCTTCCCGTTCGCGCCGGCGGGCGTGGGGGCCGTCGACGCCGGCATGATCGGCGCCTTCGTGCTCTTCGGCTTCCCCGGCGACGACGTCTTCGCGGCGGTGCTCACGTACCGCCTGTTCGCCTTCTGGCTGCCGATCCCACCGGGCCTCGTCGCGTTCTTCCAGCTTCGCCGCACGGTGGCCCGCTGGGAGGTGGAGGGGACGCCCGCCGAGCGCGGGACGCGCGTAACGACCGCGGCCGAGGCGACACTATAAAAAGTGAAGTAGCATGGAGCGTGGAGCGAAATGACAGAAGGCGTTGACAACCTGACCATTCTCGGCGGCGGCCCCGCCGGCTACACAGCGGCGCTGTACGCGGCCCGCGCGAACCTCGAGCCCCTCGTCATCGAGGGGTTCCAGTGGGGCGGCCAGCTTCAGAACACGACCGACGTCGAGAACTACCCCGGTTATCCCGAGGGGATCATGGGGCCGGAGATGATGCAGGAGTTCCGCGCGCAGGCGGAGCGCTTCGGGGCCCGCTTCATCACCGACGACGCGACGCGGGTCGAGCTGTCCGACGGCGAGGTCCAGCGGGTCTTCATCGGCGACGAGGAGCACGCTTCGAGGGCGCTGATCCTCGCTATGGGCGCCGAGCCGAAGCGGCTCGGGATCCCCGGTGAGCTCGAGCTTGCCGGCAAGGGCGTCTCCACCTGCGGCGTCTGCGACGGCGCCTTCTTCAAGGGTGAGAACGTGGCCGTCATCGGCGGCGGCGATTCGGCGATGGAGGACTCGATCTTCATCTCCAAGTTCGCGAACGAGCTCTCCGTCGTCCACCGCCGGCCTGAGTTTCGCGCCTCGAAGATCATGCTCGAGCGCGCCGACGCGGTGCCCAACATCAGCTTCAAGACGCCGTTCGTGCCCGAGGAGTTCGTGGCGGGCGACGACGGCAAGATCGCCAGCATCAGCCTGCGCAACGTGGAGACCGGCGAGACGGAGTCGCTCGCAGTCGGGGGCGCTTTCGTCGCGATCGGCCACACCCCGCGCTCGGAGCTCGTCACGGGCCAGGTGGACACGGACGAGAACGGATACGTCGTAACGCAGCCGGGCTCGACCCGAACCAAGCTAGGGGGCGTCTTCGCGGTCGGCGACCTGGTCGACCACACCTACCGCCAGGCGGTCACGGCGGCCGGCACCGGTTGCATGGGCGCCCTCGACGCCGAGTGGTACCTGCGCGACACGCCGCCCTCGCCCGAAGCCCACTGGCAGCGGGGCGGCGAGCCGATCGAGGTCGCGCCTACACCGAGCGCCTAGCCGCCCGAGCTAGAGTTCGGGGGCGATGGCAATCGTCGACGTCCCCGAGGTCAGGCCCGATTCGATCGGCCTGCGCCCGTTCAGCGAGTTCGACGAGGCCAACGCCACCTGGCCGCGAGGCGATCGCCCGGCGGCGATCCGCGAGGCGGCAGCTGAGTTCCGGGCTCGGTTCGCCACGACCGAGAACCGCGTCCGCGGCGTCCGCACGATCGACATCGCCTCCGCCGGCTACCCGGTGAAGTTCGCGTTCGGCGGCTCGGCGATCGGCGCCAACCCGTACATCAACATCATCAACCGGCTCCAGGTGGTCCAGTTCGAGGACTTCGAGGGCCGGCTTCGCACCCTCGCCTACGAGCCCACCGTCCCGGAGGGCCCGGCGGAGGCGCCGTACTACGCCCAGCAGATCGAGCGCCTGGGCGAGTTCCTCTCCTACAAGGTGCTGGCGAACATCTGGAACCACCCCGACGAGGCGCTCGTGAAGGCCGGCCTGCGAGTCGAGGACGTCGACTTCGTGAGCTTCGACCACCTCCACGTCCAGGATCCCCGCTTCATCCTCGGCACCACCGAGCCCATCGAGGGCGAGGCCGCGCCGCGCGAGCCCCTGTTCCCGAACGCGAAGCTGATCGCGCAGCGCAGGGAGTGGGACACCTTCAACTCGATCCACCCCATGCAATGGGCCTGGTACGTGGGGGAGGGGATCAAGGACCTGCGGACCGACAAGGTCGTGCTCGTGGACGGTGACGTCGAGCTCGGCAAGGGCTGTGCCCTCGTGTGGACGCCCGGCCACACTGACGGTAACCACTCGCTGTGCGTCAACACCGACGAGGGCGTTTGGGTGTCGTCCGAGAACGGTGTCGCCGCCGACAACTGGCACCCGCACCTCTCGAAGATCCCGGGCGTCCGGAAGGCCGCCGAGTTCTTCGGCCGCGAGGTGATCCTGAACTCGAACACGCTCGAGGACTCGATCGACCAATACGACTCGATGATCAAGGAGAAGGCGCTCGCCGACCCGAACCGCCGTGACCCGCGCTGGCTCAACGTCTTTCCCTCGTCGGAGATGGCGAGCTGGAAGCGCCAGTGGCCCGTGGTCCCGACATACAGCTACGGCGGCATCAACACGGGGACGATCGAACGCCCAGGCTAGCCTGGATGCGTGGATCGTCGCTCCTGGCTTCTTCTCCTCGGGCTATCGGCGATCTGGGGTGTCAGCTACCTGCTGATCAAGATCGGGCTGCGCGATCTCTCGCCGGAGGTCGTCTCCTTCGCCCGCATCGCCCTCGCGGCGCTGGTGCTGCTGCCTATCGCCGCCCACCGAGGCGCGCTCGCCGCGCTTCGAGGCCGGATTCGTTGGGCGGTCATCCTCGGCGCGATCCAGGTCGCCGGGCCGTTCCTCCTGATCGCCGCGGGTGAGCGCTCGATCTCCTCGTCGCTGGCCGGGATCCTGGTCGCGACCACGCCCATCTTCACCGCGCTTCTGGCCCTTCGCCTCGACCCGGAGGAGCGCTCAGAGGGCACGCGCCTCCTCGGCGTCGCGATCGGCATCGTGGGCGTCATCGCGCTGTTCGGGCTCGATCTCTCGGGCTCGGGTGTGCTCGGAGGCGTTGCCGTCGTGCTCGCCAGCGTCGGCTACGCGGTCGGGGGGTTCATCTTCAAGGCTCGGTTCGCGGACGCGCCGCCGATCGGCGTTGTCGCCGTCGTGATGACGGCCGGCGCTCTGCTTCTGCTGCCGGCCGCCGCGGCAACGCTCCCGTCGGCTGCGCCCGCGCTCGGCCCCATCGCAGCGGTCGCGGCCCTCGGGCTTTTCGGCACCGGCCTCGCGTTCGTCATCTTCTACGCGCTCATCGCGAAGGTCGGGCCCGCGCGGACGATGCTCGTGTCCTACATCGCGCCCGGCTTTGCCGTGGTTTACGGCGCCTGGTTCCTTTCCGAGCCGATCACCGCCGGCAAGCTCGTCGGGCTTGCGGGAATCCTCGTCGGCTCGTGGCTCGGAGCCGGCAGGCTGGAGGCCCGCCCACCCGAGCGGGCCTCCGCGCCCACGCTCGCCGAGGGCTACGCCTCGACGGATTCTCTCTGACCTACTTGTAGACGGCCTGGAGCAGCAGCGTGCAGTTGCTGACGTGGCCGGCGTTGCCGGTGAACGGCGCGTTCACCGCGAGCGGCGGCTGGAACAGAAGCTGCTCGGTGCTTCCAGACTGGCACTTCAGAAGCGACGTCTTCTTTGCCTTGATCGCGAGGTAGTCGCCCTTGTCGACGTGCTTGTCAGGGATGTCGAACGTCTGGATCTTGTACCCGCTGCCCTTGATGCTCGATCCGTACTTCACGTGGCGGCTGTGCGCCACGATCTGGCCCTTGCCGTTGTCGCCACCGCTGTAGTTCTTCGTGCGGCCGAGCTCGAACTGGAACTTGCCCTTGTGGAGAGCGACCAGCTTGAGCTTGTCGATCTTGCCGCCGTGGGGCGCCGTGATGTTCCCATCGATCGCGCCCGTGTCCTGGTAGGAGACGGCGATCCGGTCGCACTCCTTCGTCGAGTCGAGTGCGTTGGCGTCCTGCTGGCAGTTCCGCTCCGCAGTCGGCTGCGTCACCGAGCCGTCGCTGTTCTTCAGGTCGGCCCCGAACTTGTCGGCTCCCGCGGCCCCGGACGGGATCGCAGCGACTACGGCAGCCACGCCGATCGCCGCGCTCAGCGCGATGGATCTCATCAGCATCTCCTCCTTGGTCTATTGCCGGGGCGAGCCTACCCCGCGCGCACGCGCAGCGCGGGCGCTACGCGGTAGCGCTCCTCGCCGAGCTCGGTGTGCAGCGCGTCGAGGAGGGTCACGATCTCCGCGCGGCCAATCTCCTCGGCCCACCCGATCGGCCCGCGGGGCCAGTTGAAGCCGAGACGCATCGCCGTGTCGATGTCCTCCGCGCTCGCCACGCCCTCCCCGAGCGCGAAGTGCGCCTCGTTGACGAGCTGCGCAACGATGCGGCCGAGGACGAGACCGGGGGTGCGGATCGGGACGCGTTCGACGTGCTCGCCCGCGGCCGCCGCCTCCTCCGCTTCGCCGTCGAACAGCGGGTCGTCGGGGAGCTCGGTCAGGGGCCCGTCGGGGTCGTCTGGCCGGTGGGGACCGTCGTCGTAGCGGTACCAGCCGCGGCCGGACTTGCGGCCCAGGCGGCCCGCGTCGACGAGGCGCGTCTGGAGCGGGCTCGGCCGCCAGCGCGGCTCGTGGAAGCTCTGCTCCCAGAACGACTTCGCGACCTCGAGGTTCACGTCCACCCCCACGAGGTCCATGAGCTCGAAGGGCCCCATTCGAAAGCCTCCACCCATCCGCACGATCCGGTCCACCTGGTCGTGTGGGACGCCCTCGGTCACGAGCTTCAGAGCCTCGAGGCTGAACGGCCGCACGCAGCGGTTGGCGACGAACCCGATGCCGTCCGCGGCGCGGATCGGCGTGCGGCCCATCCGCTCCGCGGCGGCGGTCGCGTGCGCAAGCGGCGACGTCGCCGCTGTCATCACCGGCGACGATCTCGACGAGCTTCATGAGGGCGGGTGGGTTGAAGAAGTGCATGCCGACGACGCGGTCGCGGTGCTCCACGCCGGCGGCAATCGCGGTGACGGACAGCGAGGACGTGTTGGTGGCGAGGACCGCGTCGGGACCGCAGAGGTCCTCGGCCTCCTTGAAGAGCGCGCGCTTGAGCTCGAGGTCCTCCGGCGCGGCCTCGATCACGAGGTCGCAGCCGGACAGGTCGCCGAGGTGGGGGGCCGGATTGAGGCGCCCCTCGGCCGCGCGAGCGTCGTCCTCGCTCCACCGCCCCCGCTCGGCGCCGCGCGCCAGGTCCCGCCGCAGGCGATCGACGCCGCGGTCGAGCGCCTCGCCGATCGGGTCGTGGAGAAAGGTCTCAAAGCCGCCCAGGGCCGCGACCTGAGCGATCCCGGCGCCCATCGTCCCGGCGCCGACGACTCCGACCCGCTCCACCACCGGCGAACGTCCCTGAACCCCGGCTATAGCCCCTACTCCGGGACGTTCGGGGTGTGGGAGCGCGCCGGGCGCATCGCGTCGATCCCGGTCGCCGCGCGCCCGATGATGAGCTTCTGGATCTGCGAGGTGCCCTCGTACAGCGTCGTGACGCGCGCGTCGCGCATGTACCGCTCGACGGGGTGGTCATCGACGTACCCGGAGCCGCCGTGCACCTGGATCGCGAGGTTCGCGCACTCAACCGCCGATTCGGTCGCGTAGAGCTTCGCCACCGATGTCTCAGTCGTGGACGGCTTGCCCGCGTCCTTCAGAAGGCCGGCGCGCCGAACCAGCATTCGGGCCGCGTCGGTGCGGACCTGGATGTCGGCGATCATCTCCTGCACGAGCTGGAAGCTCGCGATCGGCACCCCGAACTGCTTGCGCTCGGTCGCGTAGGCCACCGAGGCGTCGAGGCAGCCCTGGCAGATGCCGACGCAGCCCGACGCCACCGAGTAGCGCCCGGAGTCGAGCGCCGACATCGCGACCTTGAAGCCGTCGCCGACCTCCCCGAGCAGGGCGTCGTCGCCGACCTCGACCCCGTCGAAGGCGAGCGACGCGGTGTCGGACGCGCGCAGGCCGAGCTTGCCGTGGATCTCCTGGTGCGAGAAGCCGTCGGAGTCGGTGGGCACGAGGAAGCAGCAGATGCCGCGATGGGCCTTCTCGGGGTCCGCCTGGGCGAAGACGAGGGCGACCTCGGCGACGTTGCCGAGCGAGATCCACATCTTCTGGCCGTTGATGCGCCAGCCCCCGTCGATGTTCTCCGCCCGGGTGCGCATGGATGCCGGATCGGAGCCCGCGTCCGGCTCGGTGAGGCCGAAGCACCCGAATGCCTCGCCCGCGCAAAGCCGGGGTAGCCAGCGCTGCTTCTGCTCCTCGGTTCCCCAGCGCTCGATGGAGCCGCACACGAGCGAGGTCTGGACGGAGACGACGGTCCGCATGGCCGAGTCGCCACGGCCGACCTGCTCGACGATGAGCCCGTAGCTCGTGTAGTCGAGCCCCCGTCCTCCGTACTCCTCGGCGACCGGCGCGCCGAGGTATCCCATCTCGCCGACGCGCCGGGCGAGGTCGATGTCGAACCTCTGCGCGCGGTCGCTCTCCCGCGCCCGCGGGGCGATCTCGTTGTCGGTGAAGTCCCGCGCCGTCTCGTACGATCAGCCGCTGCTCGTCGGAGAGCTCGAGGTCCATGCCGGATCTACTCCGCGGCGCCGCGCCAGTCGGCAATCAGCCCGTCGAACGCTTCACGCGCCCTCCTGGGTGCGCGAGCCATGACGGTCGAGCTCCTTGCCGTCGACGGAGCTGACGGGCTGCACCTCCCGCACCGTAGAGGCGAGGAATGCCTCGCGCGCTTCCAGCAGGTCGTCGAGCGGGTAGTCGCCCTCCTCGACGCCGTCGAGCAGCTCCATCAGCCGTCGCCGGGTGATCGAGTCGAGGATGCCGGCCGGGAGGTGGGGCGTCCGGAGAACGCCGTCGGCGCCGACCCAGAAGATCGCCGATGTCGGCGGCTCGAGGACGAGCCGTCGGGTCGCACCAGCACCGCCTCGTCGGCGCCCTGCTCCTTGGCGAGCCGCGTGGCCTGCATGTTCGCTCCGTAGGAGAGCGTCTTCGCGCCGGTCAGGATCACCGTCGGCGCGTAGGTGACGCTCGAAGGCTCACCGACGGCCCGAGGTCGGGCAGCTCCTCGATCGCCGCGATCCGGCGCCCGCCGCGCGTCATCACGAGCCGAAGCTGCGCGTCGCCGTCCCCGTGCTCCGCCAGCAGCGCCTCGATCTCGCGCTCGAGTGGCGCGCGGTCGATCGGGAGGTGGATCTGCGCGGCGGAGCTCTCGAGACGGTCGAGGTGCTCCGCCGAGCGCGTACGGCCGTCCGCCGTAGAGCCGGATCACCTCGAAGACGCCGTCGCCGCGGTAGAGCCCGTCGTCCTTGAGCGGAATGACCGCCTCGGCGGTGGGGGAGATGCGCCCGTCGACGCTGACGATCTCTTTCACGCCATGATCACCTGCGGCGGCTTCGCCGCCTTACACGCCTCTTTCGGTGCTAAGCACCTCATAACAGCCATGGCAAGCTACCTAGTCGCCGTCGCCTCGGGGTTCTCGATCACCGTGGCGACGCCCTGGCCGACGCCGACGCACAGCGACGCGATCCCGTAGCGGGAGCCACGGCGCCGCAGCTCGTAAGCGAGCGTGGTCACCAGGCGGGCGCCGGAGCAGCCGAGCGGGTGTCCGAGCGCGATCGCCCCACCGTTCACGTTCAGGCGCTCCTCGTCGATCCCGAGCTCACGGGCGCAGGCGAGCACCTGGGAGGCGAAGGCCTCGTTGATCTCGATGAGATCGATGTCGGCCAGTTCGAGGTCCGCCGCGCGGAGTGCCCGGGGGATCGCCTCGGCCGGGCCCATTCCCATGACGGCGGGGTCCACGCCCGCGACGCCGATGGCGACGACTCTCGCGAGCGGCCTCGCGCCGAGCGCCGTTGGCCCGCTCCCCGGAGGCGAGGACGAGGCAGGCGGCGCCGTCGTTCAGCGTCGAGGCATTGCCGGCCGTGACCGTGCCGCCGTCGCGGAACGCCGGGCGAAGCGAGGCCAGGCGCTCGAGCGAGGTGTCGGGCCGGGGTCCCTCGTCACGGTCCACCAGCTCGACGCGGCCCTTGCCGGCTGGGGCCTCCACGGCGACGATCTCGTCGTCGAAGCGCCCGCTCTCAGCGGCCGCAACGGCGCGCTGGTGGCTGCGCAGGGCGAAGGCGTCCTGGTCTTCCCGCGAGATCCCGTATCGCTCGGCGACGTTCTCGCCCGTCTCGCCCATCGACTCGGTCGAGTGGAGCTCCGCCATGCGGGGGTTGACGAGGCGCCATCCGAGCGCGGTGTCGTGCATCGTCTGCGGCGCCGCGCGGCAGGCCGGTCTCGGGCTTCGGGACGACCCACGGCGCCCGGCTCATGGACTCGACGCCGCCCGCGAGGTAGAGGTCGGCCTCGCCAAGACGAAGCGCCCGCGACGCCTGGTTCACGGCCTCGAGGCCGGACGCGCAGAGCCGGTTGACCGTGACCCCGGGGATCGAGGCCGGGAGACCCGCGAGCAGGCTCGCCATCCGGGCGACGTCGCGGTTGTCCTCGCCGGCCTGGTTCGCGGCGCCGAAGTAGACGTCGGCGATGTCGGCGGGGTCGATGCCCGTTCGCTCGACGGCGGACGAGACGACGTGGGCGGCAAGATCGTCGGGCCGCACGCCCGCGAGCGCGCCGCGGTAGCGCCCCATCGGCGTGCGGACGGCGTCGATGATCACGGCGTCGGGCACCGTTACATCATCTAAGGTTGGCGGCGAGCCCGTGGATTTCATCCTCCTCACCCTCGGCATGGTGGGCTTCATCGTCCTGTTGCTCGTCCTCCTCGCTCGCGCCTATCCAGGGAGCGGCGCGGACCTCGTCGACTGGCGTCCCACCCGCTCACCGGAGCTCGAGGCGCAGCTCGAGGTGGAGGACCTCTCGCAGATGATCGAGGCGCAGAACGCATACCGCCGTCGGCGCGGCGCACCCGACCTGACCGCGGACGACGCCGAGAAGATGGCGCGCGAGGACGAAGCGATCCGCGAGCGCGGCCGGAGGGCGTGGCAAGAGCCCTGATCGTCGGCTGCGGCTGTCGCGGGCGCGCGATCGCCGCCGCACTGGGCGAGGCGGGCTGGCTGGTTCGCGGCACCTCGCGCCGCGCCGAGGGCCTGGCGGCGATCGAGGAGGCCGGCGTCGAGGCGAAGAATGCCGACCCCGACCGGCCGGGCACGGTGCTCGACTGGCGGGCGACGTCGCGGTGGTGGTCTGGCTGCTCGGCTCGGCGAGCGGCGACAGCGCCGCCACCGAAGCGATCCACGGGCCGCGGCTCGAACGGCTGCTCGAGAAGCTCGTCGACTCGCCCGTCCGCGCATTCGTCTACGAGGCGACGGGGTCGGCGCCGGCCGAGCAGCTCGCGGCGGGGTCCCGCCTCGTCCGGGCGGCCGGCGAGCGCTGGCGCATCCCGGTCGCAGTCGTTGACGCCGACCCGGGGGGTCCGGAGGCCTGGGCGGCGCTTATTGAAGCGGCTTCGGTGGGATCTGCTTGACCCCGGGCTGAGCCCACGGCGCCTCGGCGGCGAAATGCTTCGGCGGCTGGTCGTACTTGTCGACGAGGAGGCTGACGCCGAAGCCGATGGCGACGACGACGACGATGAACGCCAGGTAGAGGATTGCCTGGCGCGCGAAGCTCGGACCGTAGCTCTGACCCACCACCTCGCGGCGCTTGTCCTGCCCCATCGCGTCGACGTCGGACGGCCGTGCGGGCGAGTCGCTCCTCGACCGCTCGCGCTCCATGGTGGTTCCGGGACCGATCGACGGCGCGGTGGTATCGCTGATGTTTTCGACCCGCTTGGAGTCCTCTGCCATCCCGCGAAAACCTTACCCCGCTAAGCGGCCAGGCGCGCCAACAGGTCGCTCAGGATCCGGGCCGTCGCGCCCCAGATCATGTGCTCGCCGATCTCGTAGGTCGGCGTCTTGATCGGTACGCCGCGCCTGACCAGGCGGCGCATCGCGAAGCCGCCACGGAGCTCGTCGAGGCCGAAGAGGAGGATCTCGGCGACCTCGCCGGGATTCGGTTCCAGCGAGTGGACCTCGTCGGTCAGTCCGACGAACGGATGCACCTTGTACCCCGTGACAAAGGTGCCGACGGGCGGCAGCGCGCCAACGACGTCGACGGTCGCCGGATCGAGCCCGACCTCTTCCTCGGCTTCCCGAAGCGCGGTCGTCGCCAGCTCCTCTTCGGGGTGGTCCCGGCGCCCGCCGGGGAACGAGATCTCACCGGGGTGGCGGCGAAGGTCGATGCGGCGCTTGGTGAAGACGAGTCCGGGGCGCTGCGGGTAGCCGTAAAGCGCCAGAAGGACGGCCGCCTCCGTGCCGCCGGGGGCGCTCAGGCGCTCCGCCTCATCGGGGCGGAGCAGGAGCCTCGATAGCTCGGCCGCCTCGAGATCAGCCGATTCAGCCATCCTCGTGCTCTCCTCCGTCGCTTCGCGGCGATGCTACCCGCCGCTCGGCGCGCAGCAGGGGCCGCAGCACGAGCGCCAGAGCGAGGAGGCCGCCCGCACCGCCCGTGATGAGGACGACGCGCGGCGAGGTCGCGTCGAGGTAGAGCCCTCCGATCAGCGCCGCGATGCCGCTGCCGGCGTAGGCGGCGGTACCGACGAGGCCGAAAACCCGGCCGAGCATCGCCGGCGCGACGTGCCTCTGGATCAGCGTGTTGCTCGCGACGTTCTCGAGTCCGTTGCCGATGCCGGCGCCGCCCTGGAACGCGACCGCCGCGCCAATCCCGGGTGCGGCGCCGGTGGCGATGCCGCCCGCACCGCTCACCGCCAGGCCGGTCAGGTAGACCCCCGCCGGCGAGCGTCCGGGCCTGAATGCGAGGGCGAGCGAGGCGGCGAGCATCCCGATGCCGAAAGCGCCGAACGCGAGTCCGTAGGCGACGGGCCCGCCGCCGAGCGTGTCGCGGACCAGGAACGGCAGCGCCACGTCATCCAGGGCGAGGAACGAGACCGCGATGAAGAGGCTGATCGTCAGCGCCCGGGCGACCGGATGGCGCAGGGTGTAGGCGATCCCCTCGCGGGTCTCGGCGACGAGGCCGCCACGGGCCTCGGCCACGGCCGCCCGCCTCGATCGCACGCGTGAGACGATCGCGGCCGAGGCCGCAAAGGTCAGTGCATCGATCGCAAGCGCGAGGTCGGCGCCGCCGGCCGCAACCAGGACGCCGCCGATCAGGGGCCCGATCGCGACCTGGAGGTTGAACGTCGTGTTCTCGATCGCGTACGCCGTCCCCACCTCGGCCGGCTCGACGAGGTTCGCGATCATCGTGCTGCGGGCCGGAGAGTAGGGCGCCTGCAGCGCGGTCGCGAGCGGCGGCGAGCGCGAGGGTGATGCCGAGCGGCGGCAGGAGGGCCAGGAGCCCGAACACCACGGCGCCCCCGAGATCGCAGGCGATCATCAGGCGGCGAAGCTCGGTCCGGTCGACGAGCGCTCCGGCAAGCGGTCCGGCCAGGCGTGGCAGCGACTGAGCGAGGAGGAGAGCCCCGACCGCCACGCCCGTCCCCTCGCTCGCCTGGACGTAGAGCACGAGGGCCGTGGTCGCCGCGCCGCTCCCGATGTAGGAGAGGCAGAGGCCGAAGGTCAGGATCCGGAAGTCGCGGCGCGCTCGAAGGAGCGCGATCGGCCCGCTCAGATGATCACCGCGACGGTGCCGCCGTCGACTGACCAGGCGGCCCCGGCGACGTAGCTCGCACGCTCCGAGCACAGGAAGACGATCACGTCGGCGATCTCCGCCGCGTGCGCGAGGCGGCCGATCGGGCGCTTGGCGCCGGCGACCTCGAGCGCCTCCTCACGCGATGAGTGCCCGGCGGCCTCCTTCGACTGGTCGAGCAGGCCGCCCTCCTCCATCCAGAGCTCCGACTGCACCGGGCCGGGGCACACCGCGTTCACGATCACGCCATCGCCGGCGTGAGCATCGGCGAAAAGGCGCGACAGCGAGAGCTCGGCCGCCTTCGCCACCGAGTACTCGGGCATCATCGCCGAGGGCCGCTTGCCGGCGGTCGACGACACGTTGACGACGCGGCCCCAGCCGCGCTCGGCCATCGGCGGAACAGCCGCGCGCATGGCGCGCAGTGGCGCCATCACGTTGAGCTCCCAAGCGGCGTACCAGTCCTCCTCGGGCACCTCGTCGAGCGCTCGCCAGCGCGCCGTGCCGGCGTTGTTGACGAGCACGTCGAGCTGCCCGAACGCATTGGTCGCCGCGGCGAGGATCCGCTCGCCGGCATCCGGGGCGGTGGCGTCGAGCGTCAACGTCGCCGCCTCGCCGCCCGCCGCCTCGCACGCGGCGCGGGCGTCCTCGAGCGCGTCAGCGCCCCTCGCGACCAGGATGACCCGCGCGCCCTCGGCGCAGAGCCGCTCGGCGACCGCGCGCCCGATCCCGCGGCTCGCGCCGGTGACGGCGCAGACCTTTCCGGTGAGCCCGAGGTCCATCCGGCTCAGAGTGGCGCGACGCGGTCGGTGATGGTCACCTTCGCCTCGCTCGCGAGGACCTTGTGCACCGGGCACTTCCCGGCGATCACGCGAAGCTTCTCGAGCTGGTCCTCGCCGAGGCCGCCGGGAAGGTGGAGGGTGACGGCGAGCACCGACGGGACGGGGCCCTCGTACTCCATCTCCACCTCCACACGCAAATCGCCGAGGTCCCAGCCCTTCCGATCCGCGTACATCTCGACGGTGATCGCCGTGCACGCCGCCAGCGACGCGGCGAGCGCCCGCGTCGGCCGCGGGCCCGTGTTCGTACCGCCCGTCTCCTCCGGCTCGTCCATCCTCAGCACGTGCTCGCCGTCGATCTCGACGTCATGGGCGTAGCCCTCCACCCGGCGCGCGATCGCGTGCGCCATCAGGCCCTGCTCCGCTCGCGCCCGGCGAAGAGCTCGGGGTCGTCGAGGTCCGCGAAGCGGGCCATCGCGTAGGCGAGGTCGGACGCGCGGTTGAGAAACCGCAGAACGACGTTGGAGGACAGCTCGCCCGCCCGGTCGAGGTCGACCACCCGCCGCTCGGCCCGGCGGATGATGGCGCGCGCGAGGTCGAGCGCCCCGGAGAGCTGGGTGCCCCCGGGGATCACGAACTTCGGAGGGAGGTCGACCCGGTCCATATAGCGGTCGATCGCGGCCTCGAGCTCGTCGACGATCTCGACCGTGATCCGGCTCACCCCGTCCTCGAGGCGATCCGCGGCCTCGGGCGCCGTCGCGAGCTCCGCGCCGACGATGAAGAGATCGTCCTGGAGGCGCAGGACGTCGGCTGCGAGCTCCGATTCGGGCTCGCAAAGCGCTCGCGCCACACCGAGGGCGGAGGCGGCCTCGTCGATGGTGCCGTAGGCCTCGGTGCGAAGGTCCGACTTCGGGACCCGGCCGCCGTACCAGAGCGTGGTGGTCCCGTCGTCCCCCTTGCGTGTGTAGATCTTGGTCATGAGAGTGGATTGAAGACGATTCCGGTCAGCAGCTTCGGAAAGAAGTAGGTCGACTTCGGCGGCATCGTCTCGCCCGCCGCCGCCACGGCCCGTACCTGCTCCACGGGAGTCGGGCGCATGAAGAACGCTGCGCCCGCCCGCTCGCCGAGCGCCGCCCTCGCCGCGTCGGCGGAAGCCGTGTATGCAAGTCCCTTCTTGGCCTCGACGTCGGCCTCGCTCATCCCGAGCGCCCCCCGCAGGAAGATCGCCTCCAGGATGGCGGCGTCGAGCTCGCGGTAGGCCTTGGAGCGATCGGGCAGGGCCGCTTCCATCGCCGCCGCGTCGCGCAGGCGGAGGCGGAACCCGGTGTCGAAGGCCGCATCCGCGTAGCCGAACACCCCGACCCCCTCCTCGCCGGCGGGGTCGACCTCGCCAAGCGGGACCTCCTCGACGTCGAAGTGCTCGTGGGCCGTGCGGACCAGGGTTTCCCGGCGATCGGCCTCGTCCAGCTCGGTCAGCAGGCGGTGGTAGCCGAAGATCGTGAGACCGGGGTCGCCCAGCGAGGTCAGCGACATGAGGGTGTGTTGGTGATCTCCGTCGCCGCCGATCTCGTCGGCGTAGGTGCGCGCCGTCTCGTAGCGGTGATGGCCGTCGGCGATGAGGAGCTCGCGATCACCGAGCTCGGCCACGACGGCGGCGTGGGCGGCGGGATCCTCGACCCGCCAGACGCGGTTCACGATCCCGTCGGCGTCGGTGGCCTCGGCCCAGGGTGGTCCGGCCGCCGCGGCGCTGCGACGTGCTGCCAGGCGTCGCCCTCGTGGAGCGAGAAGATCGGCGAGAGGTTGTGGCGCGTGGCGCGGGTCAGCCGCAGGCGGTCCTCCTTCGGCCCCGGCTGCGTGCGCTCGTGGGGACGGATGAGACCGGGGCCGTAGTCGGTCACCCGGACGCGGCAGAGGATCCCGCGGCGGGTGCGCAGCCACCCCGTCGGGGCCGGTGTAGTCCTGCTCCAGGGCCCAGAGGGCCGGCGCGCGGTCGCGCGCGAGGATGCCCTGGAGCGTCCACCCCTCGAGCGTCTCGCCGGCGTGCTCGTATGGGTCCGCGCCCTCGGGCGCCTGCGGCAAGTCGAGCTCGACGGCGTTGAAGGGCGAGCGCGAGACGAGCTCGCTGCGCATATCGGCGTCGATCACGTCGTAGGGCGGCGCGACGACGTCCGACAGCGACCCGATGGCGGCGAGGTTGTAGTGGAGCGCCTGGAGTGGTTTGACCTCGGCCATGGCGCAAGCCTACGTGTGATGGATGGCGGGCCATCGCGTAGTAGGTGGGACGATGCAGGTCGATGAGGGCAGGGACAGGGCGCTCGCACGGGCTCGCCGCGGCGCTGCGGTGCTCCTCGCCTCTCGCCTCGGCTCCTGCGTGGGCCGCTTCTCGGGTCAGCGAGGGGAAGCGGCCCAGGCCGCTGATCGTCGCAGCGGGGGGTGCGAGCGTCGTCGCCTCGCAGGGCAGTTACTGCGTCGTCAGCCGCCATTCCGGCATGTGCGCCGACTACGCCTATCCGCTCCGCGTCAAGGGCCGGCTCTCCGTCGCGCCGGGCGACGCGGGTTCTGCTCCGAACCGGCGATCGGGCGATCCATCGCGCGCACGTCACCCTGCTCCACGCCACGCGGCACGACTTCCACGCCCGTGGCCCCCTCCGCCACCGCTCGCCGAGTGCCCGGTCGTCCGGGGACGCTTCGGTTCCGCCTCCCGGACGACCTCGGCAACGCCAACCGCCTGGACATCGCCGCGACCTACACCCACCACGGTGGCGACAGCGATTGGTGGGCGGGCATCAAGTCGCGCTGAGCGTCAGCAGCGTCGATCGTCGAAACTGCACGCCGATGCGAGCGCTCGCGATCGTCCACCAGGCCGACGCCGGCCCAGGCGTGTTCGCCGATGCGATCGAGGAACGTGGCTGGGCCCTCAGCATGTGGAGCCCGCCCACCCAGCCGCCCCCCGACGACGCGTTCGAGCACGACGCCGTGCTGGTCTTCGGCGCGGCGGTCAACCCTGATCAGGACGCCGAGCATCCCTGGCTTGCCGCCGAGCGGTCCCTCCTCGCCGACCTTCTCGAGGCCGAGATGCCGATCCTCGCCGTCTGCCTGGGCTCCGAGCTCCTGGCGCAGGCGGCGGGCGGCGAGGCGCCTCGCACGGAGCCGGAGATCGGCTGGCGGGAGATCAGGGTGACCGAGGCGGGCCGGGAGGATCCGCTGCTCGCCCCGATCGCTCCCTCGTTCGTTGCCTTCCAGTGGCACAGCTACGAATCCGCGCCTCCCGCTGACGCCACCTTGCTCGCCACGAGCGACGGCCGTCCCGGGGCCTACCGCGTGGGACAGCGCGCCTGGGGCATCCAGTTCCACGCCGAGGTGACCCGGGACGACGCGGAGCGATGGATCCGCGACTACCGCACCGATCCCGACGCGGTCCGAATCGGCGTCGACCCGAAGGCGCTCATCGCGGAGGTCGAGGAGAGGATCGAGGCCTCGAACGCCCTCGGCGCCGGCATCTGCGAGCGGTTTCTCGACCTCGCCGCAAGCGGCTCGAAGTAGCCATGCGCTGGATCGTCGACGGGATGAACGTGATCGGCACCCGGCCCGACGGGTGGTGGAAGGACCGCCACGCGGCGATGGTGCGCCTGGTCGACGAGCTCGAGCGCTGGGTGGCGAGGGAGGGCGACGACGTCACGGTCGTCTTCGAGCACCCGCCGAGGCCGCCGATCAGATCCCCATCGTCGAGGTCGCCCACGCGCGCCGCGCGGGCCCCAACTCCGCCGACAACGAGATCATTCGCCGCCTGCGGGCCGACGAGGCGCCGACCGACGTCCGCGTTGTCACGCTCGGACCACGCCCTGGCCGACCAGGCGCGCTTCCTCGGCGCGGTGGTCCAGTCCGCGGAGTCGTTTCGCCGCGACCTCGAGGACGGGTGACGCCTACTCGGGCGTGACGTAGGCGGCCGAGAGGCCCCCGTCGACGAGGAACGTCGAGGCGGTGACGTACGAGCTCTCGTCGCTCGCGAGGAAGAGCGCGGCGCGGGCGATCTCCTCAGCTTCCGCGAAGCGGCCCATCGGCAGGTGGACCAGGCGGCGCGCGGCCTTCTCGGGATCGCTTGCGAAGAGCTCCTGGAGGAGCGGGGTGTTGACGGGGCCGGGGCAGAGGGCGTTCACCCGCACGCGCCGGCGGGCGAACTCCACGCCCAGCTCGCGCGAGAGGGCGAGGACGCCGCCCTTGGACGCCGTGTAGGAGATCTGCGAGACCGCGGCGCCCATCACGGCGACGAACGACGCGGTGTTGATGACCGAGCCGCCGCCGGCCTGGAGGAGGTGCGGGATGCCGTGCTTGCAGCAGAGGAACACGCTCCGCAGGTTCACGTCCTGGACCCGCTCCCAGGCCTCGAGCGTGGTCTCGAGCACCGATGTGTCGTCGGTCGGGTTGATGCCGGCGTTGTTGAAGAGCACGTCGATGCGCCCGAGCTCGTCGCGGGCGCGCTCGTACATCGCCTTGACCTGCTCCTCGTCGCTGACGTCGGCCGCGATGGTCACGTCGCCCTCGGCACCGTCGGCGAGGTCGACGCCCACGACCTTCGCGCCCTCGGTGGCGAAGAGGCGCGCCGCGGTCGGCGCCGATGCCGCTCGCCGCGCCGGTGATCACGCAGACCTTGCCCTCCAGCCGCCCCGCCATCTAGGCCTCCTCCGTCGCCACGTAGACGTTCTTGACCTCGGTGTAGTGCTCTAGGGCGTCGGGGCCCAGCTCGCGGCCCACGCCCGACTGCTTGAAGCCGCCGAATGGCGTCGAGACGCGCACCGAGGTGTTCGAGTTGATCGAGATCACGCCGGTGTCGATCGCGCGCGCGACGCGCATCGCCTTCGCGCCGTCCCGTGTCCAGACCGAGCCCGAGAGGCCGTAGATCGTGTCGTTCGCGATCGCGACCGCCTCCGCCTCGCCGTCGAACGGGATCACGCAGGCGACGGGGCCGAAGATCTCCTCGCGCGCGGCCCGGTCGTCGTTCGAGACCGGGGCGAGCACGGTCGGCGGGAACCAGTAGCCCGGGACCGTCCGGCGCCTCGCCGCGAAACGCGACCGGCGCGCCGTCGTCGACGTAGGAGCCGACCTCCTCGAGCCGCTCGGCCGAGATCAGCGGGCCCATCTGCGTTCGCTCGTCGAGCGGGTCGCCGACCCGAATCGAGGTGACCTCGCGCTCGAGCGCTGCCATGAAGTCATCGAGGGCGGAGCGCTCGACCAGGATCCGCGAGCGGGCGCAGCAGTCCTGGCCGGCGTTCGCGAACACGGCCATCGGCGCCGCCGCGGCGGCCGCCTCGAGGTCGGCGTCGGCGAAGACCACGTTCGCCGACTTGCCGCCGAGCTCGAGGGTCACCCGCTTGATCGTCGCGGCGGCGCCCGCGGCGATCCCGCGCCCGACCTCGGTCGAGCCGGTGAAGGCGATCTTCGCGACGTCGGGGTGGTCGACGAGCCGCTGCCCGCAGACGCTTCCCGGGCCCCGCCACCACGTTGAGCACACCCTCCGGCAGCCCGGCGTCGAGGGCGATGTGCTCGAGCTCGAGCGCCGTCAGCGGCGTCAGAGCCGCCGGCTTCAGGACGACCGTGTTGCCCGCGGCGAGCGCCGGCGCGACCTTCCACGAGGCGATCACCAGCGGGAAGTTCCAGGGCACGATCAGCCCGACGACGCCCAGCGGCTCGCGGAACGTCATGTCGACCCCGCCCGCGACCGGGATCGTGTGGCCGAGGAGGCGCTCGGGCGCCCCCGCGTAGTAGCGGAAGGTGGCGACGACCATTCCCATCTCGCCGCGCGCGTCGGCGATCGGCTTGCCCGCGTTCCGGGCCTCGAGCGTCGCGAGGTCCTCGATGCGCTCGGCGAGCGCATCGGCGAGGCGGTGAATGACCTGCGATCGCTCCGCCGGGGCGATGGCCCGCCAGCTCGTGAACGCCCGCTTCGCGTGCTCGACCGCGGCGTCGACCTCCTCGACCCCAGCGTCGGGGAGCTCGGCGAGCAGCGCCTCGGTCGCGGGCTCGTAGACCTCGATCACGCGCGCCACCTCCGCTCGCGCCGCGTCCACGAGCGACGCGATCACCGCGGCTTTCCCCGTCCTCCTCCGGATGCCAGAGGACGCCGAGCGCGTAGGCGTGGCGGTCCGGGAATCTCGATCGCCTCGACGACGTCGTCGTCGACTGGACCAGCCCGTAGCGACGAGGCCCTCCCCGAGCCGCTCCGATGCCCTGGTGGTGATGCGACTTCACCGCGGTGCGCTCGCCCCCCGCCGCCCGCGCCGCCAGCGAGCCCGGCTCGAGCCGGACCTCGTGCTCGTCGAAGACGCCCGGGCGTCGTCGCGGTGGCCCTCGTGCCCGAGCATGTCGGGCAGGTGCTGGACGAGGGTGCCTCCGCGGGCGACGTTCAGGAGCTGCATCCCGCGGCAGATCCCGAGGACCGGGCAGCTCGCGCTCGAGCGCCCGCCGCGCGAGCGCCAGCTCGAACCGGTCGCGCTCGGGCCAGGTGCCGACGGTCTCGGGGCGCGCGCGGCGCCGTAGGAGCCCGGGTCGATGTCGGCGCCGCCCGCGAGCAGCAGGGCGTCGACCCGATCGAGCCATGCGTCGGGCACTCACAGCGCGGTCTCGTCGGGCGGCAAGACCAGCGCGATGGCGCCGGCGCGCTGCACCGCGTCGACGTACGTCCGCTGGATGAAGCCGACCTCCTCGTCCCACGGCCCCCGGACGACCCGGTCGATCGCGGCGCAGATCCCGACCGCGGGGGCGCTCAACCGCGTTCGAACATCCGCCGCCGCTCGTAGTCGGTGACGGTCTCGTCGAACAGCCGCTGCTCGGTGCGGCCGTAGTTCAGGTAGTGCTTGTGAACCGCGTCGCCGAACGCCTGGCGGGCGAAGTCGCTCGCCTCCCAATTGTCGACGCGCCTCGCGCAGCGAGGATGGGAACGGCTCGGCCTTGCCCGCTCGTAGGCATTGCCTTTGAGCTCGCGGCCCGGGTCGGTCCCGTTCTCGATCCCGTCGAGGCCGGCGGCGAGCAGCGCCGCGAAGGCGAGGTACGGGTTGGCGTCGGCGCCGGGGATGCGGCACTCCACCCGCCGCGACTGCCCGTGGCCGACGATCCGGAAGCCGCAGGTGCGGTTGTCGCGACCCCAGGAGATCGACGTCGGCGCCCAGCTCTCGGCCGAGAAGCGCTTGTAGGAGTTGATCGATGGCGCGATGAACAGCGCCAGGTCGCGGATGCGGTTTCGCAGTCCGCCGAGGTAGCTGCGGAAAAGGTCCGTCTCCTCCTCGCCGTCCACGAAGACGCTCTTGCCGTCGCTACCGACGAGGCTCGAGTGGACATGGCAGGAGCTCCCGATGTCCTTCTCCGAAGTCTTCGCCATGAACGTCGCGGAGATCCCGTTGAGGAAGGCGATCTCCTTGACCCCGTTCTTGTAGATCGTGTGGCGGTCGGCCGAGCTGACCGCGTCGGCGTAGCGGAAGTTCACCTCGTGCTGCCCGTACCAGGCCTCGCCCTTCGAGAACTCGATCGGGATCCCGGCCGCCTGCATGCCGCGGCGGATCGGGCCGAGGTAGGCCTCGTCCATCGTCGTCGCGAGGACGTGGTAGTCGAGGATGTAGGGGATCGTCGGGCGTCAGGTTCTCGTAGCCCTTCTCGTGGGCCTCGGCGTAGGTCTCCTTGAAGAGGAAGAACTCGAGCTCGGAGGCCATGTACGGCGTGTACCCCATATCGGCCGCCCGCTCGTACTGGGCGATCAGGACCTGGCGGGGCGAGGCGACGGTGGGGGAGCCGTCGTGGTTGGCGATGTCGCAGAGGACCATCGCCGTGCGATCCAGCCACGGGATCCGCCGCAGCGTCGCCATGTCGGGCACGATCGCGAAGTCGCCGTAGCCGCCCTCCCAATTCGCCATCTCGTAGCCGGGAAGCGGCTCCATCTCCATGTCGAGGGCGAGCAGGTAGTTGCAACCCTCGACGCCGTGGTCGGTGACCTCATCGAGGAAGTACTCGATCTGGATCCGCTTGCCGACGAGCCGCCCCTGCATGTCGGTGAAGGCGGTGACGACGTTGTCGATCGTCCCCTGCTCAGCCTCCGTCCGCAGCTCGTCGAGGGAGAGCATCCCGGCGGTGCCGCCGGGCCCGCCAGGTCGCTCGGCGCTCATCGCGGCATCAATCAGCGGTCACCTCGTCCTCCTCGAGAGTGCGGACCGGGCCGGTGTAGCGGTTCTTCGCGTCGACCGCCCACCAGATCGCGACCAGGATCCCGACGATCAGGACGAGCGGTGTGTAGTTCAGGGCGGTTGCGTCGAAGTTGCTGTTCCACGGCACGCCGGCGTTCGTGAACGGCAAGTCGAGGGCGATCACGCAAATGACGACGAAAAACAGCGCGCCGATGTTCACCAGCCGGTACTTCTTGCCCAGGGTCCACGGACCGGGCTCGAAGCTGTCGCCCTTGCGAAGCCGCAGGTACACCGGGATCGTGTAGGCGATGTACAGGCCGACCGTGCAGATGCCCGTGAGCGCGAAGAACGCGAACGGGAAGCCGGCCTTGTTGCCGAACAGCGCCGGCATCTGATTGCGAGCGAGGCGATCGATACCGCGATAACGGCGTTGAACGGCACGCGATCGCGGTTGATTCGCCGGAAGAGCCACCAGCCCGGCATCGCCCTGTCGCGCGAGAACGCGTACCAGGTGCGCGATGCGCTGGTGAGTCCGGCAGCTCCACAGAAGAGCTGACCCACCGTGGCGATGAGGATCACGAGCTTCGCCGCCCAGGGATCCAGCGAGCTCGTGAAGATCGGAATCGAGCCGCCGCCGTTGGCCGTGATGTAGTCGACGTGCGTGGCCGCGAAGAGGAAGGCCAGAAGCACGAACCAGCCGAATATCGCCGAGAAGAAGACCGAGCGCCAGACCCCCTGGGCCGCGCCGATCGCGGCGCCGCGGGTCTCCTCGGCGGTATGAGCCGACGCGTCGTAGCCGGTCTGCGTGTACATCGTGAGCAGGAACCCGATCGGCAGGACGAGGAACCAGAACGGGAGCCCGGACGTCGAACCGCCGTTGAAGCCGGTTTCGTTGATCCGGTGCCCGAACACGAAGCTCGCGCTCTGGTGATCCGACGGAACGAAGACAAGGATCCCGATGATTACCAGGACACCGAGGACGTGCCAGCCGACCGAGACGTTGTTCATGAATCGCCAGGAAGCGGTCGACGAAGATGTTGACGATCGTGTAGAGCAGCAGGATGATCAGGAAGAGCAGGAAGGTCTCGGAGAGAACGTGCGAGGTGTCGCCGAAGTTGACGCCGAGGACGTTGACCCCGTAGAGGCCGAGCAGCGCGTAGAGGAAGCTCGCCGCCCCGTAGGCCACCGAGGCGACGATGCCGATCAGGCCGACGATGTTGAACCAGCCGGTGAACCAGCTCCAGCCCGGGCCGCCGAGCCTCGCGGCCCACCAGTATGGCCCGCCGGCGGTGGGAAAGGCCGACGTCAGCTCCGCCATCGACAGGGCGACCAGCAGGACGAACGCGCAGATCACTGGCCAGCCGATCGACGCCCCGATCGGGCCGCCGTAGAGCCAGGCCTGGCCGAAGCCGGTGAAGGTGCCTGCGAGGACGGAGATGATCGTGAACGAGATCGCGAAGTTGGTGAAAGCACTCCAGCCGCGCGAAAGCTCCTGCCTGTAGCCCATCTCGTGGAGCCGGCGCTCGTCCTCGGCAACCGTCTGATCGCCTGCCGGGAACTCCTCGACGGTGCGTCGCCGCTTCCTTCGCCCTCCGTCACATCCGGCACGTCGTACCTCCTCCTCCGAGTGGGATGAGTAGCCCCATCACTGAAATGGTGTGATGATCCAACCTATGGATGCCGCGACCATACCGCTCCCTGCGGATCCATGTCAATGCCGGTGTTTATGGATACCGAGGTAGCCATCATCGGCGCGGGCGTCGTCGGATGTGCGACCGCCCTGGCGCTCGCGAGACGAGGCGCGTCCGTGGCCGTCCTCGAGGCTGAGGCGGAGCCCGGGCTCGCTGCCAGTGGGACGAACTCGGGCATCCTCCACACGGGATTCGACTCCGCGCCCGGAGAGCTGGAGACCGAGCTCATCCTCCGCGCGGCAGAGCTCCGGGACCCGATGCTCGACGCCCTGGGCATGCCGGTAATTCGCTGCGGCGCCGCCATGCGCCCTTCCGGCGAGCGCCAGCGGGAGGCGGTTGCGGCCCTGGCCGAGAACGCGCGCCAGAACGGGGTGGAGGCGTCGCTCGGCGACGACGGCTCCCTCGACGTCCCGGGCGAGTCCGTGACGGACCCGGTGGCGTTCACGCTCGGTCTCGCCCGGGCGGCGCGACGCCTCGGAGCCGAGCTTCTGACGGCGTTCAAGGTCGCCGCCGTCCGGCGCGGCGACGCCGGCCTCGTTTTGAGGGGTGAAGCGGGGGAGAGCCTCGGCTGCTTCATCGCCGTCAACTGCGCCGGCCTCGGCGCCGGCGAAGTGGCCCGGTCCGCGGGCGATGACTCCTTCGACGTCTACCCCCGCAAGGGCGAGTTCCTCGTCTTCGACCCGCCCGGCGGCGGGCCCCTCGCCCGAATCCTCCTGCCGGTGCCGGAGAAGGGCACCAAGGGCGTGCTCGTCTTTCCGACGGTCGACGGCAAGGTCGTCGCAGGCCCGACCGCGCACGACCAGGAGGACCGCGGCGATTGGACGGTGCGCCCCGGAGCGAGGGGCGAGATCCTGCCGAAGGCGGCGGCGATGATGCCGGAGCTGCACGACGCGGACCCGATCGCGTCGTACGCGGGCCTGCGACCCGCCGGGCGCGCGGGCGCCAACTACGTGATCGGCCCTTCGCGGGCCTGCGAGGGGCTCGTGAACGTGGCGGCGATTCGCTCCACGGGGCTCACGGCGTCGCTAGCGATCGCCGAGCGAGTCGTCGGGATCGCGCGGAGCCTCGGGCTGCAAATGGGCGAGGAGGAGCCCCTCGAGCGTCGGGGTCCAGTGGAGCAACCCGCTCCGTGGTGGCGGCGAACCGCGGATTACAGGAGGTCGGTATGAGCACGCTGCTGGGCATCGACGAGGGCACCTCGGCCGTGAAGGCGGTGCTCTACGACGGCGAGCTGCGCCCGCGGGCGGAGGCGCGTCGCGAGAAGGCCCTTTCCCATCCGCAGCCGGGATGGGTCGAGCAGGACCCGGAGGAGGTGCTGGCCGCCGTGGTGGCGGCGGTCGGCGAACTGCTCGCCGGCGGCGCCCAGGTGACCGCCTGCGGGCTCGACCATCAGGGCGAGTCGGTGCTCGCCTGGGATGCGGAGACGGGCACGCCCTTGACGCCGATCGTGACGTGGCAGGACAAGCGCTCGCAGCAGGTGCTGGATCGGCTGGAGGCTCAGAATCGCGCGGAGGAGATTCGCCAGCGCAGCGGCATGCCGCTCGACCCCTACTTCTCCGCCGGGAAGCTGGCATGGCTCCTCGAGCACGACAACGGGGTCGCGAGCGCGGTCGAGGCGGGAACCGCCCGGCTCGGCACGGTCGACTCGTTCCTCTGCGACCGGCTTGGCGCGGGCTTTGCCACCGACCCCTCGACGGCGTCGCGCACCCAGCTGGGAGCGCCGGATTGGGACCCGGCGCTGCTCGAGATCTTCGGCGTCCCGGCGCCGGCGCTCCCTCGGATTGAGGACACCGCGGGCGAGCTGGGCACGCTGAAGCACCCGGACTGGCCGGTGGAGTTGCCGCTGCGGGCTCGATGCGTCGATCAGCAGGCGGCGCTCGCCGGCGCGGGATGCGTGAAGCCGGGCCTCGTGAAGGCCACCTACGGGACTGGCGTGTTCGTCCTTGCTCACGCCGGGGACGAGCGCCCCCACCCGGGAGGCGGGTTGCTGCCGACTGTCGCGTGGCGCGTCGATGGCCGAGTGGAGTGGGCGATCGACGGCGGTGTGTTCACGGCCGGCGCGCTGCTCGAGTGGCTGTCGCGAGAAATGGGTCTCGCGAGCGCCCCGCCGGAGCTCGCGGCGATGGCCGCCGAGGTCGCGGACGCGGGCGGGGTGCGGGTGCTTCCTGCCCTCGCCGGAGTCGGGGCGCCGTGGTGGAAGTCGGAGGCACGGGCGTGTCATCGCCGGCCTGACGTCGGGCTCGCGACCGGCGCATTTGGCGCGGGCCGCGCTCGAGGCGATCGCCTGGCGGGTCGCAGACGTGCTGGCGGCCGTCCGCGAGACGGCGCCGGTTGAAGTGCTGCGGGTGGACGGCGGCCTCACCCGCGACGCGACGCTCTTGCAGCTCCAGGCGGACGCCGCCGGCGTCGCCGTGCAGCCGGGCGCCGTCGATGCGACGGCCGCCGGCGCGGCAGCGCTGGCCGCTGTGGGAGCCGGGCTTTGGGAGTCGACCGAGGAGATCGCGGAGCGGGTGCCGGCCGGCGAGCGGACCGAGCCCGCACGCGACGACGAGTGGCGGCGGCGCGAGCACGAGGCATGGCGCACGTTCGTCGAGCGGGCCGCCGAGCTCTGATCGGCGCTCACTCCGCGCGCGGAAGCAGCCCGGCGAGGATATGCTCGGTCCCCTCGATGTGCTGGCGCATCAGCCGCGCGGCGCGCGCGCGGTCACCGCGCCGCAGCAGCGCCACGAGCCTTCGGTGCTGGTCGTTCGAGCGCGTGAGGACCTGCTCGGGGTGAGCGATGAGGGCGATGAGGTCGCTCATCTGCCCCTGCACTTCTGTCATCGCGGCAACGAGTCTGGGGGATCGGGCGGCCTCCGCAATTCCGATGTGGAACCGCATGTCGGCCCGACGGTAGCGCTCGAACCCGCTCGCCTCGGCCATGCGATCCACGAGCCCGTCGAGCTCATCCAGGTCGCGGGGGCTGGCGCGTTCGATCGCGAGCGCGACGGAGCCGAGCTCGATCGCGACTCGGTAGTCGAGCGCGGCCCACGCCGCGTCGCCGAGGGTCGCGCCACCACGCTCGGCGAGGGGCGGCTCGGCAGTGACGAACGTGCCGCCGCTCCGTCCGCGTAGCGAAACGAGGTGCCCGCTTTGGACGAGGGTCGTCAGCGCCTGCCGGAGCGTCGAGCGGGAGATCTTGAGCTGCTCGGCGAGCGTCCGCTCGGGTGGAAGCTGGGTACCAGCCGGCAGAAGCCCGAGGCGGATCGCGGTCCCGAGGCGCTCGACGGTCTCCTCGAACGTCGTCGGCGGCCGCACCGGCCCGAAGACCGACTCCAGCGCGGCGTCGCGCTTCATCGGCTAACCGTAGCCGAGCCCGGCCGCCGCGACGGCGGGTTTCAGCGCTTCTACGCGGCCTCCGAGTAGGCGGCCTCGCGCTGCGCGCCCTCGTGACCCTCGGCCTGTTGGGGATGCTCGGACGGTTGCGGCGAGCGGAGGACCGTGATCGCCACCGTCAGCGCGACCGCGACGAGCGCTGCGCCGATCAAGTATGCGAGGTGGTAGCCCGAGTTGAGCGCGGCGTCCTGCGAGGCGCCCGACGCGAGCTGGCTGCTCGTCCGCTCGCTCGCGAGCGTGGCGAGCACGGCGAGCCCGATTGCCCCGCCGACCTGCAGGCTCGTGTTCACGAGCCCGGAGGCGAGCCCGGAGTCGCTTGGCGTCGCGCCCGACATCGCGAGGGTCATCAGCGACGGGAACGCCGTGCCAACGCCGAAGCCGATGAGGATCATCGCGGGCATCAGGTCGGTGACGTAGGTGCCGTGCACCGGGGTTCGCGCGAACCAGAGCAGGCCGACGCCGATCAGCGCCACGCCCGGCAGAAGCGTCCGGCGCGGGCCGAAGCGCATGATGAGGCGCTCGGAGAGGCCGATCGACATCGTCCCCATCACGATCGTCGCCGGCAGGAACGCGAGCCCCACCTGGAGGGCGTCGTAGCCGAGGATCTTCTGCATGTACAGGGCGCCGAGGAAGAACATCCCGAACATCCCGGCGACCACGAGGGACTGGACGACGTTGGCGCCGGCGACGTTCCGCGAGCGGAAGAGCCGCAGCGGCATGAGCGGGTTCTTGATCCTCGCCTGGCGGACGACGAACGCGGCGACGAGCAGAAGCGACGCGGCGCCGAGCACGAGCGTCTGACTCGAGCCCCAGCCCTCCGTGGGGACCTGGAGGATGTTGTAGACGCCGAGCATCAGCCCGCCGGTCAGGAGCGCCGCGCCGAAGATGTCGGCGCCGGCCCGCAGGCCGAGACCGTCGCGCGCGGGAACGAGCCGCGTTGCGAGGAACGCGGTGATGAGCCCGATCGGCAGGTTGATGAAGAAGATCCAGTGCCAGTTGATGGTCTGCGTGATCACGCCGCCGGCGATGAGGCCGATCGAGCCGCCCGCCGAGGCGACGAAGCTGAAGACGCCGATCGCCTTCGCCTGCTCCCGGCGCTCCGGGAACATCGTCACGATCATCCCGAGGATCACGGCCGACGTGAGCGCGCCGCCGATGCCCTGGATGAAGCGGGCGCCGATGAGAAGGGCCTGGCTCTCGGCCGTTGCGCAGACGAGCGAGGCCGTCGTGAAGATCCCGAGCCCGATCAGGAACACGCGGCGCTGCCCGATCAGGTCGCCGAGCCGTCCGGCGAGGAGGAGCAGGCCGCCGAAGGCGATCAGGTAGGCGTTGACCACCCAGGCCAGGTTCGACTGGGAGAAGCCGAGATCGTGCTGGATGGTCGGCAGGGCGACGTTCACGACCGTCGCGTCGAGGACGATCATGAGCATGCCCGTGCAGAGCACGTAGAGGGCGAGCCAGCGGCGGCGATCGTTCGTCGTATCGGGTGTCACGTTTCTCCTCCTGCCTTTGCTTTGCGTATTCGAGCCGTCACCCAGTAAGACGGGCGGCGGATCGAGAACTCATCGGTCCGTCGTCAGGCGCCGGCCTTCGCCTTCGACCACTCCGCCTTGTGGACGCGCTTCGCCTCCTGGTAGTCCACGAGAGCCTGCGGCGAATCGACGTCGCCGAGGGTGGGGTGGGGCGGCACGAGCCCTGCCGCAGCCTTGACGCCGAAGCGCTTGGCGAGCACGGCGCCGAGCGCCTTGACCTTCATGTCGCCGAAGCCGGGGAGCGAGCGGATGTTCCCCTCGAGCTCCCCGGCGCTTGAGGCGTCGGTCCACACACGCTCCGCGTCGCCGCCGAAGCGGTCGCGGATGGTCTCAGCGAGTGCCCTCACGCGCTCGGCCATCGCGCCCGGAAACCTGTGGATCGCCGGCTTCTCCCGGAAGATCGGCTCGAGGTCGGCGACGGCGAGCGCATTGGCGTCGAGCGAGCCGAAGCGCTCCTTGATCGCGAGCGGCCCGGAGAACGCCTTCTGCACGCTCACCTGCTGGTCAAGGGCGAAGCCGATCAGCAGGGCCATCGGATCGGTGGCGATCAGCTCGTTCGCCTCGTCGGACTCGGTGAAGTGGAGGCGATCGGGCATCAAATCGATCGTAGCTACCGCTCCTTTGGCTGCCAGAGGGCGATCTCACCCCCGGCTGCTGACGCGATGACGCTGCGCCAGCCCGCCGGGCCCTCGCGTGGTTCCAGGAGCACGTCCGCGCCCATGCTGCGCGCGCGATCCGTGACCCGGTGCGCGTTGTCGACCTCGACGTAGGGGAGCCAGAGTGCGCTCCTCGTCGCGCATTCCACGACGCCGCCATCGAGGCGCTCACCGAGCCCGAGAGTCTCGTAGGCGCCGGATTCGAGCTCCAGCCGCTCGGCCCGCCACCCGAAGAGGCGCGCGTAGAAGCCGCAGGCTCGTGAGAGGTCGCTGGTGTGGAGCTCGAGGTGCACCACCGGGCTCGCGGGGGGAGGCGTCTGCATCTATCTCCTTTGACCGCCGCGGTCGCGAAAACTCATCGGGCATCGATGAGTCCGGGGCGGGGCGTCGGTCTAACCTGGTGGAGATGACGTCCGCGTCCACCGGAACGACCGCGCCCGAGCCCGCGCTCTTCGAGCGCGCTCGCGGGGGCGACGAGGCTGCGTTCGCGCAGCTCGTCGAGCCTCGCCGCGGCGAGCTCCACGCCCACTGCTACCGCATGCTCGGCTCGCTCCACGACGCCGAGGACGCGCTGCAGGAGGCGCTCCTTCGTGCCTGGAAGGGCCTCGCGCGGGTGGAGGACCGCACGGCGCTTCGCGCGTGGCTCTACCGGATCGCGACGAACACCTGCCTCGACACGATCGGCAAGCGGCCCAAGCGCGTGCTGCCGATCGACTACGGGCCGGCGACCGATCCTCACGACGGGCCCGGGGAGCCGCTCGTGGAGTCGGTGTGGGTGGAGCCGTATCCCGATGAGATCCTCGGCGTCGAGGACGGCTACGCGGCGCCCGAGGCGACCTACGAGCAGCGCGAGGCGGTGGAGCTGGCGTTCATCGCGGCGCTCCAGTTCCTGCCGGCGCAGCAGCGTGCGGCGCTCATCCTTCGCGAGGTGCTCGGCTTCTCGGCGAAGGAGGTCGCGGAGACGCTCGACACCACCGTTCCGGCGGTGAACAGCGCGCTCCAGCGCGCGCGCAAGGCCGTCGACGAGAAGCTGCCCGACCAGAGCCAGCAGGAGACGGCCCGGTCGCTCGGCGACGACGGGCTCCGCGAGGTCGTCGACGGCTACGTGGACGCCTGGCAGCGGGGCGACGTCGACGCGGTCGTTGCGCGGCTCACCGAGGACGTCGCGTTCGCGATGCCGCCGCTCGCGAGCTGGTTCTCGGGCCACGAGGGACTGCGGACCTTCCTCGCGGGCTGGCCCCTCTCCGGGAACTGGCGCTGGCGCTACATCGAGACGACCGCGAACGGCCAGCCGGCCCTCGGCTTCTACAGCTGGGACGACGACGCGGGCGAGTACCTCCCGTTCGCGCTCAACGTGTTGACCCTGCGCGGCGAGAAGATCAGCGATGTCACGGCGTTCGTCACACGCTCGATCGCACCGACCGAGCGCACGGCCTACGAGCGCTGGCCCGAGCAGCCGGCCGACGACCGCCGCCACGAAGCGTTCTTCGAGCGCTTCGGGCTGCCGCCGAGCCTCGAGGAAGCCTGAGCATGGGCGCGGTCTTCGCCGACATCTCGGTCTCGCTCGACGGTTTCGTCGCGGGACCGAACCCCTCGCTCGACGACCCGCTCGGCGTGGGCGGCGAGCAGCTCCACGAGTGGGCGTTCGCCGCTCAGGCGTGGCGCGAGGCGCACGGCGAGTCGGGTGGCGAGGAGCAGCGCCGACTCGGACATCGTCGCAAGAAGGCATCACCAGAACCGGGGCAACAGTGATGGGGCGGAAGATGTTCAGCGGCGGGGAGGGCCCGTGGGGGGACGACCCGAACGCCGATGCGTGGTGGGGCGACGACCCGCCCTTCCACCATCCTGTGTTCGTCCTTACGCATCACGAGCGCGAGCCGCTCGAGAAGCAGGGCGGGACGACGTTCCAATTCGTCACCGACGGGATCGAGTCGGCGCTGGCGGCGGCGCGCGAGGCTGCCGGCGAGAAGGACGTGGCGATCGCCGGCGGCGCCGAGGCCATCCAGCAGTACCTGCGCGCCGGCCTGCTCGACGAGATCCAGCTCGATGTGGCGCCGGTGCTGCTCGGCGGCGGCACGCGGCTGTTCGACGGCCCCGGGGGTGACACGCCGAGGCTCGAGCAGACGCGGGTGATCGAGTCGCCGGCCGTGACGCACCTCCGGTACCGGGTCGTGAACTAAGACTCCACGCTTACCGGGCTGGGATCAGGGCAGGATCGGCGCCGAGTCCTGGATCTTCAGCGGGGTCACCGGTACGCCGTCGCTCCACTTGCCGAGGTTGCGGTGCTCAGGCGTGTTGCCGAGCGCGTACTCGCACCATTTGCCGGCGTAGGCGCATTCCTGCAGCGCGTCCCAGACCTTCCAGCAGAAGTTCCAGTCGTAGGCGTCGACCGCGAAGATGGGTCCGGGCCCCGCGCAGACGCCGTGGTCGGAGGAGAGGGCCGGGCTGCCATGGCTGTCCGTGTGTGTGAGGACGAGGTCCTTGTTGCGCTTCGGGGTGCTCGTCAGCTTCGGGAAGACGGCGTTGCAGCTGCTGGTCGAGAAGTCCTGATTGTCGGCCGCCGCTCCGTCGGCACCGGAGTGGCATTGGAAGAGCGTCGACGATGGGATGCCCGCGAGGGAGTCGTCGAGCGCGGGCTCGCCCTCGCCCGCCAGGCCGCTGTCCTCGGGGTCGTCGAGGAAGACCGCTCTCGGCTTCGGCACGTGGAGCGACCTCCAGCGGTTTGCGAGGTTCGCCGTGATGATCCCGCCGAACGAGAACCCGAAGTAGCTCGTCTTGCCGAGCTCTGGCTGTACACGCCGGCTCCTGTCGGCGAGCAGGTAGGCCAGGGCACCCTTTATGCCTGCGACCTCGGACCGCATGCACGGCTCGATGTCGAACGGGCCCGGGCAGGGGTTGGCGACGTTGGTCTGCCATCGCGTGTAGATCACGACGTCGCCACGGCGCACGGTGTGCTCGATGAGCCCGCGCATCGACTGGTAACCGGCGAACTCGTAGTAGCCGTGGGTGATGATCGCCAGCGGCGCCTTCTCCGGGCGGGGCTTCGTCGGCTCGAAGACGTACCAGGCGTTGAACCCTGCGCCCCCGGAGCTGACGCGGAAGCCGGCGTTTGAGTGCGCGTAGCCGCCCGGTCCCGACTTCGGCTGGGGAGGTTGGGTGACGACGGCCGAGGCCGTCGCGGCGCCGAGTCCGGCCATCAGCGCGGACGCCGCCAGTGTCATCCGTACGAGCCGCATGGCTTCGGCAGAGGTTGCCGCATTCAGGCGATTACTTCGGTGTGACCTGCAAGGTCACGGCGGGCGCCCGCCGGCCGCGCCTCAGCTTCATGAGCTGTGCGCCCGCTCTCGAGGTGACGGTCGCGCCCTTCACCTTTACCCGGTAGCCGTTCGGGTAGTGGATTCGCGGCACGAAGACGACGGTCGGGAGTGAACGCGACAGGCGCTTGCCCGCCGGGTCCCTGGTCGAGTAGCTGAGCTGGAAGTCGCCGGTGCTCGGGTCGAACGAGTAGCTCGTCGGCGTCCCGGCGACGGCTTGCGGGTAGGGCCGCTCGAGCGCTCCGAGCTTGTCGCGGAAGACGTTCGAGCCCGTCGGCGGCTTCTTCGGGTCGTGCACGATCGCCTGGAGGTCGCCCGGACCGCTGGTCGTCGGGTCCCCACAGCCGCAGTAGGCCCACTCGGTCCACGAGACCATGTGCTCGTCCGCGAGGCCCGTGATCCGATTCAGGGTTGCGAGGTCGTCGGTGGCGCCGAACTCGCTCAAGAGGAGGGCCCGGCCGGTCGTCTTCGCCATCCGATCGGCGTTCTGGAACGGCAGGGCCTCCATGGCCGGGCAGTCGGGAGCGCCGGCCGTGAGGCAGTAGTCGTGGAAGCTGAAGCCCGTATTGGAGCCGATCGCTGGCAGGTGGCTTGGGGAGCCGAAGTTGAAGATGACGTGCGGCTCCTGCCAGACGATGTGGCGACGGTCCACCTTGCGGATCGCGCTCGTGCTCTTGCGGGTCATCGTGGCAAGCGCCCCGGTGTCGAACGCTGGGCACCCTGCCGTGGTCGCGCACGTCGGCCAGACGCTCCCGGGCCATGGCTCATTGAGGATGTCGTAGCCGAGGACTGAGGGCTGGGGCTTGAAGACGCGGGCGACGTGTGTCCACGCCGCCGCGTACTCGTCGAGCAGCTTCACGCCGCCGACCGTGTCGTTGGCCCAGAAGTGATCGAACGCCGCGTTGAGTGCCGGGTTCGTCAGGTAGTTGTTCGGGAACCCGTTGCGGGGGTTGGCGAGCCCGTCGTCCTGCACCTGCCAGTCCGGCCAGCCCTCGCCCTGGAACTTCTCGTTGAACAGGTCCTGATGGAAGTCGATCAGGCTGTAGATCCCGTGGCGGGCGAGAACCTTCTGGGTCCGCGCGATCTTGGCGAGGTAGGCGTCGTCGTATGACGGCTTGCCTTCCGATTGCGGCTTCGGCTCGACCGCCTTGTAGATGACGCCGAGCCGGATCGCGTTGAACCCGTTGCGAGCGAGGAACGCCGCGTCGTCAGCGCCGAACCCGGCCTTCGACGGGTAGTAGGGCGGGAGCTTGTAGACCATGTTGAGGCCGTGCACGATCACGACGCGGCCGTCGGCGTCGGTGATCCAGCGCCCGACGTGAGACACCGGCAGCCGCTTCGCCGCGTCCGCCGATGCCGGGCCGGCCGAGCAGGCGAGCGCCGCGCCAAGCGCAACCGTCAGCGTGACCCGCCGTACCACCGAGGGGCACCCTACGTCACGTGGGCCAGGGTCGGCCGACGGCCAAAGTCCTCAACGGCTCAGTAGCGCTGCCCGCTGGCCGGTCAATCGGGGCGGCCGGATTCGAACCGGCGATCTTTCGGCCCCAAACCGAATGCGATGACCAGGCTTCGCTACGCCCCGGGGTCGGCCGAGTCTAACCAGCGATGCCGAAGCTCATCAATCCACCCCTCAAGGCGCATCCGGAAATGCGTGTCGTCCGCGCTGACCGTCAAGACTCCCCAGCGAGATCGCCAATTGCGGCCCTTCAACTCCCCGCTGTTGGACTTTAGGCTGAAGGTGGATCTGGGCTGGGTCGACGCCGGGAAACGCGAACGCCCAGAAGCGCTGAAGGTACTCAGGATCCTGATCCCGGTGGCACTGGACTGCGTACCGGAGCTTGTTCGTCGCGAGCGTGCGCATCCAACGATGCGCGAGCCGCATGAGGCCGGGATCCGAATTGCAGATCGCGACCCTGTTGCGGTTTCGCTTGTAGCCCTCAGCTATGTAGAGGTTCACGAAGTCGCGAAACGTGGAGTCCTTGGCTAGCCCCGCGAAAGTGTTCCGTCCTTCCCAGTAGGCGTCCTCGCGCATCAGTCGATGCTTCTCCCTGTTCACCATGGACGCAGCGCGTCGCGCCTCCCGAGCCACAGGCGATCCGTGGTCCCGCTCGATTGGCACGTCGCGCACCCAGTAGTAGATCGTCGAGCGTGAAAGGGCGAGGCACTCGGCGAGCTCGTCGATCGTCAGACCCTTCTCGCCCCTCAGCTTGCGAGCCTTCTCACGGAGGTAGGAGGGATAGGCCACTACGAACACATGTTCCCACATTAATAGGTCGGAATCGTGGCGCGATCGCACGGCGTAGAGTCCGGGTTGAACGCGACGAGGAGAGTTTGCGATGGACTTCAAGAAGCTCACCGACCAGGCGAAGAAGGTGGTCGACAAGCGCGGCGGCACGGAGAGCGTCAAGGAGGACGCCCAGGAGCTCAAGGGCATCTTCAGCAGCAAGGGCAGCCTCTCGGACAAGGCGAAGGAGGCGGCGAAGGCGATCAAGGACCCGGGGGCAGCTGGTCCCGACGAGCGCGAGGCGGCGAAGGCCGGCGGGACGGAGCGGGACGGAGGCAAGCACCGTCAAGAGGACGGCGGCCAAGCGCACGGCGGTCAGCGCGAGCGCCCATGACCTTCGTAAAGACGGTGCCCGAGGAGGACTCCGACGGCGCAGTCGCCGAGCTCTATGCGACCGTCCGCCGACTGACCCCCCCGCGCGGAACCGCTTGCCGCGAGGCCATAATCAGACCACGCCCCGGTAGCTCAGCTGGATAGAGCAGCTGCCTTCTAAGCAGCAGGTCGCAGGTTCGAGTCCTGCCCGGGGTGCTGTCTAATGGCGGTTCGCATCGGCAGGCATACCTTCAGCTACTCGACCTACGACGCCCCCAGCGACGTGCTCGAGGTTGGCATCACCGGCCCGCCGACCGGCCGGCGCGAGCGGTCGCCTGAGGACCATATCTGGCGGCTCGACGAGGACGAGCGCCTGGTCGGCATCACCTTCATGAATCCTGGCGAGCAGCTGGAGCGCGAGGGCGCCGTCTACGTCACGCTCCCGACCGGTGAGCGCGAGCGCGTCGCCGGCGCCGAACGGCTGCTCCGCGTGAGCGAGCGTGGCTGAGCTCCCCGCCACCAACGACCGCGCCGAGCTCGTCCTCGAGCGCGTTCGCGCGATCCCACCCGGCTTCGTCGCGACCTACGGCGACCTCTGCCCGGAGGCGCCACGTTTCGCCGGCGCGGTTATGGCCGCCGCCCGCGATCCGGCTGTTCCATGGCAGCGCGTTGTCCGAGCCGACGGCTCATTGGCGAAGGGCGAGCGCCAGCGCCGCCTGCTCGAGGCCGAGGGTGTGCCTTTCCGCGGCGCGCGGGTTGACATGAACGTCGCCTGGTGCGCGATCCGCTCGATCGCCTCGTAACGGCGCTACATTGGGGCTCACGCGGTGGGCGTAGCTCAGCTGGTAGAGCTCCTGGTTGTGGTCCAGGCGGTCGGGGGTTCGAGTCCCCTCGCTCACCCTCTCGAAGCTCCTGCATAGGAGCGGGTTCCGCCGCCGACGCCTTCCTCGTGACCCCGCTCCTGGGGTCCAATTGGGGTCCATTCCTCTCTGCGGAGCCGCGATCGAGTAGCCGGCGGATGCCCGGTAGCCCGGTCGAACGGCGTGCGCCCGCCGAGCCCAATCCAGCGCGAACCAGGACTCGAAGTTGCGATCGGGTCCACCACGGCGCCCTTCCCGATGCGATGGGGCGGACGCTTAGGCAGTCGAGGACGGAGGTTGTACCCGCGCGATCGGGCGGGGACGGACGTGGCGGCTATCGACCGACTGCCCGCCCATGCCTAGACCACCCCGTGCCCCGTACGGCAGTCAGGCAAAGAGGGTTGTGTCTCCACAAGACGCAGCCCTCCCTACCCAACCCAGAAGCCCCACCGGCAGGGAGGAGAAGATGAAGACGACGACCAAGAGTCGCAACGCCGCACGGGCTCGGCGGCACTACTGGCTCACCCCGAAGGCTTGGAACAAGCGGTGCTCGCACTGCGGGGCGATCGGCTCGATCGCCTACCGGCCCGATGATCGAAAGCACGCCTGCGCCGGCTGCATCAAGAGGCTTGGGATCAAGGCCCACGAGTCGAGGGCGTGGCTCGATGGAGGGGCGAAGGCCGGCGCGGAAGTGACGGTCCGCCACGTCGATCCCGAGAGCCTTCGACGACCGCCGACGCCGGCGCCGGAATCGAAGTGATGACAGCGGACGATCACCGTGTCGGTCGCCGAGAGCATCCAGATGCGGCGGCTGATCGAGTTCGCCAGCGACACCGCGCAGCTTGCGGACCAACGTCCCGACCTCGAACTGCGCGAGCTGATCGACAGCTTGCACGGCGACCTGCTCTTGCTGAGGGCCAACGACGATGAGTGACGCCGACCGCCTTGAGCTGCTCGACCGGCTCGCCGACCGGCTTCCCGAGCTTGACCTCGACGAGCACTCAATCAGTTGGACCACACTCGACGATGGCGCCGAGGCGCTACTCGTCGATGGTGCCGGCTTCGATGGCGGCGACGGTGCCTTCCTCGTCAACTACGGCGACGACGTGCACGCGGTCGGGAGCCTGGCCCCGCTGATCCCCGGCGCGATCGGGTGCATCGTGATTCGGCCGGACGGTAGCCGGGTCCTCGCTCAGGTCGTGCGGGACCCGCTGGCGGAGGCCAACGGTCAGACTCGGCGAGCTCCGTAGCTCGGCGATCCGAACGGCCCGCCTCGGTTCGGGATCTCCTAACCCAACCCTTGCCCGAGCCTCGGTTTCGCCTTGGTGGCCTCCATCGAGACTGCCTCGTGACACAAAGCCTCCCACGAAAGGAGTGATCATGAGAGGCAGTTTCAGGAGAAGGCTGGCGGGTGGAGCGCTCGCATTCATCGCGGCGCTTAGCCTGGCGGCGATTGCGGTTCCGGCGGCGATGGCGTCGAAGACCGACGACTTCAAGGGGAAGGTGGTCTCGACGCAGACCAGCCCCAAGAGCGTCAAGGTCGATACGAAGTCTCGCGGCAAGATTCGCTTCGCGATCAACGGCAAGACCAAGTACGAGCACCTGAGCGGGTTCTCGGCGCTGAAGCCCGGCCTCAAGGTCGAGGTCCACGCGAAGCACAACAGCGGCGGTTGGATCGCCACCAAGATCGATCGTCGTAGCTGACACTCCAAGCTGTCGGCGACCGACAGCAATCCGACCGTGTCAGACGCGAGGGCGGCTCCAGAAGCCGCCCTCGTGATTTCCGGCCCCCTGGGTCGAGCCGGTCCGCAGCCGTTACGGACCTCCTTTTCGGGCTGGCGCCCGGCTCACTCTCCGACTGCGCCGCGCAAGAACGCCGCGCTCCCCCTAGCGAGATACTGCGCTGGCGATGTCGCAGGAGAACGTGGAGATCATCCGGGGCATGTACCGGCTAGGCGATCCAACGGGCTTCTTCGACCTGCTGGACGAGGACGTCGAGGTCGACGTCTCGCGAAGGCCGCTTATTCCGGATCGTCCTGGGCTGATACGAGGCAAGCAGGCCGCGATCGAGTTCTACCGCCACTACTGGGGTACCTGGACCGATTACATCCTTGAGCCCGACAAGATCCTCGAGGCGGGGAATGACGACGTCGTCGTCGTGCAGCACGAGCGGGGACAGGGGAAGGGAAGCGGGGTGCCATTTAAGAGTCGCTGGGCGCTGGTCTATACGTTGATCAACGGCAAGATCGGCCGGATCACGCACTACGACAGCGAGCAATCCGCTCTCGAAGCCGCCGGGCTGTCGGAGTAGGCGATGTCGCAGGAGGCAGTCGAGGTCGTGCGGGCGCACCTGGGGGCGTTCCGCTCGCAGGACGCACAGCGCACCCTCTCGTTCTTCGATCCCCACGCCGTCTTGGATGTCTCACGCACTGGCGGGGATGAGGAAGCGATCTTTGGTCGTGAGGGCATCGCGGAGTTCATGCGCCGCTGGATCGGGGCGTTCGCCGAGTATCGGTTCGAGGTGGCCCGGGTGACCGATCTCGGCTCCGGGGTGGTGTTGGCCGTCGCGAGCGAGACCGGACGCGGTAAAGGCAGCGGCGCCCCGGTAGATCGCTCCTTCGCCAGCCTCTACACGGTGATCGACGGAAAGATCGCGCGGGTGACGATGTTCCGCAGCGAGCAGGAAGCCCTCGAAGCGGCCGGGCTGCGGGAGTAGGCGATGTTCCGTCAGATGCCGGGGTACGTTGCCGATCGGTGGCAATCGCGGCAGAGCGGGGTCAAGCTGCCGATCCACTCGAATGCCAGGACCATGAGCAGCCAATAGGTCCCGGCGAGGAGGAACTCGGGCACCGTATCGACGTCGGCCCACGCCACCAGCAGGTACGCGAACGGGAAAATGTATGCGATCCGCGTCAGCATCGCGATCCGGTACGCGCGTAGCTCGCCCACTCGCGGCTCGTACACGCGCCGCATCAGAACGAAGTAGTTGAAGCCGGAGACCGCGATTTCCAGGACCCACACCCGGAACGTGGACATCAGCAGGTGCGTGTTCACCGCGATCGAGCCTCAACGTGGCGGGTGAGCGACACAGCCGCGATGGTGACAGCACGCCCAAGCCCCCTCACCCGGGTCAGGGCTGGCTTCGACCGTTACGTCCTCGGTCTGCTATTCGCCCTTCTATTGCGCCCGATCCACTTCGGCATGCAACGACGGCAGCTGCTCAACCTCAAGCGGCAGGCTGAGGCGACCCTCACACCTCGTCGGCTGGTTCGTCGTCAGCGAGATGAAGAAGGCGACGATCCGTCGGCGCGCATCACGGGTCGACGGTTCCTGACATGCGGGATCTCAGGCGATGGCGCCTGGATCAGGGCGGATATGGAAGACGGGATAGCGTCCGGCGGTCCGCTCGAACTCCGCGTGGGGAGCTCGACGATCGACGGAGATGTGCGGCCGGGCCGCTGGGGCTATCTCCAGATAGCGCTTCAGGATTGGCGCCCGGTCGCGCTCATCGACCTCCTCGAGCCGGACCGTCTCGTCGCGACCGCTGTGGAGGACCGCATGGCCTCCGGCCGCGCGGACGTTGGCAACCCAGTTTGCGCCCTCTCCGAGCATGGCCACGAGATAGCGCTGGCCTTCATAGTCGGCGACGATCACCGGAAACGAATGCGGACGGCCGCTTCGACGACCACGGACCTCGAGCGTCGCCAGGTGCTTCGGGCCCCGTCCGGTCGATCCGACCTTCGCCCATCTGCGATTGAGAAAGCTCGCCACGCGGTGCGGGCGGTTGCCTCTGTACATCCACCTCTTAAGGGGACCCGGAATTAGGAGCATCGTTGCGGTCCTCGCGGCCTAGCTCCAGCGTCTTAGCAGTTGGATAGGTTCGGCGTGAGCAGTTAAGGAATGCCCCGCTCGCGGACAGATCTCAGCGCACCGTTGAGCGAACGCCTCGCCCGGGTGTCTGCGCCTGGCGCGGTCGCGGCGCTGGTGGAGGGAAGCGAGGTCGTGTGGCAGGGGTCGACCGGAATCGCGAGGCCGTCGTCGGGCCGGCCGGTCGATTCCGCGACCGCGTTCCTGTGGTTCTCGATGACCAAGATCGCCACGGCGACGGCGGTCATGCAGCTTGTCGACTCGGGAGCGGTCGGCCTCGACGCGCGGGTACGCGACCACCTTCCGGACTTCGAGGCGCTCGACGCCCGGATCACTGTGCGACAACTCCTCAATCACAGCTCCGGGATCGCCAACCCGCCGCCGCTGCGCTGGATCCACCGCGCCGACCAACCCGGCCCCGAGCCGCGGGAAATGGTCGTCCGACTTCTCGAGCGCTACGGCAAGCCACGGTTCGAGCCCGGCGACCGCTCCGCTTACTCGAACATCGGCTACCTCGTACTGGGCGAGCTGATCAGCGAAGTCGCGCAGATCCCGTACGAGCGCTACGTCGTCGAGCGCGTTCTGGAGCCGATCGGGGCGACATCCACCGGCTTCACTTTCGAGCGGGCGGGCGCCGAGCATACGAGCGAGGCAGCTCATCCCAGGCGCGATCCGGCGCTGCCATTACTGCGCCTGCTCATTCCCCGCTGGGCCCTCGGGTCGTCGGTGGGCAAGTGGCGCCTCTTCAACTCGTTCTACCTCGACGGCTCCGCCTACGGCGGTCTCGTCGGCCCGGTTGGCGATGCCGCCCTCCTCGCTGGCGCTCACCTCAGCGGCGGCGCGGTCAACGGAGCACGGATCCTCTCGGCCGAGAGCACCGCCGAGATGCAGAGGATCGCCACGCCGGGCAAGAAATTCGACCTCGGCCTCGGTTGGTTCCGTCGTCACCGTGACTCAGAGCGCGGCCGCACCCATATCGAGCACCTCGGCGGCGGGGGCGGCTACGGGACCGTGATGCGCCTGTGGCCGGAGCGCGGCCTCGGAATTGCCGCAATGGCCAACGTCTCCTCTCAACACTTCAAATACGAGCGCCTGCTCGAGCCACTCGAAGAGGGGTAGCGTCGTAGGGTTGTCAGGCTCGCGTGAGGCGAACCGCTCGTGTGCGCAGGTTGCGCAGCCACGTACCGTTGGCTTATGTCCTCATCTTTCGCCGCGGGGCGCGTGCTTCGTGCGGCCGCTTGGCTTCTTGCCGGACTAGGTGCGTATCACCTCGCCGTTCGACCGCGTCTTCTGCGCTGGGGCGCCGACGACGGCGAGGTCGTGAACGCACTTCCAGGCGACGGTCGCATGGCCGATCCCTACGTGGTCTCGACCCGCGCGGTCTCGATCGCGGCCGAACCAAGCGATGTCTGGCCTTGGCTCGCGCAAATGGGCGACGAACGTGGTGGCCTCTATAGCTACGACCGTCTGGAGATGTGGTTCGGCTACCTGCACGCGCGGAGTGCCAACGTCGTCCTGCCGGAGTACCAGGACCTCGCGGTCGGCGATGTCATCCCGCTCGGACGCGGCCCCGACTGGCCGGTGATAGAGGTCGATTTCGAGCGCGCGCTCGTCGTCGAGCCCGCGGGCGCAGAGGTGACGTGGTGCTGGGCGATCATGCCGACTGACTCCCGCACGAGGCTCGTCTCGCGCGTCCGACTACGCGTCGGCATTCGGCTGCTCCTATGGATGCTGGCTCCGGCGATCGACTTGCCCTGGTTCATGATGGAGCGTCAGATGCTTCACGGCATCGCCCGCCGTGCCGAGGCGCTGGCGGGATCGCGCGGCAACGACAGCTAGCAGCTTCCGTTCGTCCCGAGCGAGCGTCCGCTGGGAACCGCCGGGAGGCACTCGCGTTTCGCGCGAAGGATGAGCGAGGGCTGGTTTCGTGACGACCACCCACAGGCGCAGAACGGCAACTTCGGCCCGATTACCCGTGTGCCTGGCCGAGCTGAGTGGATAGGCGCGAGCCGGCCCCCTTCGCCCGCCTGCTCAAGTGCGGTAGGGCGATCCCTGGGTGGCGCGGGGAGTGGTCGACATCCTGAGGGCCCGCGCGCTGATCGCCGACATCACGTATCGCTGATCGGGTCGCGCGACCTCGTTTCGGATCTAAGTGCTTGATCATCGAGGTGAGGCGGCCATGAACTGTTGCAACGCATCGGCGATGCGCGGCTGATCCCGGGGTGCGAGGTGGCCGGCGTTCAGCACCTCGAGAGTCGTGAGGCCGCCGCCGCTGCGACGGTAGCCGAGGACCGATCCGCCGATCGTCCAGCGACGGGTCCCGGCTCGCCTGTAGCGCGCCGCACCGCGCCACCGCAGCTGCGAGACCCATCTGCGGGCGCCGAGGAAGTTGGTGTCTTTGCCGTCGTTGAGGCCGGTGATCACGAGCACAGGGACGCCTCGGTCCAGCAGCTTCGCGACCGCGCCGGCGTAGTCGTGCATGTCGCCGTGGTTGTAGGTCTCGAAGATGGGATCGGACGACAGCGAGAATGTCCGGCCGGCCCGCGCGTGGATGGCGGCCCGGACATCAGGACGGTTGAGGAAGGCCTCGATCGGCTTGTAGTCGATGTCGCCGTCCTGCGCGATATTGGCCAGGTAGCGCCCGCTCATGGCGGCGATCCGGTCCTGAATCGACTGGCAGACCCGCACCGCCAGCGGCGAACCGGCGCCCGATCTGCGAATCAGCGCGCGGCAGCGCTCGTACACGCGGTCGAGGCGCCGCTTCTGGGCGGCGTCGATCAGGCCGTGCGTGAGCGCGTATCGGGCGGTTGTCCCGACCTGTGTCTCGGGGTCGACCCAGCCGTCGAGGATCACCACGCCGCCGACCCGGACCCGTGGACTTGGCTGAGCAGTCGCCTCGCGAGCAGCGGCATGTACGTGCCGCCGTAGGACTCACCGGTAAGGAAGAGCGGGCTTCGCCGGAGGCCGTCGCGTCGCACGACGTGGGCAACGGCGTGCGCGAATTGTCGGGTGCCCTGGTGAAGGTTCTGGGCGATCTGGCCACGAAACGGAAACGACAGTCCGACGCCGAGCGGCTGGTCGAAGAACATGTAATTCGCCACCGAGGTCCAGGAGCCGGCGTAGGGGGTGAGCTGCTGCGAGGCGTTGAGCACGTACGGGCCGTTCTCCGAGAGGAAGCCGTAGAAGCTGCTCGACCCCGGTCCGCCGTTGGTCCATAGGACGGTCGGATCCGTGCGGTAACCGGCGTCGCGCCCGACGAGCCAGTAGAAGAGCCCGGGGCGATCGCTGCAGGCGAGGTCGGTGCAGGGGGTCGCACTGATCGAGGCGTAGCCCGCGAACTCCGGCTGCGCGACCGGCCCCAGGGTCGGTAGCTGGGTGACCAGGTCGGAGCCCGCCGGGACCGCGCCCGCGGCGGGTGTCGGGGCGGCCAGGAGGAGCGTCGCGAGCAGGGCTATTCCAGCGGTCCGCCCGATGAGCCTCATGTTAGGCCGAGCAGCGATACTGCCGCGAATGCTTCTCGACGGAGAACAGCTCGAGGCGCCCGCGCCGCCGCTGAACGACCTGCTGCGACCCGGGCTCGACGCCTCGCCAGACGAGATCGCGATCGTCTCGAGTCAGCGGGCGCTGAGCTGGCGCGAGCTCGACCGGTCGAGCTCGGCGCTTGCGGGCGGGTACCGGGGGCTCGGCCTCGAGCCGGGCGATCGGGTCGCCTCGCTGATGCCCAACCGGGTCGACCTCGTGGTCCATTACCTCGCCTGCTTCAAGGCGGGCCTCGTCGCCACGCCCCTCAACTACCGCTACACGGCCCGCGAGATCGACCACGCGCTCGAGGTGAGCGACGCCAGCGTTCTGCTCGCCCACGTCGAGCGGGCCGAGGACGTCGCAGCGAGCGAGCTCGCGCCGGGCCTGCCGCTCGGGACGATCGCCTACCGCGACGCCGAGCCTCTCGCGACCGGCAACGAGGAGCCGGCGGGGGTGGACGGCGGCTGGCGCCACGCCTGGGCCGCGCTCCTCGACTCCGAGCCCCTGGCCACCGAGGACGCGCCCGACCCCGAGATGCCGGCGGCGATCTTCTTCACCTCGGGCAGCACGGGCCCGGCGAAGGGCGTGACCCATTCCCGCGAGACCCTGCGCTGGATGATCGCGAGCGCGGTCGCGGCGTTCGAGCTCGACGCCGGCGACGTCTTCCTGCCGGGCTCGTCGATGTCACATGTCGGCTCGTTCCTGTGGGCGCTGTCGACTCTGTCGGTGGGCGGCAAGGTCGTGGTCGCGCGCGCCACCGACGCCCACGAGCTGCTCCCGCTGCTGCGCGAGCACCAGCCGACGATTCTCGCGATGATCCCCGCGGCCCTCTCGGCCCTGATTCATGACCACGACCTCGAGCCGGGCGACTTCGCATCGCTTCGCATGTGCCGAGCCGGGGCCGACAAGGTCTCGACCGAGCTCCTGGCCGAGTTTTCGGCCTTGGCCGGCTTCCCGATCGTCGAGGGGTACGGCATGACCGAGGTGGGCATCGCGACGCTCAACCCTCCGTCGGGCGAGATCAAGCAGGGTTCGATCGGCCGGCCGATCGCCGGCTTCTCGATCGCCCTTCGCGACGAGGACCGCGAGCCGATCGAGGGCGGCGAGGTGGGCCGCATCTGGATCCGCAGCCGCAGCCGGATGGTCGGCTACTGGGAGGCTCCGGAGGCGACCGAGGCCGTGCTGAGCGAGGACTGGCTCGACTCGGGCGACCTCGCCCGCGCCGACGAGGACGGCTACCTCTGGTTCTTCGGGCGCAAGAAGCAGGTGATCGTTCACGACGGGTCCAACATCAGCCCGTACGAGGTGGAGGGGGCGCTGGTCGAGCACCCGGCCGTGGCGCTGGCGGGCGCCGTCGGCGTGCACGACGAGGTCCACGGCGAGAACGTCCGCGCCTACGTGACCCTGAGCGAGGGTGCCGAGCCGCCCTCGCGGGCCGACCTCATCGTCTTCTGCCGCGAGCGGATCGGCTACAAGGCGCCGGAGGAGGTCGTCTTCCTCGACGAGATGCCGCTCAACCCGACCGGAAAGATCGACCGGGTCGGCCTCAAGCGAATGGCCGAGGACCACCTCCACCCGCACGGCCTCGACGAGTAGCGGCCGGCTACCAGGCGTCGATGGGGCGGCCGCTCGGAGTCTGCTCCCCGGCCGCGTCGAGGGTGTGGGCGATCAAGTCGCGCGTCTCGGCCGGGTCGATCACGTCGTCGATCTCGAAGACCTGCGCGGCGTTGAGCGCCTTGGCGTGCTCGTGCATGCGCGCGGTGAGCTCGCGAACGCGCTCCTCGCGCTTCTCGTCGTCCTCGATCGCCTCGAGCTCCTTGCGCATCGCGAGCCGCACGGCGCCCTCGAGCCCCATCGGGCCGAGGTTGGCGCCGGGCCAGGCGACGGTGAGCACGGGACTGTGGAGCCCGCCGCCGGCCATGGCCTGGGCCCCGAGCCCGTAGCCCCGGCGCAGGACCACGGCGATCATCGGCGGAGTCAGCGCTGCGCCGGCGATGAGCATCCTGCAGCAGTGGCGAACAAGGGCATCGCGCTCGTGCTCTGGCCCCACCATGTAGCCCGGCGTGTCGATCAAGGACAGAACGGGGAGCCCGAACGCGTCGCAGAGCTGGAGGAATCGCGCCGCCTTGTCCGCCGCCGGCCCGGTGACCGTGCCGGCCGCGTACTTCGTGTTGTTGGCGATCACGCCGACGGGGCGGCCCTCGATGCGGACGAGCGCGGTCGCGAGCTCGAGCGCGAAGCGCTCGCGCAGCACGGTGACCGAGTCCTCGTCGGCGAGCGTACGGATGATCGGGACGACGTCGTACGCGCGGCGGCCGACCTCCGGCAGCGCGTCGCGCAGCGGCATCTGGTCCGCGGCCGACCAGCTACCAGCTCGGCCGCGAAAGTAGCCGAGCAGGCGCTTCGCGGCCGCGACGGCCTCACCCTCGTCGGCGGCGACCAGGTCGATCACCCCGTTCGGCGCCTGCATCTCAACCGGGCCGATCTCCTCGGGACGGAAGTCGCCGAGCCCTCCGCCGGCGATCATCGCCGGCCCGCCCATGCCGATCGAGGCCGACTCGGTGGCGACGATCAGGTCCGAGCAGCCGGCGATGACCGCGTTGCCGGCGAAGCAGTTCCCGTTGACGATGCTGATCCGCGGGACCTTTCCCGATAGCTTCGCCCAGAGTGCGAACGCCTTCACCTGGAGGGCGCTGACCACGGGGTAATCGGTGTCACCGGGCCGGCCCCCGCCGCCCTCCGCGAAGAAGACGACCGGCAGGCTCATGCGCTCGATGAGCTCGAACATGCGGTCCTTCTTGAAGTGGCCCACGGCGCCCTGGGTCCCGGCCAGGACGGTGTAGTCGTAGGCGAGAACGGCGGTGGGCGTGCCGTCGACAGTGGCTGTGCCGGCGACGAGGCCGTCGCCCGGCGTGTTGGCGACGAGGTCGTCGACCTCGCGCCGCTGGCGCTGGGCGGCCACGACGTAGCGGCCGTACTCGACCCAGGAGCCGTCGTCGATGAGGTCGGCCACGTTCTCGCGCGCGGTACGCCCACCGCGCTCGTGCCGGTGCTCGACCGCGTCCCGGCGCGCCTCGTCCTCAGTCAGGGCCCGGCGGGCGAGCAGCTCCTCGAGGTCGTCGCGCAGGTTCTCGTCGCCCTCAAGCCGCGGTGGCGTACCGCTCGGCGGCGCGTGCGCGGCGCTTGGACGCCTCGACCTCGCGGTCCTTCGGCGGCGCGCTCGTCACCAGCTCGTCGAGCAGGCTCCTCGTGACCTTCGCGACCTCTTCGACGGCGCGGTCGAACGCCTCGACGTTGGCGTGCGACGGCTTGTTGTAGCCGCTGATCTTGCGGACGTACTGAAGCGACGAGGCCTGGATCTCCTCGTCGGTCGCGGGTGGTTCGAAGTTGTGGAGGGTGCGGATGTTTCGGCACATGCGCCGATCTTACGGGAGCCGTGCCGCCCTCTAGGGGATCCGCTCGACGGCGGCGCGAAGCCGATCGATCGCGCTGATCACGAAACCGGCGAGCGCGCCGCCCGCGCTCCGGATCACCGCGACGGGGTGGAACGTCGCTGCTTGCGGGGCGGGAGCCGCAGCCGCCGGCTGTACGCCGGCCGTGGCGGGCGGCGGTAGGTCGCTCTGGCCGCCGGCCTGCTCGACGGGACCAGGGCCGCCGGGGCACGCGCTGATTGAGGTGGCGATCAGGTGGGCCCGGAACTCGTATCCGTACGGGGTCACATGGACGCCGTCGGAGTAGACGACCTCCGGGTGGAGCTTCGTCGCGAGCTGCCACGGCACGACCTGGGTGTTGCCATCCCGCGCGGCGAAGCCCTCGATCGCGCGGTTCATCCCCGCGTAGCTGGCTCCGTTGTAGGGCGGGCGGTTGATGGTCGCGACGACGAGGCAGCTCGCCCCGATGTTCTGACGCACCCGCTCCACGCACCGAATCTAGCGACCCCCGCCGGGGGCTTGTGATCGTCCTCGTAGGTGTAGAGCGGGTGGCCGTCGTAGACGACCTGGGTCGTGCCGTCGTCGCGGTCGAGCATCGAGAGCTTCGATGCCTCGACGCCCTGGCCGGGCGCCGGGTCGCCCTTGGTCACCTCGGGGGCCCACACCTTCGCGCAGGCACCGTTGCAGTACGACTCGTCGGACTCGTCCTTCTCGAACAGGTAGAGGGTGTGGCCGCTCGAGTTGACGAGGATCGCCTTTCCGAGCGCCTTGTTCGGGGTGCTCGAGATGGTCGTGCCACCACCTCCTCCGCCGCCACCGCCCGCGGAGGACGAGGCGCTGCTCGTGGAGTTGTCGTTGCTCGAGCTGCTTCCCACGCGGCGAGCGCCACGGCCGCGCCCGCGAGCGCGCACAGCGAAGCCAGCCTCTTCCCGTCGATCAAACGTGAGCTCCCTTCCCGTTCTTCCCGATACGCCCGCCCTCGCGGGCGGATCGACGGGAATACCGGTCAGGAGCCGCAGGGGGTTCACCGGCGGGAGGGCTATCGCTCGCAGACGATGAACCCGATCGCGTTGACCTTGAAGCCGGGCGGGCTGACGGTGTCGCTCGCGTTGTTCACGTCCACGAACCACTTCTTCGGTGACAGGAGACCGAACCCGCGGATCGTGAGGTACCTCGCCTGCTGGCCGTGAAGCGCGCCGACCGTGCCGTTGATGATGTGCGACTTCTTCGGGCAGTTGCCGAGCGTGACCGTCGAGTCGCCGATCGGCACCGGAATCGTCGCGCTTCCGTAGAGGACCTTCGAATGCGTCGTTCGCGACTTCGCGGCGGACCCGGCGAAGCTCACGTTCGCGTGGATCGCTCCGGGCCGCTCCACGCTTCGCAGGCTGATCATCTGCGCTCCAAGCCCCGTCGCCGCGAAACCCGCTAGGGCGATGAGCGCGACGGCGCCCAGTGCAACTCCCGCCTTCCTCATCTCGAATCTCCTTTCCCGTGTCCCACCTTCGGCCTGCGATCGTATTGGAGGCGATGACCTCACGAATCGGACCCGCGAGCCGTTACCAACTCAGCGAATGAGCGCCCCGCCGTTTCAAGCCCTGATCGACGAGCACAGTCAGCACGTGCTCGCGTTCCTGCGCGGCAACGTGGGCCCCGACGACGCCGACGATTGCCTGCAGGAGACGTACCTCTCAGCCCTGCGCGCCTATCCGCCGTCGGATCTGCGCAACCTCCGCGCCTGGCTATTCAAGATCGCCCGCAACAAGGCGATCGACCACCATCGCTCGCGAAGCGCCGCGCCGAGGCCCGCGGGAGAGCCGGAGCTCCTGGACGGAGCGGCGCCGGACGCCGCGCCCGGCTGGCTCGGCGGGGCGCGCGGTGAGGGAATGACGTTCCGCGACAGCGCGATCTGGACCGCGGTCGCCGATCTGCCCGAGGGGCAGCGGGCGGCCGTAGTGATGCGGTTCGCGGTCGACCTTCGCTACGGCGAGATCGGCGTGGCGCTCGACTGCTCCGAGGACGCGGCGCGGCGGCGCGTGCACGACGGCCTTCGCAACCTGCGATCCGCGATTGGGCCCGGCCTGAAGGAGGCGATCACATGAACAAGATCACCGAGGCGGACATCCGTGGCGCGCTGAAGGGCGCCCGCCAGGGCGATGGCCGCCGGAGCCCCGCGACCGAGCTCACGGCGTGGCTCGCTGCGCAGGCCGACCAGGAGCGCCTCCTCGACATCGCGTACGCGTCGCTCGACACTCCGGTCGGGGAGGCGACCGTCGCGGCCACGGAGCGGGGGCTGGTGCGCCTCATGCTCCCGAACGAGGATCGCGAGAGCGCATTCGAGCGCCTCGCCGCGCAGGTGTCGCCCCGGATCATCGAGGCGCCGGCGCGCGTCGACCGCGCGAGGCGCGAGCTCGACGAGTACTTCGCCGGCCGGCGGCGGGCGTTCGACCTCGACGTCGACATGACGCTCGCCCACGGCCCGTTCTACCGTCGCGTGCTCGACGAGCTCCGCGCCATCGACTTCGGCGAGACCCTGACCTACGGTGAGATCGCGGCAAGGGCGGGCAACGCGCGCGCCGTTCGCGCCGCCGGCACCGCCTGCGGGTCGAACCCAATCCCGATCGTCGTCCCGTGCCACCGGGTCGTCCGGAGCGGGGGAGAGATCGGCAACTACGGCGGCGGCCCTGAGATGAAGCGGTTCTTGCTCGAGCTCGAGGGCGCGCTGAGAGCTTGACATATAGCTTGACACGTTGATAGTGTCAAGTTATGTCAAGTAAAGCTGTCAAGCAACAGGGTCAACCGTCGCTGCGCGACGGGTTGACGAAGCGCCAGACCGAGGTCCTCGAGCGTCTCGAGTGGGGGATGCCCGTGAAGAAGATCGCCTTCGACATGGGCGTCTCCCGCGCCGCCGTCTACCAGATCATCGAGCGGTTGCGACGCTCCGGCGCGCTCGCCGAGAGCTATACGCCGAGCGGCCAGCCCTCGACGACGGGACCGGCGCGGCTCGATGTCGGGCCGGCGACGCTCCCCGCCCCAGCGCTCGCGCCGCGCGAGAGCACGCTCGCCGAACTCCGCGAGCTCCCGGCCGGCGGCCGCGAGGGCGCCGGCTATGCGGAGCTGATCGAGGCGGCGATCGCGCGCGCCGACGTGCCCGCGCTGGCCTACGAGCTCGGCCGTGCCGACGCGACCGGGGCCGGCGGCCTCTCGAAGGAGCTGGCCGAGGCGGCGCTGCGCCGGCTTGGCGTACTCGAAGGCGACGAGAATCCGGCGGACGGCCGGGATAGCTAGTAGAAATACGCCACTACCCAAGCGAAGGAGCTCACTGGAATGGTTGTCCTCTACATCGTCATCGGCGTGGTCGTGCTGCTCGGCCTCTACTGGCTGCTCTCGCGCAACTCGATGGTCGGCGCCCGCAACCGCGTCGATGAAGCGTGGTCCGGAATCGACGTCCAGCTCAAGCGGCGCCACGACCTCGTGCCCAACCTCGTCGAGACGGTCAAGGGGTACGCGACCCACGAGCGCGAGGTGTTCGAGAAGACCTCCCAGGCGCGCGCCCAGGCGATGTCGGCGCGGACGCCGGCCGAGGCGTCCAAGGCGGAGGGCCAGCTCAGTGCCGCGCTCACCGACCTCCGCGCGGTCGCGGAGAACTACCCGCAGCTGAGGGCGACCGAGAACTTCCAGAAGCTCCAGAACGAGCTGATGGAGATCGAGGACGAGATCCAGGCCGCGCGCCGAATCTACAACTCCAACGTCCAGTCCTACAACACGAAGATCCAGGTGTTCCCAAACTCGCTCATCGCCAACTCGAGCGGCTTCACGGCCCGCCAGTTCTTCGAGATCGCCGACGCCGCGGAGCGCGAGCCGGTGCAGGTGAGCTTCAGCGAGCCGAGCCCGGGCGCCACGCCGCCGCCCCCACCGGCCCCGGACGCACCCGCCGCGCCCCCCGCGAGCTAGGCGCGAGTCGGCATGGCGGCCGCGGGAGATGCCCGCGGCCTGATCAGCAGGGCGTTTTCTGCGATGCGGCCGTCCGCACGACCTGGAAGGCGCTGCCCGGGATCGCCGAAGAGCTCGTCGCTCACCTGCGCGCGCAGTAGGCGAGCACCGTGAGGTCGTCGTCACGGCCCGAGATTCCGCCGGCGGTGACGCGCCAGCCGCTCGTGCCGTCCCGCATGCTCTCCGGAACAAGCCCCGCGGGGTCTGGGATCCTGAACCCGCCGGAAAGCGCGTACCGACCGCGCCCGCAATCGACGGAGGCGGTGGTATCCCCCTCGTCGTTGAAGCGCACCGCATTTTGCTCCGTGGTCAGCTTCGGGGCCTTCTGCTTCGCAACGCAGTTCGCGAAGGCGAGCATCAGGACCTGATTCGCGCTCACGTTGAACCCCTTGATCGACCAAGAGCGCGAGTCGGCGCGGAAGGACTCTTGGATCTCCCCGACCCCCAGGCCTGAGGAGACGAAGGCGTAGCCGCCCGAGAGGACCTTCTCGTCACGCTTGCACGTCGCCGTGATGGTCGCGGAATCAGCCGTGCTGAGCTCGATCCGATCGCTTCGGAACTTCACGTTCCGGGCGAGGGGCGAGCAGTACGCGAGCGAGGTGACCCGCGCGGGTCCCCCGCCCGCGATGGTGGTCAGCGACCACCGCTTGCGGTCCAGGTCGATGCCCTCGGCGCTGTTGATGGCGAAGGCGCCGTCGCTCGGCTCGAGCTCGTAGCCACCGCTGACGGGAAACCTGCCGGTGGGGCACTTCGCCGCGACGAGCGTCTGGTCGTCGGCAGTGGCCGTCTTCGTGATGGTGGCGACCGTGGGGACCTTCGCCGCGCTCGCGGCGGCACACACGGCACACAGCCAGACTGTCAGGGCCGCCGCAGACCCAACCAGCGCCACCGAAGCCCGTCTCACACTCCTGCCCTCCTCATTTTCCGCCGCCATCGGGCTGATTATCGCCGACGGGTTTGCGGAGCGTGAGCGAGGGTGGCAGGATTTGACGCATGTCCGACCGCCCCACCGCCGGCGCCGAGGAGCTCGTCGGCCGGTCGCCACTCCTCTCGGATGCGTACGACCTCGCCCATGGGGCCCACGAGGGCCAGCAGCGCAAGGACAACGGAGCGCCGTATCTGACGCACCCGCTTCGCGTCGCGCAGCTCGTCAACGAGGCCGGCTTCGACGAGGAGGTCGTCGCGGCCGCGCTCCTTCACGACGTGGTGGAGGACTCCGAGATCGACCTCGCTGAGATCGCACGCCGGTTCGGCTCCAGGGTGGCCGAGATCGTCTCCGCCCTCACCGAGGACGAATCGATCGAGGACTACGAGCAGCGCAAGGCGGAGCACCGCGACCGCGTCGAGGCCGCGGGCCCCGAGCCCGTCGCCGTCTACACCGCCGACAAGCTGTCGAATCTCCGCGACATGCGCGGTCTGTACGCGGCGATCGGCGAACGTGCCGCGGAGCGCTTCACCGCTCCGCTCGACCTCCGCGCCCGTCTATGGCTCGAGGATGCGGCAATGGCAGAGCGCGCCCTCCCCGGCAGCGATCTCGCGGCCGCGCTGCGGGCCGAGGCCGAGGGCTACACCGAAGATCGCAGCGCCGCGCTCGCCCGCTGAGCGCACGAGCGCGTTCTCGGGCAGGAGGGGTGGCTCGCGAGTCAAAAGACGCGGTGATCAGCCGTGATAGTCGACTGCGCCCACTACCGCGAGGGCGTCCGCCAGCACGAGGGGTCGCTCGACGTCGAGCATGCCGCGGCCTACGCGCGCGCCGGCGACGGCTTCGTCTGGGTCGGCATGCTCCATCCGACCGACGAGGAGCTTGCGCAGGTCGCGAAGGAGTTCGACCTCCCTGAGCTCGCCGTCGAGGACGCCGGCCGCGAGCACCAGCGGCCGAAGCTCGAGGAATACGAGGGCAGCTACTTCCTCGTCCTGAAGACGGCCCGCTACGACGAGGAGGAGGAGCGTGTCCATTTCGGCGAGATCGACCTCTTCCTCGGGCCCGGCTATGCCGTCTCCGCCCGCCACGGGGAGGCGAGCCCGCTCACCGGCGCCCGCGAGCGGCTTCAAGCCGAGCACAAGGAGCTGATGAAGCTCGGCGTCGCCGCGGTCGGCTGGGCCGTGCTCGACCAGGTCGTCGACGACTACGAGCCGGTGGCCAACGGCATCGAGTCGGACATCGAGGAGGTCGAGCAGGCGATCTTCGGCGAGGGCGGCGACTCGGCGGAGCGCATCTACTTCCTGAAGCGCGAGGTGATCGAGTTCCATCGCGCGATCGCGCCCCTGCTGGTTCCCCTCGAGCTTCTCGAGCGCGGCGCGTACGCCGGCATCCCCGAGGATCTGCGCCCGTTCTATCGCGACGTCGCCGACCACGCCCGGCGCGTCGACGAGCAGGTGATGGCGCAGCGGGAGCTCCTCACCTCGGTGCTGGAGGCGAACCTGGCGCTCGTGAGCGTGCGGCAGAACGAGGTGGTCCAGGCGATCTCGGCCTGGGCGGCGATCATCGCGGTCCCGACCTTCTTCGCGTCGATCTGGGGCATGAACTTCGAGCACATGCCCGAGCTCCGCTCGCCGATCGGCTATCCCCTCGCGCTGCTGACGATGCTGGCCGCCACGCTCGTGCTGCACCGCTTCTTCAAGCGGATCGGGTGGCTTTGAGCCATCTACCATCGACTGCGTGGACGCGTCCTCGCTGCTCGGCGGGCTGCTAGAGCTCCTCCCGGTCCCGCTCGCAGGCCTGGCCTACGCCAAGCGCGCCCAGACGCTGGCGAAACGCGGAACCCCCGTGCCGCCGGCGCGCCGGCTGGCGTTCGCGGCCGGGCTGACGCTGATCCTCATCGCGCTGTTCACGCCGATCGCCCGCCTCGCGGATGACCTCGTCTACATGCACATGGTCGAGCACCTGCTGATCGGCGACCTGGCCGCGCTCCTGCTGGTCCTCAGGCCTCACCGGCCCGATCCTCCAGCCCATCCTCAAGATCCGCGGCCTCCACTGGCTGCAGGCGATCTCGGTCCCGTGGGTGGCCTTTCCGCTCTGGGCCGCCGATCTCGTCGTCTGGCACCTCTCCGGCCCGTATGACGCGGTCCTCGGGAGCCCATCGCTCCACGCCCTCCAGCACGCCTGCTTCCTCGCCTTCGGGATGCTGATGTGGATGCCGGTCTTCGGGCCGCTGCCGAAGCCTTCGTGGTGGCGCAACGCCGGGCCGCTCGCGTACGTGGTCGTCGTGCGCCTCTTCAGCGCAGCGTTCGGGAACGTCCTCATCTGGTCCGGAACGGCCTTCTACGGGAGCTACGCGTCCGGGGAGGCCGCGCACGGCATCTCGCCGCTGACCGACCAGGGGATCGCCGGGGCGATCATGATGGGGGAGGGGATGCTGGTCACGCTCGGGGTGATCGTCTGGCTCTTCTTCCGCGCGGCCCGCGAGGTGGAGCAACGGCAGCGGCTGCTCGACCTCGCCGACTCCGTCGGATTCCCGCTCGACGAACGACGCGCCGCCCGGGCGGTCGCGGCGGGCAACGCCGCGCTGCTCGAGGAGCGGATCAAGGCCGCGGGTGAGCATTAGCGCCCGTGACCGGCTCGGGGCCTGGCTCGTCACCGGCCCGCTCGCCCGCATCGCGGGCTTCTTCGCCGAGCTCTCGGTAGCGCTCTGGCGGGCGGCGACCCGCCGGCCTCAGCGCGAGGACTGAGGCGGCGCCCACGCGCCCACTAACGTTGCGCGTCGAATGCGCACCTCAGTAACCGAGCTCCCCGACAGCCGCGTGCGCGTCGATGTGGGCGTCGAGGCGGACGCCGTGACGAAGCGGGTCGAGCGCACGGCGCGACAGCTCGGTCGCGAGATGAAGATCCCGGGCTTTCGCCGCGGCAAGGTCCCGGCTGAGATCGTGATCCAGCGCGTCGGCCGCGAAGCCGTGCTGGAGCAGGCGCTGCGGGACTCGCTCCCCGAGTGGTACGAGCGGGCCCTATTGGAGGCGGGCATCACGCCCGTCGGCGATCCGAAGCTCGACGTGGCCAACCTCCCCGACGCGGGTGGCGAGCTGGAGTTCTCGTTCGAGGTCGGCGTGCGCCCCGGGGCCCGCGTGGGCGACTACAGGGGGCTCGAGGTCGGCAGGCCCGAGGTCGAGGTGCCGGACGAAGCTATCGCGGGCGAGCTGGACCGCCTGCGCGAGGGGCTCGCGAGCGTCAGCCCCGCCGACCGCCCCGCGGTCGAGGGTGACCTGGCCGTGATCGACTACGAGGGGACAGTCGACGGCGAGCCGTTCGAGGGCGGCTCCGCGCGCGACCTCATGGTCGATCTCGGCGACGAGGGCCTTCTGAAGGAGATGAAGGACGCCCTGATCGGCGCCTCGCCGGGCGACGAGCTCGAGGTCGAGCTGACCTTCCCGGACGGGCACCGCCCGGAGGAGCTGGCGGGCAAGCCGGCGAAGTTCGCCGTCACGCTCAAGGAGGTGCGGGAGAAGAAGCTGCCGGAGCTGAACGACGAATTCGCGAGCGAGGCATCGGAGTTCGAGACCCTCGACGACCTGCGGGAGGAGGTCTCCTCGCAGATAGGGGCGGCGCTCGAGCGCCGGGCCGACGCCGAGTTCCGCGAGGCCGCCGTCGACGCCGCCGCCGCGCAGACCGATGTCGAGCTTCCCGACGACATCGTCCACGCGCGAGCGCACGAGATGTGGGAGCGCTTCGAGCGCCAGCTCCGCGGCCGCGGCCTCGACCCCGCTGCGTATCTGAAGATGGCCGGCAAGACCCGCGAGGAGTTCGTGACCGAGGCCGAGGAGGAGGCTCGCACGGCGTTGCGGCGCGAGGCGACGCTCGCCGCGATCGCCGACGCCGAGGGGATCGAGGTGTCGGACGACGAGCTGGTCGAGGCGCTCGGCCCCGGTGAGGGCGAGAACGCTCCCGAGAAGCTCCTCTCCCGCCTGCGCGAAACCGGGCGGGACACGCTGCTTCGCGACGAGCTCCGCATGCGAAAGGCCGCTGATCTCGTCGTCGAGTCGGCGAAGCCGATCCCCGTCGAGCAGGCGGCGGCCCGGGACGCGATCTGGACGCCGGAGAAGGAGCGCGCCGAGGCGGGGGAGGGGGCGCTGTGGACGCCCGGAGCCGAGTAGTCGGGACGCTAGACTGGCGCGCCTCATGAGTCCCCTCGTTCCCATGGTTGTCGAGCAGACGTCGCGCGGCGAGCGCGCGTTCGACATCTACTCGCGCCTCTTGAACGAGCGGATCATCTTCCTCGGCACGCCGATCGTCGAGGACATCGCGAACCTCGTCGTGGCCCAGCTCATCCACCTCGAGTCGGAGGACCCCGACAAGGACGTCTCGATCTACGTCAACTCGCCGGGCGGCTCCGTCTATGCGGGCCTCGCGATCTACGACACCATGCAGTACATAAAGCCCGACGTCCAGACCATCTGCGTCGGCGTCGCGATGAGCATGGGGGCCCTGCTACTGGCCGGGGGCACCGAGGGCAAGCGGATGGTTACTCCGAACTCGAAGATCCTCATCCACCAGCCGACGTCGGGCTTCCAGGGCCAGGTCACCGACATCGAGATCCACGCGCGCGAGATCATCGACATTCGCCGGCGCCTCGACGAGATCCTCGCCAAGCACACCAACCAGCCGCTCGACAAGGTCAAGACCGACACCGAGCGCGACTACTTCATGTCGCCCGAGGAGGCGGTCGAATACCACCTCGTCGACCGCGTCATCGAGCACCACTAGCGGCGCTGACAGTGGTAACGGCCGTCCTCGCGGCGACCGCGGGCGGATCAGCTGCGGCCGGGCCGCGCGTAACCGACGTCCACCCCGGACCTGACGCGATCTCGAAGGCGATCGCCGCGGCCTCGCCTGGCGACACGCTTCGGATCCACGCCGGCATCTACGACGAGGCGCTGGAGGTCGACAAGCCGCTCACGCTCGAGGCGTCGGGACGACAGCCCGGTCATCGACGCAGGCTGTCAAGCCAAGACGCCATCCACGTCACGAGCGAGGACTCGAACTCGCAAGCGCACGCATCGCAATCAGGCTCAACCTGATGAACGACAACCGCATCCCCGGCGACGAGGGCCCCTCGGATGGCCTCTTCCTCACCAACAGCGACCGCGTCCGGGTCATCAGCAATCTGGCGAGTGGCAACGCCGCCAACGGCTATCACCCGGACGCGACCTCGGATCACAACGTGTTCATGGCGAACAGCGCCGCGTCACGACGACGGCCGGCAGCTCCTCGACGCAGGGCCGCGGCAACTGCGGCCGCGACAACTCCTTCTCGATCCCGCGCCTGCTAGCCGCTCGTCGCGGTCCAGCGGACCTTGCCGCTGTCGCAGCGGTCGGAGCTGCCGCTCGGGTGGTCGACTCGGGACCTTGCGGCCGTGGATCCGCATCGTGCCCGAAGCCGACTTGCCGCTGTCGTCCACCGTCCCCTTCAGGACCAGCGTCGAGAGGGGCTTCCTGTGGTGGCGGAGGGTGAAGACCGCGTCCACCCGCAGCTTCGGGTAGTCGGCCTGCACGGGCCGGTAGCTCGGCTTGAGCGCGGCGGTCTCGGTGTTATGGCCGCCGGCGCAGTCGAGCGGGAACTTCTCGAACGCGAGCGAGAAGAGGCGCCACACGTGACGCTTCTCGCTGATCTTGAACGAAAGCTTGCCCGTTCCCGCGAACGAGCCGCTGTAGGCGGTCGTCGACGCGAACGCCGTCGACGCCAGCAGGAGCGATGTGAGCGCCGTCGCCCCGGCGATCGAGATCCGTCTCAAAGCTAAGTCTCCCTATTGGTGTGTTGATCCGCCTTTGGCGTCAGGTTACCGTCACCGGCAGGATCGGACGGCCCTATGACGTAACTGAGGCGTGCCAGGCTTGCAGCCCGCTTGGCGTAATCTGGTTCGAGTTCTGGAAAGGGGAGACCGCTGGCACGTCCAACCGACTCCAACGAGCAGCTTCTCTGCAGCTTCTGCGGGAAGTCGCAGCGACAGGTCAAGAAGCTGATCGCCGGCCCCGGCGTCTACATCTGCGACGAGTGCATCGATCTCTGCAACGAGATCATCGACGAGGAGCTCGCGCCGGCCCCGACCTTCGAGCTCGAGAGCCTCCCGAAGCCGCGCCAGATCTACGACGTGCTGAACGAGTACGTGGTCGGCCAGGAGGGAGCGAAGCGCGCGCTCTCGGTCGCCGTCTACAACCACTACAAGCGGGTGCAGATCGCGCAGAACGGCGGCGAGGCCGACGTCGAGCTCCAGAAGTCGAACATCCTGCTGCTCGGCCCGACCGGCTGCGGGAAGACGCTTCTTGCCCAGACGCTGGCGAAGATCCTGAACGTCCCGTTCGCGATCGCCGACGCCACGGCGCTGACCGAGGCCGGCTACGTCGGCGAGGACGTCGAGAACATCCTTCTGAAGCTGATCCAGGCCGCCGACTTCGACGTCAAGAAGGCCGAGACCGGGATCATCTACATCGACGAGATCGACAAGGTCGCGCGCAAGGCCGACAACCCGTCGATCACCCGCGACGTATCGGGCGAGGGCGTCCAGCAGGCCTTGCTCAAGATCCTCGAGGGCACCACCGCCTCGGTGCCGCCCCAGGGCGGGCGCAAGCACCCGCACCAGGAGTTCCTCTCGATCGACACGACGAACATCCTCTTCGTCTGCGGCGGCTCGTTCGGCAACCTCGACCACATCATCGAGCGCCGGATCGGCCACAACGGAGTCGGCTTCGGCTCCGAGGTGAAGACGAAGGACGAGAAGGACACCGGCGAGCTGTTCGAGCAGGTCCTGCCCGAGGACCTGATCGAGTACGGGCTGATCCCCGAGTTCATCGGCCGCCTCTCCGTCGTCGCCGCGATCCACCAGCTCACCCGCACCGACCTGATCACGATCCTCACCGAGCCCCGCAACGCGCTCACGCGTCAGTTCATGCGCTTCTTCGAGTTCGACGACGTGGAGCTCGTGTTCGCCGAGGATTCGCTGGGGGCGATCGCCGACCGCGCTCTCGAGCGTGAGACCGGCGCCCGCGGCCTGCGCTCGATCCTCGAGGAGACCCTGCTCGACACCCAGTTCGAGCTGCCCTCGCGTCGCGACGTGCGCAAGTGCGTCGTCACGAAGGAGACGGTCGAGCGCGGCGGCACGCCGACGCTCGTCACCGAGACGCCGGCCGACGAGGCGAGCGGCGAGGCCGACGAGCTGACCGAGGAGTCGGCCTAGCCGACCCGCGCGGCGACGAGCTCCTCCGAGCGCTTCCAGAGCGCGGCCGCGAGCTCGTCGTCCTGAGCTTGGGGGCTCGGCCGCCACCGGCCTGCCCTTCTCGACGTACTGACCCCGGAGCTTCGCGGCCTCGGGGTCGAGGGTCGAGCCAGACCAGCGAGCGCGCCCCGGCGTCCGGCGAGCGCAGGAACGGCCCGGCGAGCGTCAGGAAGATGCGTGCCCTTCTCGACCTTGTCCGTGCCCGCGAGGACGTTCGCCAGGACCTGATGCGCGCCCGCCACCGGCTCTCGTAGCTGCTCTTGCGCCACGAGGTCCGCTTCGTGGCAGGCTTGGCCGCGCGCCACCGGCCTGGCTCTCAGCGTCGAGCTCGCCGAAGGGCCGGCCCAGGCGACCTTCCTCGACTACCTGGGCGCGGTCGCGGCGCTCGTTCACCGCGCGAGCTCGAGCGCCAGATCGCAGCCGATCCCGACCTCGCCCTGGGCTCGCGAGGTCGGCCGCCTTCGCTGCCTGCGCGGCGTCGACACTCCTGAGCGCTGTCGGCCTTTGCTCCGAGATCGGCGGCTCCGAGCGCTTCGCGCAGGCCGGCCAGCTGATGAGCTATCTCGGCTCGTCCCCTGCGAGCACTCAAGCGGCGGAGCCGCGAGCTCGCTCGACACCCGCTCGGGCTCGCGCCACGCCCGACGCTTGCTCGTCGAGGCCGCCTGGCACTATCGCTACGCGTCCCGCGTCTCCCGCGAGCTCGCGCGCCGCCCGGGTCCCAGCCCGCCGCGGCGGTCGCTATCGCTGGTCGGCGCAGCGGCGTCTCATCGGGTCTGGTCGCGACTGGCGCGATCTCGGCAAGCGCCGACGCTCGTCGCGGTCGCCGTCGCCCGCGAGCTGGCCGGGTTCTGCTGGGCGATCGCGCTGGTCGAGTGAGCACCTCCTCGCCGCTGACGGCTCGAGGGGCGGCGAGAGACGGCCTTCGCGCGAGGGCGTCCGCGACTCAGCTGTGAGCCGCCGACTCGCCGCCGACGCTCGTATCTAGAGCGCGGGCCCTCTCAACGAAACCCGGTCCTGGCGAGCGTCAGCAAGATGCGCGCCGCCGCCCCGTCGTTCTTCCCGAAGCCGGTGCGGATGACGCCCGGGTGAAAGCAGTTGACGGCGATGGCGGGGTTGCGCCGCTGGAGCTCTCTGGTGAAGAGCACGTTGCACAGCTTGCTCGTCCCGTAGACCCGGCCCGGGCGGAAGCGCCCGTCCTCGGCCTGGAGGTCATCGAGGTCGAGGACGCCGCCCCTGTGCGCGTCGCTTGACGTGGTGACGATCCGACCGTTCGCTTCGATCACCCGGTCGATCAGCAGGCTCGTGAGCAGGAACGGCGCCAGGTGATTGAGGGCGAAGGTCCGCTCGTAGCCGTCCTCGGTCACGTGCCGGCTGAGGTGAACATGGCCCCGGCGTTGTTGACGAGCACGTCGATGGTCGGATATGCCTCGCGAAGCTCCGCGGCCACGCGGCGGACCTCGGCCATGCTTGCGAGGTCGCCGACGTGCTCCCCGACCGCCGCGCCGCCTCCCGTCGCTCGTGCGCGCTCCGCCGCTTCCCGGACACGATCCGCGTCGCGGCCGACCAGGGCGAGGTCCGCGCCGCGCTGGGCGAGAGTCACGGCGGCCGCGAGGCCGATCCCGCGCGTCGCGCCGGTGAGGACGACCGTGGGCATCAGGCCGGCGTGTGCGCCTTGGTCAAATCAGCTTGAGGATCGATCCGCCAGCGCCCGGCGACCTCGGCAAGCTCCGGCGCCAGCCCCCAGCGGTCGGGGCGCTCGTCGCCCTCGTGGTCGGGGCTCGCGCCCTTCAGAGCCATGCAGCCGGTGTTGTCGCCGATCGCGCGGATCGCGTCGACGTCGTCGGGGTCGAGCCGCTGATCGGCCGGCAACGCCGCGAGCTCGGCGCGCTTGTCCTCGATCGGTCGTGCCCGCGGCCCCGCCTCCTGGATCAGCGTCGGCGCGCAGCATGCGACCGCGGGGTGGGCGAGGTTCCACTGGCAGGCCAGCTGCAGCGGTGTGAGCTCCACCCGCTCGGCGATCGGGCGTAGGCGCTCGACCTTCTCCAGCCCCGCGGCGACCCACCCCTCTGGCCGGAACCCGCGGTGGTCGCCCGCCGCGAACCCGCCGTCCGGTGGCACGTCGCCCCAGAAGAGCCCGCCGTAGTCGACGACCCGGGTGATCACGCGCACCTCGTGCCTCGCCGCAGCTTCGAGGACGAGCTCGCCCGGCCACGGCTCGAGCGGGTTGAGGATGATCATCGCCCAGTCGATCTCGGCGCCGAAGCGCTCGAAGCAGCCGATCAGGTCGAGGGTGAAGCCGTTGGCCGGGCCCGGGGCGACGCCGATCAGCCGCGTGAGGCCCGCGTCTCGAAGGGAGGCCATTCCCGCCCAGACCCGGTCGCTCTCGAAGCCGGTGCGGTCGGGGTTGTGGAGGAGGAGGAGATCGAAGGCGTCGGCGCCGATGCGCTCGAGGCTCCGCTCGGTCGCCATTCGCAGGTAGTCCGAGTACTCGCCGGGTCCGCGCAGTCGGGCATCGGTGAAGCGCGGAAAGCCGCGCGGACCGTCGCGCTCGCCCTCGTAGAAGTCGTGTCCCACGGCGCCGACGAGGGAGTAGGAGGCCCGGTCGGCGGCCGGCGAGCGAGCGGCCGAGCAGCGAGTCGGCCGCGCCCGCTCCGTAGACGTCGGCGGTGAGGACGGTGTCGATGCCGCCGCCGGGGCGCAGGAGCTCGGCGAGGCGGTCGTCGGCGAGCTCGCTCGCCGAAGTGCATGAAGCGGCCACCGCTCCAGGTGCCGATGGCGGTGCGGCCGGGGTCCATCGCGCCAGAGGTTAGGCAAAGGCCCTCATTTTCATAACTAGACTCGATCCGTGGACGCGGAACGCCGCCGCAAGCTCGAGGAAACGACCCGATACGACCCCTCGGAGGTCGAGGCCCGCGTGCTCGAGGGCTGGCTCGACGGTGGCTACTTCCATCCCGAGGCCACGGGAACGCCTGACGAGAACTACTCGATCGCGATCCCGCCGCCGAACGTGACCGGGGCGCTCCACATGGGCCACGCGCTGAACGGGGCGATCCAGGACGCCCTGATCCGGATCAACCGGATGCGGGGACGTAACACGCTGTGGATCCTCGGCACCGACCACGCCGGGATCGCCACGCAGGCGGTGGTCGAGAAGGAGCTTCGCGTCCGAGGGCAGCTCGAGGCACGATCTCGGCCGCGAGGAGTTCACGAAGCGGGTCTGGGAGTGGCGGGAGCGGTACGGCTCGACGATCGTCGAGCAGTACAAGCGCCTCGGCGCGTCGTGCGATTACGAGCGCGAGCGCTTCACGCTCGACGAGGGCTACGTCCGCGCGGTCCTGCGGGTCTTCGTCGCCCTCTACGACAAGGGCTACATCTACCGCGACAACTACATCGTCAACTGGGATCCCGGCTCCCGCTCCGCGATCTCCGACCTCGAGGTCGAGAACCGCGAGGTCACCGACACCCTCTACGGCATCGACTATCCGGTCGAGGGCGGCGACGAGGTCCTCACCGTGGCCACCGTGCGGCCGGAGACGATGCTCGCCGACACGGCCGTGGCCGTGAACCCGAACGACGAGCGCTACACGCGGTTCGTCGGCGGCCACTGCGTCCTGCCGCTCGTCGGGCGCCGGCTGCCGATCATCGCCGACGAGCACGTCGATCCCGAGTTCGGCACCGGCGCGCTCAAGATCACCCCGGGCCACGACCCCAACGACTTCGACATCGGCCGCGCCCACGGCCTGGAGGAGATCGTGGTGATCGCCGAGGACGGGCGCATGAACGAGGCGGCGGGGGAGCGGTTCGCCGGCCTCGCCGCCGAGGAGGCGCGGGCCGCCGTCGTTGACGCGCTTCGCTCCGAGGGCCGGCTGCGCTGCGGACGAGCCCTACGAGCACTCGGTCCCTTTCTCGCACCGCTCGGGTGAGCGGATCGAGCCGCTCATCAGCCTCCAGTGGTTCATGCGGATGGACGAGCTGGCGAAGCCGGCGATCGAGGTCGTCGAGCGCGACGAGGTGCGCATCGTCCCGCCGAACTACAAGCGCGTGTACCTCGACTGGATGCGGAACATCAGGCCGTGGTGCGTGTCGCGCCAGCTCTGGTGGGGCCACCGGCTGCCCGTCTGGTACTGCGACGCGTGCGAGGAGACCTACGTGGCGGAGGCAGCCGCCCGAGCGCTGCGCGAGGTGCGGCGGCGAGCTGCGGCAGGACGAGGACGTCCTCGACACGTGGTTCAGCTCCGCCCTGTGGCCGTTCGCGACCCTCGGATGGCCCGACACGACGCCCGAGCTCGAGGCGTTCTACCCGACCGACCTCCTCACTACGGCGCGCGAGATCCTCTTCCTCTGGGTCGCGCGGATGGTGATGATGGGCCTCGAGTTCGCCGGCGACATCCCGTTCTCCGACGTCTACGTCCACCCGGTGATCCAGGCGCCCGACGGCCGCCGGATGTCGAAGTCGCTCGGCACCGGCATCGACCCGCTCGAGGAGATCGAGGTGCACGGCGCCGACGCCCTGCGCTTCGGCCTGCTCGCCATGTCCTCGACCCAGGACGTCCGCTACTCCTCCGAGCGCGTCAAGCAGGGACGCGACCTCGCCAACAAGCTCTGGAACGCCTCACGGCTGGTCCTGCTGAACGCGGCCGACGTGGAGGCCGCGCCGCGACCGGCGCGCCCCGAGGACCGCTGGATCCTCTCGCGGCTTCAGCGGGCGATCGAGTCGGTCTCGGCGAGCCTCGACTCCTACGACTTCGCCCACGCGGCGCTCGACCTCTACGAGTTCTTCTGGTCCGAGCTCTGCGACTGGTACCTCGAGATCGTGAAGCCGCGCCTCTACGACGGCGACGAGGACGCCTCGGCGAACCTCGTGTACGTCCTCGGCGAGGTCCTCGCGCTCGCCCACCCGCTGATCCCGTTCGTGACCGAGGAGGTCTGGGGCTACATGCCGGGCGAGCGTGATCCGCTCGTCGTCTCGCCTACTCCGGTCGTCGATCCGTCGCTCGTCGACCCTGCTGCCGAGACCGAGGTCGGCGCGTCGATCGAGCTGACGCGGCGCGTCCGCCGCTGGCGGGACCTCGTGGGCGTCGCGCCGCGCGCGGTGCTCCCGGCGCGCCTCGCGGGCGAGTCCGAGCTGCACGAGTTCGTCTCGCGCCTCGCGCGCCTCTCGCTCGACGGCGCCGGCGGCGAGGCGCTCGCGACGATCGGATCGGTCGAGATCCTCGGGACCGACGAGGTCGACGCCGAGGAGGTCAACCGCAGGGTCGACGAGCGGCTCGAGGAGCTTCGCGCCGAGGTCGCGCGGGCCGAGGGCAAGCTCGCCAACGAGGCGTTCGCGGCCAAGGCGCCCGCGGAGGTCGTCGAGGCGGAGCGCTCGAAGCTCGCCGCCTACCGCGCGGAGCTCGAAGAGCTGGGCGGGTAGACGCCCGTGCCCTGGGGCTACGAGGAGGCCGAGGCCTACCTCGCCTCGCTGGAGCCGATCGGCTGGCGGTTCGGCCTCGACCGGATCAGGCGCCTGGTCGCGCGCGCTCGGCATGCCGCAGCACCGGTTCGCCTCGATCCACGTGGTGGGCACGAACGGCAAGTCCTCGGTCGCGACGATGTGCGCAGCGCTGCTCGGCCGAGCACGGGCACGTCGCGCGGCGCCTACCTCTCCCCGCACGCCGTGCGCTGGTCGGAGCGCATCGAGATCGGCGGCCGCGAGATCGATCCCGGCGCCGTTCGGCGCGGCGGTCGAGCGGGTCGCCGCGGCGGTCGAGCCGGTGAACCGCTCGCTGACGAGGGCGACTCGGTGACCCAGTTCGAGGCCGTGACGGCGGCGGCGTTCGTCGCCCTCGCGGCCGCCGGCGTCGAGTACGGCGTGATCGAGGCCGGGCTCGGCGGACGCCTCGACGCCACGAACGTATTGCCGTCGACGGCGACGGCGCTCACCTCGGTGGGGCTGGACCACACGCAGTGGCTCGGCGACACCGAGCAGGAGATCGCGGCCGAGAAGCTCGCGGTTCTGCGAGAGCGAAGCGCGCTGATCGTGGGCCGACTCTCGCCGCCGATCGAGGCGATCGCGCGGCGCTTCGCGACGGAGCGCCACGCGCGGATGATCGTCGCTGCCGAGCCCGAGCGCGCCGTCTCGCTGCACGCCCCGGGGGAATACCTGCGGCGGAACTTCGCGGTTGCGGAGGCCGCTGTCGCGGCCGTGATCGGGCCGCTCGACCCCGATCGGGTCCGCCGGGCGGCTGACCGCCTTGAGCTCCACGGGCGCATGGAGGTGATCCAGGGCAACCCGCCGGTCATCCTCGATGCCGCCCACAACCCCGACGGGGCGGCCGCTCTCGCGGAGGCGCTCCCCGAGGTCCTCGGCGATCGGCCGGCGATCGCGTGCCTTGCCGTCCTCGCCGACAAGGATGCGCCCGGCGTGCTCCGCGCGCTCGCCCCGCGCCTCGAGGCCGCTGTCTGCACCGCGGTGCCGGCGTCGCTCCTCGAGCGATCAGGGCGACCAGGAACCGAGTCGATCGGCGCCGCCGAGCTGGCCGGAATCGCAGGCGAGGAAGGCGTGGGAGACGTCGATTGGCGCGAGGACCCCCAGGAAGCGATCGCGCTGGCCGGCGGGCTGGCTCGCGAGCGCGGCTCGGCGCTGCTCGTCACCGGCTCGCACTACCTGCTCGCATACGCGGTGCGCGCGATGAGCGAATCGGGCAACATCCACGCTTGATGGATCGCCAGGTGCGCTCTGAGCTGCTCCACATGATGGGCCTGGTCGCCGCGGTCGTCGCGATCGTGATCCTCGTCTTCTTCGCGCTGGGCTACGCCTTCGGCCGTCTTTTCCTGTAGCCGAAACAGGGTTCGCCACGCAGGCAACGAAGTAGACTCACGCGCTCATGCCCGCCGCCCTATTCGGCATCACGAACAGCGGACTCAGCCTGTTCGTAAACCTCCTGATCCTGTTTCTGATCGTGGTCTGGATCGCGCTGATCGCGTGGACCTATCTCGACGCCCGGCGCCGGATCAGCGACCCGGTGCTGATCGCCTGCGCGACGGGCGCCTCCCTCTTTCCCTACGTGGGGACGATCATCTACACGATCCTCCGCCCGCCGGAGTTCCTCGACGACGCGCGCGAGCGCCACCTCGAGATCAAGGCCTCTCAGCTCCGCGTACGCCAGCTCGAGGAGCAGTCATGCCCGAACTGCGGCTTTCCGATCGAGCGCAGCTACCTGCGCTGCCCGAGCTGCCGCGTGCGCGTCAAGGACCCGTGCGACTCGTGCGGCAAGCCCATCGACCCGCGCTGGACGCTCTGCCCGTACTGCGAGACGCCGGTCCGGCGCTCGGAGCCATCTCAGCGCCGGCCGGCCCCGAGCCGTGCCTCGGGCGACCGCTCCGTGCCGCCTCCGACCAGGACGCGTAAGTCGTCAACCGAGCGGCCAACGCGTCCGAGCTCCAGCGGGGACCGCAAGCCCGCGCCGCGGCCGGCGAGCCGCTCCTCGTCCAGCCGCGCCGCGGCGGCCAAGGAGCGCAGCACCTCGCGCAGCAAGAAGGACGGCTCGCCGGAGAGTGGACGCCCGCCGCGGCGCGACCCCTCGAGCGGTCGCCGCGCGCCCGCTTCCGAGAGCTGACTCGCGTCACCGTGTCGCGCACCCTCATCCTCATCAAGCCCGATGCCTACGAGCGTCACCTGACGGGCGAGATCCTGGCGCGATTAGAGCGCAAGGGCCTCGAGATCACCGCCCTGCGGGTGGTCCATGCGGATGAGGAGATCGCCAACCGCCACTACGCCGAGCACAAGGAGAAGCCCTTCTTCGGCGAGTTGGTGGAGTTCATCACCCGCGGCCCTCTCGTCGCGGCGATCCTCGCCGGTCCCGAGGCCGTGACGGCCGCGCGGCAGGCGATCGGCGCCACCAACCCGCTCGAGGCCGCGCCCGGCTCGATCCGGGGCGACTACGCGGTCGAGGTCACCTTCAACCTCGTTCACGGCTCCGACTCCGACGAGTCGGCCGAGCGCGAGATCGAGACCTGGTTCGGCAGCTGATACTCGCCTCCGCGTCGCCGCGGCGACGGGAGCTGCTTGCGGCGGCGGGCGTCGAGTTCGAGGTTGTCGTGTCCGAAGCCGCCGAGCTCGGCGAGGGCGCCACGCCCGCCGAGCTCGTCGTCGAGAACGCGCGCCGCAAGGCCCGCGCGGTGGCGGCGCGTGCGGCGGAGGGAGCTCTCGTCCTCGGCGTCGACACCGATGTGGTCCTCGATGGACGCCTGCTCGGCAAGCCGGAGTCCTCCGACGACGCGCGAAGGCTTCTCGGCGCGCTGAGCGGGCGAACGCATGAGGTGCTGAGCGGCGTCGTGCTGCTCGCGCCCCACCCGACGCACAAGGCGACCGATGAGCGGGCCGCGTTCGAGGCGTCGCAGGTGACGTTCGCATCGTTGCCCGCGGCCCTAATCGACCTCTACATCGCCTCGGACGAGTGGCGGGACCGCGCCGGTGCCTACGCCGTCCAGGGCCTCGGATCGATGTTGGTGGAAAGGGTGGAGGGGGACCTCTCGAACGTGATCGGGCTTCCCTTGCAGCGGCTTTTCGAGATCGCCCCGGAGATCGCGCCAAAACACTAACTCTGAGGTTTACCCTTAGAGCGAATGCAAGGCCTCAACCTCGGCTTTGGGGTCGCTTGGGCCTTTGCTACGCTCGCCTCGCGTGCGGACCCCGCCGCCCGGTGCCGCCTGCCGGCGGTTGGGCGCCTCGCGCGCCCAAACGAACCGCGACCCAATGGGAATCTTCAGCAGCATCACCGGCTTCGGCGGCCGCGACATGGCGGTTGACCTCGGCACCGCCAACACGCTCGTCTACGTGCGCGGCCGCGGGATCGTCCTCTCGGAGCCGTCCGTGGTCGCGGTGGACTCCTCGACGGGCGAGGTCCATGCCGTCGGGGTCGAGGCGAAGCGGATGCTGGGGCGCACGCCCGGCTCGATCCAGGCGATCAGGCCGCTCAAGGACGGGGTGATCGCCGACTTCGACGTCACCGAGGAAATGCTCCGGCACTTCATCCAGCGCGTGCACCAGAACCGCTTCGCGCACCCGCGGGTCGTGGTCTGCGTGCCCTCCGGCGTGACCGGAGTCGAGAAGCGCGCGGTCGAGGAGGCCTGCCTGTCGGCGGGCGCCCGCAACGCCTACCTGATCGAGGAGCCGATGGCCGCCGCGATCGGAGCCGGACTGCCGGTGTCCGAGCCCACCGGGAGCATGATCCTCGACATCGGCGGCGGCACCAGCGAGGTGGCCGTGATCTCGCTCGGCGGGATCGTCGTCTCGGAGTCGATCCGCGTCGGTGGCGACGAGATGGACGACGCCATCGTCAACCACTGCAAGCACAACCACAAGCTCCTGATCGGCCAGCAGACGGCCGAGGAGGTGAAGCTCGAGATCGGCTCGGCGGCCCCGATGGGCGAGGAGATCATCACCGAGATCCGTGGCCGCGACATGGTGAGCGGCCTGCCGAAGACGATCTCCCTGAGCTCCGAGGAGGTCCGGATGGCCCTCGAGGAGCCGGTCAACCAGATCGTCAGCGCGGTCAAGGACACGCTCGACCGCACGCCGCCCGAGCTCGCGGGCGACATCATGGATCGCGGCATCACCCTCGCCGGCGGGGGCGCGCTGCTGCAGGGCATCGACCAGCGGATGCGCGACGAGTGCCAGATGCCGGCCCAGCTCACCGAGTCCCCGCTGACGTGCGTGGCCGTCGGGGCGGGGCGCTCGCTCGACGAGTTCGAGGTGATCCACCGAACCAACCGCAACGCGAACCGGCGCCGGTTTGCGAGCGTCTCGTAGCCGATGTACCGCAAGCAGGTACGTCGGCGCCGGGCGGTCCTGGTGCTGCTGGTGGCCGCCTCGGTGGTTCTTCTAACGAGCACGTTCGCGGGCTCCGCCGGCGGACCGTTCGGGACCATCCGCAACGGCATCGCCACCGTGCTCGGGCCGGTCGAGGACGGGGCGAGCCGGGCGCTGAAGCCGGCGCAGGACCTCGTCAACTGGTTCCACGAGACCTTCCAGGCGCGAGGCGAGAACGGCGAGCTCAAGGCCGAGGTCGCCCAGCTCCGCAAGGAGGTCACCAACAAGCAGATGGCGATCGGCGAGAACCGCCAGTTCCGCGGCCTCCTGAAGCTCGACAAGAGCGGTCCGCTCGCCCCCTACAAGCCGGTGACGGGCCGTGTCATCGGCCGCTCGCCGACCGTCTGGTACTCGAGCGTCACGCTCGACGTCGGCTCGGGCGACGGCGTCCGGGTGAACGACCCGGTGGTCACCGGCGACGGGGTCGTCGGCAAGGTCACGGCGACCACGGGCGGCACATCGGAGGTCACGCTCATCACCGACCACACCAGCGCCGTCTCGGCCAAGGTGCTGCCGGACGGCCCGGACGGGGTGGTGGAGCCCGAGGCCGGCAACCCGAGCGCGCTGCTTCTCGACTTCGTCAACTCCAACCAGAGGATCCACTCCGGCTCCCTCGTGGTCACCGCCGGATGGTCGAGCGGCAAGATCGCCTCGTCGTACCCCTACGGCCTGCGACTCGGCCGCATCACCAAGGCCACGCGCGATGGTCAGCAGACCTATCAGCGAATCAACCTGCGTGCGTTCGCCGACCTGCGGGGAATGGACTACGTGCAGGTCCTCACCGGCGGGCCCAGACGGCCGGGGGTGGGCCAGTGATCGTCACCCGCCGCGTCGCGCTGCGAGTGGCTCTGATCCTGCTCGGCGCCGTCGTCCTCCAGCTCTCGTTCTTCTCCTATCTGAGCTTCTTCGGCTCGATCCCCGACGTGCTGCCCGTCGTCGTCGCGACCCTCGGCCTGCTCGGCGGCGCCGTGGTCGGCGCCGTGGCGGGCTTCGCCGCCGGCCTCGTGCTCGACAGCGCACTGCTTCAGACGCTGGGGGTCTCCTCGCTCGCGCTGCTCGCGATCGGCTACTTCGCCGGCCGCTACCGCGAGAGCTACGAGATCACCAACTCGCTGGTGCCTCCGCTCCTTGTCGGTGCGCTCTCGGTTGCATACGCGGCCGCGTTCGCCGCGCTGCAGCTGATGCTCGGCGTCTCGACGCCCGTGAGCCTCTCGATCCTCCGCGACATCGTCGTGAAGGGCCTCCTGGGCTTCCTCCTCGCCCTGGGCGTCTTCCCGCTGGTGCGCCGGATCCTGAGACCGGCGCTCGTCGACGAGGGCGCGAGCACCGGGCGGGCGCCGATCCACGCCGCGTCCGCGCGGCGGCGAGCGCCGTGGCGTCGCGGGCGGCGGCGGGCGAGCGGGGGTCGCGTCGCGCGCGCGGGCGCGGGCTCCGGGAGGAGCGTCTAGTGCTCACTCCGGCGAATTCCGGCACCGATCTGGCGGCTGCAAACCTTCGCCGACCTTTGTCCTCGGTCGGCCGCATAGCGGCCGCTATTCGGCCTCCCTGCGTCCGCGGTCGGCTCGGTTTTCGCTCGCCATATCGGCACCGGACTCACTGGAGGGAGCACTGATGTTCGGCGACGAACGGCGGCGCGGCCCGATGCCCGCGCAGCTCAACCTCCGGGTGGCGATCCTCGGCGGCGCCGCGCTGGTGATGTTCTCGATCATCTTCTTCCGGCTCTGGTACCTCCAGGTGCTCTCGAGTGGGCAGTACGTCAAGGAGGCCCAGAACAACCAGGTGCGGGTCGTGACGGTCCAGGCTCCGCGGGGCGACATCACCGATCGCACGGGCCAGACGCTGGTGAAGAACCGCACGGCGCTCGCGCTCCAGGTCCACACGCTGGAGCTGCCGAACGGCTCGAAGGCCCGCAAGCTCGAGCTGGAGCGGCTCGGCAAGGCCGCCGACATGCCCTACCGCAAGATCCAGCGCGACATCCACATCCAGGAGAAGCAGATCCCGGGGAGCCCGGTGACGCTCAAGCGGGACGTCCCCTACGACCTCGTCTACTACCTGCGCGAGAACCAGGAGAAGTTCCGCGGCGTGAGCGTCGACCGCGTCTATGTGCGCGACTACCCGCACGACACCCTGGCGGCGCACATCCTCGGGTACGTGCGCGAGGTGAGCCCCCAGCAGCTCAAGGACCCGCAGTTCGAGGGCGTGAAGCAGACGGACCAAGTCGGTCAGGCGGGGGTGGAGTACACCTACGATTCGGCCCTGCGCGGCATCAACGGCCAGACGAGGGCCCAGGTCGACGCCGCGGGCCGGCCGACCGGCGGCGTCCTCTCGAGGCGACCGCCCCAGCCCGGCGACAACCTTCGCCTGACCATCGACGACAAGGTTCAGGAGGCCGGCCAGACGGCGCTCTCGTCGTTCGGGCTGCCCGGTGCGTTCGTGGCCATGAACGTGAACAACGGCCAGATCCTCGGCATGGGGTCCACGCCGACCTACGACCCGTCCTTCTTCACGCACCCGATCCTCTCGCCCGCGAGGTACAAGGCGCTCACCTCGCAGACGACCGACTCGCCGCTCACGGACCGCGCGATCCAGGGTGGCTACCCGACGGGATCGACGATGAAGCCGATCACGTCGATCGCGGCGCTCGAGAGCGGCACGATCACCCCGAGCACGGGCATCTTCGACGGCGGCAGCTTCAAGGAGGGAACGCTCACGCTCCAGAACGCGGGGGGCTTCTCCTGCGGCTGCACGCTCACCCTGCCCGAGGCGCTCAAGATCTCCGACGACGTCTTCTTCTACAACGTCGGGAACAGGCTCAACACCTCGAACATCAAGAACGGCCCGATGCAGCGTTGGATGAAGGCGCTGGGACTCGGCCGCACGACGGGGATCGACATCCCCGGCGAGCTGCCCGGCCTCGTCCCGACGCCGGCGTGGCGCAACAACCTCTACAAGCAGCACCAGACCGATCGCCCGTGGAGCGCCGGCGACAGCGTCAACCTCGCGGTCGGGCAGGGAGATCTGCAGGCCGACCCGCTGCAGATGGCGACGGCCTACGCGGCGCTGGCGAACGGGGGGAACCTCGTCCGGCCGCACGTGGGCCTCGAGGTCGACGACGCGAGCGGGCGCGTCGTGCAGGAGATCAACCCGGCGCCGCAGCGTCACCTGGGCATGAAGCCGTCCTACGCGAACCTGATCCTCAATGCGTTGCACGAAGCGGCACAGTCGCCCGGCGGCACGTCGTACCCGGTCTTCGGCGGGTACTCGATCCCGGTCGCGGGAAAGACCGGCACGGCCCAGCGCGTGGGGCAGCAGGACCAGTCGTGGTACGTCGTCCTCGCGCCGTACCCGAACCCGCAGGTGGTCGTCGCCGTGACGATCGAGCAGGGCGGGTTCGGCGTCCAGGCGGCCGCTCCCACGGCGCAGAAGATCCTGACGGCCTTCTTCCAAGCCCATGGGCGGAAGGTCAAGTCCGGCACGATCGCTCCCGGGGCCGTGCCGACGGGAGTAAGCAACTACTAGCGATGAGCTGATGGAAGCCGAGACCCTTCCCCGCCGCTTCGCCCGCTCTCGAGAGCGCCCGAGCCCCTTCGAGCGCATCGGGCTGCTCTCGCTCGACCCGATCCTCGTTTTCGGGGCGGTCGGGCTCGTGCTGTGCAGCCTCTACACGCTCAAGGTCACGACCGGGAACGATGTGGCCGGCGACCCCCTGTACTACGTCCTGCGCCAGGCGATCTACGCCGGCATCGGGATCGGGCTGATGCTCGCGATCGCCCGAGTCGACTACTCGCGGCTGCGCGAGCTCCGCGTCGGCCTCTACACGGCGATGATCACCAGCATCCTCGCGGTCCTCGTCCTCGGCGAGGCGAGCCGCGGCTCGAGGCGGTGGATAACGCTTCCCTTCTTCACCTTCCAGCCGTCCGAGCTCGGGAAGCTCCTTTTGATCTGCGCCCTCGCCGGCTTCGCGATCGACCGCAGCCGCCACATCGGCGAGCGCGCCAGGACCGCGCGCCTTCTGTTGATGGGCCTCGCGCCCGCCGCGCTCGTCTTCGTGCAGCCCGACCTCGGCACCGGTGCGGTGTACGCGGTGATCACGCTCGCCGTGCTCTTCGTCGCCGGAGTGAAGTGGACCCACTTCGCGTTCCTGGGCGGGCTGGTGGTGGCTGCCGCTACCCTGGTCCTCGTAATAGCGCCGCTCGTCGGCCACCCGGTCCTGCAGGGATACCAGCAGAGCCGGTTGACGTCCTTCCTCAACCCGAGCAAAGACCCGAGATCCTCCAGCTACCAGATCAACCAATCGCTGATCGCGGTCGGATCGGGGGGGAAGACCGGCCGAGGCGGGCAGGCGACGCAAGCAGAGAACGGGTTCCTACCCGAGCGCAACACGGACTTCATTTTCGCCGTGGTTGGAGAGCGCTTCGGGTTCGTGGGGGCCGCGTTCGTACTGTCCCTCTACGCCCTGCTGATATGGAGGGCGCTGCGCATCACGACGCTTTCGAAGAACTTATACGGGAGCATGATCGCCGGCGGGATCGCCGCGATGCTGATGTTCCACGTATTCGTCAACGTCGGCATCACCATCGGGATCATGCCGATCACGGGCATCCCGTTGCCGCTGATGAGCTTCGGAGGCTCCTCGGTCGTCGTCACCCTGATGGCGATCGGCCTCCTTCAGAGCGTCTATGTGCAAGCGCGGCTCACCTCCAAGAGCAGGGCTGCCGCGCCCGGTTACGGCTAGGAGCCACCGGGCGCGCGCCGAAGCTCTTGTGAGGTGAGCGTTTGAGAAAGCGAATTCTGGTCTCGGTCGACGCCGGGGAAACCCGCGTTGCCGTGCTCGAAGCGAAGAAGAAGGACGGCGACTTCAACGTCGCCGAGCTGTACGTGGAGCGCCGCGGGGCGCGCTCGATCGTCGGCAACATCTACAAGGGAGTGGTCGACAACGTCCTCCCGGGAATGGAGGCGGCGTTCGTCGACATCGGGCTCGAACGTAACGGGTTCCTGCACGTCGACGAGATCGTCACCCCCGACGGCAAGCAGGTTCCCCGACGCGGCCACGGCAAGGGCCGCAGCATTTCCGAGCTCATCAAGCCGAAGCAGGAGGTGCTCGTCCAGGTCGTCAAGGATCCGCTGAAGACGAAGGGCGCCCGCCTCTCGATGCAGCTCTCGATCGCCGGCCGCTACCTCGTATACATGCCGACGGGCGCCGGGGTCGGCGCGAGCCGGCGGCTGCCGGACAACGAGCGCGACCGGCAGCGGAAGCTCCTGCAGAAGATCCACAAGGGGCCCGGGGGCGTCATCGTCCGCACGGCGGCCGAGGGAGCGAGCAAGGAGGACTTCGAGCGCGACCTCGACTACCTCCACAAGCTCCACGAGGTGCTCGAGCGCCGCGCCGAGGACGTCAAGCCCCCTGCGCTGGTGTTCCAGGAGGCGGACCTCTCGATCCGGGTCCTCCGCGACGTCCTCAGCAAGGAGTTCGCCGGGGCGATCATCGACGACGCCAAGCAGCACCAGCGCGTAACGAGCTTCTTCCAGCGCACGGCGCCGGAACTCGTCGACGCGGTGGAGCTCTACGACGACCCCGAGCCGCTACTCGAGCGCTACGGCGCCGACGCGGCCTTCCGGTCGACCCTCGGCCGGCGCATCGACCTGCCCTCCGGCGGCTACCTGGTCATCGATTACGCCGAGGCCCTGACGGTGATCGACATCAACACCGGCAGCTTCACCGGGCGCGGCAAGGGCCGCCTCGAGGACACGATCACGAGGGTGAACGTGGAGGCCGCGGAGGAGGTGGTCCGCCAACTCCGCCTGCGCGATATCGGGGGCATCATCGTCATCGACTTCATCGATATGGCGCGGGCTCGAAACCGCGACCAGGTGCTGAAGACGCTTCGCAAGGCCCTCGACGAGGACAAGACGAAGACGTACGTGATGGAGGTCTCGCCGCTCGGGCTCGTCGAGATGACGCGCCAGAACGTGACCGAGGGCGTGCGCGAGATCCTCACGAAGCCATGTCCCATCTGCAACGGAGACGGGGTTGTCGCATCTGAGGAAACCGTCGCGATCGAGATTCTGCGACGGCTGCGGGACCTCGTCGCCGAGCGGCCACAGCCCGAGGCGTTCCTAATCCGCGCGAACCCGAAGGTCGTGGCGCACCTGATCGAGGACGGCAGCGGCCTCGCGGACTTCGAGAAGACGTCTGGAAAGCACTTCCACTTCGAGGGGGGCGACGCGCTCCCGATCGAGACCTACGACGTGGCCGCCGAGGGCACGCGCGCTGAGATCGAGGAGCAGGCGCTGCCGTTCAAGGTGGGCGAGGAAGTTCTCGTGAAGATCGAGGAGCCGCACATGTACGACCCCGACGACGCGGTGGCTCGCGTCGACTCCTACATCGTCAGCGTCGGCGGCGGCGGGGCGCATGTCGGCGAGCGCCGGATGGTGCGCATCGAGAGCGTCGGCCGGGCCTCGGCGAGCGCGACCCTGCTGGACGAAAACGGCGCCGGACCAGCCGATGGCGAGCAAGTAGAATCGCCTGCTTCTGAGCGGCGCCGCGGCCGGCGAGGCGGTCGGCGCCGTTCGAGCGTCAGCGACGAATAAGCCCCATGGCAGAGACCTACGCGATAGTCGAGAGCGGCGGGAAGCAGTACCGGGCGACCGAGGGCGCGACGCTGCTCGTGGACCGCGTGAGCGGCGACGAGGGCGCGAAGGTGGCCCTCCGGCCGGTGCTGTTCCGCGGCGCCAAGGACGAGTTCGTCGTGAAGGCGGCCGAGCTCGAGAAGGTGAAGGTCGAGGCGGTGGTGGCCGAGCACGTCCGGGGCGAGAAGGTGCGCGTCTTCAAGTACCGAGCGAAGAAGGGCTACCGGCGCCGCGCCGGGCACCGCTCGGAGCTCACCAAGCTCGAGGTCAAGAGCGTGAAGATGCTGAGCCGCAAGCCCGCCGCGAAGCCGAAGGCCGAAGCGCCGAAGGCCGAAGCAACCGAGGCGAAGCCCGCAGCCGAGGAGAAGGCCCCGGCGCGGAAGCCGGCGGCGAGAAGCCCGCGCAAGAAGCCCGCGCGGCGGCCAAGAAGCCCGCCGCGAAGAAGCCTGCGGCCAAGAAGCCCGCCGCCAAGAAGCCGGCTGCTCGGAAACCCGCGGCGAAGAAGGACGAGGAGGCCTAGAGATGGCGCACAAGAAGGGACTCGGCTCCAGCCGTAACGGCCGCGACTCCAACCCGAAGATGCTCGGGGTCAAGGTGTTCGCGGGACAGCGGGTCGGCGGCGGCGAGATCATCGTCCGCCAGCGCGGCACGCGCTTTTGGCCCGGCGACGGCACCGGCATCGGGCGCGACCACACGATCTTCGCCACGCGTCCGGGGCTTGTTGTGTTCCGCTCGTCGCGCAAAGGACGGGTCGTGAGCGTCGACGAGAGCAGTTAGGGGCGGCGTCCCGGCCGACTGAAGACTTGATCACCGTATAGGTGGTCAATCCTTCACTCGATGACTGAACCAGCCCGACGAAGCCGCTCTCCTCGCTGCTCTCCGCCGGGGCGATCGCGACGCGTTCGAGAAGCTCGTCGACGAGCTCTCGCCCGGCCTTCTGCGACTCGCCATGCAGTACACGCCCAGCCGCGCCGTCGCGGAGGAGGTCGTCCAGGACACCTGGCTCGGCGTCATCAACGGGATCGACCGATTCGAGGGTCGCTCGTCGCTCAAGACGTGGATCTACAGCATCCTCGTCAACAACGCCAGGACGCGGGGCAAGCGCGAACGCCGAACGCTTCCGTTCTCGTACTTCCGCCGGCGCGCGGAGGAGGGGAGCGACGAGCCGGCGGTGGAGCCGGAGCGCTTCCAGGGGCGGCGCGGCGAGCAGCCGGGCGCGTGGGCGCGCCCTCCGATCGAATGGGAGGCGCCCGAGGACAGGCTCGCGACCGCCGAGGCCCGGCGCGTGATGCTCGAGGCCATCGCGGGCCTGCCGCCGCGCCAGCGCGAGGTCATCACCCTGCGCGACATCCAGGGGCTATCAGCCGAGGAGGCGCGTAACGCGCTCGGCGTCTCGGAGACCAACCAACGGGTGCTCCTGCACCGAGCACGCTCGAAGGTCAGGGCGGCCCTGGAGCGCTACTTCGACGAGGAAAAGGCATTGGCATGAGCGCAAACGGCGAACAAGTGAGCTGCCAGCAACTCGTCGAGCTCGTCACCGACTACCTCGAGGGCCAGCTCGGCGCGGACCGCGAGGATGCGCTCGATGCGCACCTGAGGTTGTGCGACGGTTGCGACGCCTACGTCGAGCAGATGCGCCAGACCGTGATCGCGCTCCGCGGTCTCGCCGACGGCGAGGCGATCGATGCGCATACGCGCGAGGCGGTCATCGCAGCGTTCGTCGAGCGCCGCGGCTGACCCGCGTCCCTACGCTCCTTCGCGTGCTATCCGATCGCGCGAGGGTTGAGGTCCAGGCCGGCCGCGGCGGCGACGGCTGCGTGAGCTTCCGCCGCGAGGCCCACGTGCCACGCGGCGGCCCGGATGGGGGCGACGGCGGGCGCGGAGGAAGCATCGTCCTCGTCTGCGACCCCTCGCGCCGCGATCTCGAGGCGCTGCGGCGGGCGCCGCACCTGCGCGCGGAGCGCGGCGGGCACGGGCGCGGCGCGAACAAGCACGGCGCGAGCGGGGAAGACCGGATCGTGCCGGTGCCGCCCGGAACCCAGGTCGAGGGACTCGGCGGGGAGCGGTTCGACCTCGTCGAGCCGGAACAGCGCGCCGTCGTGGCGCGAGGCGGCAACGGTGGGCACGGCAACAAGCGCTTCACCACCTCGACGCGACAGGCGCCGCGGTTCGCCGAGCGTGGTCTGCCCGGCGAGACGGGTTGGATCGAGCTGCGCCTCAAGCTGCTTGCCGACGCGGGCCTCGTGGGACAGCCGAACGCCGGCAAGTCCTCGCTCCTGGCTCGCCTGACGCGCGCGGCGCCGAAGGTCGCCGACTATCCGTTCACCACGCTCGAGCCGGTTCTCGGCACGCTCGACGTGGACGATCGCCAGCTCGTCTTGGCGGACATCCCCGGTTTGATCGAGGGGGCGGCGGAGGGGCTGGGCCTGGGGCACGAGTTCCTGGCCCACGTCGAGCGGTGCCGCGCCCTGCTGCACGTGGTCGGGCTCGACGGGGAGGACCCCGCGGCGGCCTACGAGGCGGTGCGCGCCGAGCTCGGCGCGTATGGAGGAGGCCTTGACGCGCTCCCGGAGCTCGTGGTCCTCTCCAAGCGCGACCTCTTGCCCGACGCCGAGGCTGAGCGCGCCGCGGCGGAGTGGCGCGAGCGGCTCGGTGGGCGGGCGCTCGCCGTGATCGCAACGTCGGCGGCGACCGGCGCCGGACTCGAGGAGCTCCGCCGCGCGATCTTCGCCGCCGTGCCTGCCGAGGAGGGCGAGCGGACGCCGGCGTCGGCCGAGCCGGAGTTCGAGGCGGAGCACATCACCTATAGGCCGGCGGCGGACCAGGGCTTCGACGTCGAGCGGGAGGGCGAGGGAGCGTTCCGGGTGCGCGGCCGCGGGCTGGAGCTGCTCGTCGCCCGCCACGACCTGGCGAACACCGAGGCGCTCGCCTACCTGGAGCAGAGGCTGGGCGAGATCGGGGTGATCGCCGCCCTCGAGTCGGCCGGGTTCGAGCCCGGCGACGCGGTCCGCATCGGCGAGGACGAGTTCGAGCTTCGCCCCGCCGGCTGAGCCCTCGAAGGCCCGCTTCGCCGTCCATACACTTGCCCCGCGATGACCCTCGTGGCCAAGCTGGGCTCCTCGATCGTCGCCGACGACGGCGGCGAGCTGCGCGAGGACGTGCTCGACCTGGTCTGCGAGCAGGTCGCTCGCCTTCACGCCGACGGCGAGGAGGTCGCCCTCGTCACCTCGGGGGCGATCGCGCGCGGGATGCGGTTGATGGGGCTCGAGGCGCGCCCGCGGGCCATCGACGAGCTTCAGGCGGCCTCGGCCGTGGGGCAGGGGTCGCTCTTCCGCGCCTACGAGGAGCGGCTCGCGGCGCGTGCGGTCCACACCGCGCAGGTCCTCCTGACCTCGCACGACATCGCCGCGCGCACCAACTACCTGAACGCCCGCCAGTCGCTGCGCCGGCTGCTGGCGTGGCGGGTCGTCCCCGTGGTGAACGAGAACGACACCACAGCGACCGACGAGATCACCTTCGGCGACAACGACTTCCTCTCGGCCCAGGTCGCGATCCTGCTCGAGGCTCGCCTGCTCGTGCTGCTGACCGACATCCCGGGCCTGCACACCTCGGACCCCCGCCATTCGGGCGACGCCGAGCCCGTCGCCGAGGTGCGCGACTTCGGGGAGCTCGAGCGCTACGAGATCGGCGACCGCACCTCGCCCTACGGGCTCGGCGGGATGCGGAGCAAGGTCGCCGCGGCCGAGATGGCGAGCTCGGCCGGCATCGCGGCGGTCATCTGCGACGGGACCGCGCCGGGATCGCTGGCGAGGGCGGCCGCGGGCGAGCCGGTCGGGACCCGCTTCGCCGTGCACCGCGAGCGCACGGCGAGCTTCAAGCTCTGGTTGCGCTACGCGAAGCCGGCGCGGGGGAGGGTGGTGGTCGACGCCGGCGCGGCCCGCGTGCTGCGCGAGGCGGGCTCGAGTCTGCTGCCGGTGGGTGTGACGGGCGTGGACGGATCGTTCGCCGCCGGCGACGCGGTCGAGGTCGTCTGCGACGGCGACCTCGTGGGAAAGGGGGTCGTCAACTACTCCTCGGCGGAGCTCGCGCGGATCAAGGGCATGAAGACCGCGGCGGTCCAGGAGCTCCTGCCGCACGCCTCAGAGGAGGCGGTGCATCGCGACCAGTTCGTTCTCGCCTAGGAGCGGCTAGCCCGAGATCGTCAGACCGCTGAACAGCCCGGCGTGGTCGGAGTCCCAGAAGCCGTGGACCGGCTTGCGCCCGGTGACCGCCGAGCTCACGAGCTTCACCTGCTTCGGGCGGTCCGTGAGGATGTGGTCGACCTGGTGGTCGAAGTCCTTCACGCTTCCGCGGTCGGCGGTGAGGATGCTCGTGTTGAGGCAGCAGCCGAGCGGGTTGTCGGTGCTCCGCTCGACGTAGCCGCCCTTCTGTAGGGCCTTGTAGGCGAGCCGGTCGCCGCCCTTCACCGTGTCGTCGTCGGAGTTGAGGTCGCCGACGAGGACCACGGGCAGCTTGCCCTTCGGGTCAGCGGGGCCGCCCTTGGCCACCAGCTCCTTCGCCTGGGCCGCGCGGATCTTGGGGTCGCCGAAGGCCTCGAGGTGCGTGTCCACGAACCGGAACTTGGGGCTCTTGCCGACCTTGACGTCGGCGCTGAGCCAGCCGCGGAGCACATGGATGGTCACGGTGCCGGCGACCGAGGGGGAGAAGAGGCTGCGGTAGTGGCCAGTCTGGATGTTGCTCGTCTGCACGCGCTTGCCGGTCTTCGCGAGGATCACATCGCGCATCGTGAGGCGGTCGTTCTCCTCGCCGTTGTCGTTGAGGCCGGGGGCGTCGCCGTCGCCGGGCACGCCGTTGGCGTCGGCCGGCGCCTCGAAGTCGAACTCCTGGTTCGACTGCACGATCCGGTAGCGCTGCTTGCCCTTGTTGAGCTGGGCCATCAGCTGCTTGAGGTAGTCGTAGCGGACGGTCGAGGCCGTGAATTTGCAGCCGAACGGAGGCGTGTCGTCCTCGGTTCCGGTGCAGGTGAACGGCGCCGCGTCGTTGAGCGGGCCGTGGCGCCACTCTGCGACCTCCTGGAGTCCCACGAGGTCGGGGCTCTTCGACAGGATCTCCGAGGCCAGGCCCTTTGCGCGCACGTTGAAGTTGTTGGTGATCACGTCGCGGACGATCTTCCCGTTCGCGTCGATGAAGCCGTTGGTGCTCGTGGCGTTGATCGCAGGCGCGAGGTCGGCGCCGAGGTAGACGTTGCGCGTCATGACCGATACGGGCGCGCCCTTGTCGGGCTTCGCGTGCGCACCTGCGGTGGCCGGTGCGATCACTAGCGCGGAAGCTGCGACCGCGGCCGCGAGCCAGAGTTTGCGAATCGGTCGCGAATGGGGGTTACGGAACGGCAAATGCAGAGCTCCTCTCGAACGTTCCCGCCGAGCCATCCCGGCTTCGAGTGCGCCGCGCCTCCCTGCGGCGCCACCGCCAGCAGACTACACGAGGGTCGGTGGCCCTAGCAGTTGCGCAAGCGGTCCCGCCCCGGGCCGCCGATGCAGCGATCCGCGCCCGGGCCGCCGACCAGGAGGTCCGGCCCGGCGCCGCCGCGCAGCACGTCGGGGCCGCCGCCCCCTCGCAGAACGTCGCCGTCCGATTGTCCGCGCAGGCGGTCGGGTCCGGCTCCGCCGAGGACGGTGTCTCCACCCGGGCCGGAGCTGACCTGGTCGGCGCCTCCGCCGGCGCAGACGCTGTCGCCGCTGCCGGCGCCACCGACGGTGTCGTTGCCCGCGAGCGCTGCGATGATGTCGACCGCCCCGGTGCCTGGAAGCGTGTCTGCGCCGGCGGTTCCGACGATGGTGGCCGTCGCGCCCGCGCACTGAGGCTTCGAGGGAGCCACCACGGTTGTGGTCTCCGCGTCGGTGTTGTTGGGCTTCTTGGGGTCACGTACGTCGCTCGAGACCGAGGCGGCGTTCGAGATGCTCCCGGCCTTGCCGGGCGCGTTGACGTGGACCTTGACGCCGATTGGGGTGGCGCCGCTGATCATTGCCCCGAGAGCACAGGTGACGGTGGGATGGTTCCCGCCGTCCGCCGTGCAACCGCCCTGGTCGGCGGTGGCGGACACGAACGCCGCGTCCTTCGGGAGCTTGTCGGTGGCGACGACGTTCGTGGCGGTGTCCGGCCCGGCGTTCGCGACCGCGAGGGTGTAGGTGAGGGCGCCCTCGGCCTTGACCGGATCGGGCGCATCGGACGTCGTGACGGATAGATCGGCGGACGGCTTCGGCGCGGCGGCGCCGCCGGCCGATGTCCCCGAAGTCAACGTCGCGATGCCAACGATCGTCGCGGCTGCCGCGACGCTGAGTTGGATGCTTCTCATGGAGCCCTCCTTGTTCTTTCACCCTCGTGCGTCTGCCTGGAGATGAAACGCGGTGCCGGCGTGAGCGTCAGGGCCTATCGTCGGCGCCCGGGGTCGCCGCCCGCACGGGCCTCGACCACCTCGCCCATAGTCGAGAGCGCCTCGCTGAACGGCATCCCCAGGCGGGGACCGGCCCGGCTCCATGGCCTCGACGCGGATACCGAGATGGGCCACGGAGGGCGAGTTCTCGAGCCACCCGCGGGCGAGGGCGGCTCCGTCGGCGGCGGGCTCCGGCTCGCTCATACGCGAACTATTCTCGATCCATCGCCGGCACGCCCGCCAGAGCGCCCGGGCTGGCCTGACCGCCGGTTACCCTTGTTCTCGATGGCCACCACGGCGCGATCGGTAGCCGACGTCTGCGCGAGCGCGAAGGGCGCCTCGCGGGCGCTCGCGCGCGCCGACGCGGCCACGAGGAACGCGGCGCTGGAGCGCATCGCCGAGCTTCTGTCCGAGCGTGCGGGCGAGGTGCTGGAGGCGAACGCCGAGGATCTCGCCGACGAGCGCGCGCAAGGCCTCACGGCCGCCCTTCGCGATCGGCTTACGCTCGACGAGGGCCGGATCGAGGCGATGGCGGAGGGTGTGCGCGACGTCGCTGCCCTCGACAATCCGATCGGGGAGGAGCTCGAGCGCAAGACGCTCGCCAATGGGCTCGACCTTCGCAAGGTGCGGGTGCCGCTCGGAGTTGTCGCCGTCGTCTACGAGGCGCGCCCGAACGTCACCGTCGACTGCGCCGCGCTGACGCTGAAGAGCGGCAACGCGATCGTCTTGCGCGGCTCGAGCTATGCCGCGCGGTCGAACAGCGCCCTCGCGGCGCTCGTGACGGAGGCCGTCGCCGACGCGGGGCTTCCCGAGGGCTCGGTCGAGATCCTCACCGGAGGCGAGCGGTCTGAGCTCGCCGAGCTCGCGACGGCGGACGGCGTGATCGACCTCGTGATCCCGCGCGGAGGCGAGGGCCTGAAGGATGCGCTGAAGGAGGTCGCGACCGTACCGGTGATGTACGCGGCATCCGGCAACTGCCACGTCTACGTCCACTCCGACGCCGATCTCGCGATGGCGAGGGCGATCGCGATCGACGCGAAGATCGACAAGCCCTCGGTCTGCAACGCCGCCGAGACGCTGCTCGTCCACTCCGACGTCGCGGGCGAGCTGCTCCCGGGGCTGCTCGGCGATCTGCGTGCGAAGGGGGTGGAGCTGGTGGGCGACGAGCGGGCGCGTGCGGCGGCGGGCACGATTCCGGTGGAGGTGGCCACCGACGAGGATTGGGACGCCGAGTACCTCGACCTCAAGCTCGCGGTGGGTGTGGTCGACTCGCTCGCCGAGGCGATCGATCACGTCAACCGGCACGGCAGCGGGCACTCCGAGGCGATCGTCACGTCCTCGCAGGAGGCCGGCGACGAGTTCGTCGGGCTCGTGGATGCCGCGTGCGTCTATGTGAACGCGTCGACCCGGTTCACGGACGGCTTCGAGTTCGGGATGGGCGCCGAGATCGGGAACTCGACGCAGAAGCTTCACGCGCGGGGGCCGATCGGCGTCCGCGAGCTGACGACTTTCAAGTACGTCGCCCACGGCGACGGTCAGGTCAGAGGCTGAGGAGCGCGGGCTCGTCGGTCGCATCGGGGTCCTCGGAGGCGCGTTCAACCCGCCGCACATCGGGCACCTCGTGCTTGCGCAGGAGGCGGCGGCTCAGCTCGGCCTCGACGAGGTGCTGCTCATGCCATCCGGCCAGGCGCCGCACAAGCGGATCGAGCCGGAGCCGGGAAAGAAGGTGCGGCTCGAGATGACCGAGCTGGCGGCGCGGGGCGACGAGCTTCTTCGGGCCTCGGATCTCGAGGTCGAGCGCGACGGGCCCTCTTATACGCACGCGACACTGGAGGCCCTGGCCAGCGAGCGCCCGGAGGACGAGCGGTGGTTCTTGATGGGAGCCGACGTCGCCGAGTCGATCGAGAGCTGGCGCGAGCCGCAGCGGGTTCTCGAGCTGGCGGGACTTGGCGTTGCCGCCAGGGCGGGGACCGTGCTCGACGAGATCGAGGCCGCGCTCGAGCGGCTCGGCACGGGACGCCACGAGGTGATCCGTATGCCTGAGATCGGCGTCTCCTCCACCCGGGTCCGCAGGCGCGTCGCCCAGGGGAGGCCGATCCGCTACCTGGTGCCCGATCCCGTGATCGACTACATCTCCGAGCGGGGGCTTTACCGGTGAGCGAGGCGCCGGAGCGCAGGGTGGAGGACGCCGCGGAGACGACGCCGAGCCCGGTTGATCGCGGGGCGGCGGAGGCCTTGACCCGCGAGGTCGCGCGCCTCGCGGAGTCGAAGGTCGCGACCGACCTCGTCATTCTCGACGTCGGCGATCTCGTCGGCTACACGGACTTCATGGTCGTCTGCACGGCCCGGAACGAGCGCCAGGCGAAGGCGATCCACGACGAGGTCTACGAGCGGATGAAGCACGATCGGGGGCTGCTGCCGGCGAGCGTGGAGGGAGAGCGCGAGTCGCGCTGGATCCTCATGGACTACCTCGATTGCGTCCTGCACGTCTTCGTGCCCGAGCTGCGGGAGCGCTACCGGCTCGATCGGCTCTGGGGCGAGGCGGGGCGGCTGGAGTGGACGCCGGGCGGATAGCGCCCGCAGTCCGTCCGTCGCTGCCCCTAGCGTCCCGCCCATAGCGATGGGGCAATTCAAGAGGTCGCTCCTCGGCTATCGCCGCGCCGACGTCGATGAGGCGATTGCCGCGCGGGATGCCGCCGTCGACTCGATCGCGGAGAAGCTTGTCGCTGCCAGGGAGCGGATCGAGGCGGGAAGGGCCGAGATCGGCGCCCGGGATGCTGAGATCGCGCGCGAGCGGGCGCGGGTCGAGGAAGTCGAGCGGGTGGCGACGCGGCTCGCGGAGCGGGTCGTCGAGCGCGAGCGAGAGCTGCGCTGGGTGCGAGCCGAGCTCGATGGCGAGCGGGCGAGCGGCGGGGAGGGCATGGAGGCCCTGACGGCGCTCGCTAGGCGAGATCGACGCGCTCCGCCGCCAGGCGCGTGGCCAGGCGACGCGGATCAGGCTCTCGGCGCTTCGCCAAGCGGCCGACGTGACCGAGCGCATCCGGGAGATCGCCGGCCGGCCGGGCGATGCCGGCGAGCGTTTGACCGACGCGCTCGCCGCGGCGCTCGAGAGGGTCGGGGCGGAGGAGGAGCTCGAGTTCACCCCTGAGCTCGGCGGCCGACGCCCGCGCCGCGCGGGCGAGGAGCTCGAGGGCGCCGTCGAGGTCGAGATCGGCCCGGTCGCCGATTTCTCCCAGCTCGTCGGATTCGAGGACGCGGCCCGCTCGATAGCCGCGGTCTCGGAGCTGTCGATCAGGCGCTTCTCCGAGGGCCGGGCGACGCTCACCGTGAGCCTGAAGGAGCCGGTCGATCTGGTCGGCGAGCTCCGCGCGCGCTGCGCGCTCTCGCTCGAGGTGCGAGAGCGGGGGGCGGACCGCCTGGTGCTGGACGTCGCCGGCGGCCAGTCCGCGGCGGTCGCCTAGAGCGTCCTCACTATCGCGGCGAACGCCGACGTCGGCTCCGACCGCCATCGCGCCTTCGCGGGGGCGGGGGAGTCGGCGGGACGAGGAAGATGTTCTCCTCGACGCCCGCGGCCGCAGACAGGACAGTGGAGGTTTGCATCAGCGCGTCCGCGTCGCATTCAAGCTCGCCTTCGAATGCGTCCGCGAGCAGCCGGTGGAGGACGTCGACCGGGGGGTTGGCGTCCCTGGGGCTCGGGCAGGGATCTCGGTCCTTCGGCCGATGATGGAGGGCGCTCGGTACGACCTTGTATTGGACATCAACGATCAGCTCGTCCGCGTCCAATGCAAGCTCGCACGACGCAAGGGTGATGTGGTCGTCGTTCCGTGTCATGGGTCGTACTACACGCCTGGTCGTGGCTACGTGAGAAGCTCGTATACGGCCGTCGAGATCGACGGGATCGCGGCTTACTGCCCGGAGCTTGATCGGTGCTTTTGGATTCCCGTTGAGCGCTGCGGCGGCGCGTCCATGGTGCATCTTCGGCTTTCAGCGGCTCGTAACGGTCAGCGCTGCGCCGTTAACATGGTCGATGACTTCACGTTCGGGGCCATAGCTCAGTTGGGAGAGCGCCTGACCGGCAGTCAGGAGGTCGGGGGTTCGAGCCCCCCTGGCTCCACTACTCGAAGCGCCAGCGCCACCGCCGCCCTAGGAGCCGAAGAGTGCCGACTCCATTTCGGTCGCTATATCGAGCGCGCCTCGCGGGGCGAGAGCTTCGAGATCGCCCGCCGCGCAAAGGCCGTCTAGCCTTGCGCCGGAATCGCCTGCACGGCCCAGCCGTTCCCGTCGGGGTCGCTGAAGAACACGAAGTCTCCCCACGGGAAGCTCTGGACGTCGCTGACCTCGATGCCGCGCCCGGCGAGGTCCTCCCGCGCCGCCTGGATGTCATCGACCACGAGCTGAAGCCCCTCCACCGAGCCAGGCTCCATGTCCGAGAGCCCGGTGCCGATCGTGATCGAGCACCCGGACCCGGGCGGCGTGAGCTGAACGAAGCGCAGATCCTCGCTCACCTGATGGTCGTGGTCGTCGCTGAACCCGACCTGATCGACGTAGAAGGCTTTCGCGCGGTCCACATCCGAAACCGGAACCTGCACGAGCTCGAGTCTGTAGTCCACGGCGGTCGGCACTCTAATCCCCCCTCGAGGACTAGGCGCACGAATCGCGCCGCGCCCGCTCCCCTGCCGTCCTTGGCCCGCCGCCAGGATCGGCCGGCTCGAGCGAAGTCTATGCTCGCCGCCGATGCGCAAGGCGGCGCTGACCATCCCCCTCGCGCTGACCGCGGTGGTCGCCGCTGGGGCAGCCGCGAGCCCGGCCGCGAGGACCCGCGCACCGTGGCGCCCGGACGTTCGCGCCGCCAAGCACTACGCGCGGGGCCGCGCCGGCCAGATCAGCTTCGCCGTCAAGGGTCTCGACGGCCGCCTCCAGACCTTGAACCGGAACGACAGGGCGCCCGCCGCGAGCGTCTTCAAGGTGATGCTCCTCGCGGCCTACCTGCGCCAGCCACCGGTGCGGCATCGGTCGCTCGACCGCGGGGACCGTGCGCTCCTCGGCCCGATGATCCGCGTCTCCAACAGCGTCGCGGCAACGCGGGTCCGCGACATCGTCGGCGTGGCCGCGATCGACCGGCTCGCCCGCGACGCCCACATGCACGCATTCCGCTACGCGAGCATCTGGGGTCTCAGCCGCATCGACGCGATCGACCAGGCTCGCTTCATGTACCACCTCGGGCGGTACATCCCCAGGCGCCACCGCCGTTACGCCAAGCACCTGCTTGCGACGATCACGCCTTCGCAGCGCTGGGGGTGGGTCAGGCGAAGCCTCGCGGCTGGCACCTCTACTTCAAGGGCGGCTGGGCTACGGGCACCGGTCGCGTCGACCACCAAGTCGCTCTTCTGACCCGCCACGGCCGCCGGGTCTCGCTGGCAATGCTCACCGAGTTCGACCCCTCGCACTCTTACGGCGAGCACACGCTGGAGGGCATCGCCCGCCGTCTGCTTCGCGATCTGCCGAAGCCACCGCGCCACGGCTGACGACTAGCGGCGCGCGTTCGGCTTTCTCACCAGCTGGTACGCAAGCGCTCCGATGGCGGCGCCCGCGACGGGGCCGACCACGTAGATCCAGAACTCCGTCCACGTCCCCGAGGCGAGCGCGGGGCCGAACGAGCGCGCCGGGTTCATCGAGGCGCCGGTGATCGGCCCCCCGAACAGCGCGTCCAGGCCGATCGTGCCGCCGATTGCGATCGCCGCGGCGGCCCCGACCGCGCGGGTATCGGTGGCGACCGCCATGATCACGAACATCAGGAAGGCCGTCATCAGCGCCTCGTAGACGAGCGCGCTGCCGACGCCGACCGAGGGGACGGTGGCGCCGAGCGCGGCCGGCTCGCTCGGCCAGACGGCGAGCAGGAGGAACGCTGCCGCCGCGGCTCCCGCGACCTGGCCGGCGACGTAGGCCGCGGCCTCACGGGGTGGAAAGTGGCGCGTGAGCGCGAAGGCGATCGTCACCGCCGGGTTGATGTGGGCGCCCGACAAGTGACCGGTCGCGTAGACCATGACCATGATCACGAGGCCGAAGGCGAGCGCAATTCCGATCGAGCCGAGGGCGCCGTGGTGCACGCTCTCGGTGACGATCGCTCCGCAGCCGGCGAAGACCAGGGCGAATGCCGCGAGCGCCTCGGCCGCGACCCGCCGGGCGAGGCCAGGGCGCTCCATCAGCCGGGCGCGAGCTCCTCGAGCAGCGCGCGAACCCGCGCCGCGATCTCGTCGCGAATCCGCCGCACGGTCTCCAGCTCCTTGCCGGCCGGATCCTCGAGGTCCCAATCCTCGTATCTCTTGCCGGGATAGATCGGGCAGGCGTCGCCGCAGCCCATCGTGATCACGACATCGGCCTCGCGGACCGCGTTGTTCGTGAGCCGCTTTGGGAAGCCGGCGGAGATGTCGATCCCGACCTCGGCCATCGCCTCCACCGCCGTCGGGTTGACGCGCTCCCCGGGCTCGGATCCGGCCGAGCGAACGCTCACGCGGCCCGCACCCAGGTCCTCGACGAAGCCCGCCGCCATCTGGCTGCGCCCGGCGTTGTGGACGCAAACGAAGAGAACCTCCGGGATCCGGTCGGAAGGCATCTACATTGACAATAGCCAATTCAATTGATAGATTCAAATAGATGAGCGTCGATCTGGAGCTCGCGCCGAAACACAAGCGCCCGGCCGGCGAGCCCTGCTGCGAGCCGGTTGCCTACCCGGACATCGAGCGCGCGGAGGCGGAGCGAATGTCCGCCGTCGCGAAGGCGCTCGGCGATCCGGTCCGGATGCAGCTCGTCGATGTGCTCCGTCGCCACGCCGGCAAGGTCTGCGTCTGCGAGCTCGTGCCCCTGTTCGATCTCTCGCAACCAACGGTCTCGCACCATCTGAAGGTTCTGCGCGATGCAGGACTTGTCGGCTCCGAGCGACGCGGTCTCTGGGCCTACTACTACGTCAACCCCGACGCGTTGAAGGAGCTGAGCACGTGGCTGAACGGCTGATCAAAGCCGAGGAGATTCAAGAGGTGGTGCGGCAGCGCTACGCGGATGCGGCGCGCGGCCTGAGCGAGCCCGAGGCCGCAGGCTGCTGTGACGCTGGCGCTGAGGCGAGCGCCGAGTGTTGTGGGCCGAGCTCCTCGCCGCTCGGCTGCGGCAACCCGACCGCGGTCGCCGAGCTTCGCGAAGGAGAATCCGCGCTCGATCTGGGCTCGGGCGACGGCACCGACGTGCTGCTCTCAGCGGAACGGGTCGGTGAGACCGGTCGCGCCTACGGCCTCGACATGACCGACGAGATGCTCGAGCTCGCCCGCGCCAACGCCGTCCGCGCCGGCGCGACAAACGTCGAGTTCCTGAAGGGCACCATCGAGTCGATCCCTCTGCCCGATGACTCGGTCGACGTGGTTATCTCGAACTGCGTGATCAACCTCTCCGCCGACAAGGCGAGGGTGTTCGCCGAGGCGTCTCGGGTGCTGCGTCCGGGCGGGCGACTCGCGGTGACAGACATCGTCGCCGATCCCGAGATGGACGAGGAGACGCGTGCCAACCTCGAAGCGTGGACCGGCTGCATCGCGGGCGCTTTGACCGAGTCCGACCTGCGGCGGCACCTGGAGGCGGCCGGCTTCACCGCGATCGGGGTGCGTGAGACCCATCGCGTGCACGATCACGCCGGCTCCGCGATCATCCGTGCCCGGATGCCGGAGCGCGCGTGAGCACCGCCGAGCGAGTCAACCTCAAGACCCCCCAGGACCTCTACCTCGACTGGGAGCACGCACACTGGGCCGCTCGGGACGTCGACCTCGAGCGCGACGACGCGAGCTGGGAGGCTCTCGCTGCCTCCGAGCGCGACCTCCTCCACTTCGTCCTCAGCTCGCTGATGGTCGCCGAGGAGCGCATCTCGACCCAGTTCTGTGGCCTCGTCCTCGCGCAGGACGACGAGGAGGAGGGGTCGTACCTCTCGACGCAGCTCGTCGACGAGGTGCGTCATATGCAGTTCTACGCGCGGTTCCAGGACGAGGTGATCGCCGACCCCGCCGCCATCGCCGATCACGTCGCCAGAGCGCGTGAGGTCCTCGGCGAGCCGTTTCGCAAGATCTTCGACGGGGCCCTCGTAGAGGCGCACGATCGGCTCCTGCGGGAGCCCCGCGATCGGGCCGCGAAGGTCGACTTCGTGACGATCTATCACATGGTGCTCGAGGGGACGCTCGGGATCGTGACCTCGCACTTCCTCCTCGACCTGCTGCGTCAGCGCGAGCTCCTACCGGGATTCGTCGACGGCTATTCGCGCATCGCCGCCGACGAGCAGCGGCACATCGCCTACGGGACCTGGTTCCTGCGCGAGGCGGTCGCAGCCGACGCGGCGATGGGCGAGGTCGTTCGAAGCCGGGTCTTCGAGCTGCTTCCCGCCGTCGCCGAGACGCTGTCGCCACCCGGGGAGGGCGCGCTCGACGTCCTCGACGTCGACGAGAGGGCGCTTGCCGAGTTCGGTCTCGGCGCCTTGAACCGCCGCCTCGCGATCATCGGCGTCCCGCTCGATGGTCGCTAGCGCGTTAGCATCGCGCGCGTGAGATCTCGAAGCCTTTCCACCGCCGCCGTCCTCGCCATCGCGCTGGCCGGGCTTGCCGCGCTCGCTCCCGGCGCGTTCGCCACACGGCATATCCGCATCGATTCCCAGGTGACCCTGGGGGCGAGCAATCCCTTCCACGGCAAGGTCAACTCGCAGCCCTACGGCCATGCCTGCCGGCCGCAGCGGAAGGTCAAAGTCTTCAACAAGCAGCCGGGCACCGACGGCCTCTTCGGGACGGCGACCACGAACGCCAAGGGCCGCTGGAAGCTGCCGGCGATGCCCAACGGCAAGTTCTACGCGGTGGTCAAGCGCCAGGAGCAGGGCACCGCGGGCACCATCTACGTGTGCAAGAGGGCAACGTCGCCGGTCGTCGACTTCTAGGCCGATGAAGCAGGTCGCCGAGGGGGTCTGGCATCTCAACACCGTCGCGATGCCGAGCGCCGTGAACGCGTACCTGATCGGCGACGTGCTCGTCGACGCGGGCGGGCGTCGGTCGGGCAAGCGGATCCTCAAGCAGCTCGACGGCCACGAGGTGACCGCGCACGCGATCACCCACGCCCACCCCGATCACCAGGGCGCCAGCGCCGAGGTCTGCTCGAAGCTCGGCGTCCCCTACTGGGTCGGCGAACGCGACGCCGATGCCGCCGAGACGCCGAGCCTCATCCGTGAGCGCCAGCCCGACCATCCGGTCGCGAAGTTCTACGACTCGATCTTCACGGGCCCCGGCCGCAAGCCCGATCGGGCTCTTCGCGAGGGCGACGAGGTAGCCGGCTTCAAGGTGATCGAGACCCCGGGCCACTCGGCCGGCCACGTCATCTTCTGGCGCGAGTCCGACGGCGTGCTCGTGATCGGCGACGTCCTCAACAACATGAACATCTGGACCGGGATTCCCGGCCTACACGAGCCGAAGCCCTACCTCACCCCTGACCCGGCGGAGAACCGGCGCTCGGCGAAGAAGCTCGGGCCGCTCGAGCCGAGGGTCGTCGTCTTCGGCCACGGGCCGCCCCTTCGCGACCCGCGGAAGTTCTCCGACTTTCGTCGGCGCGCTGTCCGGCTAGCGACGTCTCTCGCTCAGAAGTACTGGCCGAACCAGCGCGGCACGGCGATCGCCGTCGCCCAGATGGCGGCGACGGCGGGGCCAACGAGCAGCTTGATGCGGATCCCCATGGATGCCCATGGTGGGTATCGGCCAGGCGGTCCCGGCTTGAGGGGGCTAGTCGACGGCCGGGGCGATCGCCTCGCGACCCGTGGCCCCCAGCCGCCCGCGCAGACGCCAGCGCGCGCCCGAGAAGCTCAGATTCGCCACCTTCGCGAAGCCCAGCTCGTCCTCGCGCAGTGCGAGCAGCAGGTGCGCCGCGCGGTCGGCCGGCGGCAGCTCCGCCGCCTCGCCGACGCGCACGCACCAGCAGTCGACGCGCCGGCCGCCCGGGCGCACCAGGAGCGCGCCGCTCGCGCCGAGCAGCCAAGCGCCGAGCTCGCCCCGCTCGCGCACGAGGCCCGTCCTCGTGAGCAGGTCACGCTCGGCATGGTCGAGGAGGTCGCCGAGCAGGCCAATTGCCACACGGTCCGGCTCCGTGGCCGCGACCGGCAGCGGCGCGACCTGGTCGGCGCCGCGGCGCGCCTGTAGCCACGGGATGAGCCACGCATGCGCGAAGCAGATCGCGGCGACCGGCGCGGTCAGCGGCTCGAGGTAGACGAGCAGTAGGCCCGGAGCGACGAAGACGGCGACGATCCAGACGGTCCACAGCGTCCAGCGCCGCTCGTCGCGTCGCAGGGTCGCCTCCGTTCGATCCTCTCGCCACCAGAGCGCGCTCGCTTCCTCGAGGCCCGGCGCCGGCGCCTCGAGGACGCGTGGTGCGTCGTCCATGCCGGTCTATCCGCCGGCGATGGGGCGCCGCATGACGACGAGGTCCGCGTCGAGCGGCAGCTCGCGCACCACCTCGGCGCTTCCGTCGGCGCCGCTTGCGGAGCCGATCATCCCGCGCTCGAGCTCCGCCTCGAACGCCGCGGCGGCGGCCGCCTCGGCATCCGCGTCGCCCGCTTTCCACTCTCCAAGCGTCGTGTGCCCGGTCCGGTCGAGCCTTATCAGCCGTCCCATCTCTCCTCCTCGATCGACCTCGTCGCGACTATACGCCGGACCCGACCTAAACTCGCGATGTATTTATGGACAGGTACGACCCGAGCGCGATCGAGGCCCGCTGGCAGCGGGTGTGGGAGGAGGAGGGCACCTGGGAGGTGCCGAATCCGGGCGATCCCGGCTTCGACGCCTCGAAGCCGAAGTCGTACGTGCTCGAAATGCTTCCGTACCCCTCGGGCGAGCCCCACATCGGCCACCTGAAGGTCTATTCGATCGGCGACGCCGTGGCGCACTACAAGCGCCGGCAGGGCTTCCGCGTGATCCACCCGATGGGCTACGACGCCTTCGGTCTGCCGGCGGAGAACCACGCGATCAAGACCGGGGATCCTCCCAGGGCGTCGACCGACGCGGCGATCGCGTCCTTCCAGCGGCAGTTCCGCCGCTGGGGGATCTCGATCGACTGGAGCCGCGAGTTCGGCACCCACGAGCCCTCCTACTACCGCTGGACGCAGTGGATCTTCCTGCGCCTCTTTGAGCAGGGTCTCGCCTACCGCAACGAGGCCGCGGTCCAGTGGTGCCCGAAGGACCAGACGGTTCTGGCGAACGAGCAGGTGATCGACGGGCGCTGCGAGCGCTGCGGCACGCCGGTCGAGGCGCGCCAGCTCGAGCAGTGGTTCTTCCGCATCACCGACTACGCCGACAGGCTGCTCTCCGACCTCGACTCGATCGACTGGCCGCAGCACGTGAAGACCATGCAGCGCAACTGGATCGGCCGCTCGGAGGGAGCGGAGGTCACCTTCCGCTGCAACGAGCTCGGCATCGACTATCCGGTCTTCACCACCCGGCCCGACACGCTCTTCGGGGCGACCTTCTTCGTCATGGCGCCGGAGCACCCGGACGTCTTCCGTCTCGCGACGGGAACCGAGCACGAGCAGGAGGTCCACGAGTACGTCAACCGGACGCTCAGCGAGTCGGCGATCGAGCGCGGGGCGGAGGACCGCGAGAAGACCGGCGTGCCGCTCGGTCGGACGGTCACCAACCCGGTCAGCGGCGAGGAGCTCCCGATGTTCGTCGCCGACTACGTGCTGATGGAATACGGCACCGGGGCGATCATGGCCGTCCCGGCGCACGACCAGCGCGACTACGACTTCGCCACGAGGTTCGACCTCGAGATCCGAACCGTGGTGGAGCCGGCGGACGGCGAGGTGCCGGAGGACGCCGCCTTCGTCGAGCACACCGCGGGCGAGGTGCTTGTGAACTCGGGCGATTTCTCAGACATGCCGGCGAGCGAGGCGATCGGGGCGATCACCAAGTGGCTGGAGGAGCAGGGCAAGGGCGAGCCGGCGGTGAACTACCGGCTGCGCGACTGGCTCATCTCGCGGCAGCGCTACTGGGGCTGCCCGATCCCGATCGTCTACTGCGAGAGCTGCGGGATTGTCCCCGTGCCCGACGACCAGCTGCCGGTCGTACTGCCCGAGGTCGACGACTACGCGCCCAAGGGGCGCTCGCCCCTCGCCGCCGCGGAGGAATGGGTCGCGACCACCTGCCCCACCTGCGGCGGCCCGGCCCGGCGCGAGACCGACACGATGGACACCTTCGTCGACTCCTCCTGGTACTTCCTGCGCTACTGCGACGCGCGCAACGACGAGGCCGCCTGGGACCGCGACGTGCTCCGCGCCTGGATGCCCGTCGACCAGTACATCGGCGGTGTCGAGCACGCGATCCTCCACCTGATGTACGCGCGCTTCTTCACCAAGGCGCTCACCGACCTCGACCTGCTCGACATCCAGGAGCCCTTCGCGGCCCTCTTCACGATCGGGATGATCACCCGCGAGGGGGCGAAGATGTCGAAGTCGAAGGGCAACGTCGTCGACCCGGCCGAGTACGTCGACCGCTACGGCGCCGACACCGCGCGCGCCTACATCCTCTTCATCGGTCCCTCCGACCAGGACGCGGACTGGAGCGACAAGGGCGTCGAGGGCGTTCACCGATTCCTCTCGCGGCTGTGGAGGCTCGGCCGCGAGGTGGCGGAGCGGACCTCGCCCGGGGGCGAGGCTGGGGCCGAGGGTGCGGCGCTTCAGCTGGTGCGCAAGGCGCACTGGGCAATCGACAAGGTCACGCGCGACATCGAGCGCGACTTCCGGTTCAACACGGCGATCGCGGCCGTCATGGAGCTCGTCAACGAGGCCTACGCGCTCAAGGACGGTCTCTACGGCGATCCGCTCGGGGAGGCGGCTCTCCGGTTTGCGACCGCCACGGCCGCCTCCCTCATCTTCCCGTTCGCCCCGCACACGGGGGCCGAGGTCTACGAGCAGGTCGAGGGTGCCCGCGTCTGGGAGGAGCCCTGGCCGGAGGCCGACCCGGACCTCCTTCGATCGGAGACCTTCACCCTCGTCGTACAGGTCAACGGCAAGAGGCGCGACCAGATCGAAGCCGACATCGACGCCTCCGAGGAAGAGCTCGCGCAGCTCGCGCGCTCCTCCGGGGCCGTCCAGCGCCACCTCGACGGCAAGGACGTCGTCAAGGAGGTCGTAGTGCCCGGCAAGCTCGTGAACCTGGTCGTTCGCTGAGCTGATAACGGCCCATCACGGCGCGCCTTATTTCCGTCTGCTAGAAAGCGCTCGTGCTCGTGAGGCGCCTCTCCGACGCTGCGGCGGTAGACGTCCACCAGCTGAGTGCCCGGATCCTCATGGACGCGGGCGAGCTGGGCTCGCGAAATCTCTCCGTCAACTGGGTCGAGGTGCCCGCAGGAGCCTCCGAGGAGTTCCGCTCGCACGAGGAGGCCGAGCAGGTCTACGTGGTCGTGAAGGGCGCCGGGACGATGTCGGCCACCGGGGACCGGCAGAGCCTCGGCGAGGGCGATCTCGTAATGATCCCGCCGGCCACCGACCACTCGATCACCAACGACGGCGCCGACCCGCTTGCCCTCGTCTCCGTTCAGTCGCCCGGCGTCTCCGCCGACGAGCTCTACAGCCGCCGCCTCGCCACTCAGGCGGCCGGCTACGACTCCGACTACGACGACGAGTAGCCCATCGTGATCCGCCGGCGCGTCGTCGTCAGCGGCCGCGTGCAGGGCGTGTTCTTCCGCGACAGCGTGCGCCGGATGGCGGGGTCACGCGGGGTGGCGGGATGGGTTCGCAACAACCCCGACGGGACAGTGGAGGCCAGCTTCGAGGGGAGGCCCGAGGCGGTCGCTGCGCTCGTTGACTTCTGTCGTGAGGGGCCGCGCGGAGCGGTGGTTGAGCAGCTAGGGGAAACGGAGGAAGAGCCGCAGGGGGAAACGGGCTTCCGCATCGCCTGAGGCTGACGAGTGGTCACTTGAGGTTGCTATGGCACCACCAAGTGACCACTCGATGACGACGCGGTCGGGGCCGGCCCCCTAATTGCCCAGAATCGCCAAACGCTCGCGCGCCTATTGATGCAGCCCGCGCGCCACCCGCGCGTCGCGCCGGGGCACCATCGCCCCCGTGCACGACCTCACCCGCTCGCAGCTCCTCCTCTACGGCGCGGTTGCCGCGGCGCTGCTGGTGGTCGGGGCTCGCTGGGTACTCTCGTCGGGGGCCGGCGCACAGAGCTCGGGCGACGGCATCAGCTACGCGTCGACGGGCTCCGGGGGCGGAGGCGCGGGGCAGGCGTCGAGCTCGGATAGCTCCTTCAGCGTCGGGCCCGGCGGGGAGGACGTGGTGGTCGACGTCGCGGGCGAGGTAGCGGACGCCGGCGTCTACCGGATGCCGGCCGCCTCCCGGGTCAACGACGCGATCGCGCGCGCGGGCGGCGCGACCGCGAAGGCGAACGTCGAAGCCATCAACCTCGCCGCGCGGCTCGCCGACGGCCAGCAGGTGGTGGTGCCCGTCAAGGCTCCGTCGGGTGCGGGCGCGGTGGGCACCGCTGCCGGTGGGTCGGGCGGCGCCGCCACGACGCCCGCCGGCCCGATCAGCCTCGGGTCGGCGACCGTCGCCGACCTCGACACCATCGATGGCATCGGGCCCGTCACGGCGCAGAAGATCCTCGAGTTTCGCGACCAGCACGGAGGCGTCTCGTCGATTGACGACCTCAGCCAGATCTCGGGAATCGGCCCGGCGACGATGGAGTCGCTACGGGCCGGACTGCAGCCCTGACGGACTTCGCCTGGCGTTTCGCGCTCGTCTACGGCGGCGCCACCGGCCTCGCGCTTTCGCCCGTCTTGCCCGTCGCAGCCCGCGCGGGCGCCGGTGCAGCGCTGGCGGCGTCGTCGTTCGGTGCGGTCACCCTTCTCGCTGCCCGGCCTCGACAAGGCTTCGGCACCCCCGCGGCGCTCCTGATCGGCGCCGTGGCGGCCCTGGTCGGTGCCACCCTCGGTTGCCTGCGGCTCGCGGCCATCGATGCGGGTGCGCTCGACTCGCGTCCCGGCGAGGCGACCGTCCGCGGTTACGTGTCGGCGACGCCGAGCCGCTCGCGGGGCACAGTTCGAGTGCGAGTCGACGCGCATGGGGGACGGGTGCTGGTCGAGGCGCACGAGCCCGTGCCAAGCCTCCTGATCGGGCGCGAGATCGCGGCGACGGGCTCATTGCGGCCCGTACCGGGCTGGGAGCGGGGCTACCTGCGCCGGCTGGGCATCGCAGAGGTCCTGTCGGCTCGCAGAATCCGTCTCACGGGCGCCAGGCGGGGCGGCATCGACGGCGCCGTCGATGCCATCCGCGACCGCGCGGCAACCGCGTTGGGCCGCGGCACCTCGCCCGCCGCCGCGGCACTTCTTCGCGGGTTCGTCCTCGGCGAGGCCGACGAGATCGATGCCGCGGTCGTCACGGACTTCAGGCGCTCCGGCCTCGCCCACCTTCTCGCGGTGAGCGGCGAGAACGTCCTCCTGCTCGCGGTGCTGGCCACACCTGCGCTCGCGCTGATGGGGGTCCCGCTCCGGGCGCGGCTGGTCGGCCTGCTCGGCCTGATCGGCCTCTACGTGCTGGTCACGGGCGCCTCGCCGTCGATCCAGCGCGCGGGGATCATGGGCGCGGCCGGGATCGTCGCTGCGCTTGCGGGCCGGCCGCGCTCGCGCTGGTACGCGATGGGGCTGGCGGCGGCCCTGACCCTCGCGCTGAATCCGCGCGCGACCGGCGATCCGGGCTGGCAGCTGAGCTTCGCCGCCGTCGTCGGGATCGTGCTCGCCGCCGCTCCGATCCGCGACGTGCTGCTCGCCTCGCCCGCCCGCGGGAGCGAGTCACGGGTACGGCTTGCGCTCGCCGAGGGGGCCGGCGTGACGCTCGCCGCCACGCTCGCCACCGCGCCACTCATCGCCGCCGACTTCGGCGTCGCGTCGCTGACGACGCTGCCCGCGAACCTGCTCGCGCTGCCCGCAGTCGCACCCGTGATGTGGCTCGGGATGATCGTCGCGGCGCTCGGGCAGGTGCCGGCGCTTCCCGTCGAGCCGCTCACCGCGGTCGCCGGCGCTCTCGCCGGCTACGTCGCGCAGGTGGCGCAATGGCTGGGCTCACCCTCCTGGGCCCAGGTGTCGACGCCGAACCTCGGCGCGCCGGCCGCGCTCGGGGCCTACCTCGTCATCGCCGCCGTCTGCTGGGCGGGCCTCTCGTACCTGCTCCGCCGTCGAGGCTTGCGCCCGCGGCCCCGCGTCGTACTCGTCCTCGCGGCGGTCGTCACGACGGTGGCCGGACTCGCGGCGCGGCCACAGGCGCCCGCGGCGCCGGCATCGGGGCACGGCCTCGTCGTCCGGGTCCTCGACGTCGGTCAGGGCGACGCCATCCTTCTCGACCCCTCGCCGGGGCTGCCGATCCTGGTCGACGGCGGGCCGCCGGGCGACGAGCTGGCGTCGAAGCTCCGGGCGGTCGGCGTCTCACGACTGGCAGCGGCGGTGGTGACGCACGACCAATCCGATCACGTCGGCGGCATCGAGGAGGTCATCAACCAGGTTCCCGTGGCGCACGTTCTCTACGGCGAGCCGGTCCCGCGAATCAGAGCCGAGGCCAGAGCGGCGGGCGCCGACCCGATTCAGGTCGCAGAGGGGTCGGAGGTGGACTCGGGGCGCCTTCGGCTCCAGTTCCTCTGGCCGCCGCGGACGCTCGAGTCCTCGCAGCAGGCGCGCGCCGAGGACCCGAACACCAGGGCGCTCGTGGCCGTTGCGCGGTGGCGTGGCTTTGCGATGCTCCTCACCGCGGACGCCGAGGCGGCGGACGTGCCGATCGACCCGGGGCCGATCGACATCCTCAAGGTCGCCCACCACGGCAGCGACGACCCCGGCCTCGCGAGCCTGCTCGACCGGACGGCACCGAGTCTCGCCGTCATCTCGGTGGGGGCGGGCAACCCCTACGGGCATCCGGCGCCGAGCACGATCCGGACTCTCGCGGCGCAGGGTGTGCCGGTCATACGGACGGACGTGCGCGGAACGGTCGAGTTTGACATTGCGGCCAATGGATGGTCCGTTGCGGCCGGCGGCTGACCCAACGCGCGTGGGGTCCGCCGCAACTTATATGGTCGGCCTATGGAATCGTCAGGTGTCCCGCCCGCCCAACCTCCCCAGCAACCTCCCCAGCAACCTCCCCAGCAACCTCCCCAGCAACCTCCCCAGCAACCTCCGCCCAGCAGCCTCCCCAGCAGCAACCGCCTCCTCCGCCTCCTGGCGCCGCCGCGCCGCCGCCCGCGAGCGATAAGGCGAGCGGGGGCATGCGCGCACTCGCCGTCGTCCTCGCCATCGTGCTGGCTTTCGGCGCCGCGGTAATGATCGCGGCGATGGTCGATATCAACGACACGCCGCGCTGCGACGACCCAGCCGGGATCGCCGCGTATCACCGCGACCATCCGTTCGACCGCACGATCGACTGCTTCGACGGCAGCCAGACGCAGAAGGTCATCTCGATGGGCCTCGGCTTTGCCGGTGGTGCCGTCGCCGCGATTGCCGCCGTCCTCGCGCTCGCGTTCACGGTCACCGGCCGTAACGGGAGGAACCTCCTCTGGGCGACCGCCCTGGCGATCATCCTCTCGGGCCTGAGCATCCTGATCGGGAGCCTGTAGCGCCAGGCACATAGCGGTCCCGCCCGAGGCGCCGAATAGACTCGGCGCCGTGGCGGACCTGAAGCCTGCCTACCTGATCGCAGGCGACGACGAGGCGAAGATCGAGGCCGCCCTCGCGGCGCTTCGCGCCCGCGCGGAGCGCGAGGGCGGCCCCGGTGCCCTCGAGGCGTTCAGCCCTCGCGACGGCGTCGGCGCGCCCGATATCGAGAGGCTCGTCGCCGCGGTCCCCGCGATGTCCCTCACCGCCACCCGCCGGTACCTCGTCGCCGACCGCCTCGAGCGCGCCGGCGCGAAGCAGCTCGAGGGCCTGGCCGCCGCAGTCGGCGACCTGCCGCCGGACGTGACCGTGGTGCTCGTGGAGCGCTCGGCCGGTGGCCGCGAGCGTCCTCAGCGGGCCCGCGTGGCGGCCCGCAAGGCGGTCGTGGCGGCCATCGAGGACGCCGGCGGGGAGGTGCTGAGCTACGAGGCGCCCAGGGAGCGCGATCTCCCGCGCCGCCTGGTTGGCGACGCCAAGAGACGCGATTTCGATCTCGATCTCGACGCCGCGAAGCTGCTCGTGGAGCGGATGGGCGCACGCACGGGGCGCCTCGCGAACGAGCTCTCGAGGCTCGCACTCTGGGCGGAACCCGGCGGACGGGTGACGCTCGCCGACCTGTCATCGATGGTGGTTGATACGTCGGAGGAGGTCGGATGGGCGCTCTCGGACGCGATCGTCGAGCGCGACGCAGGCGCCGCTGTCGCCGCCGTCGAGCGTCTGTCGAGCCAAGGCGAGGCCGTGACGGGGCTCATCTACCAGGCCGCCAAGCGCCTGCGTGCCGCTGTCGAGGCCCGCGCCCAGCTCGATGCCGGCCGACCCGCCAAGGAGGTCGAGGGCGCCCTCGGCATGCACCCCTACGCAGCGCGGATGCTGGTGCGCATGGTCGGAGGGACGAGCCTCGGCGAGGTCCGGGCGGCGACCTGTGCGATAGCCGACCTCGAGTGGTGGACGCGCGGGGGTGCCGACTACCCGGAGGAGGTCGCCGTCACCGTCGCGGTTCGCCGTGCGGCGGGGGCGGCGTGAGGGCGCAGGGCCGCTCTAGGCGCCAGCTCGGATGCGGGCCGCGCGGGCCTTCTTGCGCGCGGCCGTGTTCCGATGAAGGGCCCCGGTGCGCGCGGCCCGGTCGATCCGCGAGACCAGCTCGCGATGCTCGGCGTCGGCCGCAGAGGCATCGCCGGACTCGACGGCGCCCTCGAGGCGCCGAAAATGCGTCTTCACGGCGCTCGTCAGGCGCCTGTTCTCGTCGCGCTCGCGGATGGAGCGCACGTTTCGCTTGCGTTGTGAGGCGATGTTGGCCATCGAGCGAGCGGCCACTATAGCGGGGCCTTGAGCGAGCCAGACCCGCCTGAGTTCGCGCCCGAAGAGCCGCGGACCAATCCCGTGATGCGCCTCGAACCGGCCACGGAAGGCCCGGAGGTCGAGGTCGGCGTGCCCCCCGCCGAGTCCCGGCGCGAGCGGTCGGGACGGCTCGCCCGGTCGACCGCGCTCTTCTCGCTGGCGACGACGGCCTCGCGGGTCGCCGGGCTCGTCCGCGAGGTCTTCGCGGCGTCCTACTTCGGCGTCAGCGGCGCGATGTCGGCGTTCACGATCGCCTTCCAGGTGCCGAACCTGGTGCGGAGCCTGTTCGCCGACGCAGCGATCCAGGCGGCGTTCGTGCCGGTGTTCACCGAGGAGCTCGAGAAGGGCAACCGCCGCGAGGCGTTCCGGCTGGCATCGACGCTGATCTACCTGGTCACGCTCGTGCTCACGGCGCTCACCGCGTTCTTCATCCTGATCGCGCCGGTCCTGATGCCCCTGTTCGTCGGCTCGAAGGTGCCTCAGGACCTGACCGTGACCCTCTCGCAGATCCTCTTCCCGATCCTGGTGATGCTCGGGACGACCGGGATGGTCGTGGGGATCCTCAACAGCTACAACCGCTTCGGTGCCTTCGCGATCTCCCCGTTCTTCTGGAACGTGGCGATCATCGTCGTGCTCGTGGCGATGGCGCCGCTCTTCTCCGGGAGCGATCGAATCTACGCCTACGCGATCGGCGTGCTCGTCGGGACCGCGATCCAGCTGGCGATTCCGACCTGGGACCTCCGGCACACCGAGTTCCGGCTCCTGCGCGTCTTCGATTGGCGGAGCCTTCAGGTGCGGCGCGTGCTCGTGCTCATGCTCCCCGTGACGCTGAGCCTCGGGTTGATCAACTTCAACCTGCTGATCAACAGCACCTTCGGGTCGCTCGTCTCCACCGGGGCTCCGGCGGCGATCGACAAGGCCTTTCGCATCTACATGCTCCCGCAGGGGATCTTCTCGGTCGCCGTGACCACCGTGATGTTCCCGACGCTGGCGCGCCTGGCGGCACGGCGCGAGTACGCCGACCTGCGGGCGACGATGGCGAACGGCATGAGGCAGATCGTGCTGCTCCTGGTGCCCGCGGCGGCGGCGATCCTCGTGCTGTCGGTGCCGATGGTGCGCCTCGTCTACCAGCGGGGGGAATTCAGCGCCGCCGACACCGACCTGGTTGCGACCGCGCTCTTCTGGTTCTCCTTCTCGCTCCCGCTGAACGGCCTCTTCCTCCTGCTGACGCGCACGTTCTTCAGCCTCCAGCGTCCCTGGATACCGACCGCGATCTCCGGCGTGAATCTCGTCATCACCGCCGTTGGCGCGCTCGTCCTCCACGGGCCGTTCGGCGTCGCGGGGATCGTGGCGGCAACCGCCATAGCAACCGGCGTCAGCGTCCTCGCCCAGGTGACGCTCCTGCGCCGGCGGCTGGGCCGGCTCGAGCTCGGACGCTTCGTCTGGACCTCGACGCGCGTGCTCGCGGCCTCCGCGATGCTCGCAGGCGCGAGCTACGGGGTGTGGTACGTGCTCGACCAGGCCCTCGGACGGTCGTTCGTGGCCCAGACCATCTCCCTCACCGCGGGCCTCGCGGTTGGGGCGGCCATCTACCTCGCCGCGGTCAGCTTGATGCGCATCCCGGAGGCGGCGCAGGTGAGGCGGCTCGTGTTCCGGCGGGGCGGCTGAGCCTCAGCGGCACGTCCGCCGCCACGCCTCGAGGCTGTAGCGCTTGCGGATCGTGGAGAAGCCGAGCCGCTTCGACTTCGTGCAGAAGCGCGAGAGCGGCAGCTCGTACTCGGCACCGAAGACGGGCTTGCCGTAGGCGATGAACGGCCGCAGCCTGCCGCACTCGCCGTATTGGAAGCACTGTTCGTTCACCTCGAAGCCCACGTACCGGAGCAGCGCCCGGACCTGGCCGAGGTCGTTCTTGAGGCCGGTCACCTCCCGAGGCTACCGGCGCCGAAATCCGCCGAACGTCCCGGAGTTGGGGCTATACGCGGTACTCAGGGACGTTCGCTCCTAGGATCGGTTGATGCTGCGGGCGCATCCTGAGGCACGAGGACCATCTCACGGAGGCGGGCGCGCGGCGCGGATTCGGCCTCGTCGGCTGAGCCCGCCCCCCTGCGTTCGGACTGCGCCTCGCCATACTGATCGCGCTCATGGAGCGCATCCGGAACTTCTCGATCATCGCCCACATCGATCACGGCAAGTCGACGCTTGCCGATCGGATCCTCGAGCTCACGGGCGCGGTGGACCCTCGCAAGCACCTGCCGCAGCTTCTCGACTCGATGGACCTCGAGCGCGAGCGCGGGATCACTATCAAGGCGCAGGCCGTGCGGGTGGCCTACGAGGCGAAGGACGGCCAGACCTACCACCTGCACCTGATCGACACCCCGGGCCACGTGGACTTCTCGTACGAGGTCTCGCGGAGCCTCGCCGCCTGCGAGGGGGCTCTGCTCGTGGTCGACGCCGCGCAGGGCGTGGAGGCGCAGACCGTCGCCAATACCTACGCCGCGATCGACGCCGGGCTTGAGCTCGTGCCGGTGCTCAACAAGGTCGATCTGCCGAGCGCGGAGCCCGAGCGGGTCGCGGCCGAGATCGTCGACCTCATCGGCGGCGACGCCGAGGAGATCCTCCGGATCTCAGCGAAGACGGGCGAGGGGGTGGGCGAGGTCCTGGAGGCGATCGTCGACCGGATCCCGTCGCCCGAGGGGGCCGCCGAGGCGGCCCCGCGCGCGCTGATCTTCGACTCCGAGTTCGACCAGTACCGCGGTGTCGTCGCATACGTGCGGATGGTCGACGGAGCGTTCAACAAGGGCGATCGGATCGCCGCGATGCAGGCGGGCACCGAGGCCGACATCGACGAGATCGGATTCTTCGCGCCGAAGGCGACGCCGGCCGCCGGTATGTCGGCCGGCGAGGTCGGCTACATCATCACCGGGATCAAGGACGTGTCGAAGCTCCGGGTCGGCGACACCCTCACCTCGCGCGGGGTCCCGGCGAACGAGGCGCTGCCCGGCTATCGCGAGGTGAAGCCGGTCGTCTTCTGCGGGCTCTTCCCCATCGACACCGATCGCTACGAGGACCTGCGCGACGCTCTCGAGCGCCTGGCGCTGAACGATGCTGCGCTCTCGTACGAGCCCGAGACTTCCGACGCGCTCGGTTTCGGCTTCCGCTGCGGCTTCCTCGGCCTGCTGCACATGGACATCGTGCGCGAGCGGCTCGAGCGCGAGTACGACCTCGAGCTCCTCGCGACGACCCCCAATGTCCGGTACGAGGTCGAGCTTCACTCGGGCGAGATCGTCGAGGTGCGGAGCCCGACCGACATGCCCGACCCGGCCGCGATCGAGCGCATCGCGGAGCCCTACATCCGGGCGACCCTGATTGCGCCCACGAGCTATGTCGGCGCGGTCATGGAGCTCTGCCAGGGCCGGCGCGGCACGCACGTCGACCTTCACTATCTCTCGCCCGAGCGCGTGCAGCTCCGTTACGACCTGCCGCTGGCCGAGATCGTTCTCGACTTCTACGATCAGCTCAAGTCGCGCACGGCCGGCTATGCCTCCCTCGACTACGAGCCGCTCGGCTACAGCGACTCCGACCTCGTGAAGCTCGACGTCCTGCTCGCCGGCGATCGCGTCGATGCGCTCTCGCTGGTGGTCCATCAGGACGCCGCCTACGAGACGGGCCGCATGCTCGTGGAGCGGCTGCAGAAGACGATCCCGCGCCAGCTCTTCGACGTCCCCGTGCAGGCTGCCGTCGGCTCGCGCGTCCTCGCGCGGGAGACGGTTAAGGCCCTGCGGAAGGACGTGACCGCGAAGCTCTACGGTGGCGACGTGACCCGAAAGCGGAAGCTGCTCGAGAAGCAGAAGAAGGGCAAGAAGCGCATGAAGCAGGTCGGAGCCGTCGAGGTGCCGCAGGAGGCGTTCCTCACCGTTCTCGAGATCGACGAGTGACGGCGGACCGGGAGGAGAACGGCGCCCGCGTGCGGAGGGGGTTGGATGCATTCAACCGCGGCGACGCCGAGGCGGTGCTCCGCGTTCTTCGACGAAGACGTCGAGATCTTCAGCTCCCCGGAGCTCGCCAACCCGGGCACCTACCGCGGTCACGACGGGTTTCAGCAGTGGCTTGCCAACTGGCTCGAGGTCTGGGACGGCTTCGAAGTGGACGTCGAGCGCGTCGAGCCAGTCGGCCGCAGGCACGTCGTCGCCGCCGTCCACCAGCGCGCGCGTGGCAAGGGGAGCGGGATCGAGGTCGACATGCACATCGCTTACATGTTCGACCTCGCCGAGTCCAACACAAAGGCGCTGCACCTCTACCCGAGCTGGGACGAGGCGATGGCCGTCGCCTGCGAACGCGAAGCCGCTGAATAGACTGCCCGGCCGCGATGGCGCTGAAGACCGATGCCGTGGGAAAGAAGTGGCCGGCCGTGGACTTCGAGGTCGAGGCAGAGCGGGTCACGCAGTACGCGGACGCGATCGGCGCGGAGAACCCGGTTCACCGTGACGCCGACGCCGCGAAGGCAGCCGGCTTCCGAGATCTCGTCGCCTCGCCGATGTTCTGCGTCGTCTACAGCGCTCCGGCGATGGGGCCGGCGCTCGTCGACCCGGACGTCGAGATGAACCTGATGGCGATGGTGCACGGCGGCCAGGAGTTCGTCTGGGGGGAGCCCGTCTGCGCCGGCGACGTGATCTCCACCGAGGTGGAGTGCAAGTCGATCGACGAGCGCGACGGCAAGGGCTTCTACGTATTCGAGTCGGTGTCGCGAAACCAGGACGGCGCCGAGACGGTGCGCGCGAAGTGGACCAACATCGTGAGGGGAGTCTGAGATGACGAGCTTCGAGGTCGGCGACGAGCTTCCCGAGCTGCGGGTGACGCCCGACGGGGACCTGACCAAGCGCTACGCGGCGGCCTCCGGCGACCCGAACCCGATCCACACCGACCCGGAGTTCGCGAAGAACGTCGGCCTGCCGGGGATCATCCTCCACGGCCTATGGACGATGGCGCAGGTCGCCAGAGCGCAGGCGGCCGTCGCCGACGGCGACCCGCGGGCCCTGAAGCGCCTGGAGGTCCAGTTCCGCGGAATGGGCTTCCCGGAGCAGGAGATCGTCGTCACCTCGACGGTCAAGACGGGTGGAGGGCGATCGCATCACAACCGAGACGGTCGCGGAGCAGTCCGGCAACCTGATCATCCGCAACGCCGAGGCTGAGATCGAGCTTCGCTAGCCGGCTGACTCGGCTTCGCCTAGGCCGTTCCTAGAATCTAGTGATGCTCTCCGAGCGTCAGCAGCGCATCCTCAAGCTGGTGGTCGACGCCTACCTCGAGTCCGGGGAGCCCGTCGGATCGAAGGCGATCGCCGACGCCGAGGGTGTGGACTGGAGCGCCTCGACGGTGCGGAGCGAGCTTGCCGCGCTCGAGGCGGCGGGGTATCTGACGCACCCCCACACATCCGCCGGTCGCATGCCGACGGAGGCCGGATACCGGTTCTTCGCCGACCTGGTGCTCGCCGGAAGCGCCGTTGCGCCGAAGCGGGCGGGCGGGCTGGAGCTGCGCCGGATGCGCCGGGAGGTCGACGAGGCGATGCGCGAGACGACGGCGACGCTGTCGCGCATCAATGATCTCCTCGCGCTCGCGACGGCGCCACCGCCGTCGAGCGCGCGAATCCACCGCGTGGAGGTGCTGCGCCTGGCGCCACGGGTGGTGCTCGTCGTGGTCATCGCCTCCAACGGCGCCGTGACGAAGCGCGTCATGACCTTCGAGCAGGAGGTCGACCCTGGGCTCGCGGAATGGGCGTCGAGCTTCCTGAACGAGAGGCTCGAGGGCCTCGGCCTCGGCGCGCGGATGATCGAGGATCGGCTGCGCGACCGCGAGCTCGCCAACACGGAGGCGAGCTTCCTCGCCGAGCTGCGCGACGCGTTCTCGGTCCTCGAGGCCGGCGGCGAGGACGCCCTCTACGTCGACGGGGCCTCGCGACTGCTCTCCGAGGACCACGCCTCCGACCTGCCGCACCTCGACGGGCTGATGGGCGCCGTCGAGCGGCGGGCGACCCTCCTCGGCGTCCTGCGCTCGGCGATCGACGAGCGGTCGGTGTTCTGCTGGATCGGCGACGAGAACCCGGAGCCGCAGCTTCGCGGCGTGAGCGTCGTCGGCGCCAACTACGGCCTCGGCTACCGGAACCTCGGCACGGTCGGCGTCGTCGGGCCGCTGCGCATGGACTACGAGACCGCGATCGCGTCGGTTCGCGAGGCGGCCGGCGAGCTCTCGCGGTTCTTCGAGACCGTCTACGAGCGCTAGGTCGGAGCGGACCCGATGCCCAGGGACTACTACGAGGTCCTCGGCGTCGCCCGAGGTGCGGGCGACGCCGAGATCAAGAAGGCGTTCCGCCGCCTGGCGCGTGAGCTGCATCCCGACGTCAACCGTCACGACCCCGAGGCCGAGGAGAAGTTCAAGGAGGCGGCCGAGGCCTACGAGGTCCTTTCCGACCCCGAGCGACGCCAGACCTACGACGCCTTCGGCCACGAGGGCCTCCGAACCGGCGGGTGGGCGCCGTCGAGCGGGTTCGGCGACTTCGAGGACGTGCTCTCGGCGTTCTTCGGCCGTGGCGACCCTCTGTTCGGGGACCTCTTCGGCTTCGGTCGATCGGGCCCCGCGCCCGGCGGCGACCTGGCGGCGCGCGTCGAGGTGACCCTGGAGGAGGTCGTGACCGGTGCGAGCCGAGAGGTCAACTTCGAGGCGGTCTCCACCTGCGAACGGTGTCGCGGAAATGGCGCCGAGCCCGGAACGCCGATTCGCACGTGCGAGACGTGCGGTGGCGCCGGGGCCGTCCGGCAGGTCTCCCAGACGGCCTTCGGCCAGATGGTTCGAAGCGGCGCCTGCCCCACGTGCGAGGGTGCCGGGAAGATCCCAGAGAACCCCTGCGAGGAGTGCGGAGGGCGGGGCCGCGTGGTGCGCGCGCGAACGTGGGAGGTCGACGTCCCTCCCGGCATCGAGTCGGGGCAGCGCATCAGGATCAGCGGCGCGGGACACGTCGGGGAGCCGGGCGCGGCCGCGGGTGATCTCTACGTCGAGGTGACCGTCGCCGAGGACGAGCGTTTCGAGCGGGTCGGCGGCGACCTGGTCTCGAGAGTCGAGGTCTCCGCCACGCGCGCGATGCTCGGCGGCGCCATGACCGCCGAGACGCTCGACGGCGAGCGCGAGATCGACGTGCCCGCAGGCGCGCAGCCTGGCGAGGCCGTGACGCTCAGCGGCCTGGGTCTCCCGGGCCTGCGAGGCACCTCCCGGGGCGACCATCACGTGGTGCTCGACATCGTGGTGCCGGTCGGGCTCGACGACGAGCAGCGCGAGGCCGCCGAGCGCCTCGAGGCGTCGCTCGACGAGGCCAACCTGAGCCGAGACGGGAACCGGGGCGGGCGCTGGCGATTCGGGGCGCGGCGCAGGGCCAGGCGCCAGCGCGCTTGATACGACTCGCCGTCCGCTGCCGGCCCGAGCTCGCGGAGCGCGTGCTCGCGGATCTCGTCGAGCTGGCGCCGAACGGCGTCGAGGAGGAGAGCGGCGATGGCTGGGTGGAGTACGCGGTCTACGGACCGCCGGGGGAGCTTCCGGCGGTGCCGGAGCTGGAGGCCGCCGCGGGCGAAGGCCTCGTCGAGGTGAGCTCGACCGAGATCCCCGACGACTGGGCCGACCGCTGGCGCGACTTCCACGAGGCGGTGGTGGTTGGGGGCGGAAGGTTGTGCGTGCGGCCGAGCTGGGAGCAAGCGCAGCCTGCCACCGACCCCGCCGCCCCCGGACGCGGAGCAGAGGAGGCGGCGGGCATTGATGTCGTCGTCGATCCCGGCCAGGCCTTCGGGACCGGTGCCCACGCCACGACTCGGATGTGCCTGGAGCTTCTGCTGGAGCTTGCGGATGGGGGTGAGGCCGGCGGGCCGCTCACCGACCTCGGGACCGGGTCCGGGGTGCTTGCGATCGCCGCCGCGAAGCTCGGGTGGGGGCCCGTGGCCGCGTTCGACCACGAGGCCGCGGCGGTTGAGGCGGCGAGGGAGAACGCGGCCGCGAACGGGGTGGAGATTCAGTGTGAGCGTGTGAACTTGCGCGAGGCGTTGCCGGAGGTGGCGCCGACTCGGTCGCGGCGAACCTGACCGCGCCTTTGCTGCGTGAGGTCGCCGCGCGGTTGGGATCGGCGCCGCGATGGCTCGTCTGCTCGGGGATGCTGGCTGGGGAGGTGGAGGGCGTCGCGTCGGCGTTCTCCGCGCGTGGGCTCCGTGTCGTCGAGCGCCGGAACTCCGGCGACTGGTCGGCCCTTCTCCTGGGTGCTGGGCGAGTTGACGACGCTATACGTCGTGAAGTCGACCAGGACGGCGGATGACCGGCGATTTCCCGCCCGATCGGTCGCTGCCGATCGCCGTCTTCGACTCCGGCGTCGGTGGCCTCACGGTCCTGCACGAGTTCCTGGTCTCGCTGCCTTCGGAGGACTTCGTCTACCTCGGTGACACGGCGTTCTTCCCCTACGGCATCAAGACGCCGGAGGAGCTCGGCCGGCGGGTCGGGCTGATCAGCCAGATGCTTGTCGAGCGCGGGACCAAGCTGCTCGTGATCGCGTGCAACGCGGCCACCTCGGTCGCTCGCGATATCGCCGTTGCCGTGGCGGAGAGGCACGGTGTCGCCGTGCTATCCGTGATCTACCCCGAGGCCGAGATCGCGTCCGCGATCACCGAGAACGGCCGCGTCGGTGTGCTCGCGACTCCGACGACGGTGTCGAGCGGCGCATACCGGCGTGCTCTCGAGCAGGCCGGCCGCGGCCTCGATGTGGTCGAGGTCGCCGCGCCGGATCTGGCGCCGATCATCCAGCACGGGAACACCTTCGACCAGAGCGTGGTCGACACGGTTCGCAGCTACTGCGAGCCGCTGAGCGCCGCCGAGGTCGACACGCTGATCCTTGGCTGCACGCACTACCCGCTGGTGGCGCCGATGCTGCAGCGGATCCTGGGCCGCGACGTCCGGCTGGTATCGGCGGGGCATGCGATCGCCGCCGCCGCGCAGCGCCTTCTTGCCGCTCGCGAGCTCGAGACAACGGCGGCCGGCGAGGGCCGATACAGCTTCATGTGCACGGGCGACGTTGTCGCGTTCCGCGAGCTCGGCGGGCGGTTCCTGCAGATGCCACTCGGGGACGTCGAGCACGTGGATACTCTGCGTCCGTGACCATTCTCGACCAGGTCCAGGCCGATGTTCGGACCGCGATGAAGGCCGGCGAGCGTGATCGGGTCGGCGCGCTGCGCCTGGTCGTGAACGCCCTCCAGCAGGAGGCGAAGGCGGGCAACGACGACGAGATCGCGGTCCTTCAGCGGGAGCGAAAGCGCCGCGTTGAAGCGGCGGAGGCCTACCGGTCCGCGGGCAACGAGGAGAGGGCGGCGAGCGAGGAGCGCGAGGCGTCCCTCATCGAGGAATACCTCCCTGACCAGCTCTCCGACGAGGAGCTCGACCGAGCGGTCGACGAGGCAGTCTCTGCGGTTGGCGCCACTGCCCCCGCCGACATGGGCAAGGTGATGGGGGCCGTGATGCCGAAGCTCGACGGCCGCGCCGACGGGAAGCGGGTGAGCGAGGCGGTGCGCGCGCGCCTGGCAGGTGCGAGTTGAGGTGCTTTAGCACCGAAAGATGCGTGTCAGGCGGCGAAGCCGCCGCAGGTGATTTGGCGTGAGCCGTCTTCAGCTGACCCTTGACAACGACGTGGCCGCGGGGCTCGCCGGCGCCGATGACCTGGTTCTCCGCGAGCTCGAGGAGCGGCTCGGATGCGAGCTCTACCTCCGAGGCAACGTGCTGACTCTCGACGGCCCCGACACCGAGGTCGCCGACGCCCAGGCGGTGGTGGAGGAGCTCGTCGGCCTGGTCGAGCGGGGCCACGAGCTGAGCCCGGGCACGGTCGGCTCGGTATCAGGCGCGGTCGCGGCCAACGAGGAGCCGGAGGCGATTCTCGGCGACGTGATCTGGCGCCACCGCGGCATCAAGGTCGCGCCGAAGACCGTCAACCAGAAGCGCTACGTCGACTCGATCCGCCGCCACACGGTGACCTTCGGCATCGGCCCCGCGGGCACCGGGAAGACCTTCCTCGCGGTGGCGATGGCGGTCGCAGCCCTCGACGCCAAAGAGGTGAGCCGCATCATCCTCACGCGGCCGGCGGTCGAGGCGGGCGAGCGCCTCGGCTTTCTTCCGGGTGACATCCAGGCGAAGGTCGACCCCTACCTCCGCCCGCTCTTCGACGCCCTTTACGACATGCTCGACCCCGACCGAGTCGCCACGTACTTCGACCGCGGGATCATCGAGGTCGCACCGCTGGCCTTTATGCGCGGCCGGACCGTCAATGACTCCTTCGTCATCCTCGACGAGGCGCAGAACACGAGCCCGGAGCAGATGAAGATGTTCCTGACGAGGTTGGGCTTCGGGTCACGAATGGTGGTGACGGGCGACGTCACCCAGATCGACCTTCCACGCGATCATCGCTCGGGGCTCGTCGTCGTCGGCGAGATCCTCTCCGAGGTCGAGGACGTGAGCTTCGTGCGGTTCGGCGGGGAGGACGTGGTCCGGCATCAGCTCGTTCAACGCATCGTCGCGGCTTACGGGGACTACGAGCGGCGTACCGAGCAGGACCGCGGTTGACCGTCGATCTCGGCGACGTCCCCGCCGAGCTTCGGGAGGCCGTCGCCAGCGCGCTCGAGGCGGCGGGCGTGGAGGACGGCCACCTGGGCGTCCAGCTGGTCGATGCTGACCGGATCCGCGAGCTGAACCGCGATCACCGCACCAAGGACAGCCCCACTGACGTTCTGGCCTTCCCCGTGGACGGCGCCACCGAGGTGGTCGGTCCGCGCGAGCTCGGCGACGTGGTCATCTGCCCCGAGCACGCGTCGGACCTTCAGGAGGTCGCGGTCCACGGGACGCTCCACCTCTGCGGCTACGACCACGAGAACGACGAGGGGGAGATGCTCGCGGTCCAGGACGAGGTGATGGCGAGGCTCGCGCGGTGACGCGCTCGGGGTTCGTCGGGCTGGCGGGCCGCCCGAACGTGGGCAAGTCCACGCTCGCCAACGCCCTCGTCGGCGCCAAGGTCGCGATCGTCTCCGAGCGGCCGCAGACCACCCGCAGGGCGGTCCGGGGCGTCGCGACGGACGAGGCCGCCGGATCGCAGCTCGTGATCGTCGACCTTCCCGGGGTTCAGCGCCCGCGCGATTCGCTCACGGAGCGGATGCAGCGCCGGGTCGTGCGTGAGCTTGCGGGCTCCGACGTCGCGGTGCTGGTCGTGAACGGCGAGCAGGGCATTGGGCCGGGCGATCGCTTCATCGCGCGCAACCTCCTCGCCGCCCAGCGCGGGGACGAGGCGACTCCGGTCATCTGCGCCGTCAACAAGTGCGACCTGCTGGGGCGGGGAGCCACCGTGGCCGTCCTCGCGGCCGCCGCGGAGCTCGAGGGCGTCGAGGAGGTCTTCCCCGTGAGCGCGCGGACCGGGTCCGGCCTGGAGCCACTCGCTGCTGCCCTCGTCGACAGGGTTCCCGACGCCCCGTTCGCGTACCCCCCGGAGACCCGCGTCGACGAGGCGAGCGAGGTCCACCTCGCGGAGCTCATCCGCGAGCAGGTGCTGCGGCGAACGCGCGAGGAGGTGCCGCACGCGGTCGAGGTGAGCGTCACCGACATCAGCCCCCGCGAGGACGGCCTGATCGACGTCCGGGCGCAGATCTGGGTCGAGACCCAGTCGCAGAAAGGGATCCTGATCGGGCGCGCCGGCCAGATGATCCGCGACGTCGGCACCGCGGCGCGCCGGGAGCTCGAGCGCGAGCTCGGGGCTCGCGTCTTCCTGGATCTCCGGGTCCGCGTGCGGGAGCACTGGCGGCGGGATACCGGGCTGCTGGACCGGCTCGGAATCGACTGAGAGCCTCTAATGCCCCCTCCGGGGTAGAGGAAGTACCTACAACGGAGTATTCAGCTCCGGCGCTGGGCGTCGATAATCGAGCGAGTCGATCTCCGCCCCGCAGGGAAGTCCCGTTTGCCCGAACATAGCTCGAGTCCGAGCATCGTTTCGCCGCACCTGCTGCGGGAGGGTTACGTCGGGTGGCGGCCGTTCGAGAGCGAGAAGCCGGCCGCGAGGGCGGTGGCGATTACCCCCTGAAGACGGAGCTCTTACGGGCGGCCCTCTGGTTGTTGGTGGCCTGGGTCGTCGCGTACGCGGTACGCAAGCTCGTCGCCGAGGTGCGAAAGCTCGCCGCGCGGCACCGTTCCGTCCTCGAAACGGCCAACGAGGCGTTCATCTCGATGGACTCGGAAGGGCTCATCGTCGACTGGAACAGCCAGGCCGAGCGCGACTTCGGCTGGCACCGCGAGGAGGTGATGGGGGTTCCGCTCGAGGAGGTGATCATCCCCCGCCGCCTGCGGGCGAGCCACCGCCAGGGGCTCCGCCGCTTCCTGCGCTCCGGCGAGGGCTGGATGGTCGGCCCGCGGCGAGAGGTGCAGGCGCTGCGCCGCGACGGACGGGAGTTCCCGGTGGAGATCTCGATCTCGGCGCTGAGATCCGAGAACGAGCAGGGCTACGTGTTCAACGCCTTCCTCCACGACATCTCGGCGCGCAGCGAGGGCGACGGGCGCTGCGGGACGCGGAGGAGCGGTTCCGCCGCGCGTTCGACGATGCCGGCGTCGGCATGGCGCTGGTCGGGCACGACGGGCGCTGGCAGCGCGTGAACCAGGCGCTTGCCGACATCACGGGGTATCCGGTTTCGACGCTGACGACCATGAGCTTCTCGGAGATCACGCATCCGGACGACCTGAATGCGGACGTCGCCGCCTTCGAGCAGCTGATCGCCGGGGGGCGTGAGCGCTACGTGACCGAGAAGCGGTACGTCCATGCCGAGGGCCACACGGTCTGGATCACCCTTAACGTCTCCGCGGTTCGCGACGAGCACGGCGGCCTCGTGTGCCTGATCTCGCAGATGCAGGACATCACCGAGCGCAAGGCCGCGGAGGCGCGGCTCTCGCACCAGGCGATGCACGACCCGCTGACCGGGCTCCCCAACCGCTCGCTGTTCGCGGACCGGATGCTTCTCGCGCGCCGGACTGCGTCGCGGCGGGACGCTCGCGCTGCTGTTCGTCGACCTCGACGGGTTCAAGGAGGTGAACGACAGGCTCGGACACGAGGCGGGCGACAGGCTCCTCGCGGAGGCCGCCGGGCGCCTGAGCGCCGTGCTACGGCCGAGCGATACGGTGGCCCGCTTCGGTGGCGACGAGTTCGTCGTGCTCTGCGAGAACGTCGACGAGCCGACCATCGAGTCGATAGCCCGTCGAATCGACGCATCGCTTGCGAAGCCGCTCCAGATCCACGGGCTCGACATCCCGCTCGCGGCGAGTACGGGGATCGTTATCAGCAACGACCCCGAGCTCGGCGACGACGACCTCCTCGCCGCCGCCGACGCGGCGATGTACGAGGCGAAGCGCGCGGGCCGCTCGCACCACGTCTTCTTCGATCCGGCTCGCCATGTGGCGCCACGCGTTTCGTCGCCGCTCGAGGCGCTCCGATAGGGCGTCTCGGGGCGGAACACCGTCCGTAAACTCCGCTCGATGAACGCCCGAGAGCGGGGGATTCGCTACGACGAGCGCGGCCTGGCGCCCTGCGTCGTGCAGGACTGCGGCACCGGCGAGGTGCTGATGCTCGCCTACGTGAACGCCGAGGCGCTCGAGCGCAGCCGCGCCACCGGGGAGATGCACTTCTTCAGCCGCTCGCGCGGGGAGCTCTGGCACAAGGGCGAGACGTCCGGAAACGTCCAGCGCCTACGAGGCCTGCGCTACGACTGCGACTGCGATGCCGTGCTCGCCCTCGTCGAGCCGGCCGGACCCGCCTGCCACACGGGGGAGCGCAGCTGCTTCTACCGCGATGTGGGCGGCGCTGCGGACGCCGTGCCGGACGGGCCGAGGGCGACCGGGGAGCCCGCGCCGGCACCGTTCGAGGCACTGGGTGCGCTCGAGCGAGTCATTGCCGATCGCGATCGCGAGCGACCGGCCGGCTCCTACACCGTCGACCTTCTGTCGGACCCCGCCCGAGCCGGCGAGAAGGTTCGGGAGGAGGCCGGGGAGGTCGTGGACGCCGCGGCGGGCGAGTCGGAGCAGAGGGTCGCGGAGGAAGCCGCCGACGTGCTGTACCACCTTGCCGTGCTCGTCCGGACGCGCGGTCTCGACCTCGGCGGCGCCATGGAGGTCCTCAATGGCCGTCGCGCCGGCTAGCGGCGCCGTGCGGGTCGAGCCGGATCTCGAGGCGGCGCGCAAGCTCGCCCGCGAGGCCAACGCGATCCCCGTCCGGGCGTCGTTCCTCGACGATTGCGAGACGCCGGTCTCGGCCTTCCTGAAGCTGCGCGAGCCCGGCGTGCCGGCCTTCCTCCTCGAGTCAGCGGAGCAGGGCCGGCTCGGGCGCTACTCGTTCATCGGCTTCCGTCCTCGAAGCGTGCTGCGCTGGAGCGCGGGCAAGCTCTCCGAGTGGCGCGGCGCCGAGCCCCGTACGGGTGATGAACCGGATGTCTCGAGCGACGCGCCGGACCCCTACGCGGCGCTCCGCGAGCACCTCGGTGCGTACAAGGTCGCCCAGCTCGAAGGGCTGCCGCCCTTCGCGGGGGGCGCGGTCGGTTTCTTCGGTTACGACCTCGTTCGCACGGTCGAGCCCCTCGGCGAGCCGAACCCGGATCCGGTCGGCCTTCCCGACATGGCGCTGATCATCTCCGAGGCGCTGGTCGCCTTTGACCACATGCGCCACGAGTTGACCGTCATCGCGTACGCGATGACCGGTGACGGCGTGGAGATCGACGAGGCTTACGAGGGCGCGATCGCCACCATCGAGGAGGCGCGTGAGCGCTTACGGGGCCCGGTCCCGGTGCCACCGCCGGGCGTCGCCCGCTGATGCGCCCCGGTTCGAGTCGAACATGAGCAGGAAGGAGTTCGAGGCGAACGTCGAGCGTGTGATCGAGTACGTCCGCGCCGGCGACGCTTTCCAGGTGGTGCCGTCGCAGCGGTTCTCGGCTCCGGCCTCGGTCGATGCGCTCTCGGTGTACCGGGCGCTTCGGACCGTGAACCCCTCGCCCTACATGTACTTCCTCGACTTCGACGACTTCCAGATCGCCGGCGCCTCCCCCGAGCCGCTGGTGACCGTCAGCGGGCGCCGCGTCGAGACCCGGCCGATCGCGGGCACCTACCCCCGCGGCGCAAGTGAGGAGGAGGACCGCCGCAACGCCGAGGCCCTGCTCGCCGATCCCAAGGAGCGCGCGGAGCATGTGATGCTCGTCGACCTCGGCCGCAACGATCTCGGGCGGGTGTGCAAGTACGGCACGGTCACGGTCGAGGAGCTGATGGTCGTCGAGACGTACTCGCACGTGCTCCACATCGTCAGCCAGGTCTCGGGCACGCTTCGCGATGACATCGACGCCATCGACGCCCTGCGGGCGGTGCTGCCCGCCGGCACGCTCTCGGGAGCGCCGAAGGTGCGAGCCATGCAGATCATCGACGAGCTCGAGCCCCACAAGCGCGGCTCGTACGGGGGCGCAATCGGCTACCTCTCGTTCACCGGCGACCTCGACACGGCCATCCACATCCGCACGGTCGTCGTGAAGGACGGTCAGGTGCACGTGCAGGCGGGGGGCGGCACGGTCGCCGACGCGATCCCGTCGCGCGAGTACGACGAGTCGGTGGCCAAGGCGACGGCCGTGTTCAAGGCGGTTGAGCTCGCCGCCGCGCAGCCCGAGTGGGCCTGAAGTAGCCATGCGCGTACTCGTGATCGACAACTACGACTCGTTCACCTACAACCTCGTCCAGTACCTCGGCGAGCTCGGCGCGGAGCTCGACGTGGTGCGCAACGACCGGGCCGCCGTGAGCGAGCTGCTCGACGGTTCGTACGACCGCCTCGTCGTCTCGCCCGGCCCGTGCACGCCGGCCGACGCCGGGATCTCCGTTGAGGCGTGCGCCGCCTTTCCGGCGGCGGGGGTGCCGACGCTCGGGGTCTGCCTCGGCCATCAGTCCCTCGTCGAGGCCTACGGCGGGCGGACGATCCGGGGCGAGCCCATCCACGGCAAGGACGCCGAGATCGAGCACGACGGTGCCGGGATCTTCGCCGGGCTCGAGAGCCCGCTCCGCGCCGGGCGGTATCACTCGCTAGTGGCCGATCCCGAGCTACCCGACGAGCTCGAGCTCACGGCCCGTTTGGGCGACGTCGTTATGGGGGTCCGCCATCGGGAGCTGCCGGCCGAGGGCGTGCAGTTCCACCCGGAATCGGTGCTCACGCCCAGCGGCAAGGACATGCTGCGAAACTTCCTCGCCGACGCGCGCTGATCGAGCCTGATGCCCAACGCAATCCTCACCCGCGCGATCGAGGCCCTCTGCCAGGGCGATCACCTGACCGCCGACCACACCTCGGCCGCGCTCGACGAGATCATGGAGGGGCGGGGGGGCGAGGTGCAGACCGCCGCCTTCCTGATCGCGCTGAGGGCGAAGGGCGAGACGGTCGGCGAGCTGATCGGTCTGGCGCGCACGATGCGGAGGTTGGCGGCGTCGGTGGAGAGCGCCCGCGGTGACCTCGTCGACACGGCCGGGACCGGTGGCGGGCCTTCCACGTTCAACATCTCGACGGCCGCGGCTCTCGTCGCCGCCGGCGCCGGGTGCGCGGTGGCAAAGCACGGAAACCGTTCGAACACGAGCCGCTGCGGCTCTGCGGACGTGCTCGAGGAGCTCGGGGTGCGCATCGAGCTCTCTCCCGAACAGGTCGCGATATGCATCGACGAGATCGGATTCGGGTTCATGTTCGCGCCGCGCCATCATGCGGCCATGAAGCACGTCGTCCCGGTTCGCCGCGAGCTCGGTGTCCGAACCGTCTTCAACTTCCTGGGCCCGCTCACCAACCCCGCGGGCGCGACGCGGCAGGTCCTGGGCGTCTCCGACCGCCACTACCAGGAGACGATCGCCGAGGCGCTCCTCGGCCTGGGATGCGAGCGTGCCCTCGTCGTCGCCGGCGAGGACGGCGTCGACGAGCTGACCCTCGCGGGAGCGACGCGCGTGATCGAGGTCGCGGACGGGCGAACCGAGGAGTGGTTCGTCAGCCCGGGCGACGTCGGGGTCGCGGCCGCGGCGCTCGAGGACGTGGCGGGCGGTGAGCGGGCCGAGAACGCGGCGACGGTCCGCCGGGTCCTCGACGGTCAGGCGGGGCCCGCGCTCGAGGTCGTGGCGCTGAACGCCGGGGCGGCGATCATGGTGGGAGGCGGCGCGGACGATCTCGGTGCCGGCGTGGAGCGCGCACGGGAGGCGATCGAATCGGGGGCGGCACGGTCGGTGCTCGACCGGCTGGTCGAGCTGAGCGGCGAGCTCGCCGAGGAGGGTGCGACATGAGGTGCTTTAGCACCGAAAGAAGCGTGTCAAGCGGCGAAGCCGCCGCAGGTGGTTCCCCGTGAGCCGCCTCGACGAGCTCGTTGACGCCGCGCGCGCGGGCATCGACCAGCGGCGGGCGACGGTTCCCCCCGAGGAGCTTCGAGCGCAGCTCGGCACCCGGGGCGGCAGCCGTCCGTTCAACGAGGCGCTCGTCCGTCCGGGGCTGTCCCTGATCGCGGAGTTCAAGCGGCGCTCGCCGAGCGGGGGCCCGATCGCGCCCGACTCCGACGTCGCCGGCACGCTCGCGGCATACGAGCGGGGAGGGGCGGCCGCGAGCTCGATCCTCACCGACGAGCGGAACTTCGGCGGGTCGCTCGATGACCTTCGGGCCGGACGGGCGGCCTGTGGCCTGCCGATCCTGCGCAAGGACTTCGTCGTCGACCCCTACCAGCTGCTCGAGGCGGCGGTGGCAGGGGCCGACGCCGTGCTGCTGATCGCCGCGGCGCTTGATGACGACTGGCTTCGCGCCCTTCGCGAGGAGGCCTGGGCCCTCGACCTCGATTGCCTCGTTGAGATCCATGACGAGGAGGACCTCGAGCGTGCGCTCGACGCTCGACGCGGACGCGCTGGGGATCAACAACCGCGACCTACGTGACCTCTCCGTGGACCTCGAGGTGACTTCGAGGCTGATCACCGACGTTCCGGCCGGCAAGACGGTGGTGGCGGAATCGGGCTATTCGACCCGCGCCGAGCTCGACGAGCTCGAGCGCATCGGCGTCGACGCGGTCCTGATCGGCGAAGCGCTGATGCGAAGCGGCGACCCGGAGCGGGCGGTGCGCGAGCTCACCCTCGACGACGCCGCGACGCGCGAGCACTACCTCGAGCGGGCGGCCGAGGAAACCGACGAGAAGTCGTCGAGTTCTTAGCGACTCCATAGACGCGCGTTAGCGGCCGTTTAGCCGCCTCCTCCAGCATCTCCCGCAATGAACCGAATTCGAAGCGCAGCCCGCACGCCCCTTGGATCGGCCGTCATCGGCGGCCTCATCGTCGCCGTGGTCGGCCTGATCGCGATCGCCGCAGGTTGGGTGAAGTCCGATTCGGGCTCATCCGACGTCAGCGCTGCGCTCGCGCCCGCTCCGCTCCCGCAGCAGGCCGTTCAGCACGGCGACGCCGGCGGTGGCGGTCTGACGGTCGACGAGATCTACAAGGCCGACAGCCCGGGCGTCGCGTTCGTCCAGGCCACCGAGCCGCCTCAGCAGCCCAGCCCCTTCAACCCGTTCGGTGGCAGCGGCGGCGGCACCGCGACCGGCACCGGCTTCGTCATCGACCACGCCGGCCACATCCTCACCAACGCCCACGTCGTGAACGGCGCCTCGAAGATCGAGGTGACCCTCGGCAGCAAGGACACCTCGACGCCGATTCCGGCGCAGGTGGTCGGCAAGGACACGTCCACGGACGTTGCCGTCCTCAAGGTCAACGCGCCGGCGGACGAGCTCCATCCGCTGCCGCTCGGCGACTCCTCCCAGGTCAAGGTGGGTGACCCGGTCGTCGCGATCGGCAATCCGTTCGGCCTCGACCGCACGGTCACCGCGGGCATCGTGTCCGCGCTGCAGCGCCAGATCCAGGCGCCCAACAACTTCACGATCGACAACGTGATCCAGACCGACGCGGCGATCAACCCAGGCAACTCGGGCGGTCCGCTGATCGACGCGAACGGGCGGGTGATCGGCATCAACTCGCAGATCGAGTCCCAGAGCGGCGGTAACGTCGGCGTCGGCTTCGCCGTCCCGGTCAACACGGCGCGCGACGACGCCAAGCAGATCCTCGCCACGGGCTCCGTGCAGCACGCCTACCTCGGAATCAGCGGCACCGACCTGACACCGCAGCTCGCCGGCGTCCTCAACCTGCCGGCCAAGACGGGCGCGCTCGTGCAGTCGGTGGTGCCCGGGAGCCCGGCCGACAAGGCGGGCATCAAGGGCGGCAGCGCGACGGTCTCGATCGATGGTCAGCAGGTCCGCGCCGGCGGCGACATCATCACCGCGGTCGACGGTAAGAAGGTCACGAGCATGACCGACGTGGTGAACGACGTCGCAGTGAAGAAGCCGGGCGACCAGGTGACGCTCACCCTTGAGCGCCATGGCCAGTCGCAGGACGTGAGCGTCACGCTCGCGGACCGGCCGGCCACGCCAGCAGTAGCACCCGCGTGATCCGTCGCGCGGCAGCGTCACCGCGCAGCGGTCTGGCCGTGGGGCGAGGGCGGCAGGTGCGCGGGCAGTCGCCCCTATGCGGTGGCAAGTCGCCGCGTAGCCGGCCGTTGAGCCGGTTCCCCTCGCTGCCCTATCTTGCCGATGCGCGTCAAGTTCTGCGGCATCACGAGGCTCGAGGACGCCCGCGAGGCGGCGCGACTCGGCGCGTGGGCGATCGGGCTGAATCACTGGGAGCCCGGAAAGCGACGCGTCGAGCCGGCTCGAGCCGCGGAGATCGGCGCCGAGATGCGCCGCAAGCTCGAGGTGGTCGGAGTGTTCGTCAACTCCCCGCTCGACGAGATCGCGCACGCGGTCGAGGACGAGGGGCTCACGATGGTGCAGCTTCACGGGGACGAGGGCCTTCAGTTCTGCCGCGAGGTCTCCCGCCGCACCGGCTGCCCGGTCATCAAGGCCCTTCGCATCTCGGGCCGGGCTGACGTCCAGGCCGCCGAGGCGTTTCGCACCGACTACCACCTCCTCGACGCGCATCACCCGGCGACGCCCGGGGGAACGGGCGAGACGTTCGATTGGGACCTGCTCCGTCGCCGCCGCTCGAGCGTCCCCCTCATCCTGGCTGGTGGGCTCCGCCCCGACAACGTGGGCGACGCCATATCCAGCACGACCCCCTTCGCGGTAGACGTGGCGAGCGGCGTCGAGTTGGAGCCGGGAGTCAAGGACCACGCTGCGATGGCTGCCTTCGTCGAGCAGGCCCGCGCGGCGAGCGCCAACCCGTCGGTGATCGCGTGACCGCCGCCGTCGAGGAGCGCTTCGGTCCCTACGGCGGGCGCTTCGTGCCCGAGGTGCTGATGGCGGCGCTCGACGAGCTCACCGCCGCCTGGGGCGAGGCGCGCTCGGACGAAGCCTTCACCGCCGAGCTCGAGGTCCTGCTGCGCGACTTCGTCGGCCGGCCGACGCCCCTGTACCTCACGGGCGGGCTCTCCGAGCGCGTGGGGCGCCGCGTCTACCTGAAGCGTGAGGACCTTGCGCACACCGGTGCCCACAAGATCAACAACGCCGTCGGCCAGGCGCTGCTCGCCAAGCGGATGGGCAAGCGGCGGGTGATCGCGGAGACCGGCGCGGGGCAGCACGGTGTTGCGGCCGCGACGGCGTGCGCGCTCCTCGGGCTCGAGTGCGTCGTCCACATGGGCACCGAGGACATGCGCCGCCAGGCGCCGAACGTCGAGCGGATGCGGCTTCTCGGCGCTCGAGTGGCGCCGGTGGAGGCGGGCGCGCGCACGCTCAAGGAGGCGGTGAGCGCCGCCATCCGTGATTGGGTCGCGAACGTCGGCTCGAGCCACTACATCATCGGGTCCGCGGTCGGCCCCGCCCCCTATCCGGCTCTCGTGCGCGACCTGCAGCGGGTCATCGGCGACGAGGCGCGCTCGCAGGCGATCGACGCCGAGGGCTCGCTGCCGGACCGCGTGATCGCCTGCGTCGGCGGCGGGTCGAACGCGATCGGGACGTTCACGGCCTTTCTCGACGATCCCGTTGAGCTGATCGGCGTCGAGGCCGGGGGGAGGGCCTCGACACGCCTCGCCACGGCGCCTCGCTCGGAGCGGGGCGGACGGGCGTGCTGCACGGCGCCCTCTCATCGGTGCTCGCCGACGAGGAGGGCCAGATCCTCGAGGCCCATTCGATCTCCGCCGGCCTCGACTATCCCGGGAGTGGGGCCCGAGCACGCTTACCTGCGCGACACCGGCCGCGCTCGCTACGAGTCGGTCACCGACGACGAGGCGCTCCGCGCCTTCCGTGAGCTCTCGCGGCTCGAGGGGATCATTCCGGCGCTGGAGCCCGCCCACGCGATCGCGTGGCTGCTCGAGAACCCTGGCGAGAGGGGCTATGACGTCGTGTGCCTCTCGGGCCGCGGCGACAAGGACCTCGCCGAGGCGCTCGCCGGCCTCGAGCGACTCGATGGCTGAAACGTCGGGCCGCGACAGGATCGCGGCCGCGTTCGACGCGGCGCGCTCCGAGGGCCGAGCCGCCCTCATGCCCTACCTGATGGCGGGGTTTCCCGACGTCGAGACGTCGGTGCGGGTCGCCGAGGCGTACGCGGAGGCGGGCGCGGACCTCGTGGAGCTGGGGGTGCCGTTCTCCGACCCGCTGGCGGATGGGCCCGTGATCCACGCGGCGGCGACGGTCGCTCTCGACGCCGGTGCCACGTTCGAGCGGGTGCTCGGAGTCTGCGAGGCGATCGCCGACCGCGTCGCCGTGGTCCCCATGTGCTATTCGAACCCGGTCCTCGTGCGCGGGCCCGCCGAGTTCGCGGCCGAGCTTGCCGCGGCAGGGGCCGCCGGTGCGATCGTCCCCGATCTGCCGCCGGAGGAGGGCGGCGAGGTCGCCGGGCGGCTCAACGAGGTGGGCCTGCCGCTCGTGCCGCTCATCGCCCCGACCACCCCGCCCGATCGCCGGGCCGAGATCGCTGGTCGGGCCGAGGGCTTCGTCTACCTCGTCTCCGACACCCGCGTGACGGGCGAGCGCGATGACCTTCCTGCGGGGCTCGAGGATCTGATCGAGGCGACGAAGCGCGACGCTCGGGTCCCCGTGGCGGTGGGGTTCGGCATCGGTACGCCGGCGCAGGCGGCGGGCGTCGGGCGGGTCGCGGACGGCGTGATCATCGGCACCAGGCTCGTCCGCGCTGTCGGCGAGTCCGAGAGCGCTACGGGCGCGGCGGAGGCCGTGGCCGCCTTCCTGCGCGATTGCCGCGAGGCGCTGTAGATTCCCGCCCGTGCAGCTCCTCGTCTTCGCGGTCGTCGCCCTCTGCTCGCTGGTCTTCTTCTACGCGATCGGGCTCGGCGGCGCCGTCAGCACGATCATCTTCCTGACCATCCTCTTCGTCGGCATCCTGATCAGGGCGAGTCAGCCGATCATCGACCGGCTGCGCCCCTAGGCGCTGCCGAGCGCAGCGTGACGGGCCTCGAGCCGCTGCCGGACACATTCGCCCCGACGCGTGCCGCCCTCCATCGGGTGGCCGCCGAGATCGTCGCCCCCGCCCGCAAGCCGCACAACGAGATTGCCCTCACCGTCGCGCCGGGCGGCTTCGGGACGCCGCCGTTCGAGCACGGCGGGCGCCGCCTCGTGGTCAGTGTCGACGGGGCTGAGCTGGTGGTCGACGGGGACGGGGTGGAGACGCGGGGTGAGCTGACGTCGATAGCCGATGCGGGCGCGCTGGTCGGCGCTGAACTTCTCCCCGATGGGCTGCCGGACGACGAGACGCCGCTCGAGGTCGACGCCGATGCCGCGGCGCGGCTGGCCGCGTTCTACCAGCTCGCCGAACGGGCGCTCGAGGCGTTCAGCGCGACGGTCGACCCCGATGCGGCTGCGACCTCACCCATCCTCTGGCCCGAGCACTTCGACGTCGCGATCGAGGCGGGCGACGAGGCATCGGGCCAGCGAGCCAACTACGGGGGCTCGCCGGGGGACGACGACCATCCCGAGCCCTACCTGTACGTCGGCCCGTGGAGCGGCGAGGTGGCGGGCGAGCTCTGGAACGCGCGCGGGTTCACCGGCGCCGAGCTGGCCTACGCGGCGCTCGCTGCCGCCGACGACCCGGACGCCGCTGCGCTGGAGTTCTTCGAGAGCCGGCGCACCTCACTCGCCGCGGCCTGAACGAGCTACACCGCCGCCACGGGCTATCGTGGCGGCGTGCGCGTTGGAGTGCTTACCGGCGGCGGTGACTGCCCCGGCCTGAACGCCGTCATCCGGGCCATCGTCCGCAAGGGCATCGCCGTGCATGGCGCCGAGCTCGTGGGCTTCAGGGACGGCTGGAAGGGGCCGCTCGAGAACCTGCACTCCGAGCTCACGATCGAGGCGACCCGTGGCATCCTGCCCCGCGGCGGGACGATCCTCGGAACCTCGCGGACGAACCCGATCAAGGCCGACGACGGTCCACGGCGCATCCAGGAGGCGATGCGCGACTCCGGGCTCGACGGCCTGATCGCGATCGGTGGGGAGGACACGCTCGGCGCGGGCGCGACCCTTCACGCCGAGCACGGGGTGAACGTGGTCGGAGTGCCGAAGACGATCGACAACGATCTCGGCGCGACCGACGTGACCTTCGGCTTCGACACGGCTCTCCAGGTGGCCACAGAGGCCATCGATCGCCTCCACACGACGGCCGAGTCCCACCACCGGGTGATGGTCGTCGAGGTCATGGGACGGCACGCCGGCTGGATCGCTCTCTACTCGGGCCTCGCGGGTGGGGCGGACGTGATCCTGATTCCCGAGCGCCCGTTCGACATCGAGGAGGTTTGCCGCCTCATCAAGCGGCGCCATGGTCGCGGCCGGCCGTTCTCGATCGTTGTCGCCGCCGAGGGTGCCGTCCCGGCCGAGGGGACGATGGAGACCGTGACCGGACGGCGAGGACGAGTTCGGGCATGTGCGGCTGGGCGGGATCGGACAGCGCCTGGAGTTCGAGATCGAGCAGCGGACCGGCTTCGAGACCCGCGCGGTCGTGCTGGGGCACATCCAGCGCGGCGGGACGCCCACCGCGTACGACCGTGTCCTCGCCACCCGCCTCGGGGTGGCCGCGATCGACGCCGTCCACGACGAGCGCTGGGGCATGATGCCGGCCCTCCGGGGCACGCGCATCGAGCTCGCGCCGCTTGCCGATGCCGTCGCCGAGCTTCGTACCGTCCCGCCCGAGGACTACGAGGTTGCGACGCCGTTCCTGGGTTAGCGCCGCCCTCGCCGCTGCCCTGACGCTCACCTCGTGTGGGAGCTCCGGCATCACCGGCGCGTCACGCGCCACGGTCTACGTCAGCGTGCCGCTTCGCGGGGCAAGCGGCCGCGACGGGCGGGACGTCGCCGACGGGGCCCGGATGGCGCTGGCCGACGCGCGAGGGAAGGTGGGTCGCCTGGCCGTTCAGGCGCGCTATCTGGACGACACCAGCGGACGCGGGCCGGCGGCCGAGTGGAGCCCGTCCGCCGTGGGCGCCAACGCCCGCACGGCGACGGAGGACACCTCGGCCGTCGCCTACGTCGGCGACTTCGAAGCCGGCGCGACGCGGACGTCTGAGCCGATCACGAACGCAGCACACCTCCTGCAGGTTTCGCCCGCGAGCACCGCGATCGACCTGACGCGGCCCTTTCTCGGCAGCGACCAGCTCCCCGCCGTCGAGGATGAGGGCGGTGAACGGACCTTCGGCAGGGTGATCCCGCCCGACCCCGTCCAGGCCGCCGCCGCGGCTGGGTGGGTGCGAACGCTGGACGAGCGGCGGGTGGAGCTCGTGAGCGATGGCTCTTCCTTCGGAGGGGTCATGGCGAGCTCCTTCAGGGAGGCGCTCCGCGGAACCACCATCACCCGCAAGGGCCCGCAGCTCACCTACTACGCCGGGCTCGCCGGCAGTCCCGCCCTGAAGAGGGCGGCGTCGTTTCGCGCGCCCATGATGGCATCCGATTCCGTCCTACCGCCCTTCAACCCGGGCGGCCCGGGGGCGGCGGAGCTCGTGACCTCGGCCGCGCAGGACCCGAAGCAGCTGCCTCCGAGCGGACGCCGGTTCGCGGAAGCGTTCACTCGCCGTTTCGGGCGCGCGCCGGGGCGCTACGCCGCCTATGGCTACGAGGCGATGGCGGTCGTGCTCGCCGCGATTCGCCGAGCGGGGTCGGCGGGCGACCAGCGCCAGCCCGTGATCGACGCCTTCTTCGACACCCGGGGACGCCGCTCGGTGGTGGGCACGTATTCGATAGACCCGCTTGGCGATACGACCCTCAACCGGATGAGCGGCTATCGAAGCACACCGTCCGGGCTGCGCCCGATGGCACTCCTGCGGGCTCGCTAGCCGGCGAGGAGGTCGCGAAGCGCGTCGCCGACGTCGGCGAAGCGAAAGCGGTGGCCGAGGTCAAGCGCCCGCCGGGGGACCGCCCGGATGCTCGTGGTTGCAGCCTCGGCCATCTCGCTTCCAAGCACGGCCGCCGCCGCCAGGCGGGGCGTCGGAAGGATCGCCGGACGGTGCAGGGCTCCGCCGAGCGCCCTCGAGAACTCGCGGTTGGTGACGGGGTTCGGGGAGCACGAGTTGAGCGAGCCATCGACGCGGTCGGCGTCGAGCGCCCAGAGGATGAGCCCGACCTCGTCGTCGCGATGGACCCAAGGCATGTACCAGCGCCCGCCGGCGAGCGGGCCGCCGACCCCGAGCCGGAAGGGGAGAAGGAGCTGCTTAAGAAGGCCGCCGCCGGGATCGAGAACGTGCCCGGTGCGAACGGTGACGAGCCGGATGCCCGCCTCGGCGGCGGGCCTGGCCGCGGCCTCCCAGCGCACGCACACCTGCGCGAGAAAGTCGTCGCCGGGCGGTGTCGACTCGTCGACGATCGCCTCGCCGCGCTCGCCGTAATAGCCGACCGCGGACTGGGTGACGAGCGCTCGCGGCTTGACCGCCATGGCCGCGAGGCCGTCGACCAGGTTCTTGGTCGCGCGCTCGCGGGTCTGCAGGATGCGCTTCTTCGCCGCGTCGTTCAGCCGCTGGCTGATTCGCTCGCCGATCAGGTTGACCACGGCATCGACCCCCTCGAGCGCGGCTGTGGGGGGCCGCTCGTGGATCGGGTCCCACTCGTACCACGAGACCGTCGGATTCGTCTTGGCGGCTCGAACGGGGTCGCGGGAGAGCCCGGCGACCTCGTCACCGCGGGCGAGCAGAGCGTCGCACGCCCGTGAGCCGATCATCCCGCTTGCGCCCGTCACAAGAACCCGCATGCGTCACCTCCATGCCCGGTTGGCCCCGGCCTCAATCGATCGTGGTGAAAGTCCCGGTCTCCTCGGAGATCCGGGCGAGCCCCGAGCGCTTCGCCTCTTCGACCACAGCCTCGGCAACGGCCGGAGCCACCTCGCGGTTGAAGACGCTCGGGATGATGTAGTCCTCGGAGAGGTCCTCCTCGGTGACGACGCCCGCGATGCCGTGGGACGCCGCAAGCTTCATCTCCTCGGTGATCGCAGGGGCGCCGGCGTCGAGGGCCCCGCGGAAGATCCCGGGGAAGCAGAGGACGTTGTTGATCTGGTTCGGGTAGTCCGAGCGACCCGTCGCCATGATCCGGACGTAGGGCTCGGCCTCCTCCGGCATGACCTCCGGGTTCGGGTTCGCCATCGCGAAGACGATCGGGTCGCTCGCCATCTTCCCCAGGGCCTCAGCGGGAATGATCCCTGGGCCCGAGAGGCCGACGAAGACGTCGCACCCGTCGATGACCTCCTCGGGCTTGCCCGAGACCTTGTCCGGGTTCGAGTTCTCCGCGTACCAGCGCTTGCTCGCGTTCATCGCGCCCGCGCCGTAGTCCTCACGGTCGGTCGAGATCGCACCCCTGCGGTCGCACCCGATGACGTGCTTCACGCCCGTCGCGAGCATCATCTTCGTCACCGCGACGCCCGCTGCGCCGAGGCCGACGATGAGAACTCGCAGGTCCTCTGGCTCCTTCCCGACGATCTTCAGAGCGTTGAGCAGGGCGGCCATCGTCACCACGGCGGTCCCGTGCTGGTCGTCGTGGAAGACGGGAATGTCGATCGCGTCCTTCAGCCGCTCCTCGATCTCGAAGCAGCGCGGCGCCGAAATGTCCTCGAGGTTGATGCCGCCGAACGTGGGGGAGAGCAGCGTCACGGTGCGGACGATCTCGTCGGGGTCGTTGGTGCTAAGGCAGATGGGGAAGGCGTCGACGTCCGCGAACTCCTTGAAGAGCATCGCCTTCCCCTCCATGACGGGCATCGCCGCCTCCGGGCCAATGTCGCCGAGGCCGAGGACGGCGCTGCCGTCGGAGACGACGGCCACCGTGTTCTTCTTGATCGTGAACTCGAAGGCCTTCGAGCGGTCCTCGGCGATCTCCGTGCAGACCCGCGCGACGCCCGGCGTGTAGGCCATCGACAGGTCGTCGCGCGTCTTCAGCGGGTACTTGTTGTGCTGTTCGATCTTCCCGCCTCGATGCATCGCCATCGTGCGGTCGACGTAGCTGAGCACACGGGCACCGCGCGTCGACCCGATCGCCCGCAGGATCTCCTCCCAGTGGCGCTGGTTGCGCGCGTCGATCGTGAACTCGCGCACGCGCTTGCCCTCGCCGCCGGCGCCGGGCACGAGGTCGACGCCCTGGAGCTGGCCGCCGGCCTCCGCGATCTGGGCGGTCAGCTTGCCAAGCGGCTCCTGGCGCGCATCGAGCTCGACGCGCACGACGACGGAGTACTGGGCGGAGACGGACGGGGTGGCGGCCACGGCGGCGGATGATATGGGCGCCGCGTTGCGCCCCGCGGCCGCGGCCCGAGGGGGCGCGCATCGGCCGATGCGGGTTGTAGTCGGTATGCGACTTCAAATCGCCACCCCGGATGCGATCGTCGCCCAACTCGCGTCGTGCCAACACGGAATCGTGACGTTTGAACAGCTTCTTGGCGCAGGCCTCACCCAGGCCGGCATCCAGAGGCGGGTGGCAGCGGGGCGGCTGCATCGGGTGTTTCGAGGCGTGTATGCGGTTGGCCATACCAGGTTGAGCCGCGAGGGGCGGTGGTTTGCGGCCGTCGCGGCATGCGGAGAAGGCGCCGCGCTCAGCCATCGCAGCGCAGCTGAGCTGTGGACGCTGTTGCCTGTGACGATGGGGGCGGTGCATGTGACGGTGGCGGGACGCGGTGGCCGAGCCAAGCGTCGGGGCCTGGTCGTCCACCGCTCTCCCTCACTGAAATCGAGCGATGTGATCCGCCGCGAGCACATAGCCGTCACCAGCTCGGCTCGCACCATTGCGGACCTGAGGCGCACGGCGCCGGAGGGGGTCGTGCGCCAGGCGCTCAGGAATGCGGCATACAGAAGGCTCGATACAGGGAGCGAGGGGGAGGGAGCTCTGGGCCGTGGGGAAGACGCCCGTGAGCGCAGCGAGCTCGAGGGGCGATTCCTCCGCCTGTGCCACAAGCACGGCCTTCCGCTGCCGCTCGTCAACGAGCGTCTGGGCCCGTACACGGTGGACTTCGTCTGGCCGGAGCAGCGGCTCGCAGTCGAGGTCGACGGCTGGCAGGGGCACCGAGGTCGTCAGGCATTCGAAGACGACCGCGAGCGGGACGCGTACCTGCGGCTTGAGGGCTACAAAGCGCTCCGGTTCACGTGGCGGCAGGTGACGCAGAACCCGGAATCGGTCGTGGCGGTGCTTCGCCGGTATCTATCTTGAGCCGCGGTAGCGAGTTGAAGTCGGAGAGCGACTACAACTCGCCATCGGGGCGGCGGTCGCACCGTAGGATCGAGCCGTGAGCGCAAACGGCGACCAGCGAGAGCTCTTCCTCATCGACGGCAACAGCCTCGCCTACCGAGCTTTCTTCGCGTTGCCGGAGTCGATCGCGACCGCCGACGGCCGGCCGACGAACGCGATCTACGGGTTCGCGTCGATGATGGCCAAGATCCTCACCGAGCACGATCCCGCGGCCGTGATCGTCGCCTGGGACGCCGGGATGTCGAACCGCGACGCGGTCTACGAGCCGTACAAGGCGGGGCGCCCGTCGCGCCCCGACCTTCTCCGCGAGCAGTGGCCGCACCTCGCGCCGCTCGCCGAGGCCTTCGGCTTCAGCAACGTGAAGATCGACGGCTGGGAGGCGGATGACGTCATCGCCACCCTCGCGCGGCAGGCCAAGCGGGCGGGCATTCCGGTGATGATCGTCTCGGGCGACCGCGACGTCTACCAGCTCGTCGACGACGGGATCCGCGTCATGGCCACCTCCAGGGGGATCACCGAGACGAAGATCTACGACCGCGAGGGCGTGGTCGACCGATACGGCGTGGGACCGGAGCTGGTCCCTGACCTCATCGGCCTCAAGGGCGACACGTCGGACAACATCCCCGGGGTCCCCGGGATCGGCGAGAAGACGGCCGCGCAGCTCCTGCAGCGCTTCGGGTCACTCGAGAAGGTGCTCGACTCGGTCGATGAGATCTCAGGCGCCAAACGGAAGCAGAACCTGACCGAGCACGCCGACGATGCGCGGGTGTCGAAGGCGCTCGCGATTCTCACCGACGACATCGAGGTGGGGATTGACGTGAGCGAGGCGATGCGAGTCGAGCCCGACCGCAGCCGCCTCCGCGAGGCTGCCGCCGAGTTCGAGCTCCGCGCCGTGATGGAGCGGCTCGACCAGGAGTGGGGGGAGGTCGTTCCCGGACGCTCGGCCGAGGAGGAGATCTCGGTCGAGGCGGTGGAGGGGAGTCCCGCGGACCTCGGCGACGGCCCCGCGGCGATCGCGATCGCGAATGGCCGCTGGGCCGGCACCGGTGGCGGCGAGGTGATCGCCGGGGAGGCGACCGACCTCGGTGCTCTCGCATCCCAGCTCGCGGGCCGGCCACTGATTGGCCACGACCTGAAGGCACTCGGCGGTGCCGCGCGCCACTCGCTCCTGGCGGCGGCCGGCGAGGGCAGCCTCGACCTGGAGTTCGACACGACGGTCGCCGCCTACCTGCTCGACCCGGCTCGGCGCACCTACGATCTCCACGAGCTCGCCGCCGACCTCGCTATCGCGGCGGCAAAGCCCGCCGCGGAGCCCGAGGGGCAGCTTGCGCTCGACGGTGAGCCGGCCGCGGACCCCGCGGTCGACGCCCGCCTCACATGGGAGCTCGCGAGCCGCCAGCGCCCACGGATCTCCGAACTCGGACTCGAGCGCCTTATGGCCGACGTCGAGATGCCGCTGATCGAGGTCCTCGCGAGCATGGAGCGCATCGGCCTCCGCCTCGACGCGGACCGGCTTGCGGCGATCAACGAGGGGATGTCCGAGCGGATCGCCGAGCTCGAGGCCGAGGTCTACGACCTCGCGGGGCACGAGTTCACGATCGGCTCGCCGCAGCAGCTCGGCGAGGTCCTATTCGGCGAGTTGGGACTGTCGCGGAAGCGCCGTGGGAAGACGGGCTTCTCCACCGACGCCCGCGTGCTCGCCCAGATCCGCGACGAGCACGAGATCGTCGGCAAGGTCGAGGCGTGGCGCGAGCTCACGAAGCTCAAGAACACCTACCTCGACTCCCTGCCGACCCTGATCGACCCGGAGACCGGCCGGATCCACACGACCTTCAACCAGGTCGCCGCGGCCACCGGGCGCCTATCGAGCGTGAACCCGAATCTCCAGAACATCCCGATTCGCTCCGACGTGGGTCGGCCCGTCCGCGGCTGCTTCGTCGCCGAAGGCGGCAACCGCCTCCTGTCCGCCGACTACAACCAGGTCGAGCTGCGCGTGCTGGCCAACGTCGCGGGCGAGGACGCCCTGCGCGAGATCTTCGCCTCGGGCGAAGACGTCCACGACGCAACCGCGGCGGAGGTGCTCGGCGCCCAGGCGGACGCGGTCGGGCCCGCGGAGCGCTCGAAGGCGAAGATGGTCAACTACGGCATCGCCTATGGGCTCTCGGCGTTCGGGCTCGCCGACCGTCTCCAGATCTCGCGCGAGGAGGCCGCCGCCTACATCGAGCGCTACTTCGAGCGGTTCCCGGCAATCAGGCGGTTCATCGACGAGACCATCAACGCCGCGGAGCGCGACGGGTTCGTGACGACGCTGATGGGCCGCCGTCGCGCCATCCCGGAGCTTCGGTCGGGCCAGCGCCAACGGCGATCACTCGGGGAGAGGCTGGCGGTCAACACCGTCATCCAGGGCACGGCCGCGGACATCATCAAGGTGGCGATGCTCCGCTGCCACGAGCGACTCGCCACCGAGGGCTCGGAGACCAGGCTCGTGCTCCAGATCCATGACGAGCTCCTCTTCGAGGGCCCGGAGGGCGAGATGGACGCCGCGACGGAGCTTGTTCGCGCCGAGATGTGTGGCGCCTTCGAGCTCGACCCGCCGCTCGCGGTGGACATCGGGGTTGGCGAGGACTGGCTGACGGCGAAGTAGCAGCGAAATGGGCGGCCGTGTGGCCGCCCTTTCCTGGTCGGATTGGTCCGTCCTCAGTCGTGGCAGTCGCCCTCGGTCCCGAGCTTGATCTCGGTGAACGTGGTGCCGGCATCGTCGAGCTCGGCCTCCGAAACCGCCGCGTCGGGGACCAGGTCGGCCACCGTGCAGCCGCCGTCGTCGCCGGGGTTGCCAGGGCCGCCATCGTCGTCACCGCCATCACCGGTGCCGCCGCCGGGACCGCCGCCGTCGCGGACGGCCTTGCCGTCGCCGGGCGTCCCGTCGCCGTGCTCGCACTTGATCTCGGTCGCGTCGGTGACCTGACCGGTCAGCGTGGTGCCGTCGAACTCGTTGATGACGAGGGTTCCAGTCGCGCTGTCGAACGATGCGATCGTGCCGCCGTTGTCCCCGTCCTCGGTGCCGTCGCCGTCCGTGTCGGCGTCGCGCGGATCGGTTCCGGCGCGGAACTCCTGCCGATTGTTCAGCTGGTCGCGATCCTGGTTGCGATGCGCCTGGTTGACCTTGAGGGACAGCTTGTAGTGCTTCTCCCACCGGTCGGGGATCTTGTCGTGGTTGCGGTCCTTGGCTGACGCTGCCGCCGGCAGCGCCAGAACGAGGATCCCCGCCGCTGCGGCGAGAACCGCCGCAAGGAGTCCGCGGGATCGTCTCGAGCTCATGTGATTCCTCCTTCTGAGGCCCGGAGGCCTCGACTCTGCGGTCGGCGCGCCGTCGTCATTGACTCGTCAGCTACGGAACCCGGCTGAAGCGCCAGGATCACGCGGGCGCCACAGAGTCGGAGATTCGTCCGGCTCAGTCGCCGAGAGGCGGCAGCGGCCAGGCGCTTCCGTCGCTCGAGCCTGATCCGCTGCCATCACCGCCGCTGGAGCCGTCGCCCCCGCCGTCGCCGCTGGGCGGTGGCGGGAGCCCACCGCCTGACCCGCCGTCGCCGCTGCCTGACCCGCCGTCGCTCGGGCCCTCATGCGTACCACCGCCGCTCGCGAGTCCCCCCGGGCCGGCGCCTCCGCCGCCGTCTCCGGGTGCGGGGCCATGATGGTCGGCGCCTCCATCGCCTCCATCGCCGGGCACGGGGCCGCCTTCTCGCGGGGCGGGCCCGCCGTGCTCGCCGCCGTCACCGGACAGCCGGCCGCTGCCGGACCCGCCGGTCGGCCCCGAGGAGCCGCTGGCCGGAGAGGGCCCGGTGCTTCCCCCGGAGCCCGCCGATCGGGGGCCGCTCGAGTCCGAGGGCCCCGAGTCGGCGCCGCCCGCCGATCTCTCGGCGCTCGACGACCCGCGGCCCGAGTCGATCGCTGTGCCGCTGCCGGATTGGGTGGTGGAACCCGCGGGCGCGGGCGAGCTGTCGACGTCGGCTGACTCCTGGGCACTGATCTTCGCCTGCCCGGGATCGTCGCGTGAGGCGCCTCGATCGTGGAGCGCCACCCCGGACCCGATTGCGACCACCGCCACGCCCACGGTCGCGCCGAGCTTCACGAAGCCACCCCCACCACCCGCGGCCGCCACCGTGGCGGCGCCCCCGCCTGCCGAGGTTCCGGCGACGGCACGGAGCACGGGCATCGGGATCAGGATGCCGGCGACATCGCGCAGGCTCGTGCGGGCGCGGAAGATCAGACCGCGCACGGCGCCCGGGGTCACGTCCATCCCGGCTGCGATCTCCTCGTGGCTTCGGCCCTCGAGCTCACGCTCGACCAGTGCCCGCCTCTGGGCGTCGGGCAGCGCCTTGACCTGCCCGACGACGCTCGCAAGCTCCTCGTGGCGGGCTGCGACGTCGGGCGGCTGTGGGACTCCGTCGTAGTCCTCGTCGAGATGCTCGTACGTGGGCTCGTCGCGCAGGTTGTTGATGGCGCGGTTGCGCACGATCGTGTACAGCCATGGCCGGAGATTGATCTCCGTGGCGGTGCCGCGGATCGAGGACAAGGCCTTCATCAGCGACTCCTGGACCACGTCCTCGGCCCGGTCGTGCTCGACGATCCCGGCCGCGAACCCAACCAGGCGGCTCTGGTAGCGCCCGACGACCTCCTCGAACGCGGCGTCGCTGCCCTCCCGCGTCAGCGCGACGAGCCGGGAGTCGGGCTGACAGCGAAGCGCGGTACGCCCAAGCGGTCCGGGCCCAGCATCCTCGGTCATCCTTGGCCTTGGGCGGTTCGCGCCGGCGCCGGCATTAACCCTCCTCCAGGCAGGCAGTCCACGGTATTGGAACACCGGGCAAGCGAAGAGATCACGGGTACCATCCCCGCGTCAATGGGTAGGGGGCTCGCCGTGATCCTGACGGCCGCCGTGGGCGGCTTGATCGCCCTGCAGGCGCCGATCAACGCCGGGCTCGGCCGCAGCACCGGCAGCCTTCCGGCGGCCCTGGTTTCGTTCTTCGTAGGGACCCTGCTCCTCGCCCTCATCGTTCTCCTGGTGGGTCATACGGGCGGGCTGGGCTCGACGTTCGATGTGCCCTGGTACTACCTGATCGGCGGGATCCTCGGCGCCGCGTACGTGACCGTGGCGCTGATCTCGGTCTCGACGATCGGTGCGGGCGGGGTCGCCGCCGCGACGATCACGGGCCAGCTGACGGCGGCGGTGGTGATCGATCGCCTCGGCGTCCTCGGCCTCGAGAAGGTGCCGCTCAGCGCGAGCCGGTTGGCTGGAGTCGCGCTGCTCCTCGCCGGGACGTTTCTCGTCGTCCGCTGAGCTCTCGCGCATACGCCGGGTGGGCGATGCGCAGGTAGTGGCCGAAGGCCCAGCGGGTGAAGCGCTCGTCCGCCATCGCGTCGAGCGCGGGCGCGAGGACGCGCGGCGGTACGCGCGGAATGAGCCGCTGCACGCGCAGGAGCCACCGGAAGTGGAAGTCGTGCCGGGCCGAAAACGCCGCGTAGCGATCGAGAGCCGCCCGTCGCGAGATCCGGCCGTCGACGGTTCGCCGAATCTCGCGGCCGCAGGCGATGCCGAAGTAGAGGGCGGTGCGGATTCCCTCAGCCGTGAGCGGAAGGCAGTGGCCTGCCGAGTCGCCCACGAAGAAGACGCCGTTCTCCGTCGCCGGCCGGAGCTTGTGGGGGATCCAGTTGCCCTGGTAGCGGACGGCGTCTCGTCCGAGGTCGCCCGCGAGGCGCACCGTCGGGTCCTTGACGTGGAACCGGGGGTCGAACGAGCCCACGCCCACGCGCACCTCCTCGGCGGCCGGAAAGCTCCACGAGTACCCGGCGGGGACGTACGAACGGTCGATCCAGATCTCGAGCTCGCCGCCGCCGCCGCCAGGATGAACCTCGAGGCCGCGCGAGAGCGGCGCGTCGGGAGGCTGGAAGCCGGACCCGAGCACCCGCCGCCACCCGAGCGCATCGACCACGAGCGGGGCCCGAAGCTCGCCGCGGTCCGTGGCGACATGGATCGAGCTATCGCCATTCGAGCTGCCCAGGCCCTCAACCTTGGCCGTCTCGAAATCCGCGTCGGACTGCTCAAAGAGGAGCGTGCAGAGCTCGCGGTAGTCGAACGTGGAGAACGTGAACGGCAGCGGCATGCGGGCGGTGGTGTGCGGGGTGTGGATGACAAGCTCGCCGAAGGTCTGGCGCATCGAGGCCTCGAGCCCGAGGGCTTCGAGCCAACCCGTCGGGGCGGCGCACGCCGAGGTCTGCCGCTCGCCGACCTCGTAGCGGTCGACGATGAGCGTCCGGGCTCCGCTGCCGGCAAGCTCGCGCGCCACGGCGAGGCCGGCGAAGCTCGCGCCGCAGACGAGAACGTCGCACTCGGCGTCGAGCGGGGTTCGCTCCTCGCCCCGCTTGGTCCGCCGCGTAGGCATGGCGCGAGGGTACCCCAACGCCTGCCGTGAACCCGCCGCCTCTACACTCTCACGCCTTGGCCGCAACCGATACAGCGACCGCCCCGGCGCCACCGAGCACGAGCACCGACCTCATGATCGAGGTCGACGGCCAGCTCGTCCCGAACTACGACGCGACGATAAAGCCCTTCGAGGAGGGCGACGTCGTGAGCGGCGAGGTCGTGCGCATCGACAAGGACGAGGTCCTCGTCGACATCGGCTACAAGTCGGAGGGCGTCATCCCTTCGAACGAGCTGTCGATCCGCCGTTCGGTCGATCCCGGCGAGGAGGTCTCGCTCGGCGAGCAGGTCGACGCGCTCGTGCTCACGAAGGAGGACCAGGAGGGGCGACTCCTCCTGTCGAAGAAGCGCGCCCGCTTCGAGAAAGCCTGGCGCAAGATCGAGCGCGCCGCGGAGACCGGCGAGCCGATCGAGGGCGTCGTGATCGAGGTCGTCAAGGGCGGGCTCATCCTCGACCTCGGCGTCCGCGGGTTCCTGCCCGCCTCGCTGGTCGACATCCGGCGCGTCCACAACCTCGACGAGTTCAAGGGCCAGACGCTCGAGTGCCGCGTCATCGAGCTCAACCGCAGCCGCAACAACGTGGTCCTCTCGCGTCGCGCCGTCCTCGAGGAGGAGCGCAAGGAGGTCCGGGAGCAGATCCTGGGCCGCCTGCAGCCGGGCCAGGTCGTGGAGGGCAAGATCTCCAACATCGTCGACTTCGGCGCCTTCGTCGACCTCGAGGGCATCGACGGCCTCATCCACATCTCCGAGCTCTCGTGGAGCCACGTCAACCACCCGTCGGAGGTCCTGTCCGTCGGTGAGACGGTCCGGGTCAAGGTCCTCGACATCGACCGCGACCGTCAGCGGATCTCGCTCGGGCTCAAGCAGACCCAGGAGGACCCATGGACTCGGGTCACCAACGAGTACAAGCCCGGCGACGCCTTCGAAGGCAAGGTCACGAAGGTCGTGGCGTTCGGGGCCTTCGTCGAGATCGTTCCCGGTGTCGAGGGGCTGGTCCACATCTCCGAGCTCGCCGACCACCATGTCGAGAGCCCGGGCGAGGTCGTACAGCCCGGCCAGGAGGTATGGGTGCGCGTCCTCGAGATCGACGAGTCGCGCCGCCGGATCTCGCTGAGCGTCAAGCGCGCGCAGCCCTCGCAGGCGCTGCCGCTGAGGGACCTGATCCCGGCGGAGCTCACCGAGGAGGCGGAATCGCCCCCCGCCGAGCTTCCCGATCTCGACGTCTCCGACGAGGTCTTCCCGGAGACGCCGGCCGAGGATGAGGCCGTCGCCGTCGAGGAAGAGCCCGCCGCCACCGAGGCCGAGCTGATCGAGCCGGCCGCTGAGGACGCGGAACCGGCGGCCGAGGACACGGAGCCGGAGGATGCGGCGCCCGAGTCATCTTCCGAAGAGTGAACGCCCGCCGCTGATCGGCCTGACCGGCCCGATCGCCGCGGGGAAGTCCGAAGCCCTCGCGACGCTGGAGAGCCTTGGCGCCGCGACCCTTTCGAGCGACGCCGTCGTCCACGACATCCTCGGTACGGATGAGGTTCGAGACCGGCTGATCCAGCGGTGGGGCCCGGAGGTGGCGCCGGCCGGACAGCTGGACCGCGCCCAGATCGGCGCCGTCGTCTTCGAGAAGCCGGACGAGCTCGCGTGGCTCGAGTCCGTGCTCCATCCGCTCGTCGGTCAGCGCATCGCCGATTGGGTCGTCGGGCTGCCGCCCCATACTTCGGTTGCCGTGGTCGAGGTGCCGCTTCTGTTTGAGACCGGGATGGAGAGCTTCTTCGACGCGACGATCGCCGTCGCGGCGAGCGACGAGACCCGCGCGAGGCGGGCGGCTGATCGCGGCACGGACCTCGTCGAGGGCCGCGCCGGCCGTCAGCTTCCGGCCGCGGAGAAGGAGCGACGCGCGACGTTCGTGTTGGCCAATGACGGCGACCTGGAGGATCTCCGTGCCCGGCTCGAGGAGCTCCTGCCGCGGCTCGCGGCCGCCCGGAGTGCCGCGTGACCGCCTCCGCGCCGCGGACAGCCGGTGCGCGCCGGACCGACTACCGAAGTCGCACGGCCGTCTGGCGCCGCCGCGCTGTGGTGGCATTGATCCTCGGCGCCGGCCTGGCGATCCTCCTCAGCCAGGTGAACGTGCAGAAGGCGATCCAGGAGCTCACGCTCCCCCTCCAGCACGAGGACATCATCCGCCAGCAGGCCGCCGAGAAGGACCTCGACCCGGCGCTGATCGCCGCCGTGATCTACACGGAGTCGCGCTTTCGGGACCAGGAGTCGAGCGCGGGCGCGATCGGGCTCATGCAGATCACCCCCGACGCCGCGGACTACATCAAGCAGCTGAGCGGCGGAACGACGTTCGTCCTGTCAGACCTTCACGACCCGCAGATCAACATCAGCTACGGGTGCTACCTCCTGCGCCACCTCCTCGACCGCTACGACGGCAACGAGGTGGCGGCGCTCGCCGCCTACAACGCGGGCTTCAACGCCGTCGACAAGTGGGGCGGCTCGTCGCTGACCGTGGACGACATCCCCTACGCGGAGACGCGCGCCTACGTGGAAGGGGTCATGGAGAAGCGCGGCGAGTACGCGAGCAAGTACCCCAGCGAGCTCGGGTTGAAGTAGCGGTCTACTCTGCCGTGGCCCGCCACACCCACCACATCATCAGCGGCTGAAGCGGGAGGCGGGCCCAGAGCGCCCATCGCGGGATCCGGTCGAGGTCGAGGCCGCGGACATGGTCGGGGTTGACCGCCATGTGGACGTTGGCGGGAAAGACAGCCGCGAGGAGGGCGAGCAGCCACCAGCGCGCCAGCGGGCGCGTGCGCTCCGAGGCGACGGCGGCGCCCCCAACGATCTCGGCGATTCCGCTCACCACCACCGCCTCGCGGTGACGGGGCAGGTACGGCGGCATGATCGCCCGGTAATAGGCAGGGCGGACGAAGTGCATCGTCCCGGCGAAGACGAAGAATCCGGTGAGCAGGCGCTGCGGCGTTCGCATGGCCGGACCTTAAGCGAAAGCGCCGCGCCCCCGGAGGGGCGCGGCGCTCTCGACGTTGCGTTCCGTTACGCCTGGCTCAGTGGGCGTGGCGGAGCCGCCGCTCCGAAGTCACGCTGGAGGCGCGAACCTTCGACGCGGGACCGCTCGCAACATCCGGCGGACCGTCGTCGGTGCCGGTGGCTGTTCCCGTCCAGAGGCAGGGATGGCCCGCCGCGTTGGACGCGTATTGCCACGTCACGCTCACCCGGTTGCCTGCACCCGGCTTCGCGTACACGATCTGCCCAGTGGCGAAGCCGACGCCGACGGTACCGTTCGTCGTGCTCACGAACGAGGTCGGCGACATGATCGTGAACGGGGCCGTGCCGAGCGAGACGGAGTCGTTGTGAACCGTGCCGGTTGCGGTCCCACCGGTGCCGCCCTGGCTGGACGACTCGTAGGCGATATAGGCGCCGGCGGTCGCCGACGTGGCCTTCACCGTGAGGCCGTTGTTCACCCCCGCCGTGCACGATGCCGTCAGCGTCAGGCCGTGGAAGTCGTCGAGCACGGTCTTGTTGGTGCTCCCGCCGGCCGCGCCATACGCGAACGACGTCACCGCGTCGGTGGTCGTCGCCTTGTCCGCGGTGGTCGCGTGATCCGCGTTGGTCGCCGTATCGGCGCTCTGGGCGTGCAGCACCGATAGGCCCGGCGCCTTCTTCCTGATCTGCTTGTTCGCCTGGCGCTTGGAGATCCTCTTGACCTTCGGGTTGGTGATCGCCGCGATTGCGAACGTCCCGCCGCCGACCGCGACGATTAGGGCTATGGCCGAGATCACGAGCGCCGGCGATGGCAGCCGCTTGATGCGTGTAAGCACTGGGTTTCCCCCTTCTATCGAGTTGCCCCTGGCATCCGCGAGGGGTCCGTTCCCTGAAGGGCGACCCTATCCGTCCGGGCGCCGTCGAGTCAAGAAGGCCCGGTCGCTTAAGTTAGTTCGCTAAGCTAACTACATGGCGGTTATGACCGTAGATCCCCGCAACGAGGCGCGCGTCGCCGACGTAGCTGCGCACCTTCGCCTGGCGATCACGCGCAGCGCGCGGCGGCTGCGCCAGGAGGCGGCGCCGGAGCTCAGCCCCTCGCAGGGCTCCGCGCTCGCGACGATCGAACGCCACGGGCCCATTGCGCCGAGCGAGCTCGCGGACCGCGAGCGCATCAAGCGTCCGACCGCGACGCGCGTCGTCGCGAGGCTGGAGGAGGACGGGCTGATCGAGCGCATCCCCGCTCCCGGCGACGGCCGGAGCTGCTCGCTGCGGCTGACCGGAGAGGGCGCGGGCCTGATCCGCCGCCTGCGGCGCCGAAAGACGGCATTCCTGGCTACCCGCCTGCGAACCCTTGACGCTGAGGAGATCGCGACCCTCGAGCGAGCCTCCGAGCTCCTCGAGGACCTGCTCGAGGACGAGCGGTCTTGACGGTCGCGCTCCGCCGCTCATTCAGCTCCCTCGCCGTCCCGAACTACCGCCGCTACTTCACGGGGCAGCTCGTGTCGCTGTCCGGCAACTGGATGCAGATGGTCGCGGAGGCGTGGCTGATTCTGACCCTGACGGGCAGCGGCATCGCGGTCGGGGCCCTGACGGCGGCCCAATTCGCGCCGTTCCTCCTGTTCGCCGCCCTCGGCGGCGTGGTGGCCGATCGCGTGCCGAAGCGCCGGCTACTCACCTACACGCAGGCGGCGATGGCACTGCCGGCGCTCGGGCTCTTCGCCGTAACGGCCGCCGGCGTTGTCGCTCCCTGGATGGTTTTCACCATGGCGTTCGCGCGCGGGAGCATCAACTCGATCGACAATCCCGCGCGGCAGAGCTTCGTGATCGAGATGGTCGGCGCCGATCGCGTGGTCAACGCGGTGAGCCTCAACAGCGTGATCATCCATTCGTCGCGGATCATCGGCCCCGCGATCGCGGGAGCCCTCATCGCGGTGCTCGGCGTCGCGCCGTGCTTCGGACTCAACGCCCTGACCTTCGGGGTCATGATCGTCGCCCTCCGCGGCATGGATCCCGAGCTCCTGAGGCCCGCGCCTCGGGCCGCGCACGAGCGCGGCGCCGTCCGCGCCGCGATCCGATACGTCGGCCGGACCCCCGCGCTCGCGATACCGCTCGCGATGATGGCGCTGGTCGGGACGCTCGCCTTCAACTTCCAGACCGTCCTGCCGCTTCTCGCCCACTTCACGTTCGGCCAGGATGCGTCCGGCTACGCCCTTCTCCTCGCGGCGATGGGAGCTGGGGCGATCGTTGGGGCGCTGGCGACAGGGGCGCGGGGGGCCACGGGCCCCCGGCTGATAACGCTGTCGGCGGCGGCCTTCGGCCTCTTCGGGCTTATCGCGGCGGCCGCGCCGACGTTTCCGCTCGAAATCGCCGCGATGGTCCCGCTCGGCGCTGCCAGCATCACGTTCGCAGCGGGCGTGAACTCACAGCTTCAGCTGCGCGTGGAGCCGGCGATGCGGGGCCGGGTGATGGCGCTGTACGGGATCGTCTTCCTGGGCTCGACCCCGATCGGCGGGCCGCTCACGGGGTGGCTGGCAGAGGCGCTCGGCCCGAGGTCCGGGCTCATCCTGGGCGGAGTCGCCGCGCTCCTCGCGGCCATCGGCGCTCGGGTCGCGTTCGCGCGCTCAGAGGCGCTTCATCCGCGCGTGGAAGCTGGTACCCGCGAACGGCACGTCGGGCGCGCCAGGGAACGACGCCGTGAGCGTGCCCGTCCACGCGTACGGGGCGGCGAGGTTGCCCACGCCCGCAAACGGGGAGGGCAGGTCGAGGTGCGCCGCGCGACGAGGCGGGGGCGAGCGCGATGGCGATCACCGTCAGGCCCAGCGTCCCTGCCAGAGCGGGTCTCCTCGGAGCTCGAACGCTAGCTGGGCGCCCGGCTATCGTGATCCGAGTGCCCGAATTCGGCCTCAACCCCGCCTACACTGCAACGGCCGACCAGCCGAAGGCCATCGCCAGCCTGGCCGAGGGGATCACCGCGGGCGAGCGGTTCACGACCCTGCTCGGCGCGACCGGGACGGGGAAGACCTTCACGATGGCCGGCGTGATCGCCGAGCTCGGACGTCCCTCACTCGTCATCGCTCACAACAAGACGCTCGCCGCGCAGCTCTGCAACGAGTTCCGTGAGTTCTTCCGCGAGAACTCGGTCGAGTACTTCGTCAGCTACTACGACTACTACCAGCCCGAGGCCTACGTGCCTGCGCAGGACCTCTACATCGAGAAGGACTCGTCGATCAACGACGAGATCGACCGTCTCCGGCACTCCGCCACCGCGGCGCTCCTCGCCCGCCGCGACGTGGTGATCGTCGCCTCGGTCTCGTGCATTTACGGCATCGGCTCACCCGAGCTCTACAGACGCCAGATGCAGCTCTTCAAGGTCGGCGAGGAGGTCGACCGCAACACGCTCTTCCGCAAGCTCGTCGGGATGCAGTACCAGCGGAACGACACGGTGCTCTCCCGTGGGACCTTCCGCTCGAAGGGCGAGGTGGTGGAGATCTTTCCCGCCTACGCCGAAACCGCATACCGCATCACGCTCTTCGGCGACGAGGTCGAGCGCGTGCAGCATTTCGACCCGCTGACGGGGGAGATCCTCGACGAGATCGACCACGTGGCGGTCTGGCCCGCGACGCACTACGTGACCGAGGAGGAGACCCTCGAACGGGCGGTGATCGAGATCAAGCGGGAGATGGACGAGCGGCTCGCCTGGTTCGGGGAGCGGGGCAAGGAGCTCGAGGCCCATCGGCTGCGGCAGCGAACCGAGTACGACCTCGAGATGCTGAAGGAGCTCGGCTTCTGCAACGGCATCGAGAACTACTCCCGAATCCTCGATGGACGCGAGCCGGGGAGCCCCCCGCACACGCTGATCGACTACTTCCCGGACGACTTCCTCGTCTTCGTCGACGAATCGCATCAGACGGTCCCCCAGCTCGGAGGCATGTACGAGGGCGACCGCTCGCGCAAGCAGACCCTCGTGGACTTCGGATTCCGTCTGCCGTCGGCGATCGACAACCGGCCGCTCCGGTTCGACGAGTTCCTCGACCGGGTCGGTCAGCTCGTGTTGGTCTCGGCGACCCCGGGCGAGTTCGAGCGCAGCTCCTCGAAGCGGATCGTCGAGCAGATCGTGCGCCCTACCGGGATCGTCGACCCGGAGGTCGACGTCCGCGCGACGCGCAACCAGATCGACGACCTGATGGAGGAGGTCCGGAAGCGGGCCGAGATCGGCGAGCGGGTCCTGGTGACGACGCTGACCAAGAAGATGGCCGAGGACCTCACCGGATACCTGCTGGAGCACGGCTTCCGGGTGCGCTACCTGCACTCCGAGGTCGACACGATCGAGCGGATCCAGATCATTCGCGATCTCCGGCTCGGCGAGTACGACGTCCTCGTCGGCGTCAACCTCCTTCGCGAGGGCCTCGACCTGCCCGAGGTGTCGCTCGTTGCCATTCTCGACGCCGACAAGGAGGGGTTCCTGCGGGGCGAGACGAGCCTGATCCAGACGATTGGCCGGGCCGCGCGGAACGTGCGCGGCCGTGTGCTCATGTACGCCGACCGCGAGACCGAGGCGATGCGGGTGGCGATCGCCGAGACCGACCGCCGCCGCGAGATCCAGCTCGAATACAACCGCGAGCACGGCATCACGCCGGAGACCGTTCAGAAGGGAATCTCGGACATCTCCGATTTCCTCGCGATGGAATCGCGGTCGGCCCCGGCGCGGCGCAAGCGCGCCCTGCACCGCGACGGCGAGCCGATCAAGGGGCCGGACGAGCTCGAGAAGATCATCGTGGAGCTCGAGGAGGAGATGCTCGCTGCGGCCGAGGACCTTCGCTTCGAGGAGGCCGCGCGGATCCGCGACGAGCTCAAGGAGCTGCGCCGCGACCTCGAGGCGATGCGGGCCTAGCGGGCCAGGAGGTTGAACGCCAGACTCACCCCGGCGGCGGCCACGACCGATGCCGCGGCGGCGAAGAGGCTCGCCTGCCAGTAGACGAGGGCGAAGATCGCCGCCAGGATGAGCGCGGTCACGAGGATCCTCGGCATCACCTGGCGCTATCCCCGGCTGCGTTGGCCTTTGCGGCCCCGAGTGCACCGAGCGCTCCGCCGAGGCAGGCCCAGCCGGCCTGCTCGACGCTCCCGGTGCGAAGGCCGGTGACGGTTCCGCTGAGGACGCAGGCGACGGCGGCTCGCGGGAGCCTCTTCCTGAGCTTCCTCGGCGTGTAGGAGCGGCGAAGCCACCTGTAGATACGGATGAGCTTCCCGTGGAAGGCTCTCCAGACGGCACGACCGGAGGCGGCGTTTCCCTTCGCCCAGCGGATCCACTGGCGGAAGGCGCCGGGATGGTTTGCGGCCCTCACGCCGGTGTGGACGGCGTGGGTGTCCTCAACCTCGCGGGTCGCGCGATCGATGGCCTCGCCGGCCGTGACCCCGATGAAGACCGCGCCCGCGAGGTCGATAAGCGCGGGCGCGGCCACCACGCACGCCGGGCACCGCGGCGCGGCGCTCGGAGGCGACGCGGCCGCTGGTGGCGCGGTGGCGCAGACCAGGACGGTGGCGCAGATTGCGAGGCGGAGTCGAGCGTTCATGCGAACGTCAACCCCACCGCTTCTCTTTGCGCCCCCCGAAAGTGGCGCCCGCAAATGCCCTAGAAGGCGTCCCCCGTGTCGAGCCCCCGCATGAACTCCGCGTCGCGGCGGCGGTCGCGCTCGAATGCAGGACGGCGCGCGGCGAGCGCAGCAACGCTCCGCTCGACCCTCACCCGATCGCCGTCAACACGACACTCGTCGCGTCGCACGCGCTCGCTGTCGTGCTGACCGCCCATATGACGGTTAACGCGACAACGAAGGATCGCGCCCCCTTCGGTGACGTGTTGACGGTGCCTTGAGATCCCGAAGGTAGGCTTCGACCATGAGCGTCGAGGATCTCGCGCAGCAGGCTGCCGACTCCGTCAGGAAGGTCGTCGCCGAGGCGCAGGAGGAGGCCGCGAAGATCGTCGCTGCCGCCGAGAAGGAGGCCGAGGGGATCCGCGCCCGGGCGGAGGCCGAAGCCCGCGACCAGGTGGAGGGCGCGCGCAAGGCGCTCGAGGAGCTGACGTCGCGCTTCGGAGGCGGCTCGTCCAGCCCGGCGCCCCCGGACCCGCCACCCGCGCCCGACCCCGCGCCCTCCCCAGCCAGATCATCCCCGACCGAGCCTGCGAAGAAGGCGGAGGAGCAACCCGTCGTCCCCGACCCCGAGCCGGTCGCCGAAGCGCCGACGTCCCCGCCCGCCGCAACTGCCGACTCCCAGGCGGCTCGCCTGGTGGCGATGAAGATGGCGCTCGACGGCGCCTCGCGCGAGGAGATCGAGACCGAGCTCGCGAGCTCGTACTCGCTCGACGACCCCACGGCGCTTCTCGACGACGTTCTCGCCAAGGCCGGCAAGTAGCCCGCCGCACATCCCGAGCCCGGCACGCCTGCTTACCTGGGTGGGCCGATGATCCCGACGCCCTACAAGCGCCTGCTCGCCATCCGGCGGGCCCGGACGCCGATGCTCGGCGCGGGTATCGGCCGGCTGCCGATCGCCGGCCTGTCGCTGGCGACGATCCTCCTCGTCCGCGCCGAGACCGGCTCGTTCGCCGTCGCCGGAGTGGTCGAGGCGGCTTCCGCGATCGCCGCTGCGTTCTCGCTTCCCGTTCAGGGGCGCCTCGTCGACAGGTTCGGACAGACCCGGGTCCTGGTCCCGATCTGCCTGCTCAACCCGCTGTCGCTGATCGCGCTCGTCCTCGCAGCTCGGGCCGGGGCGCCGCCCGCGGCGCTGGCGGCGATCGGCGCCGCGAGCGGGGCGACGATCCCCGCGCTGTCGCCCTGCATGCGGACCCTGTGGTCGACGCTCGTCACCGACCCGCGTCTGCGACAGAGCGCCTTCGCCTTCGACGCCGCCCTGCTGGAGGTGTCGTTCGTCGTCGGCCCGCTCATGACCGCCGCGCTCGCCGCCGCCGGCTCGCCCGGGACGGCGGTGCTCGTGAACGGCGCCTTCACCACGGTGGGAACGCTCGTCTACGCGGTCTCCGCCGCCTCGCGGTCGTGGCGTGGCGCGCCCTCGAACACGGGATGGGCGGGCGCGCTGCGCTCGCCGGCGGTCGTCGCCCTGGTCCTCGTGGAGGTCGCCTTCGGCGCTGCGATCGGCGCGATGGAGATATCGACGACCGCTCTCGCCACCAGCTTCGGCGCGCCGGCGTTCTCCGGCCTCCTGATCTCGGTCCAGGGCGCCGCCAGCATGTTCGGCGGCCTGTGGTACGGCTCGCGGCATCACTCGAAGCCGGCCGCCGAGCGCTATCCCCGCCTCTGCCTGCTGATCGCGCTCGGGTTCGCGCCGCTGCTCCTGACGACGACCAAGGCCGACTCCGTCGTGCTCCTCATCGTCAGCGGCTTTGCCTTCGCGCCCGCGGGCGCGGTGCTCTACACGCTGATCGACGAGGTCGCACCGCCCGGCACGGCGACCGAGGCCTCGACCTGGATGATCACGGCGATCGTGGTCGGTCTCGCAGCCGGCAACGCCGTCGCGGGCGTGCTGGTGAGCGGGGGGCACCCGCATCGGGGCTATGCGCTCGCCGTCGCTGCGGCGTTCGCAGCCTGGGTGATCGCCTATCGGGCGCGCCCCGTGCTGCGGCTGGCGGCCAGCGCCGCATAGCGCCGTTTTCGGAACGCCTGTTCGACTCCTACAATCGTCTGAGATGGGAGGCTCGGATCGAATCGTCATCTCAGGAGCTCGCGCTCACAACCTGAAGGGTGTCGATCTCGAGCTGCCGCGCGACGCCCTGATCGTCGTCACGGGCCTCTCCGGCTCCGGCAAGTCCAGCCTCGCCTTCGACACGATCTACGCCGAGGGGCAGCGGCGCTACGTCGAGTCGCTCTCCGCCTACGCGCGGCAGTTCCTGGGCCAGATGGAGAAGCCGGACGTGGACTCGATCGAGGGGCTGTCGCCCGCGATCTCGATCGACCAGAAGACGACGTCACGCAACCCGCGCTCGACCGTCGGCACCGTGACCGAGATCTACGACTACCTGCGCCTCCTCTGGGCGCGGATCGGCAAGCCCTACTGCGCGAACTGCGGCGAGCCGATTCAGGGCCAGTCGCTCGAGCAGATCACGGATCGCGTGGCAACTCTCGCCGAGGGGACCCGCTTCATGGTCCTGGCGCCGGTGGTGCGAGGGCGCAAGGGCGAGTACGGGCGGATGCTCGAGGAGATGCGCGCGCAGGGCTACGCGCGGGCCGTGATCGACGGCGAGCTCCGCCGCCTCGACGAGGAGATCGCGCTCGACAAGAAGTTCAAGCACGACATCTCGATCGTGGTCGACCGGCTGGTGATGAAGGAGGGCGTGCGGAAGCGTCTCGCGGAGTCGCTGGAGGCAGCGTCGCAGCTCGCCTCCGGAATCGTCGAAATCGAGCTGGTCGACGGTGGCGGCGAGGGCGAGCGGGTGACCAATGGCGACGGCGCCGCCGGCGCGAAGGTGCTCAGCGGGCCGAGCGCGGGGAAGAGCGGGGAGGTCCTCGTCTTCTCGGAGAAGTTCGCCTGCCTCAACTGCGGGGCGAGCATGCCGGAGCTCGAGCCGCGGATCTTCTCCTTCAACTCGCCGCACGGTGCGTGCGAGCGTTGCCACGGGCTCGGGTTCCAGCGCGTCATCGACCCCGAGCTCATCGTCCCGGACCCGACCCTCTCGATCTCCGAGGGCGCCCTCGAGCCGTTCACCAAGGCCGCATCGATGTACCACCGCCGCCTCCTGGAGGCGGTGGCCGAGGCCAATGGGATCGACCCCGAGACGCCGTGGCGGAAGCTCCGCAAGCGCGATCGCGACCTCCTGCTGGGCGGCACGGGGGGCCAGAAGCACACGGTCTCCTACCGCAACCGCTTTGGACGCCGGCGCGTCTACACCGTCCGGTTCGACGGCATGCTCACCAGCCTCCAGCGCCGCTACGAGCAGACCGACTCGGAGAACACCCGCGAGCGGATCGAGCATCTGATGGCTCTGCAGCCGTGCCCGGACTGCGGTGGCGCCCGGCTTCGCCCGGAGAGCCTCGCCGTGAGGGTGGGCGGCCTCAACATCTACGAGTACACGCGGATGGCGGCGACGTCCGCGCTCGAGTGGATCGAGGCTCTCGATATGACCGAGACAGAGCGCGCGATCGCGCGCCTGGTCGTCCGCGAGATCGCCGAGCGACTTCGCTTCCTCGACGCCGTCGGCATCGGCTACCTCTCGCTCGAGCGCGCGGCCTCGACACTCTCCGGCGGCGAGGCGCAGCGGATCCGGTTGGCCACCCAGATCGGCTCGAGCCTGGTCGGCGTGCTGTACATCCTCGACGAGCCCTCGATCGGCCTCCACCAGCGCGACAACGAGAAGCTCATCGCGACGCTGGAGCGCCTCCGCGACCTTGGCAACACCGTCATCGTCGTCGAGCACGACGAGGGCACGATCCGCGCGGCCGACCACGTCGTCGATCTCGGGCCCGGGGCCGGCGTGCACGGCGGACGCGTGATCGCAGAGGGCCCGCCAGCCGAGGTGGAGGCGGATCCCGCGTCGCTGACCGGCCAGTACATGAGCGGAGTGCGGCAGATCCCGATACCGGCCGAGCGCCGTCGCAAGCGCGGCGAGCTCGTCGTGCGCGGCGCGCGCCAGCACAACCTGAAGGGGATCGACGTCGGCTTCCCGCTCGGCACCTTCACCTGCGTCACAGGCGTCTCGGGGTCCGGTAAGTCGACGCTCGTGAACGAGGTCCTCTACCGCTCGCTCGCGAACCGCCTGCACCGGGCGCGGATGCGGCCGGGCGCCCACGACCGGATCAGCGGGGTCGGCGACGTCGACAAGGTGATCAACATCGACCAGTCGCCGATCGGGCGGACGCCGCGCTCGAACCCCGCCACCTACACCGGGGTCTTCGACCACATCCGGGCGCTCTTCACGCAGACACGCGAGGCGCGAGCGCGGGGATACAAGCCGGGTCGCTTCAGCTTCAACGTGAAGGGCGGGCGCTGCGAGGTCTGCCGCGGCGACGGCCAGATCAAGATCGAGATGCACTTCCTGCCCGACGTATACGTCCCGTGCGAGCAATGCCACGGTCGCCGGTACAACCGCGAGACCCTCGAGGTCCGGTTCAAGGGGAAGTCGATCGCGGACGTGCTCGAGATGTCGGTCAGCGAGGCGACCGAGTTCTTCCGATCGATCCCGAAGATCCATCGCCGCCTGCGGACGCTCGACGACGTCGGCCTGGGCTACATCCGCCTCGGCCAGCCGGCGACCACGCTCTCGGGCGGCGAGGCCCAGCGGGTGAAGCTGGCGACGGAGCTCTCGAAGGTCGCGACCGGCGACACCGTCTACATCCTCGACGAGCCGACGACCGGCCTCCACTTCGCCGACGTGCAGCGCCTGCTCGAGGTGCTCGCCCGCCTGGTCGACGCCGGCAATACCGTCGTCGTGATCGAGCACAACCTCGACGTGATCAAGTCGGCCGACCACCTGATCGACCTCGGGCCGGAGGGCGGCGAGGAGGGGGAGACGTCGTAGCGACGGGCACGCCGGAGGAGGTGGCGGCGGAGCCGGCCTCCTACACGGGCCAGTTCCTGGCCGACCTCGTCGAGCCGACGGTCACGCGGCGCGGCAATGCGCGTGCGCGCGAGGCCGTCGCCGCCTGAGGCTACGGCTTGAGGCCGAACATGTCGGTCGCGACGGCGGCGACGACGAGGATCGTGCCGCCGATGAGCACGAGCCAGTAGTACCAGTAGGTGCCGGCGCCGCTGCGGCCCTTGTGGATCGTCATCAGACCGCTGCCCCGCTGGTGAGGATGCCGATCACTTCCTGACTCCAGGGGTCGTCCTGGACCCCGGCCCCGACGAGGGTGGCTTTCTCGCTCTCCGAGGGCGACTCGATGGTGAGCGTCGTCATGTTCCCGCCCTGCCCGCGCGAGCACCGGAGGTTGGTGCGGTCCCAGCGCGCGACCTCCTCCTTGACCCGGTAGTTGCGTCCCTTGTGCTTCCACGAAAAGGCGTAGAGCGTCGTCGGCGTGACCGCGAGCATGAGCTTGTCGGGCAGGCCGCCGGCGCGCTTCTTGCGGGCGAGGTTGACGCCCGCGTAGAGGAGCCCACCGCCCATCTTGCTCGCGGCGTAGCTCGCGCCGAAGCCCCCGCGGCGGAACATCCCGACCGCCACGAGGTCCTCGCCGCCGATGTGGGGCGAGACCTCCTCGACGAGCTTCTGCTTGTGCTCCGCGAGCTGCTCCTCGCTCGCCTGGAAAAGCGCCATCCGTAGCTCCCTCATCCGGGTTGGTTACGTGGACTCCGGGCAACGTAGTCACCCCGGGCGCCGAAGTCAGTATCGACTTGGTCTCAGTTCGGTCTCAGGTTCTGAAAGCCTGTCGCCATGTCGCAGGCCGGGTGGCGGACTTGGCGAGTGAAGCGCCGCTGGTACGAGCGCAACCGGCGCCTCTCCCGAAAGTGGAGGATCAACCGACACATGGCGCGTGCCGGCGCGTACGTCCGCCACCCGATCGACGGCGAGGTGCTCGAGGCCCTCGACTCCGGGCGTCTCACGGTCGGCGAGGGAACGCTCTTCGAGCCCGGCTGCTGGTTGACGCTCTCCGCGGATGCCCGAATCCGCATCGGCGAAGGCTGTTTCCTGAACCAAGGCGTCATGCTGGCGGCGATGGAGCTGATCGAGATCGGAGACCACGTGATGTTCGCCAACAACTGCTTCGTCGGCGACGCCGACCACGCCTACGACGATCCGACGAAGCCGATCACGCACCAGGGCTTCGTCCCCCGCGGCCCGGTGCGAATCGGCTCGAACTGCTGGTTCGGCGTCAACTGCGTTGTGACCGGCGGCGTCGAGATCGGCGACCGGTGCGTGGTCGGATCGAACTCGGTCGTGACGAAGGACCTGCCACCGGCGACGATCGCCGCCGGGGCGCCGGCGAAGGTCATCCGCGAGATCGAGTTCAAGGGCGGCGATGAGGCGGGCTAGCACGGCGGCGCTGGTGGCGGCGCTCGCCGTCTGTGGGTGCGGCGGTGGGTCGAGCTCGTCATCGACCAGCTCGTTGAGCACGGTCAAGAACCCGGAGAGGGAGGCGCCGAGGGCGCAGTCGACCACGACGACCGGCTCGAAGCCTCCCGCGACCACGCAAGCCGGCGAGAATCAGGCGGCCGCCCGTGCCCCATTCGCGGCGGCGTCCGCCGACGCAGACCGTCCAATTCGCGCTGACGTCGGCCGACATCGCTGTCTGCGAGATCTACACGCGAGCGCTCCTCGAACAGGTCCTTCGGCGGTGCGCAGGGCTGTCGATCGTCGATCCGATCAGGAGGACGAGCGGACTCGGTCGAGATCGTCAGCTCAAGCGTGAAGGGGGACAAGGCGCTGGTGGTGGCCGTCCCTCACGGCGGGCCGAGCTCGGCACAGAAGCTTCAGATTTCGCTTGTGCGCAGCGGCAAGCATTGGCAGCTCGCCTCGATCAAGTCGAACGTCCCGGTGGGCCCGTGACCTATTCGATGGTGGCCCGCGACCCGGACACGGGCGAGCTCGGCGTCGCGGTGCAGTCGCATTGGTTCTCGGTCGGCTCGGTGGTCACCTGGGGTCGCGCCGCCGTCGGCGTGGTCGCGACGCAGTCGATGGCCCAGCCGGCCTACGGACCGAACCTTCTCGACCGGCTCGAGGCTGGGGAGGCGCCGCGCGCCGCGCTTGAGGCCGAGGTGGCCGCCGACGAGGGCGCGCGGCTGCGCCAGGTCGCTGTGCTCGACGCCGCCGGCGAGGTCGCTGTGCACACCGGCGAGAGCTGCATCCCGTTCGCGGGGGACCTCACCGGCGACGGGTACTCAGCGCAGGCCAACATGATGGCCTCAGAGGAGGTCTGGCCCGCGATGGGCCGGGCGTTCGAGGGTGCCGAGGGCCCGCTCGCCGATCGCCTCCTGGCGGCGCTCGACGCGGGCGAGGCAGCGGGCGGCGACGTCCGAGGACGCCAGTCCGCCGCGCTCCTCGTCGTCCCTGCCGAGGGAGAGCCGTGGCGGCGGACCGTCGACCTGCGCGTCGAGGACCATCCCGAGCCACTCGAGGAGCTCAGGCGCCTACTCGGCCTCGCCGAGGCGTACGCCCTCGTGAGCGAGGCCGAGGAGCTCGGCGCGGCGGGCCGCCATGAGGAGGCGGGAGAACGGGGCAGGCGGGCGCTCGAGCTCGCCCCCGACAACACGGAGTTCCTGTTCTGGGGCGGCCTTTCGCTCGCGCAGCAGGGACAGGTCGAGCTGGGTGTCACGCTCGTCAAGAGCGCGATCGAGATTCACCCCGGCTGGCGCGACCTCCTGGGTCGTCTTTCCCACGAAATCGCGCCAGGTGCAGCGGAAATTCGCGAGACCCTTACACTCGATGCCTCTTCTTGATCGATCGAACTCGCACCTGGAAGCTCCGAGGCGGGATCGGAGGAGCCCTGGCGGGGCCTCTGGCCATGCTGGTGTTGGCGAGCGCCGGCGGCGCCGCCACGCCGCCCAGCGCAGCCTCCGACGACGTTGCCCGGGCAGCCCTGATTCAGCCCGACGGCAAGGTCGTCGCCGTCGGGAGCTCCGACGGGCGTTTCGCGCTTGCGCGCTACCTGCCCTCGGGCGCTCTCGACAGCTCGTTCGGCGACCACGGCCTCGTGACGACCGACGTCGACGGACGAGCCGACAACGAGATCCTCGCGGCAGGGCTTGAGGCGGACGGCTCGATAGTCGCCGCCGGGCGCTCGGGCGGACACGCCACCGTCCTCCGCTACGGCTCCGATGGCTCGCTCGACCGCGGCTTCGGCGACGGAGGATCCGTCACGCTGGGCTGCTGCCGGGCCGCAGCCATGGCTGTGCTGCCGAACCGGGAGACGATCGTCGCCGCGAGCGGGGCGGCGGGATCGCGGGTGTACCGCCTTTCGGCCGACGGCGCGATCGACCGCGCGTTCTCGACCGCCGAGGCGCCCGTCGACGTCCGGGCCGTGGCGCCCGTCGGCGACGGCGGCATCGTGACCGCCGGCCTCTCAAGCGCCGGAAGCCAGGCCTCGCTCGTGGTTTCGCGCCTCTCCTCGGACGGCTCGCCCGACCAATCCTTCGGCTCGGCCGGCACGGTCACGACCGCGCTTCCGGTTGGCGCATCCGTCGATGGGATCGCTGCGAACGCCGACGGCAGCGTGCTCCTCGCTGGATCCGTCGGCGGTCAGGCGCTCGTCGCCCGGTTCGGCCCCGACGGTTCGCCGGACGGGCCCTTCGGCGACGAAGGATCGGCCGCGTTCGGGCCGCGGGGAAGCTCCGCCGCAGCGGTCGCTCCCGAGCGCGACGGCCTCGCGGTCGCCGGCGCCGATCCGAATGGCCTGATGCTCGCCCGCCTCGACCCGACCGGGGTTTTGGACCCCGGCTTCGGCGACGCGGGCGTCGCCTCCGCGACGAGCGTCCGCTCGGCCGTCGCCGTGCTCGACGAGCCATCGAGGCTCCTCGTCGCCGGCGCCGCGGGCCCGGCCGGCGCGTTGGATTTCGCGCTTGCTGCGTTCGGCCTCGACGGCTCACCCGATGCCTCGTTCGGCGACCGCGGGCTCGTGACGACGGACTTCGGAGCTCCGACTAAGGCGCCCGCTGGCGCCGGGAGCCGGCCGCCGATGCCGAGCCGAGCGAAGCCGCGCCTTCGCGCCGAACGCGAACGAAGCGTGAAAACCCGCCGGCGCACCGCGCCGCACCCGGTTCCCGCCTGGTACGTCAATGCCGACAGCATGACCGAGCTGAAGCGGTTCGCGGCCGCCGACGCGTGCGCGTTCGCCCGCTCGCAGCCCCGCAGCGCGAACAGGGCGTTGCTCCTCGACTTCGGTGGCGCTCGCGCCTACGTCAACGGCAACTTCGGCGCGGCCGTGAACAATGCGAGCTTCACGGCCTCGAACAGGCAGATCCGCATATCGCTCCAGGTCGCGGCAGACGCCTACGCCTCGTGTCACCGGCGAGGCCAGGCGCAGATCACCTATGCCGTGACCAACCACTTCAAGTCGAGGTTCGCCGCAAACCGCGCCCGGCAGATCGGCGTCCACCAGGCGCGCACGGTGCATCGCGTGTGGCGCTACCAACGCGTCCATGGCTACACCCCGGCGGAGCGCGCGGGGGTGGCTGGCGACATCGAGGCCGGCTACTGGGGCCCCAAGTACTCGCGGCTCCTTGCCAATGGCGCGAAGGCGACCTGGCCTCGCGGCTACATTGACTTCGGCACCGCCGGCGGCTGCCCTCCGCACCCCGGCCTCCACTACAACGGGTGCTTCAACGGATGGACGCTTGGGGACGTCGCCCAGGTCTCGCACGACCGGGGCGGCCAGCCCTTGCCGGAGATCTACTACCGGGGGAACCCCAACCACTTCGACCAGGCCGCGCAGTGGGCGAGCGTCGCACGCAAGTGGAACAGCATGCACTCGGCGCCGTACGTCTTCGCCGGCACCACCGGGTCCACGCAGTTCAGCGGCATGACGCCTGGCGAGAGCTGGGTCCGCATGCGAAGGAAGGCGCCCGGCCACGTCGGCCGCGAGCTCCTTAACTTCAAGGAGGATCAGTGGGTGGCGAAGAGCGCGGGTGATGGCTAGGCGCCGCCCTCGCCTCGCGGTTCTCGGCGCGACGGCGTGCCTGGCCATCGGCGCGGCCGGTTGCGGGGGTGGCGACGACACCACCACCCAGACGGCGCAGCGGGACAGGAGCGGAGCCAACGGCATCTCCGCAAGCGAAAAGCAGGCCGCGACGAAGCGCCTCCGGCGCGAGCTCGGCGTCGGGCACGGCGGGGTCAAGAAGCTGAAGCACGGTCACGGCCTACCCGCGACGCACGTCAGGCCGGCGGAGATCGTTCCGGAGCCGCCGGGACCGTTCTTCTCCTCCGACGTGATCTACCCGTTCACCAACGGCTGGCAGGCCGGCGACAAGCGCACCTACACGGCGGTCGACGCGGGAGCGAACCCCGCGAACCCGACCATGGGCGAGCTGGGCATCTTCCGCCAGGACCACATCAAGGTCACCCAGTCGCAGAAGATCGTGAACGTCCCCGGCGCGGGGACGCTCCGGATCGTCCGCGCGCCCGAGGGCGCGGCCGTGGCGACCTCGGCACAGCGAAACGGCGAGATCGAGTTCTCGGGCTCGCGGGGCGTCCGCGGCACCCTGCACCTGAGCGACGACTCGGTGACGATCTCGAGGCGTGCGGGCTCGAAGGCCACTTAGGGCGCTTGCCCTCGCCGCCGCCGGCGCCCTCCTGACGGCGGCGGGCGCGTCGGCAGCTGTCCAGGCCGGGCGATCTCGACCCGTCGTTCGGAGGCCGCGGATTCGTCTACGACCCCATGAGCGCTCGCTCGCTGCAGACGGCCGAGGTCAACGACGCCGTCGTTCAGCCCGACGGAAGCTACGTCTTGGCGGGCGCTGCAGGCGTCGCCGTCACGCACTCATCGGCGACCGATCTGTCCCTTTCGCGCTATGCCGCCGATGGGACGGTCGATCCTTCGTTCGGGCGCGCTGGGTTCGTCACGACTGCCCTTGGCGACGCAGCCAGCGCCAACGCGGTCGCGCTGCAACCCGACGGCAAGATCCTCGTGGCCGGGAGCGTGCGCACCGGATCCGGCACCAAGGGCTTCCTCGCGCGATACGACGCCGACGGCGCGCTCGACACCTCGTTTGGAAGCGGCGGCACGGTCACCAGCCTGCCCGCGATGGCGACCGCCGTCGCTCTGCAGCCGGACGGCAAGATCGTCGTTGCTACTCAGGACGGGCAGCTGTGCACGTCGGTCTTCGCCGTCGCCCGGTACAAGGCCGACGGGTCGCCCGACGCGTCGTTCGGGTCCGATGGCGTGGCCACCGCGAACCTCGGAGAGGACGCGTGCACGTCGGAGGATTCGCTGCTCGTTCAGAACAGCGGGAAGGTGATCGTCGCAGGGGACAGATTCGGAACGCTTGCGATCGCGCGGTTCAACGAAGCCGGGTCGCCGGACACGTCCTTCGGCGCGTCTGGTGTCGCCAGCGTCAAGCTCGGCGCGTCCTATGCGGTCGCCCCATCGCGGCTGCGGGCGCTGCTTCAACCGAACGGCAAGCTCATCCTGGCGACCTCGGGACTCGATGGCTTCGCCGTTGTGCGCCTCACGCCGGACGGTTCGCTCGACGGCTCCTTCGGGAACGCCGGCGTTGCCGCGGTCGCGCAGCCCGTCCTCACACGGGCGATCGGGCTGCAGCCGGACGGCAAGATCGTGTTCGCCGGTGGCGACCTCGCGGGAACGCCGTCGGCCTCCAATCCGGGTGTGCTCGCGCGCCTCAACCCGGACGGCACCCTCGACTCGAGCTTTGGGACCGGCGGGACCTCGCAACTCGACTTCGGGTTCGGCGGCATGGCCCCCGCCGTCGTGGCGCCCGACTCCAGCGGCGGGTTCGTCGTGATGGGCGGCGCGACCGCATGCGTCGTCTCTGAGGAGAGCTGCATCGTGAGCTTCAGCGCCAATGCGCTCGCCCGGTTCACGTCCGCGGGCCTCCCGGACCCGTCCTTCGGAGACGATGGGCAGGTCGTCGCCAGCCCGCCCGGGAACGTGCTCACCGGTGCCCGCAACTCCCACCCGAAGGCCGTCATCGCACAGCCCGACGGGAGCGTGATCGTCGCGGGCGATTCCTACGCCTACGACACGCACCCCTATCCGGGAGGCTCGGGTTTCGCCCTCGCCAAGTACACGTCCGACGGGCGGCTCGACCCCAGCTTCGGAGACGGCGGCTTCGTAGCGACCTCGCCGGCGAGCGATCCAACCGCGCTCCCCACCACGGCGACGACGGCGCTTCGACAGCCCGACAAGAAGATCCTCGTGGTCGGCACGGGCCGCGCCCGCGGCACGAACCGAATCCGCTTCGTCCTCGCCCGATACGACCCCGACGGCTCGCTGGATCCGAAATTCGGTGACGACGGGATCGCCATCACGGGGTTCCCCGTCCAGCAGGGAAGCGTCGCCGGCGCCGTGCTCGAGGCGGGCGGGAAGATCGTCGTGGGGGGCAACGTCGGCGACCGGGCGACGCTCGTTCGTTACCGCAGCGACGGATCGCTCGACCGCCCGTTCGGCGGCGATGGGATCGTCGCGCTCGCCGGTGCGCGCAGCGTCAAGACTCTGAGGGCGGTAGCCCTGAGCAGGACCGGTCGGATACTCGTCGCGGGCACGCGCGGGGTGGCCGGCCCGTTCTCAGGCGCGATGGTCGAGCTCGACGCCGACGGCACGCGAAACCCTTCATTCGGCGGCCCGAGGGGTGTCGCGAGCGTCCCGGTCGGCAAGAACGGCGGCGTCAGCGCCATCCTGATGGCGGCGGACGGCCGCCCACTGGTGCTCGGGCGGACCTCCAGCCGAAGCATCGCCCTGTTCCGCTACGGGGCGAGCGGCAAGCGGGATCGCCTGTTCGACCGGCGGGCGGCGGCGCTTCGAGGAGTGCCTGGAATTGGTGGGTCCATCCTGGCCGGGACCTTTCAGGGGCGTCGCGGGAAGCTCGTCCTCGCTGGGACGAACAGCGACCATTTCGCGATGGTGCGAGTGCGGCGCAGCGGCACGATTGACCGCTCCTTCGGCGCGCAGGGGGTGGTGATCTCGAAGGTGCTCGGCAGGCTCAAGGCCCTGACCGCGGGTTCCGGACGCATCCTCGCCGCCGGCGACACGTCTTTCGAGAACGCAAACGGCTCCAACCGGCAGACTCTCGCCGCGGTGGCGGCCTTCCACCCCTGAGGGCGCGGCTACCTCAGCCGGCGACCTGAACGACCACCGTCCGCTCGCGCGGGCGGTCGTCGAAGTCGATCAGCACGAGCTGCTGCCACGTGCCGAGCGCGAGGCGGCCGCCGAGGATCGGCACGATCTCCGAGGGGCCGATCAGCGAGGCGCGCTGGTGGGCGTGGGAGTTGGTGTCGTGGTTGAGGCGGTTGTGCTCGTAGTCGCCCTGTGGCGGGACCAGCCGGTCGAGGAGCGCGCGGAGGTCGTGGACGCCGCCGGGCTCGAGCTCCATCGTCGTGATCGCCGCGGTGGAGCCGCGGACGAAGGCGAGGAGTTGGCCGTTCTGAGCTCCGGATTCGGTGAGGAGGGAGGCGATACGGTCGGTGAGATCGACCACGTCGGCGTCGCCGCGCGTCGACAGGCGAATTTCGGACGTGCGAAGCATCGAGTGGAGGATTTTGCACCTATGCGGTGCTCAACTCACCACTCGGCGAGCGCTGTCCCTCGCTGACTACCAATCCCACGCCGACGCCGCGGCCAGCGAGTCCTGCTCCAGGTAGCGCTTGAACGCCTCGACCTCCTCAGGCTCGACCGAGTAGGTGTGCTCGGAATCGGGGAACGTGCCGGAGCGGACCTCGTCGGCGAAGGCGCGGACGCCCGCCGTCATCGCGTCGCCGACCTCGGCGTAGCGCTTCACGAACTTCGGGATGTGCCCCTTGTGGATCCCGAGGAGGTCGTGGAACACCAGTACCTGGCCGGCCGTGGCGGGGCCGGCGCCGATCCCGATCACGGGAACGTCGAGCTTCGCCACGAGCGCTTCCGTGATCGCGGCCGGCACCGCCTCGAAGACGATCGCGAAGCAGCCCGCCGCCTGGAGCGCGAAGGCCTCCTCGGCCACCCGCGCGGCGCTTGACGCCGTCTTCCCCTGGGTCTTGAAGCCGCCGAGGGCGTTCACCGTCTGCGGCGTGAGGCCGACGTGGCCCATCACAGGGATGCCGGAGCGCACGATCGCCCTGGCCCGCTCGACCGACGCGCCTCCCCGCTCGAGCTTCACCGCGGAGCATCCTGCCTCGCGGACGAACCGCTGCGCGTTGTCGATCGCGTGCTCGTTCGAGCGCTCGTACGAGCCGAACGGCATGTCCCCGATCAGCAGCGGCGTCTTCAGGCCGCGTCTCACGGCCGCGGCCATCGTCGTCATCTCGTCCATGCCGACGGGGGTTGTCGCGTCGTAGCCGAGCACCACCATGGCGGCGGTGTCGCCGACCAGCACGACGTCGACGCCGGCCTCCTCCGCGACGAGCGCCGAGGGGTAGTCATAGGCCGTGACCATCACGATCCGCTCGCCGGCGGCCTTCATCTCGGCGAGCCTCGGGACCGTGATCGGCGTCTTGGCCGCGTCGGAGGGGTCGATTCGCGGTCGGGAGCTCATGAGAGCAGCACCTCCGGACTCGAGTCGACGCCCACGGTTCGGTTCGCGTCGTCGACGTGAACGACCACGGGCGCGTACGCCTCGAGGTCCGTCGCGTCGTGGTCGGCGTACGAGGCGATGATCACCTTGTCGCCCCGCTTGACGAGGCGGGCGGCGGCGCCGTTCACCTGGATCTCGCCCGGCGCGCCCTCGATGACGTAGGTGACGATGCGGGAGCCGTTCTCGATGTCCCACACGTGGACCTGCTCGTTGGGCAGGAGGTCCGCCGATCGCATGAGCTCGGCGTCCACGGTGATGCTTCCGATGTAGTCGGGGTCACAAGCTGTCACCGTCGCCCGATAGATCTTCGACTTGAGCATGTGTCTGTGCACCGGCGGTTCAGCCTCCAATCACGGTGTTGTCGATGAGACGAGCCCTGCCGACCCGCGCCGCCACCGCGACGAGGACCGGGCGCCCGTTGAAGATCTGTGCAGGGGCGAGCGTCTCCGCGTCTCGCGCCTCGAGGTACTCGGGCTCGATCCCGGCGGCCGCGAGCTCGGCCCGCGCCGCGGCGAGCGCCGTCTCGGTCGCCTCGCCCCGGGCGGCCGCGGCCTCGGCGGCGCTCAGCGCGCGCGAGATCGCGCTCGCGCGCTCGCGCTCGGCGGGATCGAGATATGCGTTCCGCGAGCTCATGGCCAGGCCGTCGGGGTCCCGGACCGTGGGCAGCACGGAGATCTCGATCGGATAGTCGAGATCGCGCGACATCCGGCGGATCACCGCGGCCTGCTGAGCGTCCTTGGCGCCGAAGAAGGCGACGTCGGGGGAGACGGAGTTGAAGAGCTTCGTCACCACCGTTGTGACGCCGCGAAAGTGCTCGGGCCCCCGCTGGGCGGGATCACCCTCGAGTACGTCGGTCAGGCCGCCGCCGACCTCGACGCTCGTGGCGAACCCGTCCGGATAGATCTCGTCGGCAGCCGGGGCGTAGACGAGGTCGACGCCTTCCGCCTTTGCGAGCGAGAGGTCGCGCGCCTCGTCTCGGGGGTAGGCGTCGAGGTCTTCGGACGGCGCGAACTGCGCCGGGTTGACGAACAGGCTCATCACGACGACGTCGCAGCGCTCGCGCGCGGCCCGCAGGAGGGAGAGATGGCCCTCGTGGAGGGAGCCCATCGTCGGCACGAGGCCGATCGCCCGCTCGGCGCGGCGCTCCGCGTGAAGGGCCGCCCGAAGCGACCGCCTATCGCGAACAACGTTCATAGGTCCGGGTCCACGCCTCGAGGGGTCGCGGCCAAGACCGAGGATAGCCATCTCCGCGGGCACCGAGGCGCAGTTACGATCCCCCCGTGCCCGTCTATGAGTTCCGGTGCGGCTCCTGTGGGGAGCGCTTCTCCGAGCTCGTGCCGATGGGGACCGCCTCGGGCGAATGCCCCAGGTGCGGCGCCGAGGGGGCCGACCGGGTCCTCTCGGCTCAGGCGACCACCCAGAAGCTGGTCCGCTCGCCCGGCGACGCCCGAAAGCAGGAGCGCAAGAACTCCGAGCTGAAGGCGCGGGCGAAGGCCGATTTCTCCGCCAGGCGGCGCGCGGCGCGGGCTCGGCGCGACGGCGGGGCGGCCGATTGAGCGATCCCGGCACAGCCGCCGCGCGCCGGGAGCAGCTGCTCGAGGTCTATCGAGAGGCGTCGAGCTGCACGCGCTGCCCGCTGTCGGCGACGAGGACGAAGGTCGTTTTCGGCGCCGGCGACGCCGATGCCGACCTGATGTTCGTCGGGGAGGCGCCCGGCGCCGAGGAGGATCGCCAGGGCCTCCCGTTCGTCGGCCGGGCCGGGCAGCTCCTGAGCGACCTGCTCGCCGGCATCGGCCTTCGCCGCGAGGACGTCTTCATCACCAACGTGCTGAAGAGCCGCCCGCCGGGCAACCGCGACCCGCAGCCGGCCGAGATCGAAGCCTGTCATCCCTACCTGATGCGGCAGGTCGAGCTGATCGAGCCGCGGGTGATCGCGACGCTCGGCAACTTCGCCACGAAGCTGATCACCGGCTCCCGCGTCGGCATCACGCGGGTGCGCGGGACGCCCCAGGTGCACGAGATCGCGGGCCGGACGGTCTTCGTCATGCCGCTTCTCCATCCGGCCGCCGCCCTCCGCACACCCTCCCTGGTCGAGACCCTGGAGGGTGACTTCAGGGCATTGGCTGAGCTGGTTCAGCAGCGGCCGCCGGCCTCGGAGACGCCGGACGCGATCGCCGCCGAGCCCGAGCCGAACCAACTCGGCCTCTTCGGAGGATGAGCGGGCCCCCGCGGGTCCTCGAGACCGACTCCGCGGAGGCAACCGAGGCCGTCGGAGCGGAGATCGCGTCGTCGGTCGAAACGGGTGACGTCGTCTCGATCGCGGGCGAGCTCGGCGCCGGCAAGACCACGCTCATCCGCGGCGCCTGCCGGGCGCTCGGCGTGACTGAGCCGATCGCGTCGCCGACCTTCACGATCGGCACGCGATACAGCGGCCGTTTGCCCGTGTCGCACCTCGACCTCTACCGCCTCGGGCGACTCGATGCCGAGGACCCCGGCCTGCTCGACGACTACCTGACCGCCGACGCCGTCGCCTTCGTCGAGTGGCCGGCAGCAGCCGGGGACCGCCTCGATGCGGCGGTCTCCATCGAGATCGAGCACCTGGGAGGCGACCGGCGCCGGATCACGGTCGCCGATCGCCGCTAGAGGGCGCTAAGTCACTTGAATTGCTTCTTCGCCTTGTCCGCGGCGCTGTTGGCAGCCTTCTTGACGCTTCCGGCCGCCTTCTTCGCCTCGCTGACGGCCTTCTGGCCGGCCTTCTTGGCCTCGTTGCCGGCCTTCTTCGCCGTCTCGAGGGCCTTCTTCGTGCCGCCCTTGGCCGCCTTGATGGCGTCGTTGCCGATCTTCTTGGCCTCGTTCCCAGCCTTCTTCGCCAGGTCCTTGCCCTTGTTGACCGCGTTGTTGACCGCCGACTTGATGTCGTTGCCGCTCGAGCCACAGCCGGTCGTACCCACCGTGGCGCCCGCGAGTGCGAGCACAGCCACCACCGCCGCCAGCCTCTGCCAGGTCCTGTTCATTTCCTCTCCTTCGCTTGAGGCGCCGCCCCCGCGCCTTCCGCGCCCAATCTAACGCCTGCGGCGAACGGCCCGGCGGCGGAAGATCCGCCGCCGGGTCGCCGCCGCAGGGAGCTTTCGTGCCCGCCTAGTAGTTGTTTGCTGCGTTCTGGATGGCCTTGTTGGCCTTCTTCGCGGCGTTGTTGGCAGCGTTCGCCGCCGACTTCGTGGCCTTGTTGGCGGCCTCCTGCGCGGCCTGCGTATCGCCGTTGGCGGCGGCCTTCGCCGCGTCGGTCGCGTTCTTGACGGCGTTCTGCGTCGCCTGGCCAGCGTTCTTCACGGCCTGGTTCGCCTGCTTGGACGCGGTGCTGATCGCTGAGCTGGCCTGGTCGCTTGCGCTATCCGAGCCGCAGCCGCTGGCCGCCATGCCCGTCGCCGCAATCGCCAGCGCCGCGCCAATTGCCGCCGTGCGCTGCGTGATCTTCTTCATAGTGAGCTCCTTCCTGAATAACCTGCGGGCGCCTTCGGCGCCCTTGCCTGCTGCTTTCGGACCTAGAGGTCCTCACTGGAACACCTGGCCCGCTCGGAGGCGGGCCTTGACGAGGGTGAACCTACGGCGCCGGCCGGTCGGCGTCAGTATCGATGTGGTCTCAACCGAGTCTCACCATGAGATGACCACCGTCCTCGGATTCGACACCGCGACGCCTGACACGGCCGTGGCCGTCACGCGCGACGGCAAGGCCGTGACCGAGGTTGCGCACGGCGCCGACCCTGCTTCCGGCAGGCCCGCGCACGCGACGGCGCTGCTCGTGGCGATCGAGCGCGCGGTCGCGGAAGCGGGGGGATGGGGGGCGATCGACCGGATCGCGGTGGGCGCGGGCCCGGGGTCGTTCACCGGCCTCCGGGTCGGCGTCGCCGCCGCGCGGGCGCTCGCGACGGCTCGCGAGCTCGAGGTGGCGGGGGTCGGCACCCTGACGGCGATCGCCGCCGCGGTGCGGGACGAAGCGCCGGAGCGGTTGGCGCTGGCGGTCTCGGATGCCCGGCGCGGGGAGGTCTTCGCGGCGCTCTACGACGCCGCGGGCGACGAGCTCTGGCCGCCGTTCCTCGCGCGCCCCGAGGCGCTCGCGGAGCGGCTTGCCGGGGCTCCCGCGCCGCCGCTTGCCGCCGGCGATGGCTCGCTACGATTTCGGCACGAGCTCGAGGACGCTGGAGCGCTCGTCGCCGACGAAGGCGATCCCGTCCACAGGGTTTCGGCGCGGCGGGTCTGTCGGCTCGGCGAGGCCGCGGTGCCGACGCCGCTCGAGCGGCTCCATCCGATCTACCTGAGACGGCCCGATGCGGAGACCTGGCGCGAGAGACAGAGGAGCGGCGGCGGTGGCTGAGCCGTCGGGTGCCCACGCGGCCGTCGCGATTCGCCCCCTCGCCTACGGAGACCTCCCTGCCGTACTTGGGATCGAGCGGCGCTCGTTCACGACGCCCTGGTCGCTGGCGATGTTCGTTCTCGAGCTCTCGAAGCCGTCGGGGATCTGCCTCGCGGCGACCGGCGGCGGACGGCTGGCCGGCTACCTCGTGTGCTCGCGCTACGCCGACGTCTGGCACCTCATGAACGTGGCCATCGAGCCGCGCCGGCGGCGGGAGGGCATCGCGACAACGCTGCTTCGCGAGCTCCTCTCCACGGCGGGCGCGGGTGCGCGCTACACGCTCGAGGTCCGCACGTCGAACCGGCCCGCCATCGCAATGTACGAGCGCCTCGGCTTCCGCGCGGCTGGACACCGTCGCGGCTACTACCACGACAACGGCGAGGACGCGCTCATCATGTGGCTCGAGCCGAATAACCCCGCCGGCTCCTCCGCTATCGCGTCCGGGGCCGGCGGCTAGCGACGCTGGCCGGGGGGACCCGGGCAACTGCTTTGTTGATCCTCGCGATCGAGACGAGCTGCGACGACACCTGCGCCGCGGTGACGGAGGGCGGGAGGATCTTGGCCAACGTGATCTCCTCGCAAGCGGCGGCCCACGAGCGGTTCGGCGGCGTCGTTCCGGAGATTGCCTCCCGGCATCACCTCGAGCTGATCGGCCCAGTCGTCGACGTCGCCCTGTCGGATTCCGGCACCACCCTCGACGACGTCGAGGCAATCGCGGTGACGCGCGGCCCGGGCATGGTGGGTGCGCTGCTGGTGGGCCTCGTGACCGCGAAGTCGCTCGCGGCGGCGACGCGCAAGCCGCTCGCCGGAGTGGATCACCTTCAGGGCCATGTGGCGGCGAACTTCCTCGAGCCTGATCCGCTCGAGCCGCCGTTCCTATGCCTCATCGCCAGCGGTGGCCACACGCTCCTGGCCGGCGTCCGCGATCCAGGATCGTTCGAGGTCCTCGGCCGCACCCTCGACGACGCGGCCGGGGAGGCGCTCGACAAGGGGGCGCGCCTGCTCGGCCTCCCGTACCCCGGTGGCCCCGCGATCGAGCGCGTCGCGAGGGAAGGGGACCCGAAGGCGATCCCGCTTCCGGTCGCGATGACGCGCGATCCCGGCCTCGACTTCAGCTTCAGCGGGCTGAAGACGGCGCTTCTGTACGCGGTGCGCGGCCTCGAGCCAGGCGAGCTCGAGCTGCGCCGGGCCGACCTCGCGGCGAGCTACCAGGCGGCGGTGATCGACCAGCTGCTGGCGAAGCTCGGCCGGGCCCTCGACCGCGGCGGGTGGGAGGCCGTGGCGCTCGGGGGAGGCGTGGCCGCGAACGGACCGTTGCGTGAGGGCGCCGCGGCGCTGTGCGCTGTGCGCGGCCTGCGGCTGAAGCTGGTCGCGCCCGAGCTGTGCACCGACAACGCAGCGATGATCGGATCGGCTGCCCGTTTCAGCGAGATGACGCCCTATCCCGACTACCTCGATTGGGACGTTCACGCGTGAGCGCTCCCGTGCTCGTCCTCTACCGACGGGACGGATGTCATCTCTGCGACGACGCTCGGACCGAGCTTCTCGCGCTGCGGCCGGAGCTACCGCCGTTCGAGCTTCGGGAGGTCGACATCGAGCTTGACGACGCCCTCCACGCGGCCTTCTTGGAGCGAATCCCTGTGATCGAGGTCGGCGGGGCGCTCGTCTCCGAGCTCGGCCTCGACCGCGACGCGCTCGCCCGGGCGCTCGCCGATGCCCCCTCGGGCGCGTAGATACCCTGAGGGCGATGAACGCGGATCGAACAGCCGGGGGCAAGGTCGCCACCACGATCGAGGCGGAGCGCGATGGCGCCGCGGGGCTCGGCGACGGCGAGCGGCTCTCGCTGGGCGTCGCGGCGCGGCTGTCGCGCTACCTCCAGGTCCTGATCCAGGCGCGCAAGATGGACAAGGAGACGATCTCCTCACAGGAGCTCTCCGCGTACACGCACATCAACTCGACCCAGATCCGCCGCGACCTCTCGGGCTTCGGCAAGTTCGGGAAGCGCGGGGTCGGCTACCGGGTGGACTTCCTCGTCGAGGAGATCCGGAAGATCCTTCGGACCTCGGGCCAACATCACATCGTGCTGTTCGGCGCCGGCAACCTGGGCCAAGCCATCGCCAGCTCGGACATCTTCGCTGACCACGGCTTCCGGATCGTCGCCATCTTCGACGTCGATCAGGCGCTCGTGGGACAGGAGTTCGGCGGGGTGCACGTTCGCGACCTCTCGGAGCTCACGAGCGTCGTCGAGGAGGAGGACGTGGTCGTGGGCGTCCTCGCGGTGCCGTCGAGCGCGGCTCAGGAGGTCGCTGACAGGCTCGTCGAGGCGGGGGTGAAGATCGTCTTCAACTACACAGAGCGGCTACTCGAGGTCCCGCCGGAGGTGACAGTCCACACCTCGAGCCCCGCGGTCGACCTCCTCTACGCGCTCTACTTCTACCTGGCGTGACCTGATGGGCGAGGTTGTCGGGGTCGACCTCGATGCGGCAAGGGAGATCTTCGAGTCCTCCACCGACTTCACGGTCGGGCTCGAGGAGGAGTTCGCCCTCGTCGACCCCGAGAGCCTCGAGCTCGCTCACCGCTTCGAGGACCTCGAGGCCGCCAGCCGGGACGACGAGGTGCTGGCCGAGGCCGTTGCAGGCGAGCTGATCGACACCGAGATCGAGATCCGGTCGGGGCGCGGGGAGACCTTCGCCGAGGCGGCGGATCTCCAGCGGGAGCGGCGGGCGAGGCTGTTCGCCCTCGCCGATCGAATGAACGTTGCGCTTGCGGCGACCGGCACCCACCCCTGGGCGAGCTATCTCGACCAGCGCATCATCGACACCCCGCACTACCGCGAGCTCTCCGAGCAGCTTCGGTGGGTCGCTCAGCGCAACAACACGTGGAGCATGCACGTCCACGTGGGCGTGCGAGGGCCCGACCGCGCAATCGCCGTCTGCGACCACCTTCGAGGGGTGCTGCCGCACCTGCTCGCGCTGTCGGCGAACTCGCCGTTCCTCGACGGGTGCGACACGGGCCTCGCCTCCTCAAGGACGCAGATCTTCACCAGGATGTTCCCCCGCTGCGGCGTGCACGAGCCGTTCGGCGACTTCGCCACCTACGCCAAGTTCGTTGACCTGCTGGTGCGAACGGGATCGGTCTCCGAGGCAACCCAGCTGTGGTGGAGCGTCCGTCCGCACCACCGGTTCGGCACCGTCGAGCTCCGCATCTGCGACGCCCAGACGAGGGGCCCCGAGTCGTTCTCGCTCGCTTCGCTCATCGCCGCCTGCATCGCGCAGGCGGCGCTCGACTTCGACGACGGCAGGCTGCCGCCGCCGCTTCGCCAGCGGGAGGTCGAGGAGAACCTGTGGCGGGCGATCCGATACGGGCTCGACGGCGAGATGATCGATTTCGCCCGGGGGGACGTCATGCCCACGCGCGAGTCGATCGACCGCCTGGTGGAGTGGACGGAGCCTGCGCGCTCGGAGCTCGGCCTCGAGGTCGAGCCGCCCGAGCGCAACGGGACCATGCGCGCGCGGGCAGCGCTCGAGGCCGGCGCGTCGCTCGAGGACGTCTACCGTGATTGCGTCGAGGACACTCGGCGCACATATGCTCCCGAGCGGACTGGGGTGAGAAGTTGACCGCGGACGACCCGCAACAACAAGGGCAGCCGAGCGAGGAGGAGCTTCGCGAGCGCGTCGAGGAGCAGCTCCGGAAGGTCCGCGTGCAGGACCTGCTGCTCGAGAGCGTGGCGGGGATGGTCAACCTCACGGCGCGACGCATCGCCAAGGAGGACGAGCGCGACCTGGAGCAGGCGAGAATCGGCATCGAGGCGGTGAGGGCCGTCGTCGACCTGCTCGAGCCGGAACCCGGCAAGGCCGTCCGAGAGGCGCTCGCCGAGCTTCAGGTGCTGTACGCCCGCGAGGCGGGCGGTGGGGCGCCCGCGAGCGAGGAAACCGCCGCGGAGCCGGGCGAGCCGGCGTCGCCCCCGATGCCTCAGGGCGAGGCGCCGCCCGGTGGTCGTCGGGGCGAGCCGCCGCCCAGGCTGTGGACGCCGCCGGGTACGGGGTAAGTAGACTGCGCGCGCTTCGCGGCCGGGTCCCGCCCGGCCGCGGACGTCTTTTTCGCGAGCCCACGGAGGACCACGAGACTTGACTGATTTCCTGACGAGCTACGGGGTGGTGGTCGCGCTCGCATGCGCGGTCGCCGGTGTCGCCTACGGCGCCGTCGTCACCCGGCGGCTATTGGCGCGTTCGCCGGGCAATGACCGGATGCGCGAGATATCCGGCGCCGTCCAGGAGGGCGCGAAGGCCTACCTGACCCGCCAGTACACGATCATCGCCGTGGTCGCGATCCCGCTGATCATCCTGATCGCGATCCTCCGCAACGTCGACACCGCGATCGGCTTCATCGTCGGCGGCGTGCTCTCGGGGTCGGCGGGCTTTATCGGCATGAACCTGTCGGTGCGCGCCAACTCCAGGGTTGCCGAGGCGGCCCGTGGCGGCGTGCCGCCGGCGCTCGATGTCGCCTTCAAGGGCGGCTCTGTCACCGGGCTCTTGGTCGTCGGCCTGGCGCTCCTGGGAGTGGCCGGCTACTTCGGGATCCTCATCCTCGCCGGCAAGAGCGACAAGGCCGCGGTCGACGCCCTCATCGGACTCGGCTTCGGCGGATCGCTCATCTCGGTCTTCGCCCGCCTCGGCGGCGGCATCTTCACCAAGGCGGCCGACGTCGGCGCCGACCTCGTTGGGAAGGTCGAGGCCGGAATCCCCGAGGACGACCCCCGCAACCCGGCGGTGATCGCCGACAACGTGGGCGACAACGTGGGCGACTGCGCCGGGATGGCGGCCGACCTGTTCGAGACCTACGCGGTGACGGCGGTTGCGGTGATGCTCCTCGGCGTCCTCACGTTCCAGGAGGCGCGGGAGGCCGCGATCTACCCGCTCGTGATCGGCGGCGTCGCGATCATCGCGTCGATCATCGGCGCCCTCTCCGTGCGCACGCGAACGGGCAACGTGGAGGCGGCGCTGTACCGAGGCCTCGCCGTTTCCGGCCTGATCTCGGCGATCGCCTTCTATCCCATCACCCACTGGCTGATGGGCAACGTGCACCTCTCGAGCGCGCAGGGCCTCGACACCGCGCCGTCGGACACCAAGCTCTGGTTCTGCTCCCTGATCGGCATCGCCGTGACGGCGCTGCTCTTCGTCATCACCGACTACTACACGTCGACCCGCTTCCGGCCGGTCAAGACGATCAGCCGGGCGTCGGTCACGGGCCACGCCACGAACATCATCCAGGGCCTCGCGCAGGGCTTCCAGTCGACCGCCGCCCCCGCGCTGGTGATCGCGCTCGCAATCCTCGGCGCCGATCAGCTCGCCGGCATCTACGGCATCGGCATCGCCGTCATGGGCCAGCTCTCGCTGACGGGGCTGATCGTCGCGCTCGACGCGTTCGGGCCAATCACCGACAACGCCGGCGGCATCGCCGAGATGGCGGACCTTCCGGAGGATGTCCGCAACGTCACCGACCCGTTGGACGCGGTCGGGAACACGACGAAGGCGGTGACGAAGGGCTACGCGATCGGCTCAGCAGCTCTGGCAGCGCTGGTGTTGTTCAGCGCCTTCAAGATCGAGCTCGGCGACGAGGCGCCGACGAACTTCAACCTCGACGGGCTGTTCCACCTCACCACGCCCGCGGTGCTGATCGGCCTCATCATCGGCGGCATGATGGTCTACCTCTTCGCCGCCCTCGCCATCGAGGCGGTCGGGCGCGCAGGCGGCCAGGTCGTGGAGGAGGTGCGGACACAGTTCCGCGAGCACCCGGGGATCATGGAGGGCACCGAGAAGCCCGAGTACGGGCGGACGGTGGCGATCGTCACCGCCGCGGCGCAGCGCGAGATGATCCTCCCGTCGCTGATCCCGATCGTTGTCCCCGTGATCGTCGGGTTGATCTCGGTCGACGCCCTCGGTGGGCTCTTGATCGGCGTGATCGTGGTCGGGCTATTCGCCGCGATCTCGATGACCGCCGGCGGTGGCGCCTGGGACAACGCGAAGAAGTTGATCGAGGACGGCGCCTACGGCGGCAAGGGCTCAGAGGCGCATGCCGCGTCGGTCACCGGTGACACCGTCGGCGATCCTTACAAGGACACCGCCGGGCCGGCGATCAACCCCATGATCAAGGTGGCGAACATCGTCGCGATCCTGATCATCCCGATCGTCCACTTCTGAGCCAAGCAGGCGTGAGGCACAGATAGGCTCGGTCCCATGGAGCCCGAGCCCGCGCTTCTCAACGTCGCCGACTTCGAGCGGGTGGCCGCTGAGCTGCTCGACGCCGGGGCGCTCGGCTATTTCGCGGGCGGGGCGGGCGACGAGCGCACGCTGCGCGAGAACGTCGAGGCCTACCAGCGCTGGCGGCTGCGCTATCGCGTCCTCGTCGACGTCGCCGAGACGACCACGTCGGCGAACGTGCTCGGCGCCGACGTGTCGATGCCGGTCCTGGTCGCGCCCGTCGCCTTCCAGGCGCTGGCTCATCCGGATGGCGAGGCGGGGATGGCGCGCGCCGCGGCGGCCGCGGGCACGGTGATGTGCCTCTCGTCGATCGCGACGGCGAGGCCCTCCGAGGTCGCTGCGGCCGCACCGGACGGCAGGCGCTGGTTCCAGCTCTACTGCTTTCGCGATCGATCGGTCACGCAGGCGCTCCTCGACGAGGCGGTCGATTCGGGGTTCGAGGCCGTGCTCCTCACCGTCGACGCCCCGCGCGCCGGCCGGCGTGAGCGGGATCTTCGCAGCGGTTTTCGGGTCGACGCGACGGCGCCGGCGATCGCGGCAGCCTGCGGGACCGATGCCGAGCTGACACCGGCCGAGATCTTCGCCCTCGTCGACGATTCGCTGACCTGGGACGACCTCGAGGCCTTGGCCGCCGGCTGCGAGCTCCCGGTGCTCGTGAAGGGCGTCGTGCGCGGTGACGACGCGGAGCTGGCGCTCGAGCACGGCGCCGCGGGAGTGGTGGTCTCCAATCACGGTGGCCGGCAGCTCGATGGCGCGCCGGCGACCATCGATGCGCTCGCCGAGGTCGCCGACGCGATCGGAGATCGCGGCGAGGTACTGGTGGACGGTGGCATCCGTCGCGGGACCGACGTCGCTGTGGCGCTCGCCCTCGGCGCCGGCGCCGTGCTCGTCGGCAGGCCGGCGCTCTGGGGTCTTGCGGTCGACGGGGAGGCTGGAGCCCGGGCGGTGCTCGAGATCCTGCGCTCCGAGCTCGAGCTTGCGCTGACCCTGCTGGGGTGCTCATCGCCCTCGGCGGTCAAGCGCGACCACGTGCGGCACGCCTGACGGCGGCCGTATATTCGGGTTGGATGGCGCGGTGCCGCACACCCGCGGATGGAGAAAACGCGAGCGTCACACTAGGCGCCGCGAGATGCATGTGATTGGTCTGTAATGGCCGAGCGCATCCCCCGCGAAGAGACGCTGCGCCGGGTTCACGGAACCGGCGACCTGTTCGCCGCCGCGTACGGGAACGTGGGCTCGTCGATCTACTACGCCCTCGGCGTGGTGGCGGGCTTCGCCCTCGGGCTGGCGCCGCTCACCTTCATGATCTCGGGGCTGATCTTCGCCGCGACGGCCGCCACCTATGTCGAGGCGACCGTGATGTACCCGGAGGCGGGCGGCTCGTCGAGCTTCGCGCGCCACGCCTTCAACGAGCTGGTCAGCTTCGTCGCGGGCTGGGGGCAGATGCTCAACTACATCATCACGGCCGCGATCTCGGCCTACTCGGTCCTGCACTACCTCGCGGTCTTCTGGGGCCCACTCGGCCACCCTCCGGGCGACATCATCGGCTCGATCGCGGTCATCGCCGCGCTGGCGGCCCTGAACGTCAAGGGGACGCAGGAGTCTTCGAAGCTCAACCTCATCCTCGCCATCGGCGACCTGCTGACCCAGGTGATCCTGGTCGGGATCGGAATCCTCCTCGTGCTCGATCCGCAGACGCTCGTCGACAACGTGCACCTCGGGATCGCGCCGACGTGGGGAAACTTCGCCCTCGGGATCGCGGTCGGGATGGTCGCCTACACGGGCATCGAGACGATCTCGAACATGTCCGAGGAGGCGCGCGACGCCAAGCGGACGGTTCCGCGCGGCGCCGGGCTCGTGGTGATCGCCGTGGTCGGCCTGTACGCGCTGATCCCGATCGTCGCGCTGTCGGCGATGCCGGTGGTCCAGCACGGTGGGCACTACACGACTGAGCTGGGGACCAGGTTTGCGAACGACCCGGTGCTCGGGATCGTCGAAAACCTCGGGCTCAGCTCCGGGCTCACGAGCGTGCTCCGCTACTACGTGGGCCTCCTCGCGGCGGTGATCCTGCTGATCGCGACCAACGCCGGTCTGATCGGCCTGTCGCGGCTCACCTACTCCATGGGCCAGCACCGCCAGCTGCCCGAGATCCTCCGCAAGATCCACCCGACGTTCAAGACACCGTACGTGGCGATCATCGTCTTCTCGATCGTCGCGGCCGTGACGATCCTTCCGGGCCAGCTCAGCTTCCTCGCCACGCTCTACTCGTTCGGCGCGATGCTGTCGTTCACGATCGCGCACATCGCCGTTGTCCGATTGCGGACGAAGTACCCGGATAGCGAGCGACCATGGAAGCCGGCGCTCAACTTCCGTTTCCGCGGCCACGAGCTGCCCGCCACGGCGATCTTCGGGGGGATCGGGACCCTCGGAGCCTGGATCATCGTCATGGTCCTGGACGTTTCGACGCTGATCGCCGGCGCCGTCTGGATGACCCTCGGGATCACGCTGTACGTGCTCTACAGGCGCCGGCAGGGTCTTCCGCTGCGCCAGACCGTGAAAGTCGCCACGCTCGACCCGCTCGGCGTCTCCGAGGTCGAGTACCGAAGCGTGCTCGTGGCCACAGGAGCCGAGGACCCGTTCCCGGAGGAGGCGATCGCGACCGCCGCGGCGCTTGCCGCGAAGCGGCGGCGGGCGATCCACGTGCTGTCGCTGGTGGTCGTGCCGGTCGAGGTCCCGCTCGACTCCAAGCTCCGGTCCGCGGAGAGTGAAGCGCAGAGCAAGATCGAGCAGGCCAAGCTCATCGCCGGCCAGCGGGTCTCGGGCAGGATCGAGCGCGTTCGTCCGGGGCAGGCCGGGCAGGCGATCGTCGACGAGGCGAAGGCGATCGACGCTGCCGCGATCGTGATGCCGCTGCGGTACCGGAACGGCTCGCCTCTCTACGGCAAGACGCTCCAGACGGTGCTCGCCAAGCGGCCCTGCCGCGTTTTGGTGGCGGCGCACCCCGGCGAGGCCCCGGTGGAGCATGCGGCGCAGGGCGCCGAGGGGGCACGCGCATGACACCGGCTCCCGACGAGGTCTATCGCGGGGTCACGCGCATCTTCGCGGTCGTGATCCTCGGGTTCGGGATCGCGATCGTCGTCATCACGCTCGCAAACGGGGGCGGTCCGCTCTCGGCGGGGTTCCTGATCGGCCTGCTGTTCAGCGCGCTCGGCGCCGGCCGCCTCTACCTCGCCATGCGCGGTCGCGGTTGACCGAGCATCTCGAAAACGGGGAGGGCGCAACGGGGGAGGGGCAGGGGGAGGAGCGGCAGCGGCTGCCGACGATTCTCGGCGGGCCGCAGGGCCCGCTGGCGCTCCGCGTGCTCGGCATGCCCCTGCTGTTCGCGGTCGGGTATGCGGCGGTTGGCTTCTCGCTCTACTTCTCGATCGGCGTCGTGCCGAGCGCGGGCTCGGGCTCACGCCGCTCGTCTTTCTCGCCGCCGGCATCCTCTTCGTCCTCGCGACGCTCACGTACGTAGAGGGCGGTGCGATGTTCCGCGAGCGGGGCGGCTCGTCGATGCTCGCCCGGCACGCGTTCAACGAGCTCTGGAGCTTCATCGCCGGCTGGGCGATCCTGATCGAGTACATCATCGTCGTCGCGCTGGCGGCGATCTCGTTCTCGCAGTACCTCAGCCCGATCTGGAGCGGGTTCACGCATGGGGCTGGCGAGATCGTCGCGGTGGGCGTGGTGATCGGCGGCGCCGCGGCCGTCAACGCGGCGGGGTGGACGGGGGTTCGCCGCCAAGGCCCGTTGCTGCTCCTGGCGATTGCCGACATCGGGCTTCAGCTCGCCATCATCGTGGTCGGCGTCGCGGTCGCTTTTCATCCCGACCTTCTGACACAGCACGTCGAGCTCTTCGTGCAGCCGTCGATCAAGGACCTCGCGATCGCATTGGCGATCGCGACGGTGGCGTTCGCCGGGATCGAGGCGACTTCGGATCTGGCTCCGGACATCGATTGGGGCCCGCGCGACGTGCGGCGCATGGCCGGGATGAGCTCGCTCGCCCTTCCGATCGCCTACGCGCTGATCTCGGCGATCGCGCTGATGGCCGTGCCGGTGGTCACGGGCCCTGACGGGCCGCACACGGCGCTCGCCGGCAGGTTTCTCGAGGAACCGCTCCTGGGGGTGGTGAAGAGCTACAACCCCGTCTGGATCTCGGACATTCTCGAGGTGCTCGTGGTGATCATCGCGCCGGCGGTGCTCGCCTGGGCGGCCTCGACGTCGATGCTCGGCCTGTCGCGCCACGTGTACGCTCTCGCGACGCACCGCCAGGTCCCGAGCGGGCTGGGCAAGCTCGGGCAACGGCGCTCCACGCCGTACATCGCGATCTGGGCTGCGGCGCTGATCGCGTTCGGACTCGCGGTTCCGGGGGACCTCACGCTCCTCGCGAGCTTCTACGCGTTCGGCTCGACGCTGGCCTTGACGATCGCGCACCTCGCGATCATGAAGCTGCGGGTCGTCGACCCCGACCGGCGACGGCCGTTCCGCATCCCCTATGACGTGACGATCCGTGGCCACAAGCTCCCGGTCCCGGCCATCGCAGGGGCGTTCTTCATGGCCGCCGGGTGGGTCAGCGTGATCCTGCTCCGGCCGCACGCCCGCTACCTGGGCTTCGGCTGGATGCTGTTCGGACTCCTGTTCTACGTGGTCTACCGCCGCTTCGTGCAGCGGGTGTCGCTGACCCAGCAGGTTGTGGTGCCCGAGCGGGCGCTGCACAAGGCGGTGGAGGAGGCGGAGTACCAGACGATCCTCGTGCCGGTCTTCGGCACCGAGCTCGACGACGACATCGTCAGCACCGCCGGGCGCCTCGCCGACGCCGCCGACGAGCCCGGCGAGGTGCCGCCTCGACTCGAGCTGATCTACGTGATGGACCTGCCACTGACGGTCCCGCTGGACTCGATACCGCCGAAGGCGCGTCAGAAGGAGGCGGACGAAGCGCTGGCCAGGGCCTCCGAAATCGGGTCCGAGTACGAGACCGTCGACGTCGACACCGCCGTGGTCCGCGCCCGCACGGTCGGCGCGGGAATCGTCGAGGAGGCGCGTCGCCGCGACGTCGAGCTGATCGTCATGGGGGGCGAGCCACCCACCCAGGTGCGGGGTGGCCCGGCGCTCGGGGGAAGGGGCGGTTCGCGCTCGCGCCCGCCTGAGATCGGCCCGGTCACCGAGTACGTCTTCCGCAAGGCGCCGTGCCGAGTTCTCCTCACGGCCCCCCCGGAGCCCGCCGCGCCGGCGGCGCCGGCGGGTGCCGGGCCGGACCCAAGCGCCGACGGCAAATAGAATCCGTGGCGATGTTCGTCCTCATCGTCGGCGCCGGTCGCGTCGGCTCCTCACTCGCGCGAAGCATGCTCAGGGAGGGGCACCAGGTTTCCTGCCTTGACGAGGATCCCGAGTCGCACGCTCGCCTCGAGGTCGGAATGGACGAGGCGTGGGAGGAGGCGGGCGGTCAGTTCACCGTCGGCACGGCGCTCGAGATCGACGCGCTCGAGGCAGCGGGCATCCAGCGCGCTGATGCGTTCGTCGCAGCCACCAACGGCGACAACACGAACATCGTGATCGCGCAGATCGCCAAGCGACGTTTCAACGTGCCGATGGTGATTGCCCGCATCCTCGATCCGCTCCGCGCTGACTGGTACGAGCGCCAGGGCGTCCACACGATCTGCCCGACCCAGGTCGCGATCAAGATGCTCGAGGACGAGGTCCGCGCTGCGGCTCAGGCCGCCGACGGGAACGGCGGCGCCCAGGCGGAGGCACCGTGAGCGACCGGATGTACGTGCTCATCGTCGGCGCCGGCAAGGTGGGCTGGAACCTCGCGCGCGAGCTCCTCGACAAGGGCCATGAGGTCACTCTCATGGAGTCCGACCGGGAGCGGTTCGCCGCGGTCGAGCAGGAGCTGGAGCACAGCGTGCAGTACGGCGACGGGTCGGAGCTTTGGGTGCTCGAGCGCGCGGGCATCTCGCGCGCGGATCTTGTGATCGCGGTCACCGGGGACGACGAGGACAACATCCTGATCTGCCAGGTCGCGAAAGAGAAGTACCTGGTCGACCGCACGATCGCCAGGGTCAACAACCCCCGCAATCGGGAGCACTTCGAGCTCCTCGGCATCAGGCCGAACGTGTCGGCGACCGACCTGATCCTCCGCCTCATCGAACACGAGGTGCCGGAGTACGGCCTCGTGCACCTGCTCGACCTTCCGGAGCAGAAGCTCGAGATCATCGAGATGCTCCTCCCCGACAACTCGCGTGCCGCCGGCAACCGGGTCGCCGACCTCGACATGCCCGAGGGGAGCCTCCTGATCTCGGTTGTGCGCGAGGATCGGGGCTTCGTTCCGGGTCCGGACACGGTGCTCGAGGCCGGCGACGAGGTGCTCGCGGTGCTCGACCCGCGCGTCGAGGAGGACCTCACCGCCTACTTCGGCCCCGACGGTCAGGTCTGACGCGGCCCTCGAAGGGGTAGGACGAGGATGATGCGAGAGGTCGACTATCTGCTGATCGGCGGCGGCATGGCGGCCGCCAACTGCGCCGCCGAGCTTCGCAAGCGGGGCGCCGACGGCTCGATCCTCCTGGTCGGCCGCGAGCCCGACCCGCCTTACGAGCGCCCGCCGCTCTCGAAGGAATACCTGCGCGGGGAGGCCGAGCGCAGCGACGCCTACGTCAACCCCGTCGCTTGGTACGAGGAGAACGGCGTCGAGCTGCTCACCGAGACGAGCGTGATGTCGCTGGATGCCGCGGCGCGCGCGGCGAAGCTGCCGCACGACGAGGTGAAGTTCGGGAAGGCCCTGGTGGCCACCGGGGCGCGGGTCAATATCCTGCATCACCTCGAGGGGGCGCGGCTTGAGGGGATCCACTACCTGCGGACGCTCGGCAACTCCGACGCGATCCGCGAGGACGCAGCCGGCTCCGAGCACGTGGTCCTGATCGGCGGCAGCTACATCGGCAGCGAGGTGGCGGCGTCGCTCACCGCCAAGGGCACGAAGTGCACGATCGTGATGATGGAGCAGGTGGCGATGTCGAACGCCTTCGGTGAGGAGGTCGGGCGCTACTTCCACGACGTGCTCGCCTCGCACGGGATCGAGCTCTTCGGCGGTGAGGAGATCGAGTCGTTCCTCGGCGATGACCGGGTGAAGGCGATCCGCACGAAGGCCGGTCGCGAGATCGAATGCGACACAGTCGTCATCGGTGCCGGCGTGCACCCAGAGACCATGCTGGCCGAGCGCGGCGGCCTCGACGTCGACAACGGGATCGTCTGCGACCAAAAGCTCGAGAGCTCCGTAGAGGGCATCTTCGCCGCGGGCGACTGCTGCTCGTACGACAGCATCGTCCATGGGCGGAGGCTTCGGGTCGAGCACTGGGACGTTGCGCTGCAGCAGGGCCGCCACGCGGGGGCCGCGATGGCGGGGGAGACCGAGCCGTACACCGAGCTGCCCTACTTCTTCAGCGACCTCGCCGACTGGACGAGCCTCGAGTACGTCGGCCCGGCCTCGGATTGGGACGACATCGTCTGGCGCGGCGAGCGCGACTCAGGCGAGTGGAGCGCGTTCTACGTCTCCGGCGGCAAGGTCGTGGCGGCGATCGCGGTGGGCCGCTCGGAGGACCTGACCCACGCGAGGCGCATGATCGAGCAGGGCGTCGACGTGGAGGGCCTGGGGGAGACGCTGGGGGACACCCAGAGCGACCTTGAGGACATCGGCTAGCTCGACTCGAACCCCGGCTGCTGGTTGGCGGTGACTGCGGGGCAGGGACTCGAACCCCGATTTCGCGGTCCAGAGCCGCGCGGATTGCCATTATCCGACCCCGCAAGGAGCGCCCCGAGGATAGCCACTTGCCGGCACGATTCCGTCCGATGGAGATGGGAACCTATGTTCGTATATGGGCGACGGCGCGGCTAATCTTCCATCGCTGACCCGCACGCGAATTGCGAGGCTCCGCGTAAAGGGTTTGAGTTACAACCAGATCGCGCGTCGTCTCGGTCTCCGCAAGTCAACAGTGGCGTACCACGTGCGCCGTCTCGGAGTTCCGGCCGACGACCGATTCGCTCGGCGTTACGACTGGACTGAGGTTCAATGCGCCGTCGATGCCGGCGCCTCGCTGCGCGAATGCATGGTCAGGTTTGGCTTCTGTCGTGCCTCGTGGGAGAAGGCGGTCAAGCGAGGCGAGCTGGTGCCGCGCGAGTGGATTACCCCAATCGATGACCTGCTTGTCGCCGGGCGGACGCGTAATCGCGGGCACATCAAGAGGCGACTGATTGCGGAGGGACTCAAGGAGGATCGCTGCGAATGCTGCGGGAACACCGACTGGCTCGGCGAGCCGCTCAACATGGCCCTGCATCACATCAACGGCGATGGTCTGGACAACCGGCTGGAGAATCTTCAGCTTCTGTGCCCCAACTGCCATTCGCAAACGCCGAACTACGGCGGGCGCAACGGCCATCGCCGGCCGAAGGCGGCCTGAGGCGCGGATTCGCGGGAAATCGGGTAAGGACGGAGTCCGTCCGCCCCTCTGTTACCTTGATTCCGCGATGGCAGGTACCAAAAAGCCGCTCCTCGCAGGCACTTTCGCGCTGAGTGTTGCGGCGGCGGTCGCAGGCTGCGGCGGGGGCGACTCGTCGACCAGCTCGATCGACACCGTCTCGACCGGGAGCTCGACCACGGCGGCGCTGAGCAAGGACGCCTTCATCAAGCAGGCCGACGCGATCTGCGCCGAGGCATCGAGCGCCGTCAAGGCGCTTCCGGTCGCCAGCGCGGGCGCTGCGGGGAACGTCACCGTCTCGCAGGAGCTCGCGATCGTCAAAGGCCAGCTTCAAAGCCTGAAGTCGCTCGGCTCGCCCGACTCCGGCGGGCCGCAGCTCAACCGCTACCTCGCCGCTCTCCAGGACCAGGTGACCGCGCTCCAGCAGGAGTCCCAGGCGCTTCGGTCCGGTGGCGACTCGACAACCGCCGCCGCGGCGGTCGACTCGGCCACCACCAATGCCCAGAACGCCGCCCGCGCCTTCGGGATGCAGGCGTGCGCCGGCTCCTCGACGCCGTCAGGGACGACGCCGGCCGGCAGCGGCAATGGCACCGCGGGCACGGGAGGGACCGGCGGGACGGTCACGCCCGCGCCGACCACCCCGGTCACACCGGTCACGCCGGTCACGCCGGTCACACCGACTCCCGCTCCCGCGCCGACGCCCACCCCGGCCCCGCCGGCCGGCGCAGGCGGCGGCACCGGCGCCCCGCCCGCGGGCGGCGGCACCGGCGGGGGCACGACCGGCGGCGGCTCGGGCGGCGTCGGCGCCGGCTAGAGCCACGCGGCCCGCAAGCACCACCTAAGCCGCCGAGAACTCCTGCCAGGTCCCGTAGAGGCGCGCGTACCGCCCGCCCGCCTCGAGCAGCTCCTCGTGCGTCCCGGACTCGACGATCCGCCCGTGCTCCAGCACGACGATCCGTCCGGCCCGGCGGATCGTCGACAGGCGGTGGGCGATCACGATCGCCGTCCGCCCGGCGAGCAGGCGCTCGAGCCCGTGCTCGATCACGCGCTCGGTCCGCACATCGACGTTGGACGTCGCCTCGTCGAGGATGAGGATCCGCGGCTGCGCGAGCAGAGCCCGGGCGAACGCCACGAGCTGGCGCTGTCCCGCTGAGAGCTGCACGCCGCGCTCCCCGATCTGCGTCTCGATCCCCTCGGGCAGCTTCGCGATGAAATCGTCGGCCCCGACGGCGCGCACCGCCGCCTGCACGTCGTCCTCGCTCGCGTCGGGTCGGCCGAAGGCGATGTTCTCGCGCACGCTGCCCGAAAAGAGGAAGCCCTCCTGGGGGACGGTCCCGAGCTGCGAGCGAAGCCCGCGCATCTTCAACTCCCGGAGGTCTTGGCCGTCGACGAGAACGCGCCCGCGCTGCGGGTCGTAGAAGCGGGCCACCAGCTTCGCGAACGTCGACTTGCCCGCCCCGGTCTCGCCCACGAGCGCCACCGTCTGTCCCGCCGGCACGTGGAGGTCGATCTCGCGGAGCGCCCAGCCGGCGGCACCGTCCTCAGATGCGCCGTCGGTTGCCGCGCTCGCCTCATCCCCGAGCTCGACCTCGTCGATCGACGCCTCGACCGCGTCGCCGCCCTCCGTCGCCACCGCCCGAGCCGCATCCGCCGCGTACGAGAACCACACGTCCTCCAGGGTGAGCTCGCCGCGGATCTCGCCCGGGTCGCGCGCGTCGGGCGCGTCAACCATGTCGGGCGGCGTGTCGAGCAGCTCGAAGATCTTGTCGAGCGCGGCCATCCCCTGCTGGTAGGTCGTGTAGAGCTGCGAGATCTGCTGGATCGGGTCGAAGAACTGCTGCAGGTAGCCGATGAAAGCGACGAGGATCCCGATCGCGATATCGCCGTCGATCACGCGGTAGCCCCCGTAGAGCAGGATCGCCGCCGTGCCGATCGCCGACAGGAGCTCGACCGCCGGGAAGTAGCTGGCGTTCAGGTAGACGGTCGTCATATTCGCCTGCCGGTTGCGCTCGTTGAGCTCGCCCATCCGCTTGAGGTGTCGCGGCTCCTGAGCAAAGCTCCGCACGACGCGAACGCCCGACAGCGTTTCCTGGAGGTAAGCGGTGATCGCGGCGATCGTCTCCCGGGTTCGCCTGTAGGCGCCGGCGGAAACGATCCGGAAGACCAGGCTTCCGATCAGCAGCAGCGGGAAGGTCACGAACGTGACGAGCGCCAGCCTGAAGTCGAGCAGGAGCATGATCACCACGACACCGACGAGCGTCAGCACGCTCGAGAAGAGCGTCACGATCCCGTCGGTGACGAGGTTGTTGAGGGCCTCGACGTCGTTCGTCAGCCGCGAGATGAGCACCCCCGGCTTGCGCCGAGTGAAGAAGCTGATCGACATGTCCTGGAGGTGGACGTAGATCTCCTCGCGCAGGTCCTGAAGCGCGCGCTCGCCGACCCAGCCCGTGAGGTAGCTCTGCGCGTAGCTCGCCGCCCAGTAGAGGAGCGCCGAGGCGACGAACGCGGCGACGATCCAATCGAGCGCCGAGATGTCGCCCGGCTTGATCCCCTTGTCGATCGCGAGCCCGGCCAGATAGGGAGGCGCAAGGCCCGCGGCCGTGGCGAGCACGAGGGCGACGAGCATCGCGTACACCCGCCGCCGGTAGGGTCGCAACAGGCCGAGCATCCAGCGAACCTTCCGCCCGCGCTGGTCCTCGCCGCGAAGGAGCCGCCACAGGTCGCGGATGAGAAGCAACGTCCCCGCAAGGCGACCCGGCTGGTTCGCGTCGTCCTCGGTCTGCTCGGCGACCGCCGATCCCTGGATCTCGGGATCGCGCTCGGTTACGGGATCGGCGTTGCGATTGCCGTTGTCAGGTGCCCGGCCCCTCACAGCCGCGCCACCTCCGCCCGCTCCTCGAGGTCCCGCTGCAGGTATACGGAGTCCTCTGTGCCGTGGTCGGCTATCTCGGCGTAGAGCGGGCAGCGCTCGAGGAGGTCGGAGTGCGTCCCGCGGTCGACGATGCGGCCCGCGTCGAGCACGATCACCTCGTCGGCGAGCGAAATCGTGGAGAGGCGGTGCGCGACGATGAAGGTCGTCCTGCCCGCCATCGCCTCCGCCAGGCCGCGCCGGATGGCCGCCTCGGTCCTGGCGTCCACCGACGACGTCGCGTCGTCGAGCACCAGGATCCGCGGGTTGGCGACCAGGGCGCGGGCGATCGCGATGCGCTGCCGCTGCCCTCCGGACAGAGTCAGGCCGCGCTCGCCGATCCGCGTCTCGTAGCCCTCGGGCAGGGCGGTGATGAACCCATGCGCCTGTGCCCTTCGTGCCGCCCGCTCGATCTCCTCGGCGGTCGCCTCGGGGCGGGCGTAGGCGATGTTCTCGGCCACGCTTGCGGAGAACAGGAAGCTGTCGTCCGCGACGAACGCGACCTCGGAGCGGAGGGAGCGCAGTTCGATCTCCCGTAGGTCGGCGCCGTCGATCTCGACCGATCCCTCAGTCGGGTCGTAGAGGCGCGCTAGCAGCGCGACGAGGCTCGTCTTGCCTGACCCGCTGGGGCCAACGAGCGCCACGGTCTTTCCAGCCTCCACCTCTAGGTCCACGTCGCGGAGCGCGGGCACGTCGCGGTAGGTCAGTCCGACGCCGCGGAGCGCCACGCGGCCGGGCCCCTCCGGCAGGGGCGGCGCATTCGGCGGGCTCTCGATTCGCGGCTCGCGGTCGAGGATCTCGAACATTCGGTTGCCCGAGGCCACGGCGCGCTGCGCCATGCCGAGCGCCGTGCCGAGGATGCGCATCGGCGAGATGAGCATCAGCAGGTACGTGTAGAAGGCGGTGAAGTTGCCGAGGCTGAGCCCGCCGTTGATCACCTCGCGCCCGCCGACGAGCAGGATCACCGCGAGCCCGAGGCTCGGCAGGAACCCGAGAAGCGGCGAGTAGAACGAGCTCAGCCTGGTCGAGTACACGTTCTGGTCGAAGACCCTGCTCACCGCGTGACGGAAGCGCTCGAGCATGTGCCGTTCCCGGGCGAACGCCTTGACGATCCGGATCCCGGATATCGACTCCTCCGCCTCGGCGGTCAGCTCGGCGAGGCGCTGCTGGATCTCCTGCACCGCCGGCCGGGACCGCCGGTTGTAGCGCATCGCGGTCAGCACCACGATCGGCACCGGCAGCAGCGCGAGCGCGGCGAGATCGGGCTTGATCGCGAACATCACGGCGCCCGCGAGCAACAGCGTGAGCGCGTTCTGGGTCAGGAAGATGAGGCCGTACCCCAGGAAGAAGCGGATGCCCTGAAGGTCAACCGTGGCCCGCGACATGAGCTGCCCGGTCTGCTGGTGGTCGAAGAACCCGAGCTCCAGCCGCTGCAGGTGCGCGTAGAACCGCTCGCGCAGGTCGTATTCGACGCTGACCGAGACCTTGCCGGCGACAAGGCGGCGGACGAACGTGAGCCCGAGTCGAAGCAGCGCCGCGCCGAGGATCGCCAGCGCCAGCGGGACGATCGCGCTCGAGTCGTCGCGCTCGATCGCGTTCACCGTTCGCCCGACCAGGTAGGGGATGAGCACGGTCATCCCCATCGCGGCCCAGGCGAACAGAAGCGAGGCGATGACGGATCGGCGGTAGGGGCGCAGGAATCCCAGTAGCCGCCGGAAGGTCGCCATCGAAAACTGACTATACAAAGTGAAGTATTAGCCGGGCGGCAATACTCAGCCCATGTCGAGACCGCCCGCCGGCCTCTGCGACCGGTGCCTGCACCAGCGACTCATCCGGAACACCCGCGGCTCCGAGTTTTCGCTGTGCGAGCGCTCGCGCGCCGACCCGGCGTACCCGCGCTACCCGCGGCTTCCCGTCGAGGAGTGCCCCGGGTTCGAGGCCAAACGCCTGAACGTCCCTCGCTAGGGGCTATGGGCGGGCCCGAGGGACGTTCGCGGTCAGGCAGCGCGCTCGATCGCTGCCGCCGCGCGTACTCCGCTGCGAGCGGCGCCCTCCATGTATCCCGGAAAGCGATCGTCCGTGTGCTCGCCGGCGAGGTGGATCCGGCCCGCGGGACGGCGCAGCACGTCGAAGAACTCCCTCATCTGGCCCGGCGCCGGGGCCGCCCAGCCGCCGCCGGCAAGGGGGGGTCGGTTGCCCAGGCAGCGAAGGCGCCGGCGATCGGAGGCCCGGCCGCCGCCTGCGTAAGCCCGGTCGAGGCCCGTCGCCTCGCGAGCCCGGGGCGGCCTCCGCTCCATCCCGCGACTGCGTGCGCCCGCTGCGTAGGCGATCATCACCCCGTGCCGGCCGCGCTGTGCCGCCTACCCGCTCCCGCGCCTCGAGGACCGTGACGGAAAAGCCCGCCCGCTCGAGCTCGTACGCGGCCGCGAGGCCGGCGAGGCCGGCGCCCACGACGACGACGCTCCGGCTCCGCGCCTGCCGGGAGCGCAGCGAGGCGATGAAGCCAGGGCCCACGGCGATGGCCCCGGCGGCGATCGCGGCACCTCCCACCAGCCTGCGTCGTGTGAGCGCTCCGTCGCCCGCCATCCACGGAGGTTAGGCTCTGCCCGAGGCATGGAGAGCTTCGACTACATCATCGTCGGCGCCGGATCCGCGGGATGCGTGCTCGCGAATCGCCTCAGCGCCGATGGCTCACGCGTCCTTCTGCTCGAGGCCGGAGGCTCCGATCGCAATATCGCGGTTCGCGCCCCGGCCGCGTTCCCCGCGACCTTCCAGACCGTGCGCGACTGGAACTACATGTCCGAGCCCGAGCCGGCCCTCTACGGCCGCCGCATCTACCTCCCGCGGGGTCGCATGCTCGGCGGCTCGTCGTCGATGAACGCGATGATGTACATCCGGGGGCATCAGTCCGACTATGACCGGTGGGCCGCCGACGACGGGGCGGACGGCTGGTCCTACGACGAGGTCCTGCCCTACTTCAAGCGGTCTGAACGGAACGCCGAGATCGCGGACTCCTACCACGGGACCTCGGGCGAGCTGCACGTCACGGCGAAGCGCTGGCTCTCGCCGCATTGCGACCGCTTCATCGACTCCGCGGCGGCGCTCGGCATCGAGCGGAACCCCGACTTCAACGGCGCGCGCCAGGACGGCGTGGGGATCATGCAGACGACGACCAAGGGCGGCCGTCGCTGGTCGGCCGCCGACGCGTTCCTCCGTCCGGCCAGAAAGCGCGACTCGCTTCAGGTAACCGCGAAAGCGCTGGCCCACCGGGTCATCGTCGAGAGCGGCCGGGCGACGGGCGTCGAGTACTCGCGGGGCGGCCGCGTTGTGCGCGCCCGCGCGGAGCGCGAGGTGATCCTCGCCGCGGGCGCCTACGGCTCCCCGCAGCTCCTCATGCTCTCCGGCCTCGGGCCCGCCGCCCAGCTGCGCGAGCATGGGATCGAGGTCGTGGCCGACGCTCCGGCCGTCGGCGAGAACCTGATGGAGCACCCGATGGCCTTCCTCAACTGGCGCACCCGCGAGCTGCCGACGCTCGACGACGCCACCCATCCCAAGTACGCCGCCCAATGGGTCGCCACGCATCGGGGCAAGCTCTCCTCGACCGTGGCCGAGGCGCTCATCCACTGGCGCTCGGCCGGCTCGCTGCCGGCGCCGGACTTTCAGATCGCCTTCGCCCCGGTGTACTTCTGGGAGCACGGCTTCCGCAAGACCGGCGCGCCCGCGATGACGATTGCCGCCGCGTACCTCGGCCCGAGGTCGCGCGGATCGGTCCGGCTCCGCTCGGCCGACCCCGCGGATCACCCCCGGATTCTCAACAACATGCTCTCGCACGACGAGGAGATCGACGCGGTCACGCGCGCGATCGAGCTCATCCGCGAGATCGCCGCGACGCCCCCGCTCGGGCCGCTGCTGGGCGAAGAGCTCAACCCCGGCGGGGGGATCGCCGATCGCGACTCGCTCATCGCGTGGCTGCGGGCGACGTGCGAGCACGAATACCACCCGAGCTGCACGTGCCGAATCGGCCCACCCGGCGAGGGCGTGGTCGATCCGGAGCTCCGCTTCCACGGAATCGAGGCGCTTCGCGTGGCGGACGCCTCGGTGATGCCTCGGGTTACCTCGGGCAACACCCACGCGCCGACGGTCATGATCGCCGAGCGCTGCGCGGATTTCGTCCTCGGTCGTGGCATCCAACCCGGCGAACGTCCCGCAGTCGGGGCTATGGCGGGTAGCGTGGGACGTTCGGCGTAGGGGCGGCGCTACGCCTCCACCGGCGCCGGTGCGCGCGCAGTGCCGAGCGCGCCCGCGCTCGCGATGACCACGAGCCCGATCGCCACGAACTCACGGGCCGGCAGCGTCTGGTCCAGGAAGACGAGGCCGACCAACGCGGCGACGGCGGGCTCGAGGCTCATCAGCACGCCGAACGTGCTCTCGGGCAGCCGGCGCAGCGCCTCGAGCTCCAGCGAATACGGGATCGCCGAGCTCAGCAGGGCGACCCCGGCGCCGACTGCGAGCACGGAGATGTCGAGCAGATCACCTCCCCCGCTGGCGACCCCGCCGGGCAGGAGGAGGACCGACGACACAACCATTGCCAGGGCGAGGCCGTCTCCGCGCCGGAACGCTCGGCCCACCTTCGCCGTCAGATAGATGTAGGCGGCCCAGAAGATCCCTGCTAGAAGGGCGAAGCCCACTCCGAGCGCGTCGAGTGAGTCTCCGATCCCGGGCGAGAAGAGCGCTACTCCGCCGGCGGCGAAGAGCGCCCAGGCGAAGTCGACGGGCCGTCTTGACCCCGCGATGGCGACGCCGAGCGGCCCGATGAACTCGAACGTGACCGCGACGCCCAGGGGGATCCGGTCGAGTGCGGCATAGAAGCTCAGGTTCATCCCCGCCAGCACAATGCCGAGGAGTGCGGCGAGTCGCATCGCGCGCGGGCCGTGGCCGCGAAACGAGGGGCGCCAGAGGGCGACGAGCGCGACGGCGGCAAAGGCGGTGCGCAGCAGCACCGCCCCGGCCGGGCCGACGTGGACGAAGAGCGTGGTGGCCGCGGCAGCGCCGGTCTGAACCGAGAGAACGGAAGCCAGGACGAGCGAGATCGAGGTGGCGCGGGATCGGCGGTCCACCGATCCGAGGCTAACGCGCGAGGGTCGCGCTAGCTCGCGTCGACCGGAAGCGCGCCGCGCGCCGCGCGCTCGAGCGCGATCTGCGGTGCGACGGAGCAACAGAAGAACTCGACGAGGTCCGGATCGAACGGGCTTCCCGCGCATCGGCGAAGCTCCGCGATCGCGTCCTCGACGCTGCTCGACGCCCGGTAGGGCCGGCCGGTGGTCATCGCCTCGAAGCTGTCGCAGATGAAGATGAGCCTGGAGCCGAGCGGGATGTCCTCGCCGCCGAGGCCGTCGGGGTAGCCGGCGCCGTCCCACCGCTCGTGCGAGTGGTGAACGATCGCGGCCACGGGCGCCATGACCGGGCGGCCGTGAGTATCCGCTCGCCGACCAGCGTGTGCGTCTCCATGAGCTCGCGTTCGCCGGGCGTCAACGGACCGCGCTTGGAGAGGATCTCGTCAGGGATCGCGATCTTGCCGACGGTGCTTAGTGCGTGAGGGTGTACGGCCCGCAAGTGGTGTGGTCAACCTCGTCGGTGACCGGACCGCCGTTCTCGTTCTTGTACTCGACCTTGAGCGTGCCGGAGGTGACCGTCACCTCCGCGTAGCTGTTCAGGTTCCCCTGCACGCACTGCATCCCGACGCCGTTCGGCGGCGGGGGCTTGAAGAAGAACTGGCCCACGAGGTGGCCGCTCCCGGCCTGCCCGGTCGTGTCGTCGATCTCCTGATCGAACGGCTTGGTCGCGACCGGGCCGACGATGAAGTCGCTGTAAGGCGTGTCCGTGGGGGCCGCGGGCGCATTCGAGGGCGCGGAGTCGCCCGGCAGCGTGCGGTCGCGAACCACGTTGGCGAACGACGCGTGAGTGTCCGTCGTCAGGAAGACGAGGTGGTCGACGTTTGCCGCCTGAAGCCCGTTGAGGAGCTGGAGGCGCTCGTACGAGTAGCCCTCCCAGCGGTCATACGGCAGCGCGTAGAACTGCTGGATCGGGTCCTCGTTCATCACGACCTTCCAGGTCGCGTCCGACGACTTGACGGCGTTCAGGAAGGTGGCGAGCTGCTTCTTGCCGAGGAAGGTGCGGTTCGGGCTGTTGATCGTGTTGAGGCACGCCTGCGTCACCGGCGTCGAGAGCGCTGGAACGAGCGCCGCGAACAGGTCCCGCGTGCTCTGGGGCGCGGTGGGGGCGAGGTCCGGTGAGCCCGGGGTGGAGGGGTTGTCGCAGACGCCGTTCGCCGACGCCTTCGCGCTGCGGAAGGAGCGCTCGTCGAGGAAGAAGATCTCGAGGTTCTTCCCCCAGCGCTCGCTGCGGTAGATGCCCGTCTTGCTCGAATAGGTCACCGGCTCGTAGGTGCGGAACGCGCTCACCCCGGCCTTGTAGAGCGCCTTGCCGTCCTCAGGGATCGAGAAGTCGTTGATGAACTCGTGGTCGTCCCAGTGGTTGTAGAGGCCGGTGGCCTCGCGGAGCGTGCGCATGTTCTTCACCGCGAGCTTCTTGCGGTACATCTGCCACTTCTGCTTCTCGGTCAGCGCGGTCTTGGCGCCTGGCACCTCGGGGTCCGAGTAGATCGTGTCGCCGAAGTCGATGTTGAAGTCGTTGTTCTCGCCGGCCATCGACTTGGAGGCCTTGAAGTCGCCCCAGAACGGCTTCTTCTGGCCCTTCTTCGCAACGCCGGTCTCGTCACCGGAGTAGGAGAAGCGGATGGTCGCGTTCTGCGACGGTTTCGGTGCGGTCTGGAAGCTGCCCTTGTCGCTGCACGAGTTCTTCGCGTCCAGGAGGCAGAACTGGTAGCTGTAGTCCGTTCCGGGCTTGAGCCCCTTCACCCTCGTCTGGACGGTGTTGTCGGTCCTCTTCGTGGCCCTCAGGCCCGCGAGATGGATGGACTTGCCCGACTTCGGGATGAGGACTCCCACGACCTTCCCAGGCTTCTCCGTCTGCGCCCAGATGATCGCCGAGGTGGCGGTGACCTCGCCGGCGGTGACGCCGTTGGTGAAGCCCTTGGCCGAGGCGGAGGCGGGGATCGCAAGCGCGATTACCACGATCGCGAGTCCTGCCAGGTTGCGAGGGCTCCGTCCCACCGCTGCGGAGTCTATGCACATTCGGGCGGGCGGATCAAGCGAATTGCGCGATCGCGAGCATCGCCGCGGCGCCGGCGAGCGTCGCCGGGATCGCCTGCGAGGCGGCCAGCCCCTGTGAGCTCGGGAGAAGGTTCACCGTCGCCGCGTAGATGAAGAGCCCGGAGAAGAAGCCCAGTGCCACGGGGAAGACCTCGTCCGGGATCGGGAGGAGCGTCGCCACGAGGGCGCCGAGCAGCGGGGCGATCGCGTCGGCGATCAGAAAGCGCCGCGATCGGGCTTCCGGATGGCGGTGCGCCACCAGGTAGGAGACGGTGTTGAGGCCGTCGGAGAAGTCGTGCCCGACCACCGCCGCGGTGACGATCAGCCCGACGCCGGTGTCGATCTGGAAGCCGAGGCCGATCGCGAGGCCGTCGAAGAAGGAGTGGACGACGAAACCCGTCGCGCCGGCCAGGCCGGCCGGGTCGGGCCCGGTCAGGTGGCCGTGCTCGTCGTGCCGGTGGATGAACCGCTCGACGACGTAGAAGACGAGGAAGCCCGCCAGCACGCTTCCGATCGGGACCCGCACCGACATACCGAGCTCCGTGGCCCGCTCCACCGCCTCGGGTAGGAGGTCGAAGAGCGCGGCGCCGAGCACGACCCCCCCGGCGAGAGCCATCAACAGCTCGGTGCGAGCGGGCCATCGAAGCGCGGCCAAGCCGCCGAACATGGTCGAGCAGAACGTGAGCGACGCCGAAGCGAGGACGAGGACCATTTAGCCCCCCGGCCCGGACGTGCAGGCGGGGCAGAGGCCCCGGAAGAGGATCTCGTGACCGGTCACCGCGAAGCCTGTGGAGCGCTCGACCGCCGGGACCACGTCCTCGACCACGCACCCGGAGACCGCGGCAACTTCGCCGCACCCGTCGCAGCGCACGTGCTCGTGATGCTCCGAGGCGCGCTCGAAGCGGCTGCCCGAGGTGCCGAGCTCGACCTTCTTCAGGAAGCCGTCGGCCACGAGCGCCTCCGCGGCCCGGTAGAGGGAGGAGAAGTCGGCGCTCGTGCCCCGCGCCGACAGCTCCTCGCCGATCTCCTCGATCGACCAGTCGTGTCGCGCGCTGCCCTCGACGAGCTCGGCCACGGCATTGCGGACGTGGGGGGGGCGCGGCATCGCGGCGAGGATAGCGGTTACGCAAGTCGTTTGCGTAACTGCTCGGCTGGGTCGGGGCCTACGCGCCCCGGCGTCGGGTAATCTCGCGCCGCGATGCCAGGAATCTTCTGGTTCGGCGCGGGAATCGTGGGAGTGGGCCTCCTCGCGGGGTTCGTGATCGGCGCGCGCTCACGCCGCTCCAGCGCGCTCTCGGGCGCGGCGATGGGACTCTTCCTCGGAGTGATGTCCGGCTTCATCTTCCTGGCGATCGGCCTGGCTTCGAGCTAGGTCGGCCTCGGTCTCTTCGCGGACCCCTCGCCCGAACAGCACGATCAGCGCCGGGATCAGCAGGGTCCGCGCGATGAACGCGTCGATCAGGAGGCCCACGCACATCGCGAAGGCGAGCTCGCGGAACGCCTGCGTTGGAATGAGGGCGAGCGCGGCGAACGAGAGCGCGAGGATGACGCCCGCGACCGCAATGGCCCGCGCGGCGCGCGATCCAGCTGTCCTCACGGCACCGCGAAGTTCCCGGCGGTCGGCCTCGAGCCAGATGCGCCCGACGAGGAACACGTTGTAGTCGGAGCCGAGCGCCACCAGGATGATCGCGCTGGTGATCGGGACGAAGAAGGCGATCTCACCGTAGCCGAGCAGGTCCTGAAAGACGTAGACGGTGAGACCGAGGGCGGCGACGACCACGAGGACGCTGACGGCGGTCAGGTAGAGCGGCGCGGTCCGGCTTCGCAGAAGCGCCCATAGCAGCAGCATGAGCAGTGCGATGGCAGCCGGGCCAACGCGCAGGAAGGCCGACCGCATGTCGTCCGCGAGCTCGGAGGTGATCGCGGTGTCGCCGGCTATGCCAACGCGAGCTCGCCCGAGGCCGGTTTCCCCGAGCAGCCGCGGGAGCCGCTGCTCCAAGCGCGCGAGGTTCCCGGTGGCGGTCGCGCCCGCGGGGTCGCTGTCGAGGATCAGGATGAGGCGCGCCGCGTCGCCGCTCGGCGCCCGGAAGATCCCGCTCGGACTCCTCGGCGGCTCGCTACCGGGTCCGACCACCGACGCGATGCCCGGCTCGTGCGCGATGCGCGATTGGAGCTTGGCGAGGCGGGCGCGCCGGTTCGCGATCGCACGCTCCGAGAGCACGACCATTGTGGGATCCGCGACCCCGGGAGCGAACGCGCGCGCGGCCGCGTCGTAGCCGCGGTGCTCACTCGTGTCTGACGGAAGGCCGCGGAGCGTGGTGTCGCCGATGCGGAGGTGGAGGATCCCGCTGGCCGCTGCGACGAGCGGCAGAACGCAGACGATCGTGGTCATCGCGGGATGCCGGGCAGCGAAGCCGACCAGGCGGCCCTGGCGTGGCCGGCCGGCATCGTCGTGGGCCGCGACGCTATCGACGCCGTGTGGACGCAGCAGCAGAGGGCCGGCGGCTCCGAGCGCCGCGGGGACGAACGTCACGGCCACCGCGACGCCCACCAGCACCGCTACGGCGAGCCCGGGCCCGAACGCACCGAGGAAGTCGACCCCCGACAACAGCAGGGTCAGCGTCGCACCGGCGATCATCAGGCCGGCGGTGAGGACGACGGGTAGGAGCTCCGCGGTCACCTCCGTGGCGGCGTCGCCGGAGCCCAGGCCGCTCGCGAGCCGGCGTCGGTAGCCCGAGGTGAAGAAGACGACGTAGTCGGTGAGCGTCCCGAACAGGATCGCGATCAGTACCGGCTGTACCTCGGTTGGTGCTGAGAGGACGCCCTGGGCGGCGAGCCAGCCGAGGAGGTGGTCGGCGACGACGTATGCGATCGCCACGGTCGCAAGGCCGAGAAGGGGGATCCCAACTGCCCGGAAGTACAGCCCGAGGATGCCGACGACCAGCAACACCGTTGCGAGCTCGACCCATCGCAGCCAGTGATTGGAGACTTCGCCGTCGCGGAACTGGGCCGGGATCGACCCCGTGACGTACGACTGGGGGATGTGGCCGGCGCGCCCGAGCCCGTTGGCGAAGCGTCGTGCCGCGGCCGTCTGCGTCCCCTCGTCGAGGCCCGGGTCGATATAGAGGTAGGCGATCATCGTCGACCCGGCACCCCTCTCAAGCCCACGGATCGCAGTCAGCGGGAGGGCCGCCTGGATGACGCTTCGGGGCCCGGCCGCCCGGTCGACGCGGGCGATGTAGCGCGTGGCGGCCGCCAGCTGAGCCTTCGAAAGGCCGCCGGGCTGCACCGCGACCGCCATGGTCCGGCTCAGAAGCGGCAGGCCAAACGTCCGCTCGGCGGAGCGCTCGACCTGAAGCGCCGGCGAGGAGCTCGAAACCAGGTCGCCGACCGAACCCGTCCCGGCGCCGAAGCTCGGGGGCAGGTAGATCGCGGCGAGCACTGCCGCGACGATCCACGCGGGCACGATGAGGAAGCGCAGCCAGACGATGACCCGCGCTGCAAATCGGGCAATCCCTCGCGGCGCCCGCCGACTCTCCCCGTGGCCTTCCATGCCGCACGAACTACTACCCAGCTCCCGTGAGTCCAAGCCGGGCGTCGCCTACGCTGGCGGTGTGGCGACGTGGGATGACGTGCGGCGAATCGTCGACTCGCTGCCCGGCGTCGACGAACACACCTCCCGAGGTCAGGCCTTCTGGCGCGTGCGCCGCAAGGGGTTCGTCTGGGAGCGGCCGCTCGGCGACAAGGACATCGAGGATCTCGGCGGCAATGCGCCCGAGGGGCCGATCCTCGGCTCGCGGCCTGGAGCCCGGCGGGCGCGGGCGCCCTAACCGAGCTCCTTCTCGTACATGACCCAGCCGAGGGCGGGCGTCATTTCGGCTCGTTCGTAGAGGCGGAAGGCGCCGGTGGCGCTCGCCGCGTCGACGCCGAGACCGACGAAGCGCTCGCCGCGCTCCCAGAAGCGCGTGAACGAATCGGCGAGGAGCGCCGCGCCGACGCCCTGCCTGCGCCACGGGCGGCGCACGAAGAGCGCGTGGACGAAGCCGCCGCCATAGGTGTCACCGGTGCAGATCGTCCCGGCGACGATCTCGTCCTCGGCACGGACGACGCACCAGAGGCCCTGGTCGAAGCGCTCGCTCCCCAGCGTGAGCTTGGACCACGACTCGAAATCGCGCGGCGTGAAGTCCCAGGCGTCGGCGAACGCCTCCTGGTGCGCGGCGTGGAACTCGCGGGCGTCCCGCGACGGGTCGAAGGGGACGACGCGCAGCCCGTTCGGCCAGTTCGGTGCGGAGAGTGGCGCCTCGAGCTCGATGCGCATCTCGCGGAACACCCGCACGGCGGCGTATCCGAGCGATTCGAGCATGCGGCGGGCGGCGGAGTCGGCCTCGAGGACGCTGTTCTGGATTCGGCGGGCGCCGCAACTGGCGGCCTCCCCCTCGAGCCCAGTCGCGATCAGCCTGCCGACGCCGCGCCCGAGGGAGTCGGGGTGCACGTATCCCTCGACCCCCAGGGCTCGCCTCGTTCGCGCACAACGCCGTACCCCACGATGCGGTCCCCATCGCGGACCACGCGCGCGTCGCGGGAGACGTCGAGCTCCGACCATTCGCCCTCCAGACCGGCCTGCGAGAAGGTGCTCCGGCCGTAGAGCGACGACTCGAGCGCAGCGACGATCTCGGTCACCGCTGCTGCGTCGGCGGCGGCGGGTATGGAGACGGCGCGCCTCAGAGTGCCGGAGGAGGGACTCGAGCCCCCGACACGCGGATTATGATCGCTGACAAGCGCGGTCCTGAGGGGTCTGACGGACCCTCTCAGGCACGAGGAGGTGCTCTCAGTTCGGGTGAAAGTCCCGAGTTGGGTGCACGGTCGGGTGCACGCCGGAGGCGGAAGCGGCGGGGGGAACGCGTCGACCTGAGCCGTCCCGCGTCTGTCCGCCTCGGCCTTGATCCTCGACGCGATGAACGCGGGCCGAGGCGCAGGTGTTGTGAGTTCCCAACAGCTTCGTGTATAGTGCGTGCGAAGCACCCAAAGAAGCAGGTCGAGGCGGCGTTGAAGGAGGCCGAGGAGGTGGACTTTCGGGTCGAGTCCGGTCGTGGTCACTGGGGCGTCATCTATTGCCCGGGAATCCGTGAAGGCAAGTGCCCGCCGTTCTCAGTCAACGGCTCGCCGAAGAACGCCGACAACGAAGGGAAGCGGATCCGGAGATTCGTGGCTCGCTGCCCTCATAAGCAGACATGAACCACTACACCTTCACGCTGCGCTTCCTGAGCCCGGTCGAGAACCTCGACGAGCTCTCGATCCAGCTCTACGACCGGATCGACGACGCGTCGCTCAGAGGGCCGGATGCCGACGGGTCGTTTCTGCTCGAGTTCGATCGGCGGGCGAGCACCCTGTCGCGTGCGCTCACGTCCGCCGTCCGGGAACTCCTCAAGGTGCTTCCCGGCGCCGAGATCCTGCGCGTAGAGGAAGACGACCTGGCAACCATGGCCGACATCGCAAAGCGATCTCGCCGGACGCCCGAGAGCGTCCGCCTCCTCGTCAACGGCAGGCGGGGCCCCGGCGGCTTTCCCCCGGCGGCCGGGCGGGTTGACGCCCGCACAAGGGTCTGGCGCTGGTCCGAGGTAGGGGATTGGTTCGTGGAGGCACTGGGCGAGCCGCTGGCGGGGACGGCAGACAGTGCCTTCATCCAGGCCTTCAACGACGCCCTCGAGCTCCGGCGCCTCTCATCGAGGCTTGGAACCCAGCAGCGACGCGCCGTCGCCGACGTCCTTCCGGCTGAGCTGTCGGTCGCGTAGCGCCTGTCTCCGCTGCCTTCGCCGCCGGTGTCAGAGAGTCGTGGATCGTCAACGCTACGACGCACCTCGCCCAGGTGCGCACGAAGGCTCAGCGCAGGGCCGAGCGCGAGCGAGTTACGTGTCCTTGCCGGCGACCTCGGCGGCGGCGACGAGTTCGCTGCCGTTGTTGCGTCGGCGGTCGTCGCAGCCTTGACGGACGTGCGCCGCAACCTGGTCACCGACAACCAGGGGGATGGATTCGGCGTCAATGGGAAGGACCACCACAGCCTCCTGAAGGGCGACGTCGCCACGCGATCGGGAGACGACGGCTTCGACATCGAAAGCCGGACGGCAGACTGACGCGCAACCGGGCGCTCCGAAACGACGACCTCGGCATCAGGGCGGTGCGCGGCGTGATTGACGGGGGCGGGAACAAGCGAGGGGCAACGGCAACCCGCGCCAGTGCACGAATATCGTGTGCGACTGAGACCTCGGCGATGCGGACAGCTACGGAAGGTGGCGAGGTTGAAAAAGTCGGATGGGGAGAAGGCCCGCCTGCGCGTGCTCGCGCTCGGCGATCTCATGGTTGAGGTCGACGGACAGCCAGTCGACCGGATCGCCAGCCACAGGGCGCGTTCGCTGCTCGCCTGGCTCGCGGTCCATCCCGGGCTCCATCCGCGCAGCCGCGTCGCCGGCGTGTTTTGGCCGGACGTCCTCGAGGAGAGCGCGCGATCCAGCCTGCGCACGACCCTCGCGACCCTCAGGCGCGAGCTCGGTGGGTCGGCAGCGCGCGCGGTGAGCTCTTCGCGCGAGAGCGTGGGTATTGAGCCGTGCGCGGAGGTGCAGATCGACGCGCAGGCTTTCGAGCAACACCTGTCCCGCGGCGAGCTCGAGGAGGCCGTTGCCCTCTGCCGAGGGGACCTGCTCGCGGACCTCGACGACGACTGGGTGAACGAGCCTCGCGAGCAACACCGCCACCGGCTGCTAAGCGTCCTGGGGGCGCTGGCCGAGGAGGCCGAGCGCTCCGGGGACCTCGATACCGCGCTCGGCCGCACGCGCGAGCAGGTCGCCCTCGACCCCCTCTCCGAGGAGGCCCAAACGGAGCTCGTGCGCCGGCTGGCCGCGACGGGCGATCGCGCCGCAGCCCTGGCCGCCTACCAGGCTTATTCCGATCGGCTCAGGCGCGACCTCGGCATCGCCCCGTCGGCAGCGTGCCGGCAGCTGGTCGATCAGGTCCGAAGCGGCGAAGCGGCTCACTCGCCGCGCGCCCCTTTGCCCGCGATGCTCGCCCGCGCCGAGCCGGCACCCATAGTCGGGCGGGACGCCGAGCTCGAGCAGCTGCGCGCCGCGCTCGCCCGCGCGGCGGAGGGCAACCTGTGCGCGGTCCTGGTCACCGGCGAGGCCGGTAGCGGGAAGAGCCGGCTCGCCGCCGAGTTCGCCAGCGAGGCCCACGCTTCCGGCGCGGACGTCTGGGCCGGGCGCTGCTTCGAGGACTCGCCGGCGCCGTACGGTCCATTCGTCGAGGCGCTCAGGCATCGCGTGAACAAGGACGCCCTGCCTGCCCTGCCGGGCTGGGCGGAAGAGGAGTTGTCACGCCTCCTCCCCGAGTTGGTGGTCTTCGACGCGACTATGCAGGCTCCCGCGAGTGACCCGGTAGAAGCCCGCTATCGCCTCTTCGAGGCGGTCGTCGCGGTCGTCGCGCAGGCCTCGGACCGCGCCCGGATCCTGCTCGTGCTAGAGGACCTGCATTGGGCCGACCGCTCCACTCTGCTCATGCTGGCTCACCTCACGCGGACCGCAACCTCGTCACCCATTCTCGTGCTGGGCACCGCTCGCGACGGGGAGCCGAGTCCCGAGGGACTTGCCACGCTGGTCGGCGAGCTCGCGCACGATCGGCGGCTGGTGCGGGTCGCCCTCGAGGGACTTTCCGAGGCAGAGGTCGGCGAGCTCGCCTCGGCTTGGCTGACCGACGAGCGGCCCACCGGCCTGGACGCCCAACTCCATGCACGCACGGACGGAAACCCTCTGTTCGTCGAGGAGCTCCTTCGCGACGCAGAGGATTCCGGCCGCATGAGCGAGGTGGGCATGGCCCCCGGAGTGCCGGCGGGGGTGCGCGAAGTGATCGGCCAACGCGTCGACCGGCTCGGTAAGCGCTGCGCGGACACGCTGGCATTGGCCGCCGTCCTAGGCCACGAGTTCGACCTCCGCGAACTCGAGGACGCTGCCGCTCGGCCGGTGGACGATCTCGTCGAATCGCTCGATGCGGCGCTCGATGCGCGCCTCCTGCAAGAGGCCGGGGGAGACGGCCGCCACTATCGCTTTTCACACGACCTCGTCCGCGAGACCGTGTACGGGAATCTGAGCGCCGCCAGGCGGTCGCTGCTGCACCTACGAGCCGCGGACGCCATCGAGCGGCTCCACGCGGACGACCCCAAGCGCCTGCCGGAGCTCGCTCGCCATCTGGCTGACGCCGGACCCGCCGGCGATCCCGATCGAGCTGTCGGCTACCTGCTCTCAGCGGCCGAGCAGGCGCGACGCGGCTGGGCAACGACTGAGGCCATAGCCCTCTACAACCGGGCGCTTGCGCTGATCCCCGAGGACGATAAGAGTCGCCGACGCGAGGTGGAGTTGAAACGGGCTATCGCCTATGCGGCCTTCAGCCACTCCGGGGACGTCCGCCGAATTCGGCGTGCGTCGGGACGGGTGAGCGGCGGCTGAACGAGCTGGGTCAGTCTGGGAAATCCGCCGGCGTCACGTCGGCGGCGATCTCATAAATCCGCGCGATGGTGTGGCCACCCACCCTGGTGGCGTGCGCGTATACCCGCTCCTCGCTTGGCGCCTCGTAGACGCAAAATGACTTGATCCCGGATTCGTCTGTGACCACGTGGCTGTGGTCCCACGTCACGTCCGGGAACGCCTCTGCCGCAACCCGCTTCATGCCGAGGCCGATCTCCTGCATGGCCTGCTCCTCGGCTTGCCCGTAAACGCGTTCAACCAGATACCGCGGCATCGCTCCTCCTCGTAGTGCCTCCTGATACTAGCCCGGAGGTCGCCTCTAACGCGGGAATCACGCGGAACTCACGCTGAGCACACGGGGAGGCGAGAGGCTCGTGCCGTCAACGATCCCAATCTGGACTGAAGGGAGATTCAATGTTCAAACACAAGACCCGCGCGATCATGCTGGTCGCCATGCTGGCCGTCCTCGTGGCCGCCCCGAGTGCGCTCGCGAAGACGAACCACAAGTACATGTCGGCGGTGCAATCGAACGTCCTGTCGACCGACAACGGCTATCCCGGCGTCGGCGGCACCGCTGTCCTTACGGGCTCGCTGGCGAGCACGCTCGGCGGCTTCAACTCCGGCGCCTTGGTCGACCACGTGACGATCACCGGCCAGCCGAAGGCGAACGTGATCGCCTTCAAGGGCACCGAGGCGGCCTTCCTCGCCCGCGGCTTGCTGCGCAGCACGTTCACCGGCACCAACACGATCCAGCAGGACGGCTCACAGGAGATGGCGGTCGACGGTCGTGTCACCGGAGGCACAGGTCCCTACCGCGGCGCGAGCGGGCACTACAGGTTCCACGGAACGGTCCCGCCCAACTCCACCGTGCTGAGCGGTGGATCCACGGGGTCGATCAGGTTCTGACCGATCAGGAGCTACGGCCCGCCGGGTTGGCGGCTCGCAGCTCCCACTACGGGCCTCGCCGGCTTTTCCGGCGAGGCCCGTCGCCGTCGTGAGCGGCCGTCTCCGCATCACCCGCTCTGTCACTGCGCGACGCGCAGACGGGACCTGCCGGGGCGACCGCGCGCAGCTCGGCGGGTGATGGAGGGCGGCTGGCGATGCCGGGAGCACTAAGAGAGGAATCGCGCTGACCTCACGCTGACGACACGGACAGGCGGGAGAGTCGTCGCCATGACGACCAACCGCCCCCTCACGCTCCGGATGGATTCTCACGCCGACGCACTGCTGATCGCCGGGTGGGTCTGTGACGAGCGTGGCGACGAGCAGTACTTCGAGGTCGTGCAACCCGCAACGAGCAAGGAGGCTCAATGGATCACGGCACAAGCATGAAGTCACTCCTGCCTCGGATGGCCGTCCGAGGCGCGTTCGTCGGCCTGTTGGCGGCGGCCGCCTTGGCGGCCTCGTCCGGGTCTGCCGGAGCGGTCACTACGACCAAGCTCGAGAAGGCGGGGTGGACGTGTGTCGCCCCCCTTCCCGTCACCGACGAGCTGCATTGCGCTCACCCCGGTGGTCTCGAGCGAATGTTCAGCGGTGAGGCGAAGGCGCTGGACCTCCTGGTGTTCGATGCCAGCGGTGAGGAGTACCTCGGAACGGAGCACAACATCCGAGGCGACCTCTACCACGGTCAGCCCTGCCCGAACGACCCGCCGACCTACGAGTACACGTATCTCGGCCCGACGTTCGGCCTCGACTACTGGGCCTGCCACCGGTTCGACAGCGACCACCTCTAGGCCGCGGAACCTCTCGCGTCGCCCAGGCCCGGAACGGCCCGCATTGATGCGGGCAGTTCCCTTGTCGTCACGTCGGAGCGCGCTGAGCAATCCGCGTGTTCGCACGTTGCGGAAAGTCCAGCTTTGCAACGGCTTCATGCCGGAGGAGGGACTCGAACCCCCGACACGCGGATTATGATTGCAGCTCTGCGGTCCAGCGGCGTCCGCCAGAAGCCGTTTCAGGCACGGACAAGCCGCAATAAGCCCGGTGGCATGGGCTGGGTTTCGCTCCGGCATGTTCTCAGTTTGTTCTCAGAGTCGCGAGCCCTGTCGGCATCGCCTCCACGAGCTTGAAGGTGAGGCTCGCCGTCTCAGGGATGCGCTGGGCGCGGCGACAAGCCGAGTTACAAGCCGGCGCTCCCGCCCACCCGCGGCACTCGCGCTCGCTGGGATGATCGAGGAGCCACCTAGGTCGGCGTCCGAGACCGAGCAAGTGTGCGTCAGCGACTCGTCGCGCCCCCGGGGGGCTAGCGCCATCGTCCCATCGCCGGGCTCATAACCCGGAGGTCGCGGGTTCAAATCCCGCCCCCGCTACTCGCGAAGCCCCTGGTAATCCAGGGGTTTTCGCGTTTCCTAGGTGGATCGTGCCGAACCCGGTGGTCCCAATATGGTCCCATCTTGTTGTCCCGCTGAAAGACTTTTAGGGCTCGGCGACCTCCGACGGTAGGCACATCGGGCTCCGACTCGCCGCGTGGTGCCAACGCTCGGCGGCGTCGGATGCGGGCATGTCCGGCGAGCCGGGAGCAGGTGCGATCCGGAGGGGTGCCGACGATCCGACCGATGCGGAGGATGGCGATGAGCCCGACGCCAGAGGCTGAGCTCGAGCGTCTGAACCCCGGCGCGCGCCGCTACGAACTCGGCCAGTTCTGGTGAAAGCTGTCGCTGAGGCGGTTTCGTGATCGCGGCGGGCCTGCTGCTGCTCATCGCGCTGAGCGAAAGCGAGACGAGAGTGCGGACACCGGCTCGCTCCAAGTGGCGGCCTATCCTCGCCGAGCGTGGGGGCGATCGGTTGCGAGCAACCACGGGGGATGCGCTACGCGTCGTGGCTCGGAGTCAGGGCGAGACTGCGGCGCCAAGCGAGTCGGCACCAGCGAACTTCGGCGCGCCGTCCTCGTAGAAGGCATCGAGCTCGGTGACCTCGAATCCGGCGCCCCGGAGCAGGTCAGGGATCTCGCGTGTCAGGTGGCAGCCCCCGAAGAGCCGCTTCTGCATCGGCTCGAGACGATGCTGCCATCGGCGAACCCCCTCGTCTGGAGCTAAGCCGTGCTCGACGAAGCGCAGCGTGCCGCCGGGCTTGAGCACACGCCGAATCTCGGCCAAAGCCTGCTCGATGTCGGGGATGGTGCACATCGTCCAGGTCGAGAGGGCGTTGTCGAAGCTGTCGTCCTCGAACGGCAGCGACTGGCCGTCGAGGCCCGATCGTTCGACCGGGATGCTCGATGCCCGCAGGCGCTTGGTGGCTAGCTTCCAGCCGGCGTCGGCCGGCTCCACCGCCGCAACCAGCCTCACCGACTCCGGGTAGAACGGGACGTTGAGGCCGGAGCCGAACCCGATCTCGACGACCTCCCCCTCGAGCCCGTCGCAGACGCGCTGGCGCAGCGGCTCGGTTACCTTCATCCCGCAGGCGACGTTGATAATCCGGGGCAGGACATGATCGCCGTAAAAGCCCATCGCCCCAGAGTCTCTCCGATTGGGCTGTTATTACGCGGACGGACCGCGATCTAGGCCACAGGGATTCCCGGGTTCCGAGCAGCCGGCCTTTCGATGAGTCGTCTGAACCAGTGCAGGCCGTGGGCACACTTGTCGCCTTCGCGACGACGCTGGATGATTAACGCGATCGCGTGATGGCTCTGTCGAACGTAGCCTGCCCATTCTGTGCGGCGGAGGTGGCGCCTGACGCGCGCTTCTGCGCTTCATGTGGCCGTAGCCTCATCCGAACGTGCCCCGGATGCGGAGCGGAGGCGCTCCTGGGGTCGAGATTCTGCTCGTCATGCGGCCACCGGCTCGACCTGCCGGCTCACCCGCAGGAGGAGCGCAAGCTCGTCACCGTTCTGTTCGCGGACCTGACCGGGTCCACCGAGCTCGGCGAGCGGCTCGACCCAGAGCGGTTGCGAGCACTCCTCCGTGACTACTTCGATGCGATGGCCGCCGTGATCGAGCGCTGGCATGGCAGGGTCGAAAAGTTCATCGGCGACGCGGTGATGGCAGTCTTCGGAATCCCCTTAATACACGAGGATGACGCAGAACGAGCACTGCACGCCGCGCTGGCAATGCAGGCGCGCCTGAAGGAGCTCAACGACGACCTCCGTGCGCTGCACGGCGTCACTCTCGCAGCGAGGATCGGCCTGAACACCGGTGAGGTCCTCGCCGCTGCGGATGGCGACCAGCTGCTGGCGAGCGGCGATGTCGTCAACGTCGCCGCACGACTACAACAGACTGCCGAGCCTGGCCAGATCGTCCTCGGCGACCGAACCCACATCGCAACGCGAGGGGCCTTCACGTTTGAAGCGTTGCCGAAACGATCGCTCAAGGGGAAAGCGTCGGCAGTGCCACGCTGGCGGTTGCTTGGCCCCGCCGAGACCGTGCGGCGCCGCGGGATCCCGGGGATCGCGACGCGAATCGTCGGACGCGAGCGAGAGTTGGGCATTCTGGCGAGCCTTTACCGCGCGATCGTCGAGGAGCAGCGACCTCGCTTGGTTGCGATAGTGGGCGAGGCGGGTGTCGGGAAGACGCGCTTGGTCGAGGAGTTCCTGGACGAAGCGGACTCGATCGCTCCAAGCACCGTGTACGTCGGCCGGTGCCTGCCCTACGGAGAGGGCACGACCTATTGGGCGCTTCGCGAGATCCTCTGGGCCGCCGCGGGAATCCATCTCGACGATCTCGCTCCCGTTGCGGCCGAGAAGCTGACGCGACTTTGCTGCGAGCTCCTGCCGGAGTCCGAAGGCGGCGCGTCGGATACCAATCGGGTGCTCTTCGCGCTCGCAACGACCGCCGGGGTCACAATTCCTGGCAACCCCCTCGACCTAATGTCGCCGGAGGCGATCGGCGAGGAGCTCGGGCTAGCGTGGCCTCGGCTGGTCAGCGCGCTCGCTGCCCGCAGGCCGGCCGTGCTCGTCATAGAGGACGTGCACCGCGCGGAGCCGCCACTCCTCGGCATGGTCGACCACCTGGTCGCGCGCTCGACTGGAAGCGTCATGCTCGTGGCGACCGGGAGGCCGGACCTCGTCGAGACCCGCCCCGGCTGGAGCTCAAGGCCTGGGGTCACCCAGGTGAGTCTCGAGCCCCTGACCCGCGCGGACGTCGATGAGCTGCTCGTGGAACTGCTTCCGAGTGTGAGCGGTGAGTTTCGCCAGCGCGTGGCCACGACCGCTGAGGGCAACCCCTTCTTCGCCGAGGAGATTGTCGGGCACCTCCTCGATGAAGGGATCCTGACCCGCGGCGAGCAGGGGATCGAGGAGGCGCGCATAGTCACCTCCGTCACCATCCCGGACAGCGTGAATGCCCTTCTCGGCGCGCGGGTTGACGCGCTGCCGCCCGAGGAGAAGCGGGGTCTGCAGGACGCCGCCGTCATCGGGAGGATCTTCTGGAGGACCGCACTCGACTCGATGGAGGGAGGCGGCCGGTCCGCCAGCGCGTCGCTGGCCGCCCTCGAGGCGCGCGGACTGATCGTGGCTAGGCCACAGTCATCCTTTCCGGGACAGACAGAGTTCGCATTTCGCCATCCCCTGACGCGCGAGGTCGCCTACCGATCCATTCCGAAGGCCCGGCGCGCCCGGGCACACGCCAAATTGGCGACGTGGATCGAGGAGCTCGTGGGGGATCGCAGGCCCGAGTATGTCGAGCTCCTAGCCCATCATTACGAGGCGGCGGCGAGCCCGGAGGCCGCCACCCTGGCGTGGCCGAGAGACCAGATCGCCCGCGAAGACGTACGCGCCAAGGGCGTCACCGCGCTCCTCGAGGCCGGTCGCGCGGCGAGGACGCGCTTCTCCATCGATGCCGCCGTGCACTTCGCGGAGCGGGCTCTCGAACTGGCCGACGGAGATGCGGAGCAAATGGCGTGCTTGGAGCTCAGGGCAGAAGCTGCCCACGCGGGCATCCGCGCCGAGGACGCATGGTCGGCCTATCTCGAGGCGCTCGAGATCGCACGGCGGATCGGAGATACCGAGGCCGCCTCGCGGCTCCGCGCGAACGCGACCCTTCTCTGGACCCGGTACGGAGGCGCGTTTCACGATGTGGCGTGGAAGCCGACGGCCGAGCAACTTCTTGAGAGCGGTCTGAGCGGGATCGACGAGGACTCACTCCCATACGAGAGCGCGGCGCTGCTGATCGGGCGTTCGATGGCGAGCCAGTTCGGCATGCCGGCGGGGAGCCCAGAGGACCGACGCCAAGATGCCGAGAAAGCGGCCTCGATCGCGGAGGCCCTGGGATCCCAGCACCTGCTCTCCCACGCGCTCGACGCCGTGGCGTGGAACATCCAGACTCAGGGTTTCTGTCGGTCAGCGAGGACCGCAGAGCGGATGCTCGATGCGACGAGGGTTATCGCCGACCGTATTCAGGCTCACGAGCTCCTGGTCACAGCGGCGTTTGCGTTCACCGCCGCGGGCCGCTTTAAAGAGGCCCAACCCGTTGGCGAGGAGGCCGCCCGCGAGGCGCGGCATCTTGCCCCGCATCACCAGCTGCACGGCGCTGCCGCGGAGAGCGCCTCCCTCCTGCCGACCGGACAGCTGGACCGCGTACTCGAGGCGACCGATCATGTGGTGGACGTGATCCATGAGGAGGACGACAGAACCTGCAACTTCGGCCGCCAGGCTCTGCTCGCCCGGGTGGTGAGCCTCTTTGAAGCGAACGAGCAGCGCGCCGCCACAGACACGCTGGCGCTGTTCGATCAGGCAACCCCGCGGGGAACGCCTCCTCCTTGGTCGAACCCCTCAGCAGCAGAGGTCTTGCGCCCGTTCGTTGGACTCGAGGGTGCGCGCGAGCGCGCTCGGCGAGACCAGCGCTCCTTGGTCGTGGCCGAGGAGGTCGTCCACCTGCGTGCGGCGCTTCAGCTCAGCGCCGTCGCGGGCGAGTGGCGAGAGCTGGAGCGGTTGTCGGTCGAAGCCCGAATGCTCGCTCCCGCCTCGTGTGCGCCGTACCTCGCCTGGATTGCTAATTGGGCGGACGCCGTGCGGCTCGCGGTAGCTGGCCGTTCCGGGGAGGCGATCCAGAGGACTCTCACGGCAACCGGGGCGCTGGCGGAGTACGGCGAGCACTATCGAGCCGGGCGCCTCCTGGTCGACTTGCTCCCGTTCCTCGATCCTCCTTCTCGCGGTCCTCTTGCAGAAGAAGCGGTTGCTCGACTGGAGCCAATGGGAGCGTTCGCGAGCGCGTCGGAAGCACGGGACTACGCAAGCTAGACGGTCCCACGCTCTTCGGCGTTGCACGGGCGGCTAAGACCATGGGCCTGGATGGCTTCTGCGATTCGTCCTCGGGCGCATACCCCGCGTTCTCGGAGTACGCGGTTGTGCTCGCCTCCGAACCCGACAACCGCGGCGAGTACATCGATGCGTCAGACCCGATCGTGGACATCCGCCAGACGATCAACGCAGTATCTCGCGGCCACGGGGGGATGATGGGCGCGGCTGGTTTCGAACCAGCGACCGCTCGCGTGTGAAGCTAGATCGGGCGGAGAAGGCGCGGACAGTGAATGCGCACTGAAGCTAGAAAGCGCCTGCTCCTAATTGGGATTCGGTCGACTCCGAGCGTCGGCGTTGGGCGCACGTGTATGGCGAAGATGTTCGGCCAGGGTTCGTAAACGTCGGCCTCCGGGTCGAAACCCCGAAGGTCACTGGTTGCCGACATCGCGATTTGAGCGCCCGGCAGCCCAGCACCTTGGACGTCTGCTTTGCATGGAGGCTGTCGCATAAACCCCTTGCGGCCTCTTGAGAGATCGTCTCGACCCCCGTTAACAATCGAGCCAAGTTGAGCCTCAACCGGGCGGCGCCCATCCATACGGGAGCCCCGACCCGGGTCGTCACGACCACCTGAGTGTTGGTAGCGGTCCCTCTTCCCGCGACCCTTTATGCGACACCCTCCATGGAAAGCAGAAGCGGTCGCGGCGAGCTGGGAAACCAGCCGATTGGCGCTTTAGTCGCGGTATGCGCGACTAAGGCGCCATTGGGCGATGCTTGCCCTTCGGACGAAAGGCGCCAGTCCAGGGGCCGGATCTCCCGGACATTCGCACGCGGCGGCCGTACCGCCGTGCCTCGCCCCAGCGAGCGCCCGGTGTTCAGTGGCGGTACGCCGGCGCGCCGCGCGCGGTTCGGAAAGCGGCTGCGATGTCGCGTGTCGCCGATTCGGCGCCGAGCGGGTAGATGTGCAGCGCATCGACCGCTGCGATGCCCGCGAGCTCGCGCGCCAGTTCTTTCGCGAGCCGGAGGCCGTCGCCGAGCACGATCCGGCGGTGGGCCGCGTTGGGCAGCATGCAGCCGGGTAGTTCGCGGGCTCGGTCGGCCATCCGCTCGTTGCGTAGCAATCCGAGCCCGGCGTAGACGCGAACGTCGTGGAGCAAACCGGCTGCGCGGTCCAAAAACGTGGTCAAGGCGGTGACATCGAAAGTCATCTGCGACTGCACGAACTCCGCGCCCGCGGCGAGCTTCCGCTCCAAGAGGGCAATCTCGCGGCCGACGTCGTCGGCGAACGGATTGACCACCGCACCGACCGCGATCGGCTGCGGCGCGGCCCAGTCTTTGACCCTGCGGATCAGGCGTGTGGCGGTGAGATCTCCGACACGCGGGACGTCATCGACCGGATCGCCCTGGACACACAGGACGCCCTCGGCCCCGAGCGCCGCGGCGCCTACCACCTGTGATTGCAGGGCAAGGCGGTTGCGGTCGCGGCAGGAAATGTGAACAACAGTCCTGACGCCCTGTTCGCGCGCGAGTGCAACGGCCGCGAGCGGCGACATCCGCGCCTCGCCGGCGTGATTGTCCGTCAGCGCGACTAGGTCCACGCTGTCCGCCAAAGCGGCGATCCGCTCACGAACCCGCAGCGCATCCGGCTTTGGCGGAAGCGAGATTTCGGCTGAAGTCAGGGCTTCCAGTGGCATCGCCGAAGCCTACGCGCCGTGACCGCGCCGCGTCCACCGGCACTGCCGCCTTGGACGAAGAGCGGCCGTCGCGTTCGAGGGCGATCGTGCCGACAATTAGGAAGTGACTGAACCCCCGCCTGCCCATGAGGATCCCGGCCGCGGCCCTTGCAGGAGCGCTCGCCCCCAGGGCGGGTCGTTGAGGACGATCGGGGCCTCATGCCTCGGTGATCATCCCCGCTCGGGCGCCCGTCGATTTACCAGCGCTCGTTCGTCCTCGGGGGAGATCGATGGCAACCCACAGGCCAGAGAGCGCAGTCAGCCCGGCGACGACGGCGATCGCTCCGCCGAAGTCGATCGCGTCGGCGAGAAGGCCGGCGACAAGCCCGCCGGCCACGTAGCCCATATCACGCCAGAAGCGGTAGATGCCAACGACCGGAGCACGGGCGACCGGGCTGACGGCGTCGGAGACCGCGGCGATCAGGGTCGGGTAGACGAGCGCCGTGCCAGCGCCTAGCGCGATCGCCGCGATGACGGCAAGGCCGACGCCTCCATCAGAGGCGGCCAGTAGAGCAAGCGCCGCGGCCTGGATCAGCATTCCGGCGACGATCAGAGGCTTGCGGCCGACCGAGTCCGACCAGTGGCCGGCCCAGATCTGTCCAACTCCCCAGACCGCCGGGTAGATGCCGGCGACGAGCCCGATTTCGCCGATGCTCGCTCTGTGTGCGGCGAGGAAGAGCGGAACCAGGCCCCAGGTCAACGCGTCGTTCGCGTTGTTGACCAGGCCAGCCTGCGAACAGGAGCGCAGCGCCGGCACACGGTAGGACGCATCCCGGAAGGCATCCCAGATCCGCGGAGAGCGCTCGGCCGCGTCGTGGTGGCGCGCCTGCTCGAGCGTCACGTGGGCAGCGGTATCGCGGACGAAGGCGACGGTGATCGCCAGGCCGAAGAGAGCGACGGCCGCTCCGCCGACGACGAGAACATCACGGGCAAGCAGATCGGCGGCGAGCCAGCCGCTAACTGCGGCCGCCAGGGCGACCCCTCCGTAGCCGGCCGCTTCGTTCAGCCCCAGGGCAAACCCTCGGCGCCTCGGACCGACGAGGTCGATCTTCATGACCACGGTCATCGACCAGGCCAGGCCCTGATTGACACCGAGGAAGAGGTTCGCGACAACGACCCAGGCCCAGCTCGGGGCCACGCCGATCAGCAACGGGACCGGCAGGGCGACGAGCCAGCCTGCGATCAGCAGGCGCCGCCTACCGATCCGCTCGGCAAGGGCGCCGGCGCCGAGGTTGGTGAAGGACTTGGCCAGGCCGAAGGCGACGATGAAGGAGAGAACCGCGACCGAGGAGCCGACGCTGAAGGAGTCCTCGCCGATCAGTGGCAGGGTCGAGCGCTCGAGGCCGACCATCGCCCCGACCAGGGCGTTGATCGCGACCAGCAACGAGAACTGGGCCAGGTTCTCCCGAAGCCCGAGCTCGAGCTTGCTTTCGCTCACGCGGGCGCAGTCGAGGGTTCGCCCGAGCGATTGGCCGCGACGATCTCGGCCTGGCGCTCGGGACCGGGTGGGATGTCCTTGAGGACCGCGGCGACGAACTCGTCCTCAGAGGCCGCGGCAAGTGCCTCGTTGTGACGGCGCTCGAATCCGATGCTCGAGGTCGGATGAGCTGAAAGTCCCCGGCCACACACCGACCCGGCGTAGTGAGCCGGGTAGACCAATACGTGATCGGGTAGCGACATGAGCCGCTCGTTGAGGGAGCGGTAGAGCGTCCGGGCCAGCTCCTCAACGCTTTCCTCGCTCGCGGCGTGCAGGTCAGGCCGGCCGACGTCGCCGACCAAGAGCGAGTCGCCGGTGAGGACGAACCAGGGCTCATCGCCGCGGCGGTGGTCGGTGACCAAGTACGAATGGTGAACCGGGGCGTGTCCTGGAGTGGCGATCGCCTCGATCACGGTGTTGCCTAGGTCGATCTGCTCCCCATCGGCCAGTGGCCGGTGCTCGAACTCTGCGCCGGAGCCTTCGGGCATATAGGCCGTCGCGCCCGTCCGTTCGACGAGCTGCGGCAGGCCCGAGATGTGATCTGCCTGGACATGGGTCTCGAGCACAGCCGTGATTCGCGCCCCCTGTGCCTCGGCGCCCGCGATGTAGCTGTCAACGAGATCAAGGTGGGCGTCGACGACGGCCAACTCCCCGACGGTCTTGCAGCCAAAGAGGTAGGAGGCGCAGGCCGTCTCGTCATTCAGGAACTGATGGAAGTACATTCGACTTGACAAGTTATCAAGAGTTCGATTGAATAGCGAACTATGAAGAAGCCAGACCGCCGTAAGCAGGTCCTGTTCGAATCGATCGCACTGATGGGCAAGGCGTTCGCCAGCCCCCGGCGCCTCGAGCTGCTCGATCTGCTCGCGCAGGGCCCCCGCACGGTCGACCAACTGGCCAAGGCAAGCAAGCAGTCGGTGGCCAATGCGTCCCAGCACCTACAGGCCCTACACGCGGCCGGCCTGGTCACCCGCGAACGAGAGGGCACCAAGGTTCGCTACGAGCTCGCAGGTGAGGATGTCCTGCAGCTCTGGCTGGCGCTGAGAGACACCTCGGCCGAGCGCCTGGCCGAAGTTGAGCGCTCAGCCCGTGACTACCTCGGCGAGGAGGTCGAGGGCATCGACCGCGAGGAGCTCCTGAAGCGGATGCGCCGCCGCGACGTCGTCCTCGTCGATGTTCGCCCCAACGAAGAGTTTGAGGCCGGGCACATCGAGGGCGCCAGATCGATCCCGGTCGATGAGCTCGAACGGCGGCTCGATGAGCTGCCGAAGGGCCGTGAGGTGATCGCCTATTGCCGCGGGCCCTTCTGTGTCATGGCCCATGACGCCGTCCGCAGGCTGCGGGAATCCGGCCGGTCGGCCCGCCGGCTCGAGGAGGGCTGGCCCGAATGGCATCTGCGCGAGCTCGAAGAGGCGGGCAGGCGATGACCCGGACCGAGCGGAACCTGGCTGTGCAGGGCTACTGCATGAGCGCCCAAGAGCGCCATGCCCTTCGCTGGGCCCTCCGGTTCTCGACCTCCCTTTGCCTCGGGCTGGTCGTCACCGGCCTCGCTCTTCAATCGGCGGCCCTGGTCCTCGCTCTCGTACCGGTCGGTGCGGTCGCCGGCTGGACTTCGCGCCATCCGTTCGACCTGATCTGGAACCGCGGCCTACGCCACCTGACCGGAGCTCCGGAGCTTCCCCCGAACCCAACCCCGCGGCGCCATGCCTTCAAGTTGGCGACAGTCTGGCTGCTGGCGATCGGACTGCTCTTCGCCTTCGGCCAGCCGACCGCCGCGCTGATCGGAGGCGCGATCCTGGTCCTCGTCTGCGGTCTGGTGACCGTGACGAACTTCTGCATTCCGTCGACGCTGCTCGGCATCTGGTGGCGCTGGCGAGGCACGGCCCCACCCGCAACCCAACCCACTTAGCCAAACGAGGGAGAAGGAAATGGAAGCGAGCGTCGACACCCGCGAACTAGAGACGAAGGTCAAGGACATGTATCGCCACGTAGCCGAGGAGCCGGAGGGCAAGTACCACTTCGAGCTGGGCCGGCCGCTCGCCGAGCACCTCGGGTATCCGCGCGACGTCCTCGACCGCGTTCCCGACGGAGCCTGCGAGTCCTTCGCCGGCGTCGGCTACTTCTTCGATCTCGCTGCGCTCGAAGAGGGCGAGCGCGTGATCGATCTGGGCAGCGGGTCTGGGTTGGATGTCTTCTTCGCCGCTGAGCAGGTGGGCCCCTCGGGAGCCGTCATGGGCATCGACTTCACCGCCGAGCAATTGGCCAAGGCTCGGCGAATCGCAGGCGAGTCCGGCTATTCACAGGTCGACTTCCGCGAGGGACGCATCGAGCAGCTGCAGGCAGAGCCGGAGAGCTTCGACTGCGTGATCTCGAACGGCGTGATCAACCTCGCGCCAGACAAGGAGGCCGTCTTCGCCGAGGCAGCGCGGGTCCTGCGGCCGGGCGGCAGGCTTGCGATCGCCGACATCGTCAGCGAGCAGCAGATGAAGGAGTCCATCGTCTGCGACGTCGATCTCTGGGCCTCCTGCATCGGCGGCGCCGCCCAGGTGGACGCGTACCGCGAGGCAATCGAGGGCTCGGGACTGCGGATCGAGCAAATCCGAGACAACCCATACGAGTTCATCTCGGACCGAGCCCGCAACGCCAGTGACAAGTACGGGGTCAAGAGCGTCTCGCTCCTGGCCAGCAAAGCCAAGTAGCCAACCGGAGGAGACGAACGATGACTGCCGCGACCAATCCGAACAAGGCACTCTGGGAGAAGGGCGACTTCACGCAGATCGCCGCGACCATGCGGGAGAGCGGTGAGGAGCTCGTCGGCAAGTTGGGGATCACCGAAGGCATGCGGGTGCTGGATCTCGCCTGCGGCGATGGGACCACCGCGGTGCCGGCGGCTCAGCTCGGGGCGGACGTCCTCGGCGTCGACATCGCCAGCAACCTTGTCGCGGCCGGCAACGCCCGCGCTGAGGAACTCGGCTTGACCAATCTCTCCTTCCAGGAGGGCGACGCCTCGAACCTGAACGAGCTCGATGACGAGAGCTTCGACCTCGTGATCAGCATCTTCGGAGCGATGTTCGCTCCCAAGCCATTCGACGTGGCCAAGGAGATGGTCAGGGTGACCAAGCCGGGCGGCCGGATCGTGATGGGGAACTGGATCCCGAACGATCCGACCCTTGTCGCCCAGATCCTCAAGATCAGCGCCTCCTACTCACCCCCGCCTCCGGAGGGCTTCGTCAGCCCGGTGACCTGGGGCGTGCAGGAGAACGTGGTCGAGCGGTTCACCGCGGCCGGCGTCCCCGAGGAGGCGATCTCATGCGAGCGGGACACCTACACGTTCACTTCACCCGGTTCGCCCTCAGAGTTGGTTGCCGCTTTCAGGACCTACTACGGGCCGACCATGAACGCGTTCGCGGCGGCGGAGGCGGACGGCCGAGAGGACGACCTCCAGGCCGAGCTCGAGGAGCTGTTCAACGAGCAGAACGCGGGCGATGAGGGAACGTCGATCCCGGCGACCTTCCTGCGGGTGACGGTCGAGCGATAGACACGGGGACATATCTGAAAGGGCGACATGGAAGCGATTCGCGAAGCAATAGAGAAGGCGTCCGGCTACCTCGAGGAGAACCCTGACGCAGCGACCGGTACCGACGCTGCGGCGACTGCCGTGCATGAGGACGGTCTCCGTTTTCGAGTCGACGGTCCGAAGGGCGAGCTGACCACCGATATGGCCGAGTCGGTCGGGGGCGGCGCGACAGCACCCACCCCTGGGTGGCTGCTGCGAGCCGCCCTCGCCTCGTGCGACGCAACGACCGTGGCGATGGAGGCTGCCCGCGACAACGTGGAGCTCGCCGACCTCAAGGCCAGCGTCGAAAGCGAGACTGACTTCCGCGGCGTTCTCGGGGTCAACGGCGGCTCCGCTCATCCGGGTCCGATCGCGGTCCGGGTCCGCATCGAGCTGACGGCGCCCGGCGCAACCGAGGAACAGCTGCAGGAAATCGTCAAGCGCGCAGAAGAGCATTCGCCGGTACGCGATGCGCTCGCTCGGGAGATTCCGATGACCACGGAGGTCGTGACCGGCTGACGCGACAGCTCCGGGCCCTAACTTCGACACTAATCGCGAAGTTGAAACGCGGGTGCGCGAGTAAGGTCTCGGCCGTGAGCGCTTCAAATCCGCTTGGTCTGCGGTTCGTGCTCCTCGCGGCGGTCGGCGCTGCACTGAGCGCGATTGCCCTCGGGATTCCGACCGCGATCATTCCCAACCCGGTCTTCGACCGGGTCATCGAGGCCGGCCCGAGCAATTACTTCTTCTGGGCCGCAACCAGCGTCGTCACCGGGGCCTTGCTCGCCACCTATGCGCTGCCACGGACGGTCAAGGACCGGGCCGCCGAAGCCGGACTCGGCGGCGGGTTCCTCGCCTATCTGGCGGTCGGCTGCCCGTTATGCAACAAGGCAGTGGTCACCCTGCTTGGCGCCTCCGGTGCGGTAACGATCTTCCAGCCGATCCAGCCCTTCCTCGGAGTGCTGGGTCTTCTGCTGGCAAGCATCGCGCTCGCGGGGCGCCTGCGGGGCATTCGCCGCGACTGCCGGGTCGATTACTCGGCTGCTGCCTAGCTCGGCGCTGCGATCGCGCACCCCAAGACCGCCGTCACGAACTCGGCGAAGACCTCGTCGGGCAACGCCTTCGGATCGGCGGCGCGCTCGAAGGCGAGACCATTGAGCGAGGCCGCGATTGCCGTTGCCAGCACCGGCGCCGGGAAGCGGAGCTTGAAGCCGTGCCGCTTGGCAACGCGCTCGAGCGTTGTCGCCAACGCGTCGCGGATCGCGTCCCGGCGCTTGGCCAGCTCGCCCTGCAACTCTGGGTTGCGGACGCTGAGCGACCAGAACTCATAGAAGAGCAGCGGCCACTCAGGGTCGCGTTCCAGGAAAGCGCCCATTTGCTCGGCTGCATTCCTTCCGGGGTCGGAGCCCTCGGCCGCGTCGGCGATCGAACCGACCTCCGCGACGCGCTCCTCGACCTGGCGATCGGCGAGCGCGAGGAAGAGGTCCTCCTTGCCGGCGAAGTTCGAGTAGAGCGCCCCAATCGTGAATCCGGCCTCGGAGGCGATCTCATCGACGGTCGCCCTGTGGTAGCCGCGCCGGGCGAACACCTTCGTCGCGGCAGCAAGGAGCCGCTCGCGGGTTCGCTCCTGGGCTTCCTTGCGGGTGAGGACCTCGGGCACGATTCAAATAGTATACGCTATCCAGATTGCAGCAGCTATCTGAGTGAGGAGAACCATGCCGACCGACACCGCCGACCAGACCGAAACCGCTCGCCATGCGCTCGAGGAGGTCTGCTCCGGCAAGAACCTCGACGGAATCCCACGCGACTACCACCCGGACTTCGTCGATCACGTCAACCGACTCACCTACCACGGCCATGACGGAGCCCGACGCTCGGTCGCCCTCTACCTCGAGCTCTTCCCGGACCTCAGCTTCACGGTCGAGGACCAGGTCAGCGAGGGCGACAAGGTGGCCTCGCGCTGGACACTGACCGGTACCCACCGCGGTCGCAAGGTCGAGTTGCGGGGCATCGTGATCAGCCGCTTCGAGCACGGCAGGATCATCGAGGACTGGGCTGCAAGCGACACGCTGGAGCTGGTCCGCCAGCTCGGGCTTCGGCGGACGCTTCAGCTCGCGGTCAAGCACCGAGCCCAGGTGTTCGATCAAGGCGACTCCGATACCTCCGGCCCGGGCGGCTTGCGACGGCTGATCGATCGAGTCATAGGCAGGTTCCGCCCGAATCGCTCCTGCCCGATTCCGCCGACCGAGACCGAGCGGATTCGTCGCATCTTCGACAAGCAGGCTCCGAGGTACGACAAGAGCATGTCGCGCTTCGAGACCTGGCTGTTCGCCGGCAACCGCGAGTGGGTCTGCGAGCGTGCCGAAGGCGAGGTCCTCGAGCTCGCCGCGGGAACGGCTCGGAACCTTCCGTTCTACGCCAGCGACGTGAAGCTCACGGGCGTCGAGCTCAGCTCCGAAATGGCAGCGCTCGGCAAGAGGCGGGCCGAAGACCTCGGACGCGAAATCGACATGCGCGTGGGCGACGCCGAGGCACTCCCCTTCCCCGACGAGTCATTCGACGCGGTGGTTTGCACCTACGGGCTCTGCACGATTCCCGACGACGCCGCGGCCATCCGAGAAGCCAAGAGGGTGTTGCGGCCTGGCGGGAAAATCTTGCTCGCCGAGCATGTACGCAGCCCCAATCCGGCCATCCGGACTATCCAGCGCCTCATCGAACCGCTCGCGCACCGTTTCGGAGGCGACCACCTTCTACGCGAGCCGCTCGATCACCTAGGTGCGGCAGGCTTCGAGATCGACGAGATCAAGCGACTTAAGGCTGGGTGGGTCGAGCTGGTCGCTGCGCGCAAACAAACCTGACGAAGGGCGGGTACCAAGCGGGTACCAAAGTGAGAAGAAGTGGGGCCAACTCCAGGTAACTCAGCGGCACTCAGTAGGCACGAATGCACTCCAAGCAACCAATTCCGGCGATCTCATAACCCGGAGGTCGCGGGTTCAAATCCCGCCCCCGCTATGTCTCTGACGGTTACGGGCAAGCCCTCCGAGAGGAGGGCTTTCTTGTCGTCGAAGGCGTCTGCAACTGCCTCCGAGACCGTGGCCGAGTTCGCCGTCTGGTGCGCGCCCCGGTCCGGTCCACCGGCGGTCACGAGGTGTCCGCTACGGGCGACGAAGTGCTCGCGGTGTTCGAAGCCGCTCCCGCGGCGCTAGACGCCGCGCTGGCGATCCAGCGGGCGATGCACGCCGGCAATTGGCCCGGAGGCATCGAGGTGCGGCTGCGAATCGCCCTGCACCGCGGGCGTCCCGCGCTGACCAATACCGGCTACGTCGGCCTCTCGGTCCACACGGCCGCGCGCATCTGCTTCGCGGCCCACGGTGGCCAGATCGTGATGTCCTCCGCCGTTCGCGCGGCGGTCCCCGAGCCGCTCCCAGACGGGGTCAGCCTGAGGAGCCTTGGCGCTTGGCGATTCCGCGGCCTACCCGAACCGGTAGATCTCTTCCAGGTGGACGCCGTGGACCTGAGCGCTGACTTCCCGCCTCTGCGATCGGCCGTCCTCGCCGAGTAGCGGACCTTCCGCGCCCAGCACGTTCTCGGTGGGGGAACCTGCCCTTAGGGGGCCACGCTCGGTTCAGCCGGGCAGGTCCTCGGGCCGCTTCTTCGCGAACTTGCCCTCCAGCATTCCGGTTGCCTGCCCGACCTCGATCAGATAGCCATCGGGGTCGCGCATGTAGCAGCGCAGCTCGGCCCCACGGTCGATGGGCTCGGTGACGAAGGTGGCCCCCTTGGCCTTCCAGTCGCGGTAGCACGCGTCGATGTCGGCGACCCTCAGGTTGAGGAAAGCGGAGACCTCATCCGAGGGCTCGTAGGGGACGACCGAGATACCGGGCTTGTCGGGCGTCGGCCCTCCGCCGGGGTTCATGATGATCCAGCTGTTGGCGAGCTTGACGGTGCAGGGGTTCTTCTCCAGGACGACCTCACCTCCCAGTACGTCGGAGTAGAACGCCCTCGATCGGGCGACGTTTCGCACGATCAGGAAGTGGGTCACCAGGATCCCTTCGTCGGGTGCCGGAAAGCCCTCGGCGTCGAAGCTCGGCGGTTCGTCGTTCATCTCTCGCTCCCTCCGCTTGATCCTGAGTCATAGACCCGATTGTGATCAAGGTATCCGCGTTCGCGGTCTCGGGTTTCCGCGCTGTGACCGCGCGGGCACTCTCAACTAGGCCGCGCTCGAGAGTGGTGGCCGGGATTCTGGGCAAGTTCTGCTCGAGGTCCCGGCTCCGAATGCCCGCTGGATGAGCTGCTCACTCAATCCAGCTCGCGTCGGACCTCGATTTGTCCGCTCCCAGGCGATCGCGTGCCGTCCAGTACGTATCGTGGGCATCCTCCGCTTCGAGGCGGAATGTGATGGGGGTGTCGGTGGCTCCGTCGGCAGCCAACTCCAGCTCGGCAACAAACTCGCCGCCGGCTGCGGTCAGTCGCTCGCGAGCGGCGGCATCGAGCTCGCGGCCGTCGAAGCTCACCAGGAAGCGGGTCATCTCGTAACTGCATGGTGACGAGAAGCTTGTCTCCTAAATCGAGTACCTCTTCCGGCTCATACCGGAAATCGTCGAATGTCTCGAACCAGGCTTGGAGGAACTCGACCAGACCCTTGGGACCGTAGGCAACCTCAGCCTGGTCGGGGCCGAGGAAGTCCCTCGTGACACGAAACTCAATGCGGGGGTGAAAGCCAAGCAGGAAGACCGGTAGGTCGCGACGATTGAGCGCCGCAAACATCCGCAGGAGACTTTGGGTCAGCATCTGGCGCCGAAGCCGAGATCGCAGCGGCAGTCGGAGCCAAATGCGACCGCCAAGAACGAAGGCGGCGGGAAAGCGAAGGAGCACGCGTTCGTCCAGGGTTCGCCGCTCAGTCACTCGCTTGCTTCGATGGGCAACACGGGTTCGTACCCCTTGTAGCCTCGCGCCCTCCTCCGACATCGCCCGCTCAGTATCTCGCTACGGGAGGAGGCCGTCGATGGGCGCGGCTGGTCTCGAACCAGCGACCTCTCGCGTGTGAAATCTGCCGCGTCTGCTGCGGTCTACTGCCAGCTACGGCCGTTTGTGCCTTGGTGAGGGCGATCTGCGCCTACAAGACGGCGGTCTGCTGACTCCTGCTGCGGTCTGTTGTTTCCAAGCCGTTTCCACAACGGCGCATCGCCTAGCCCCGCAGGCCGGCGACGGCGAACACGCTGATCACGACTGCGGTGATGGTCTTCTTCCTCAGCCTGAGAGCCTCCTGGATCGACTGCCAGCGAAACATCCCGCCCACGCTGGCACGCATCAGCCCACAGCGACACAGAACGAGCGTGGAAAGTGCACGCCCGATCCGAGGCAGGAGAACTGATGCGGGTCCTACTGCACGAAGTGGAAGTCGAGGCGGTGGCGCCGCACCCGCCGGCCGACATTGTGGAAGAACAGCTTTCCTGCCGCGCCGTTGAAAGCCCCGGTTCCGCCGATGATCACGAGCCGATGGAGGGTGCCGGGGAACACGAGTCGACGCGGGGAGCCGTGGAGCAATGTCCCAATCGCCTTGATCGAGCCTTGTCCTCGAAAGCGAGCGACCCAGCGGAGTCGGACTCGGAATCGCCTCTGCGTGTGGCGGGCCGTGGCCTTCACCGTCTCGCTGCCGACCCGGCGGTGATGCGCGAAGAGCGTGCCGTGCAAGAACGCCACGGTCCTGCGAGTGGTGGCCTGGACATGGATCTTGTCGATGCGACTGCCGACGCTGAACCGGGTCTCCGTCCTTGCGTCCGCCGATGCCACCACCGACGCGACCATGACCGCTGATATCGCGAGCGCCAGCGAGACCGCCTTGCGCATGAGGTTCCTCCTGTGGGCCGACTCCGTTCGAAGCGACCCTATCTGCCGAGGCGGGCCTGGTCAACGGCCTCCAGACGCCGAAGCCGGGAATGGGCGCGTCTGGTTTCGAACCAGCGAGCTCGCCTGTGAGGGAGCTGCTCATTTGGCGAGAGCGTCTCTAGGAGCCCGAACGATCGACGCGGCCCGGGGGTGAGCCCCGGGCCGCGTCGGTCCTCGCGCGGACAGTAGTCCGCGCTTTGAGTTGCTCGCTTCGCGCTACAGCTCGACCGGGAGCAAGACGCCATCGATCACGTGGATGATCCCATTCGAGGCCCTGACGGCGTTGGGTGCGGCGATAGTGACCGTCCGACCGGTCGCGTCGGTCAGCTGGGCCGAGCCGCGGGCCTTGGTCAGGAACGAGCCGTGCAGCAGCGTCGGGATCCGCTTCGCGTTCACGACCTGCCTCGCGGACTCGGAGGCCGGGAGCAACGTGGTACTTGAGCACCTGCTTCACCGCCGGCAGTCCGAGGGCCGCCACTGCGTTGAAGGCGTCCTCTTCGGTGGCCGCCCCGGTCAGGTCCAGGAACGCCTGATCGGTCGGCGCGAAGACGGTGAGCTGGCGGCGGCCGTCGAGCTTGCCATCGAGTCCGGTCGCGACGACCGCCTCGCGGAGGATGTCGAAATCGCCGGAGTTGGCGTCGAACCCGCTCGAGCCAGAGATCTTGACGACCTTCTCGAGGATCGTCTTGCCCTGCCTGCCGGCGCCGCTGCCCGGGTTGTCGGCGAGAGCCGGTCCGGCGGCGAGCGCGAGTACGGTCGCCGATGCTTGCCAGCGAGACGAGGAACTTCCGCATGAGATCACTCCTTCAGTTGGTTTGGGTGTGTTCAGGGTTTGCCTTAACCTCACCACAAAGTAGCAGCACTTCAACTATGTTTGTTCTAGAGTCTGTCCTAAGTTATCGATTAGACTAGGTTTCAGTCCCGGCCACCTTGTCGAGGACGACAATGCCCGCCAGCCAACAGCAAGAGCAAGAACGCGTCCGGATCGGCGAGCTCAGCCGGCGTACCGGCGTGCAGCCCAACACGATCCGTGCCTGGCAGCGTCGCTACGGCCTCGTCGAGCCCCAGCGCACGTCGAAGGGCTACCGGCTCTACTCGAGCGCAGACGAGGAGGTGATCCGGGCGATGCGCGAGCTAACAGCGAAGGGCGTGGCCGCGGCCGAGGCGGCGGCGCTCGCTCGTCGCGGCGCCGAGGAGCCGCCCGCAACGTCGTCCGGCGCGCTCGACCCGGCGGCGCAGGCCCGCCGCCTGCGACGCGCGCTCGAGGCGTTCGACGAGGAGGAGGCCAACGCGGTACTCGACGAGTGCCTGGCGGGTCTTTCGCTGGCCAGGATCGTCGAGGACGTGATCCCCGCGGCGATGGCAGCGATCGGGAGCCGCTGGCAGGACGGCGAGGCCACGGTCGCTCAGGAGCACTTCGCATCGAGCATCGTCCGCGGCCGCCTGCTCGGCCTGGCGCGCGGCTGGGGCACCGGGGCCGGCCCGCTCGCGCTGCTGGCCTGCCTGCCTGGCGAGCTCCACGACCTCGGCTTGATCGCCTTCGGGCTCTCGTTGCACCAGCGCGGCTGGCGGATCGCCTATCTCGGCGCCGACACGCCGCTCGACACGCTCGACGACGCGGTGGATCGCCTGCGACCGCGGGTGGTCGTCCTCTCGGCTTCGGATCCAGGGCGCCTCGCCGCCGTCGCCGAGGAGCTGCGTCTGCTGGCGCTGCGCGTCCCGGTCTCGGTCGGGGGGCGCGGCGCCGCAGCCTCGACGATCGAGGACGTGTCGATCCTCGACGGCATCGCCTCGAGTGAGGCCTTCGATCGGTTCCGCTCGCCTCGAGCTGACATGTGAGCGTCAGGGCCACGGCCTGCACGAAAGTCCGCTCCGGCGAGCCGTTCGGGTTGGTTGGCCGCCCGCCGCCAACGTCCGCCATGCCCCCTGATCCCGGGGGCTCCGGGGCGCTCATTGGTTCTGGTGTTAGGCCGGGCCGCCAGTCGATTCCTTGGGAGAACGACGCCTGTTCGCCGAGTATCACTCGCCCGTGGTCTGAAACCGAAGGTCATAGGTTCGAATCCTGTCGGGCGCGTTCCGTCTCGTTCCTCTGAGTACCGGAATTCGGCTTGGTTAGCCGGATCTAAGCCCTTGCCGGTTAAGGCGGGTGCCGTGCGGTTCCGGGCGAGTCTGGGACTTGCCTTCGCCTCGGGGCTACATGTCGGCTACATCGCAGGTGCTGCCGACCAGGGGGTTCGCGCGGCTCGGAGCGAGAGATCACGCGGATAGAGCAGAGGCGCGCCATTGCCGGGCCTGCTCTGTGAGCAACTTCCGAGCGGCTTTGACCTGCGCCTGCCAGGGCGTGACCAGCTTGTTGATGTTGGGCGGCGGCATCCTCGCCTTCAGTAATGGCGAAGGGGCAGAGCCCGACCGGTCCGCGACCGCTTCGCCGAGATCCTCTACCGCTTCTTTTACCCAACGCTGCTGAGCTCAACATCGCCCTCGGCGATCCCCACCCGGGCAATTACCTGCTGCGCGACGACCAGCGGGTCTCGTTCTAGGCCACCGCCGTGCGTGAGCGCTATCCGGACTGACCGGGTCCGTCTTCAGCCACCGAGTTCACGGCGCAGTCCAGCGACGGCGTTGTCTCCCAGGCGCCGGAAGAGCAGGCCCAAGAGCGGGTCGGCGAACCGCATCAGGCCCTTCAGGCGCAGGTTCGCCTGGTAGGTGATCTCGGTGCCGCGATCGGCGTCCGCGAATGTGATCGTGTCCTCGGAGACCACGGTCGGGGTCTCGGCGAGGAGCACCACCCGCTGCGGGCGCCGAAACTCGGTGGTCCGGTAGGTGAGCGGGATCTCGCGGCCGGCGAAGCGGACCACGACCCTGAACTCGGCGCCCGGCCCCGGCGCCGCGCTGAGGCGCTCGGCGCGTACGGCGCTCGGATCCCACTCGGCGACGGAGCTGAAGTCGGCCAGGTAGTCGAATGCCTCCTGGATCGGCTTCGCCGTGCTCACACTCGCCACATACCTGAGCCATACTTACGCCGCCGCGTCGTCGGCGTCGTGGGCGACCGGCTGCGCCTCCGCCGGGTCGATCCACCCCGAAAGCGCCGCGCACTGCTTCCACAGCCGCTCTCGCTCGGCGGCGGTCTCGCGGGTGCGGGCCAGCCGGTGCGTCGGCCTCGCGGCACGGTCGTGCCAGAAGTGCCCGGAGGCGGCGGCCGGCTCCGGCGCTCCCGCAAGCCAGACGATCGTGTCGGCAGCCTCGAACGAGTCGCGTAGCAGCGGACGCAAGAAGCGGCGAAAGGTCGGAAGCGATGCCTGCACGCCCGGCGTGTCGGCCCAGCCGGGGTGCATCGAATGGAAGCTGACCCCGCTGCCCCGCATCCGCTCGTCCCAGAGCTCCGTGAGGATCACCCCACATCGCTTCGTGTGCGCGTAGAAGGCCGGCGGGTCGTAGTCGCGCCGGTCGAGCTGCAGATCCTGGATGTCGAGTCGCTCTGTGTACATCCCACCAGAGGAGACGTTGATCACGCGTGAGGGCGCGCCACGCCGCAGCAGCGGAAGCAGCAGGTTGGTGAGCAAGAAGGGGCCGAGCACGTTGGTCGCGAAGGCCAGCTCGAAGCCCTCGGCGGTGCGGCTGCGCTCGGGCGGCATTACCCCGGCGTTGTTGACGAGCACGCGGAGCACGGGCTCCCGGGTCGCGAAGTCGGCGGCGAACGCTCGCACGGAGGCGAGGCTCGAGAGGTCGCAGACCTCCAACTGCAGGCACTCGGAGCCGGTCCTCGCCGCGATCGAGCGGCGCACGCGCTCGCCCTTCTCGCGGTTTCGCACCAGCATGCGGACGCTGGCGCCGCCGCGGGCGAAGATCTCGCACGCGGCCGCGCCGATCCCTGAGCTGGCACCGGTGACCAGCACGGTGGACCCGGCGAGTCCCGCCTCGGCGCGCTGCTTCCAGAAGCGGCGGCGGATCGCGATCCCGATGCGGCTGTAGCCAGGGAGCACCGTCCAGTCCATCGCGTCGTCTAATGCCTTGGCCAGCATCAATTCAGCCTACGCCGTGGCCGGCGTTGCCGTCTAGGGCGTCCTTCGGACCAGGCTCGAGGGCCGACGCGTGCGCCCCCGTACGCTCGCGCTCCGCGGCGGCTGCCTCATCAGCTCGGCCTCGAGCAGTTGCCGACCGGGCCGGTCACCATCGGCCGGTCGGCGGCCGCTAGGGTCGCGCCGGTGAGCATCGGGCCCACATTTGGGGATCGCTGGAGGCGCGGGCAGCGGGGCTGGCCCGCGAGCTTCCCGCTGGCGCAGTTCCCAAATGCGCCGCTGCTCGTCGCGCTCGGCGGATGGCTCGTCTCCGCTCTGACCGAGGGCTCGGCGCACGACTACGCCCGCGCCGCGTTCTACGCTGGTCTCGCGGCGTGGGCGTGGGAGGAGCTTGCGGACGGCGTGAACTGGGTGCGCCGCGCGCTCGGGGTCGCTGGACTCGTCTATGTCGTCGTCAAGGTTGGCGCGGCACTTGGGGCCTGAGGGCGAATCGCGGCAATCCGCGGCCGGAGCGCACCTGCTGCAGCGGAGTGGGGCGCGGCCATTCGGACGGCCTCCTGCGCAGCGCGTGGTAGTCATGGGCGACGATGCGAGGCCACTACCGGCACCGTCAGCTGCGCGACGGTGGTTACCTCTAAGGCAAACGAAATACAGACCGGGCCTGGCAGAATCGCGGGGTGCAGCGGGGCGGCGTGGATGAGACCCGGGCGGAAACCGTCCTGCGACGCCTGCGCACGATTACGCCGAGGGTCCTGGGTCTCGTGCTCGTCACCGCGCTGCTGCCGGTGCTGGTCGTCGTCGGCCTGGTGATCGACGTCGTCCGCCGGGTCGCGTCTTCCGTGCCGCCGACGGCTGCGCGGCTCGTCCTGTTCCTCTGGGCCTACCTCGCCGCCGAAGTCCTGGGCGTCACAGCGTTGGCGGCGCTGTGGGTCGCGAGCCTGGGCGGCAGGCGCCGCGCGTGGCTGAGCGACCTGACCTGGCGCGTCCAGCAGCTGTGGGCCGGCGTGCTGCTCGGCGCGGTGCGCGTGCTGTTCCGCCTGCGGCTCGAGGTGGCGGGCGACGACGCGGTCGCGCCGGGACCCGTGATCGTGCTGATCCGTCATGCGAGCATCGTCGACACCCTGCTGCCGGCGATGGTCGTCGCCCGCCCGCACCGGATCCACCTGCGCTACGTGCTCAAGCGCGAGTTGCTCGCGGATCCCTGCCTCGATATCGCAGGGCGACGGCTGCCGAACTACTTCGTTCGCCGCGGGACCGGCGAGGCGCAGGAGCTGGAGCAGGTGGGGGCGCTCGCCCACGGGCTCGGGACAGACGACGGCGTGCTCATCTACCCGGAGGGAACCCGCTTCACGCCAGAGCGCCGCGCCCGCGCGATTGCGCGCATCGCCGCGCGCGACGCCCGTCTGGCCGCGCGGGCGGAGCGGATCCGGCATCTGCTGCCGCCGCGACTCGGCGGCGTGGGGGCTTTGCTCGACGGCGCACCCGAGGCCGACGTCGTGGTGATCGCCCACCACGGCTTCGACGGCCTGCGGCTGATCTCGGACATCTGGCGTGGCGGCCTCGTCGGGCTCATGGTCCGGGTCCGCGTGACGCGGGTGCCGCGGTCCACGGTGCCGGAGTCGGGCGCCGCGCGCGTGGACTGGCTCTACGACCTATGGCAGGACGTCGACGACTGGCTCGAGGCGCGGTTCGCGGGCGCCGTCACGCGGACGACAGCGTGAGCACCGCGTGCCTGCTGGTGGTCGAGCGGGTCTCGTGCTCGACCGCGGCTCGCTAGTTAAGGGCGGCGATGGCCCACGTAAGGGCGGTGGCGAACGCGACCCACAGCGCGTAAGGCACCAAGCACAACGCGGCCAGGCGGGAAATCGGCCACGCGCGAACGACGAGCGCCACCGTGGTGGCTTCGAGGACGACGATCTCGACGCCAGCGGCGAGCGGGCTGCGACCTCGGAAGAAGATCAGCGTCCATGCCAGGTTGAGGGCCAGGTTGCTCCCGTAGAGCACGAACAACACCCGCTCGGGCTTGCCAGCGCGGCGCCGCGCCGTGAGCATCGACGCCGCGATCAGCGCGTAGATGACGGTCCACACGGGGCCGAACACGGCGTCAGGAGGCTGCCAGGGCGGCTTATCGAGCTTGCGATACCAGCGGCTCGAGGTGATGGGCGCCGATGCTGCCCCGCCCGCCGCCGCCGTCCCGGCCACGGCGGTGAGGATCGCCACAGCCGCGCGCGGCGAGAGGCCTGATTGCTGGTCGATTTCAGATGCTTCCAAGGTCAGGGGTTGCTCCCGCAGAAATGCTCCACTCGGCGCGTTACAGAAACCATGGTCCCATCCCGGGCTCATCGCCACGAGATCCGCCTTCTACGAAACCGAAGGTCACAGGTTTGAATCCTGTCGGGCGCGGTCAGAATCCCTGCTATTCCGGGGGTTATGGCTCGGCCGCATATGAGGGTCTGCGTGGTTTGCAGCGCCTCTCTCCAAGGTCGGAGGGCCGGTCGAAGAGCGGCTGGGGGGCGCCCCTTAAGCGCAGAAGTTGAGCCTGATTTCGATGTTGTTAGATGACGAACGAAGGTGAAAGCACTAAAGCGTCCATAGTGCCTCGATCATGACGATCACCGTCTACACCGACGTCCGGAAGGTCCTTGACGCCGTACCGTGACATGACGCAAAGGGTGCTCGTCACCGGCGCGACGGGATTCATCGGAGGTCGCCTCGCCGCCATGCTGGCAAGCTCGGCACTGGAGGTGCGATGCCTGGTGCGCGACCGTGGCGGGACTCGCGCCCGCGAGCTCGAACGTGAGGGCTTCGACCTGCACGAGGGAGACGTGCTGCGTCCAGAAACGCTGCGCGGCGCAGGCCACGGGGTTGACGTGGCGTATTACCTGATCCACTCGATGGGTCGAGGCGGACCCAAGGACTTCGCCGCCAGCGAGCGCGCCGCCGCCACGGCGTTTGCCCGGATGGCGCGCGCGGAGGGGATCGAGCGGATCATCTACCTCGGCGGCCTCGGCGACCGCCCGCAGTCCCAGCACCTGCGCAGCCGGCACGAGACCGCGCTCGCGCTCCGCGAGGATGGCCCGCCGCTGACCTACCTCCGCGCCGGAATGGTCGTCGGCCCGCAGAGCGAGTCCTATCGCACGCTGCGCTACCTCGTGCAGCGGCTGCCGGCGATGATCGCTCCGGCGTGGCTGAAGAACGCGACTCAGCCGATCGCGATCGACGACACGTTGAGCTATCTGGTCGAGGCACCGACGGTCGAAGCGTCGGCGGGGAGGGAGATTCAGATCGGCGGCCCCGACGTGCTCACCTACGGCGAGATGCTCGACCGGATGGCCGAAGTCCTCGGTCTCCGCCGCCGGCCGCGGATCCCCGTGCCGCTGATCACCCCGTGGCTCTCCTCGCTTTGGATCGGGCTCGTCACACCCGTCGACGCAGGGGTCGCAAGACCATTGATCGAAGGACTCGCCGCGCCGACGGTAGTCACCGACCCCTCCGGAATGATGCTGTTCGACATCGAGCCAATCAGCTTCGACCAAGCACTGCGACGCGCCGTCGCAGAAGACCCCGAGCTCGCGCCCACATGAGAGCCCTCGAACGTCTCTTCATCTCGCGCCCCGCCCGCATCGGGATCATCCTCTTGTGAGGCTGCGCGTCTATGAGGCACTCGCGGACGCGTACGTCGCATCGGAGTAACCGGCGCTCCTGCTTCTCGTCTCATAGAGACGAGGAGCGAAAGTCCCTATGCGGCCACGCGTAGCTCCTCGACTATCCGTGCGTAACCCCGGGAGACGTAGCGGGCCCCCGCTACTCCGAAAGCCCCCGCATATGCGGGGGCTTTCGTATTCCTACGCGCCGTTACCAACTCATGATCCGTCGGTCGGTGGTTCGAATCCACCCCGGCCCACTACGGCGCAGGGCGCACAGCGCGCCGACTGCCTACTCCCGCAGCCCGGCGGCTTCGAGGGCTTCGCCACCCAGGCCGAGTGCGTAAAGCGCACCGTTGGCGGTCAGATGATCCTCGACCCTGATGAATCGTCTGTGCCGCCAAAAGCAGCGGTGAAGCTCGCCTTCCAGCGCCACGCCGCTCGCGCTCCCCTCCGCCGATTTGCGCCCCGTGTGAGGACGCCATCATCGGCAATCGCCGTCGCGTTTCCAATCCTGTTGACGCGCGCTCATGTGCGACGCGCGTTAGTCCTTCCAGCAGTGGTTTCGCGGAAGACTACGGGCCCCGCCCGGGGGAGTGCGCGAGGGTGCCTGTAACCCTCGGTTGCGTAGTTTGACCGGTGGTCTATAGACCGAAGCCCTCTGGGCAAGGTCGCAAACCGCTTGACCAAGCCGAAACCGGACCGCCGTTAGGCGACCACCGGCGTAGGTCCGGCGACGACCCCGTCGTCGTGGAGGCGCCCGATCTCGGCCTCGCCGAGCGAGAGAAGGTCGGCCAGGATCTCGTCGGTGTGCTCGCCCAGCATCGGTGCCCGGGTGGGGGGCAGGCGCCCGTGCTCGGAGAATTGAAGCGGCGAGCCGGCCATCAGGTAGGTTCCGATCTCGGGTTGCTCGACCTCCTCGAAGATGGGGTTCTCGGTCGAGCAGCGGGGGTCCTGGTCGACCAGCTCCATGAATGTCTGGTAGGGCCCCCAGCAGACTCCATGACGGTCGAAGATCTCGCCGATCTCCTCCAGGGTGTGCGTGATCGTCCACGGCTTCAGGATCGCCCCGAGCATCTCGCGGGCAGCGAAGCGATCCCCCTCCTTCGACAGGTCCACCCCCATCGCCTCCTCGGCCAGCTCGAAGGAGGCTTGCAGCCCGGTCGCCTCGACCAGCGCCTTCCACTGGTTCGGCGTCAGTGCCACCACCATCACCCGCCTGCCGTCGGCCGTCAGGAAGTCGCGGCCGAAGGCGCCGTAGAGGTAGTTGCCCTCCTTCTGGCGCTCGCGCCGGCAGAGCTGCGCCTCTGCGATCTTGCCGAGGTTGCCGACCATCGCGAAGGCAACGTCGGAGAGCGCGACCGTGACGAGCTGCCCCTCACCCGTCCGCCTGCGGTGGCGCTCGGCCGCCAGCACGCCCGCCGCCGCAAGGGTGCCGGTGATCGCATCCCACGCGGGCAGCAGGTGGTTGAAGGGGACCCCCAGGTTGCGCGGACCGGTCGCCCACGGGAAGCCGGTCGCCGGGTTCACCGTGTAGTCGACGGCGGAGCTGCCGTCGTGGTTGCCGGTGATCGCGGCCATGATCAGGTCGTCCCGCTGCGCCCGCAGCGCCTCGTAGGAGAGCCATCCCTGGGCTGGGAAGTTGGTCAGCAGGATCCCCGAGTCCTCGCCCGGCTCGGAAATGAGCGCGGTCAGGAGCTCCCTGCCGCGATCCGAGCGGAGGTCGACCTGGATCGAGCGCTTGCCCTTGTTCATACCGGCCCAGAAGAGGCTGGCGCCGTCGTCGGTGACCGGCCAGCGGTTGCGGTCGAGCCCTCCGCCGATCTGGTCGAAACGGATCACGTCGGCGCCGAGCTGAGCCAGGGTCATGCCGCCGAGCGGCGCGGCAACGTAGGCAGACCCTTCGATCACACGCAGGCCATCCAGGATTCCGGGCATGTGGTCCTCCAATCAGGCGAGGACGCCGACGAACGCCCAGTCGAGCACCTGCTCGGGCGGTTCGCCGGTCCCTCGGTCGGCGTGAACGGTGGCACGCAGGTCAGCGAGCGTCGCGTCGGCATCCTCCAGTCGCGACGTCGCCACGACGGCCACTTCGGTGCTGAGGATGTCGCCCTCGAAGACGGGCGCGGAGTGTTCGCAGCTTCGCCAGGCGACGATGGTTGCCAGACCCGGGAGCGCCCGGGCAGTGTGCGCGGCGGCGATCGAGATCGTCTGCCCCCCGTAGACGAGGCGACGTCCGTGGGCCCCCGCGGCGCCGTCGCGGTGCGTCATCGCGATGTTGAGTGTGAGGCGCGCGAGCTCGGGCGCGGTCGTCACCGTCTCGCGCCCTTCGATCACATGAACCGTTCCGGTCTCGAGTGCCGTGCCGGGCTCGCCGACCCGCGCGCGCATCCGCTCGTAGTCCCACCTCGGGACGGCCGCGCGCACCCGCTCGCGGTCGAGCTCCTCAGAGATCTCGGCGAAGCCGTCCGCGTGACCGGTGTCGACGCTCGCGTCTCGCAGCGGGATCATTGGGCAGCGATAGAAGTCGAGCACGAGCTCGTCGCGCTGGTTGCGGGTCTGGATCCGCAATACCGCCAGTCCCGAGGCGGTCCCGCCGACGCGCGCTTGGTTCTGCTTCAGCGCGACGACCTCGGTCCGCGTGTGCAGGGTGTCGTTGCGAAAGACCTGGCGCAACAGCACCAGGCCGCGATAGAAGAGGTTCCCAAGCACGCGCTGCGTCGGAACCGTGGACTGCCCGATCGCCACGTCGCAGCAGAGGTTCGGGTGAATCAGCGCGTCCTCGGAGCCGGTCACCTCTCGGCTCAAGGGCGCGTCCAGCGGCAGCAGCATCCGGTCGCCGGCGATCGCCTGGTGAATCGCGGCATGACCCCAGGTGAGGGTCAGCGCGGGCGCGTCGAACACCTGGCCCCGCTCCAGGTCCTCGAAATAGGGGCCACCCACGGTGACCCTCCGGCCCTCTTCCACAGTGCCCTCTCCTCGTGAACCTTGAGGCAAATGAAGCTAGCTGAGGAAATATGCTAATGGTGGATGAGGGCTCGGCGTTCCTGCCTTTCCGTACCGGCTCGCCCGTCCCGGAAACTCGACAAGGTGTCGGAGGTGGTGGCGGACGAGGTCGTGGTGGACCTCGAGGACTCCGTGCCGGCCGAGCAGAAGGAGGAGGCGAGGGCGGCTGTCGCGGAGGCACTGGCACGGGGCCGGTGGGCCTCGGCGACCGTGAGCGTCCGCATCAACGGCACCTCGACACCTTGGTTCGAGAACGACGCCCGGGCGGTAGCCGGGGCCGGCGACCGTCTCGATTCGGTGGTCGTTGCAAAGACCGAGAGCCCGGACGACCTCCAACGGGCCGAGGCACTGCTCTCCGAGGCCGCCCGGGCGGCCGGCCGCGCGCGGCCCATCGGCCTCCAGGCGCTGATCGAGTCGGCCCGAGGGCTGCGCGATGTGAACGAGATCGCCAAGGCCTCGCCACTTCTCGAGTCCCTGATTCTCGGACCGGCGGACATGAGCGTCTCGCTCGGCTTCCTCTCGCCCGAGGAGGGGCCCCGCTGGGACTTCGTCCGCGGGGCCGTGCTCGTGGCTGCGCGCGCAGCCGGTCTGCAGGCGATCGACGGTCCATACCTTCTGATCTCCGATGCCGAGGGGCTGCGCGCCTCTGCCGGGCACGCGCGCGAGCTGGGATTCGACGGAAAGTGGGCGCTTCACCCGGCCCAGATCGAGCCGCTCAACGAGCTCTTCTCCCCAACGCCCGAGGAGACGGCGTGGGCCCATGCGATCCTCGACGCGCTCGCCGTCGCGAGCGACGGCGCGGTGCTGGTCGACGGGGAGATGATCGACGAGGCGAGCCGTAAGCGGGCCGAGGCGCTGCTGGCTCGGGCCGCCGCCGGGGAGAGGTCGCAGGCCGGATCAATCCGATGAGATGGATCCAGGAGTTCTCGGAGGGGTCCCGCGACCAGCGAGAGCTCCTAGGGGGAAAGGGCTCGGGCATCGCCGAGATGACCCGGGTGCTCGGCGCCGAGCGAGTGCCGGCCGGGTTCACCATCACAACGGAGGCCTGCGTCGCCTACATGAAGGCAGGCCACGAGCTACCCCCCGGCCTCGCGGAGGAGGTCGACGAGGCGCTGGCCGCGCTCGAGCGCCGGACCGGGAAGGTCCTGGGCGACCCGCAGGACCCGCTGCTGGTCTCCGTACGCTCCGGTGCGCGCGTGTCGATGCCGGGGATGCTCGACACCATCCTCAACCTCGGCCTCAACGACGAGTCGGTGGCGGGCCTCGCCCGCAACACCGGCAGCGAGCGGTTCGCCTGGGACTCCTACCGGCGATTCGTGCAGATGTTCGGCAACGTCGTGCGCGGAATCCCATCCTCAAGCTTCGAGCAGGCCCTGCAGGAAGCGAAGGACCGCGAGGGCGTCAGCGCGGACACGGAACTCGACGCCGAGGAGCTGCGAGGGCTGACCGCAACCTTCAAGCGCCTGTTCGAGAAGGCGACCGAAGACGCCTTCCCGCCGGAGCCGCGGGAGCAGCTCCAAGAGGCGATCACGGCGGTGTTCGATTCATGGGACGGGGAGCGGGCGGTGGCCTACCGCCGGATCGGCCGGATCCCCGGCGACTGGGGCACCGCGGTCAACGTCCAACAGATGGTCTTTGGCAATCGCGGCGAGACCTCGGGCTCCGGCGTCGTCTTCAGCCGCGACGAGCGAACGGGAGAGCCGACCCCCTCCGGCGACTTCCTCACCAACGCCCAGGGCGAGGACGTCGTCGCCGGCACGCGCGACCCGGAGGATCTCGAGGCGCTGGCCGACCGCGCCCCCGAAGCCCATGCCCAGCTCCTGCGCGACCTCTCGCGGCTCGAGTCCCACTACAAAGACATGCAGGACGTCGAGTTCACCATCGAGGAGGGTCGTCTCTTCCTCCTCCAGACCCGGGCCGCCAAGCGCCCCGCCCAGGCCGCTGTCCGCTTCGCCGTCGACTCCGTGCGGGAAGGCCTCCTGACCCGCGAGGAGGCACTGCTGACGATCGACGCCGAGGCGCTCGAGGCACTGCTCCATCCCGTCTTCGACCCCACCTTCGACTTCGAGATCCTGACCACCGGGATCGGGGCCGCCCCCGGGGCGGCCAGAGGCGCGATCGTCCTCAGCGCGTCGGAGGCGGTGCGCCGCGCCGCCGACGGCGAGGACGTGATCCTGGTCCGCCCCTTCACGGAGGCCGATGACATTGCCGGATTCGACGCGGCCCGCGGGATCCTCACCGCCCAGGGGGGAAAGGCATCGCACGCGGCGCTCGTCGCCCGCGGCCTGGGCCGCCCTTGCGTCGCCGGCGCATCGAAGGTCAAGATCGACGCCGAGGCTGGGGTCATCCGGATCGGCGAGGTGGAGCTCGCCGCGGGCGAGCTCATAGCGATCGAGGGCACTACCGGCCAGGTTACGGCCGACGAGGTCCCGCTCGTCGAGCCCGAGATCAGCGAGGACTTCGCCGAGGTGCTTCGCTGGTCAGATGAGCTACGGCGCCTCGGCGTGCGCGCCAATGGGGACACTGCCGAGGACGCAGCCAAGGCACGATCCCTCGGGGCCGAGGGCATCGGCCTCTGCCGGACGGAGCACATGTTCTTCGGCGAGGACCGAGCCGACCTGGTGCGGGGAATGTTCGTCGCCGCCGCCCGCTGGCGCCGCGCCGAAGTCCAGGCGGCCGGCGACGGGGGGCCGGCGCCGCCGGGGCTCGAGACCGTCCGGGAAGAGTTCCACGGGGCGCTCGCGCAGCTGGGGGAGCTCCAGCGCGCCGATTTCGTCGCGATTCTGAACGAGATGCGGGGCCTGCCCGTGACCGTCCGGCTCCTGGATCCGCCGCTTCACGAGTTCCTCCCGGTCGAGCAGTTCGAGGCCGAGGTGCGCCGGTTCGAGGCGGCCCCGGACACCCGGCTCTCCCAGGCGCGCGACGCGGTCGAGATCGTTCGTGGCCTGCAGGAGGCCAACCCGATGCTGGGGACGCGGGGGGTACGCCTCGCCTTCCTCTATCCGCAGATCTACGGGATGCAGGTCCGGGCGCTGATCGAGGCCGCCGCCGAGGCGGCAGAGGCCGGGGACTCCCCGCGCGTCGAGATCATGATCCCGCTGGTCGCCTACGAGACCGAGCTTCGCCAGCTCCGGGAGCACGTCGCCAACGTCGCCGAGGAGGCGCGACGCGGGGCCAACGGCGAGGTGCCCTACTCGGTCGGGACCATGATCGAGCTCCCCCGAGCCTGCCTGATCGCCGGCCAGATCGCCCACCACGCCGACTTCTTCTCCTTCGGTACCAACGACCTCACCCAGACGACGATCGGGCTCTCGCGCGACGACGCCGAGGCCAGCTTCATGCCCTCCTACCTCGCCGCAGGGATCATCGACCGCAGCCCATTCGAGGTCCTCGACCCCGGCGTCCGCGAGCTCGTCCGGATCGGGGCCGAGCGCGGCCGCGAAACGAAGCCCGAGCTGAAGCTCGGCATCTGCGGCGAACACGGCGGCGATCCGGCCAGCATCCGCTTCTTCGACTCGATCGAGCTCGATTACGTCAGCTGCTCGCCCTACCGTATCCCCGTCGCCCGTGTCGCCGCCGCCCAGGCGGCGATCACGGCGCGTGGTCGGGGCTCAGGCATGTCGGCGCAATAGTTGGACGCGCCCGGACAGGACCCAAACCCTGACCAACTCTTGGCAGCCCGAGCTCCTCGGAGGCTCCCCTTCGCATCGGAAGCGGTACCGCCTCCGGGATCGCGGACGCGGGGAATAAGGCAGTCTGCGAGCCGGATGACTCCGCCACGGAGATCGCCGCCGCCACGTCCGGAGGGAGTTGGGCGCGGATGATCTTCTGTCTTCTGGACGGAGTGTGTCTCGCGCATAGCGGAACTCCCGAGCCCGTGTCCTACGGCGCCGCGGCGGTCCCGTGCAGGGCACGGTTGCCCGGGCCCAACATGAGGATGGAGCCAGCCCTCAGAGCCGGCAGTGGTCGCCGAGCTCAGACCAGGCTGATGCGATCGCCCTTGCGGATGGTCCCGGTCGACTCCGCGACGGCATAGACGCCGGCGCAGGGGTAGAGCGCACCCGCGACGTCGATCCGGTTGTGCTGGGCGAGGGCCTTGAGGACCCGACCATCCTTCGGGAGGTCCTCCTGCGCAAGGCTCGGCATGACGCAACGAGGATCTGGCAGGGACACGCCGATCTTTACGTCGTCGCCGATCGCGAACGTGCGACCGACCCACTCGTTCTCGACGAAGCCGGGCGGGCTGGTATCGACGATCACGTTCATTCGAAACCGCCGGGCGTCGAAGCGGCTCTCTGGTTCGAATTCGCCCAGCTGTTCCAGGGTTGACGTCGTGAGCACGCTGAGCGGGTAAAGGTCGAAGAACGAGCCTTCGGGGACCGCCGAGGGGAGCCCCCGCTCGTTGAAGAACGCCGCACCGAGCTGCGCTTCGACGACCTCGTCGCGGTGTCCATCAGGGTCGTAGTTCTCCTCGTCAGGGTGGTACTGATCGATTGTGTAGCCGTTCTGCGCGGCGCGCGCCAACTCCACCTCACGGCCGAAAAAGCGCGACAGGACAGCGTCGGCATCCGTCGCGTCGCTCATCACCGAGCTGCCATCGGCGAGCTCGATCCGCGCCGGTGGAAGCTCGTCGCCCGGGCGCGGCGGTTCGACGAACGCGGCCCGGCACCCGAGCAGGTTGGGCCACAGCTTCGGGTTCTTCGCGCTCGCAACCTTGCCTGTTTCCCTGTCTCGGACCGCGAAAGCGCGGTCGCCGACGATCCCGCCCTCACCCAGGTCGGCCGCGTCGAGCTCCTCGCCTCGCATCGACTTGACGGGGAATCGCCACAGTGCCCGGATGGTGCCAACAGGCTCGCTTGAGTTCATTCTTCCCCTCCTGTATCTGGTCAGCCTCACCGCTTTGGCCGCAGAGCATCTGCGCCCATCGGTCGGCTCGGCGTTAGCCTAAGCCCGGGCGGCATGGCGGTCAACCGCCAAAGGTTTCTCGCCCTCCACCGCCATCGGATCTGCTGGCCACGGCTGCGCCACGCGTCGCGGAGAATGCTGCTTTCGCGTGAAAGGAGGCGTCTCGGGGATATCCGGCTCGACTTCGAAACGGACGAGGAGCGAAAGTCCCTATGCGGCCACGCGTAGCTCCTCGACTATCCGTGCGTAACCCTGGGAGACGTAGCGGGCCCCCGCTACTCGCGAAACGCCCACGACGTCGGGCTTCCTCCGTTGCCAGGTGCTAAGCGAGCTCTGAGCCGAGTAACGCGCTCGGGTCTTACAGCCGGCCGGGGGTCGATGCGGGATCATCGTTTGCGTGGCGCTTGCCTCGCCCCCACCTCAGGCCCTGGTCGTCTTTGGCGCGTCCGGCGACCTGGCACGCCGCAAGCTGCTTCCCGCCCTCTACGACCTGGCCTACGAGGGCCTCCTGCCGGAGCACTACGCGATCGTCGGCTCGGGCGGAAGCCCCCTCGACGACGCGGGCTTCCGCGAGCGCGCGCGGGGGGGGATCGAGGAGTTTCCCGCCATCGACTCGATGACGCCCGCTGGCAGGCGTTCGCGGACGCGCTCTTCTACGTCTCCGCGCCGCTCGACGACCCAGAGGCCTTCGGCCCGCTTGGCGAGCGCCTCTTGGGCCTCGACGCCGAGCTCGGCGCCGAGGGTCGACGGCTCTTCTACTGCGGGACACCTCCGTCCGCGGTCCCGACGATCGTCCGCCGGATCGACGATTCCGGGCTCGCGGATGGCGCGCGGATCGTCCTCGAGAAGCCGATCGGGCACGACCTCGCGAGCGCCCGTGAGCTCGGCCGCATCGTGTGTGAGGTGTTCGACGAGCCGCAGGTCTTCCGCATCGACCATTACCTCGGCAAGGAGGCGGTGCAGAACATTCTCGTCTTCCGGTTCGCCAACTCGATGGTTGAGCGGGCCTGGTGCGCCGACGCGGTCGACCATGTCCAGATCACGGTCGCTGAGGCTGCCGGCATCGAGGAGCGCGGCCGCTATTACGAGGAGGCAGGCGCGCTGCGCGACATGGTCCAGAACCATCTGCTCCAGGTGCTCTCGTTCGTGGCGATGGAGCCGCCCGACTCGCTCGCTGCGGAGGACGTTCGTGACCGGAAAGCGGAGCTCCTCCAGGCCGTTCGCCCGTTCTCCGAAGAGGAGCTCGTCCGGGGTCAGTATTCGGCCGGCGTGGTGGAGGGACGCGAGGTGCGGGCGTACCGTGACGAGGAACGGGTTGCGCCGGAGTCGACCGTCGAGACATTCGTCGCCCTTCGCGCCTGGATCGACAACCCGCGTTGGAACGGCGTCCCCTTCTACCTGCGTACGGGCAGGCATCTGCCTCATCGGTCGACGGAGGTCGCGATCGCTCTGCGTGAGTCGGAGGGCCGGCTGTTCGAGGAGGCGGGCATCGCCCGCCTGCCGGCGCACCACCTGGCGTTGAGGATCCAGCCCGACGAGGGCATCTCGCTGGTCTTCCGGGCCAAGGAGCCAGGCCCCGGAATGGCGTTGGACGCGGTGCCCATGGACTTCTCGTACGGGGGCTCGTTCAGGACGCGGCCGGCGGAGGCCTACGAGCGCCTCCTGCACGACGCGATGGCGGGCGATCAGACGCTCTTCCTGCGTGACGATGCGGTCGAGCGGTCATGGGAGATCGTGGCGCCCGTGCTGGAAGCTCCCGGCGCGGTGCACCCGTACGCCGCCGGGACCTGGGGTCCAAGCGCCGCCGACGAACTCATCGCCCCGCGCGCGTGGCGCCCGGGCTAGGCGCTCTGCGGCCATGAGCTGATCGGGCCCGGGCTTGATCGTCGTCGATAGCCACGGACGATGGGCGCCGGGCCTCAGTCGTGGGGCTGTTGTTCGCTCATGTCCGTAGTTCTCGGGGGCATGTGTGCGGGGAGCCCGGGATGCCAGCCGCCCGCTTTCAACCTAGCGTCTGGAAATAGGAGACGGGAGACGCCGCCCGCAAGAGAGGAAGCAGACCGTGGAAGGCCGTGCCAATCAGTCGATCCGCTCAAAGGCCGTCGCGCTGGCGCTCCTGCTCGCACTCGGCGGCAGCGCATATGGGGGGGCGGCCGCCACTGGCGCGGCGAGCGGCCCGGCCCGGGCCGATCAGGGCGCGCGCTCGTCGATGGGGGCTCGGGCGAGCGCGTCGGACAGCCAGGTCGACGCCTTTCGCGCGGCGCTTCAGTCCGATGGCTTTACCGTGGGCGCCGGGACGACGGGACCCGTCGACTTGCCTGCCATGGTTGACCGCGGATTCTTCGACTCCGCGGCGGGCAACGAGCTGGGCCAGCCCTACATGGCGATCTACCCCGAGCCGCCGCGCCGGCCCTTTCTGGCTTCGGCCCGATCAGGCAATCGTCTACCTGGGGCGGACCCCGCCGCACGCCGACTACTTCAGCTTCACGCCCTTCCTGTGGGTGCGCCACTACAGCACTCCGCCTGTGAGCGACTGGCTGTTGGCATCGGTCGGGGACCCGCTCAACAACGCCCTGATCAAGACAGAGGGAGGGGGCGACCCGTTCAACGCGAACACGATGGTGATCTTCACCGCCGACCGAGGCATCTATGAGCGCGTCGCAGCGGCCGCCGACGCGGCGGGATACCCGAAGTCGATGCGCAACCTCTACACGTTCCCCTCGAGCGTCCTTCACATGGGCACGAGCCTGAGCGACGACAGGTTCACGATCGCTATCCGGACGAAGAACTTCAAGAACGAGGCGGCGCGCAGGCGCTACCTCCACGATCCCGACTGGGCGAAGGTTTTCCTGATCACCCCGCGCACGCCCCCGGCCCTTGATCCCCTGCCGCGGCCGCCGCCGCGCCATCGCGACTGGCGCCCCGAGGGCGAGGTAGTGCCCGGCGTCAAGAACGCGCTCAACCAGCTCGGAAAGGCGATCATCACCCGGACACCGCATGACGACCGCGCGGAGGTTCGGCTCCAAGCGCTGGTGGTACGACTCCAGGGACGTGCTGGTTGACGATCCGAGCCTGCCCGCCTACCGCCAGTTCGTCGCCGGGGAGAGCTCGGACACGCCGTACCTGCGCACGGCAAGCAACGGCGACCCGGTCCACTTCACGCTCGGCCGCCACGACAGGGTCGTCGTCTACGGAGTTAACCACGCCGCCACCGGACTCTCCACCTATTCCAGTTTCGGCGTCTACGGCGATTGGAGGATCAACACCTGCGAGCAACCGATGCCGTTCTATCTGTACGGCTGTGGCGATCCGATCTGGAACGGGGTCGCCTCGATGACCAGCCACGATTTCACCGGAAGCGCGAAGCGCTACCTTCCCCACAACCCGCTGGCGCGCTACCTGTACGCGGTCACTGTGGTGCGAAGCAGGCGCGAGTGCCCCGCCGGACGCGACGATCCCTACTGCCTGAAGGTGCCGCAGCCGTCTGAGCCGCGCCCCTACCGTCCGCCGTCGGCCGATGGAATCGGCCTCGACTACCCGCTGGTGATCGGCTACCGGGCCTACCTCAATCCGCACACGCGCTCAGGACCCTCGTACAGCGACATCATCCACGACCGCTCGATCCTGTTTCGATGATCACCGGATCGGCGGCTCCGCGCGGCTCGCATGAAGGAACGGCGCGCCTGCGACCACGACGATCCCGACGTTCGACGCGCATGAGAGCCGCCCCCTCAGCGGCGGACCGCGCTCGGCGCCGTGACCCAGAGCATCCACCGACCGCTGACGGGGGCGGCCACGATCAGGACGAGGTAGGCCTCGAGCGGCGAACCCCCGCCGTGCGCGAATCCGAACGCGCCGAAGACGATCGACACGAGGTAGAAGATCGTCTCGACCGCGAGCCAGGAAACCATGTTGGCGGGGATCCACCACTTCCAGCGCGGAGTGTGGGGCATGAGCGCTCTTGCCTGCGTGAGCCCGATCAAAGGGCCTAACGCGAGCGCCTGGCTGACCGCGAGGAAGTAGGCGACGCGCAGATCTTGGCCGGATGTCTCCGCCGAGATCCCCGCCGGGACGACGACGGCGACCCATGCGATCACGGCGGGTACGACGCAGGCGAGGACCCAGGGCCGGCGGGGGATCGCGAGTCGCTCGCGGAGCACCCGCCATTGCAGGGCGCCGAGAACGGCGCCGTAGAGCACCGCGCCCCCCGTGGCGATCAGAAGCGACCCGAGGGCGCGATGTTCGACGGCAACGCGAGTCAGATCGAGCCCGAGGCTCGTGATGGCCACAATGACTGCGAGGATGAGCGTGTAGGCGAGCGCGCTGTTGAGAGCCCAGCGTCGCCAAAGACGCGCATCCCAGCCGCTGCCCGGGTCGCTCACCGAGGCCACGAGCCTCGATAGGCGGCTCATGGGCGGAGCCTAGACCTGCCTCGGCGGAGCATTCGCCGGCATCCGCTCAATCAGCTGCTCGAAGTCGAGCCTCGGCATGCCACCCGCGCGGTGCCTCGCAACAAGGACGCCGGCGACCACGACGCCGCGGCGATGAACAGCTTCTTCATCTCACACCTCCCGCGGTACGTTGCCGCTGAGAGTGAAGACGACGCGCATCGCCCGGTGACCAAAGTCCGCTGTGGGCTCGAACATGCACGGACAACCGCCGTCGATCACCGCTCATGCTTGCGCCCGTAGTCGGCCGCCACCTCGGAGACGCTCCCGGCACCGGGTCCGCGGTGTATCCAGACGTGCCTGATGCGGTTGTCGTATGTTCGAGCCCACAGCACTTTTCACCGGGCGATGCGTGTCTTCACTCTCAGCGAGTACGCGGGAGGGGGTCCGGATTTCGGGCCTGGCGATAACGACGGCATCTACCCCACCGGGGATTGAGCGAACGTCGTGGTCGCAGCGATCCCCCTCGACTTCGTCTGCGTTCGGGTTGACGGCGAATACCTCGTAGCCACGCTCGCGAAGCCGCTGGTAGACGACGTTGCTCCCGTGGCCCTTCGGCTCTCGTGAGACGCCTGTCACCGCCACTCGCGTGTTGGCCAGAAACTCCGATGCCGCGTCTTTGATCTTCGGCATGGCTGCCTCCCTTCGGAAGAGCTAGTGGGACGAGCGGGCATTGATGCCCGTGCAGGGACCCTAGGGCGATGGGCGCGCGGCCCCATTCCGGAGTGAGCACCGATTCGATGTGCGGCGAACCACGCGCTCGAGGGGCTTCGACTTCGAGCGGATGCGGTCCGTTCCCGCGTACTCGATTCGGTCGCTCCCGAGGCGGCAGATGACCGGTCGCGGGTTGCCTTGCGTCGAAGGGCGTTCGGTGAGAGTTCGGTGGGCTGCCACGAGCGACCGCGAACGCACGTGAGCTCTCGCCAGCCAGCTCGCAAACGGCTTGCCCGGGCGATGGGTGCGGCTGATTCCCGGCGACCTCTCGCGTGTAAAGCGAGCGTTCATCGCCAAGAGCGCCTCAGGCCGCGATTTGCTGCACCTCCGGCGGCTACCCCGATCGCCGAGGTCGCCCAGATGCGGCGGCTGATCGAGTTCGCCAGTGACACCGCCCAGCTTGCGGACCAGCGTCCCGACCTCGAACTGCGCGAGCTGATCGACGTCTCCACGGCGACCTCCTCTTGCTGAGGGCCAACGACGATGAGTGACGCCGAACGCCTTGAACTGCTCGACCGGCTTGCCGATCGGCTGCCCGAGCTGGACCTCGACGAGCACTCGATCAGTTGGACCACGCTCGACGACGGCGCCGAGCCGCTACTCGTCGATGGTGCCGGCTTCGATGGCGGCGATGGTGCCTTCCTCGTCAACTACGGCGACGACGTGCACGCGGTCGGGTCGATGGCCGCTGTTCGAGGGTTGCCTCGGCGGCATCGTGATCCAGGCCGGATGGCAGCCGGGTCCTCGCTCGGGTGATGCCCGATCCGCTGGCGCAGTAGCGTTGCCCTCTCGCGGTGGGGGCGATAGGGTCGTTCGGGACAGACTGGATCGTCCGGAGGAGGAAGGTCCCATGCGCAGCTCGACCGGAGCGTTCGAGAGATGGCGAGATCGTCGCCGTGAGGCGAAAGCGTCCAAGCGGCAGCGCAAGGCCGAGAAGGAGCTCGCCAGCCAACAGGCCGAGGCCGAACGCCGCCAAGGGGCGGCCGCCACGTACCGCCACGAAGATCGTCGTGGAGGTTGATTCCTGCTGTTGAGCGTCGGCGAGCCCTCTGAGGGCTCGCGTGATGCCCGACCCGTTGGCGCAACAGCGTGGCCGGTCGCCCTACGCGAGATACTGCGCGGGCGATGTCGCAGGAGAACGTCAATCAGTTCATGAGGATCATCCAGGCGTTCGACCGCATGGACATACCGGGCCTTCTTGGATTGCTGGATCCCGAAATCCACTTCGAGCACCGGCTGTCAGAACTCCAGGGGGAGCTATACGGGGCTGGAAGGCGTGGAGGGGTTCCTTGGCGATGTAGCCGAGCACTTCGACGCGTTGAAGGTCGAGTGCCCGGACATCCGTGATCTGGGCGATCGGGTGCTGGCGCTCGGCACCACCCGCATCACCGGCAAGGGGAGCGGCGTCGAGACCGAAATGCCTTTCACCGTCTTGGCGAGGTTCGAGGACGGGCGAATGACCCATTTCACCGACTTCGGCGACCGAGACCGTGCCCTCGAAGCCGCCGGGCTGCGGGAGTAGCTTCGATGGACGACCCGCTTGATCATTGCTCGTCGCCGGGGTATGGTCAGCAGCGGACAACCTAGTCCCAAGGAGGGGAGCTATCCATGCACCTGATAAAGGGCTCGCGTCGAAAGCTCGGTGAGTGGCGAAGCCGACGCCGCGAAAAGCTCCGTCGTAATGCCGCCAAACATGCCGCCTTGAACTCGATGGATGCGCAAGCGGCTCGCTCAGCATCGAGCCGAGGGCGGGACCAGGCGACGTCGCATAACAAACTCGGGGGGGGCGGCGGGATGGCTTAGATCGGTTCGGGTCTCTAACGGCGTGCGGGAAGCCGCCGGGCTGCGGGAGTAGGCGGCGCCGGTCTTTAGGCGCCGTTCCCGGCTCACTCTGGCGCCACCAGCGCCGGACCGAGCCGGCCCCCAGCGTCCGCGACCAGCGGTTCCAAGGCGAAACTGTGCGAGGAGCTCGCTCGCTTCACCGGCACGCGCCTTGCTTGACTAGTGGCAATCGATGGCAAGACCCGACACCCACAGCTTCGGGGACGCCGGCGGGATCCCCAACTCGCGCCTGCCGATGCTCGTCTACCACCAGGTCGCGGAGGCCGGCGACGGCAATCGCTGCAAGGGGCTCTTCGCCCGCAACAACTGGCTCGGCGCTTGGCTTGATGGGATCTTCTCCTTCCACCACTTCCATTCCACCGCCCACGAGGTGCTCGGGATTGTCGGCGGGACCGCGACTGTGATCCTCGGCGGACCCGACGGGCGCCCCTTTGAGGTCGAGCGCGGGGACGTCCTCGTGCTGCCGGCGGGCACAGGCCACTGCAATGCCGGCTCGAGCCCCGATCTGCTCGTGGTTGGGGCCTACCCGAACGGGATGCGTTGGGACCTGCGCCGCGGCGACCCGGGCGAACGCGAGGAGGTCCTCGCCAACATCGCCGCCGTTCCGCTGCCAGACACAGATCCGGTGCACGGCGCGGGCGGCCCGCTCACCGAGCTCTGGCGGTAGCGCCACTGCGAACGCACGACCCTTCCCCCGCATAACCCGGACGTCGCGGGTTCAAATCCTGCCCCCGATCTCAACCCACACGACGGCTCGTGGTACCACTTTGGTACCGACCGCTACGTCCTATTGGTCCGGGATGTCCACGCGCGTGGACGATTTGGACGCATTGGACGCTCCTGGACGCATCGACACCGATTGACGCTCGGCTGGGGGCCGAAAAGGTCGCTGGTTCAAGTCCAGTCGCCCCGACTAGATGGTTGATTCCTAATCCCGCCGGCGGTTCCCGACCGCATCCAGGCTGGGTAGGCAAGGAGGCAGCACGAAGGACGCCGAAGGAAGGCGTTGCTAAAGCAACGTCGACCACGGAGGTGGCCTCGTGCACGCCCAACTCGACGCCCTTCTCACGGCAATTTACGTTCTCACCGACGATTTCCTGCCTCCGCGTTGCGGAGCGGGCCGTCCGCCGAAGATCACCGACTCAGAGCTCATCACCCTGGCGATCGCCCAGGTCTTCATGGGCCTGCCCAACGACCGCCAGTTCCTCGCCCTGGCCGCCTACCGCCTCGCTCACCTGTTCCCCTACCTGCCCAAGCAGCCCGGTTACAACAAGCGCCTTCGCCGCCTCGCGCCCCGGATCCAGAGCACGATCAACTACCTCGCCTTTCGCTCGCCGGGCTTTTGCGATGAGCTGCGCCTGCTCGATTCGACCCCGATCCCCTGCGCCGCCTCACGCGAGACCGTGCGCCGATCGGAGTTCGCAGGCCACGCCGCCTACGGCTACTGCCGAAGCCATTCCCGCTACTTCTGGGGCTTTCGCCTCTACCTGCTCTGCGCGGCCGACGGCACCCCGATCGCCTTCGAGCTGGCGCCTGCCAACGCTCCCGAGCGCGAGGTCGCCCGCGAGATGCTCGAGCGGGTCCCACTGGCCGGTCACCTCCTGATCGCCGACAAGGGCTTTGCCGGTCAGGAGTTCGAGCGCTGGATCGCCGACCGGGGCGCCACATTCCTGCGACCTGACCGAAAGGACGAGGAGCCCCGCTTCGGCTCGCTGGGGCGGGTTCGCCAATGGATCGAGTCGGTGTTTTGGACCTGCAAGGGCCAGCTCGGCCTCGAGCGCCACGGAGCGCGGACGCTGCCCGGCCTTTGCGCTCGTGTCGGGCTGCGCCTACTCGCCCTCGCCGCCGGCCTTTGGCATAACGCCGAGATCGGCCAGCCCGGGCGGCGCTTCGCCGCCTACGGCGCCTGATTTGGAATCAAGCATCTAGACGGAAGCCGGCACGGAAACCACGCATGGACAGGATGGGGGTCACTGAATAGAGTGCGCCGCCATGACGAACTTCTCCGACCTCTCAATCCGCGGACGGGTCGCCACCTCCAGTGAGGCCGACTGGGACGAAGCGCGCCAAGCCTGGAACCTGGCGGCGGATCAGCAGCCACCGGCGGTCGCCTTCGTGGAAAGTGCGGACGACGCCGCCAAGGCGATTAAGTTCGCCGCCAAGAACGATCTGAAGGTGGCGGGACAGGGCACCGGCCACGGCGCGATGGCGATCGGTTCGCTCGGAGACACGATCCTGATCAAGACCGAGCGAATGCGGGGGATCGAGGTCGGCGACGAAGCCGCGCGCATCGAGGCGGGCGTCTTGGCCGAGGAGATCGGCGGCGCTGCGCACGAGAGGGGGAAGTCCTTCCTGCCGGGGACGTCTCCGAACGTGGGTGTGACCGGCTACTCGCTCGGCGGCGGGCTGAGCTGGTTCGGTCGTAAGTACGGCTGGGCCTGCAACCACGTCACCGCGATTGAGCTCGTGACAGCCGACGGCGAGCTGCGCACAGTGGATGCACACTCGGATCCGGATCTCTTCTGGGCGCTGCGCGGTGGCGGTGGTGGATACGCGATCGTCACGGCGCTGCACGTCGATCTCTTCCCGGTCACGGAGGCGTATGCCGGCGGGCTGCTCTTCCCGCCCGAGCTCACCGAGGACGGCTTGCGCCGCTATCGCGACTGGACGGCAGAGGCTCCCGAGGAGGTCGGAAGCATGGTCCGCATGCTCAACCTCCCGCCGATTCCGGATATCCCGGAGGAGATCCGCGGGAAGAAATGGCTCGCTATCACGGCCTGCTGCCTCGGGACCAGGGAGGAGGGCGAGAAGGTGATCGCCCCACTCCGGGAGATCGGCGAACCGGCGATGGATTCTTTCGATCAGATCCCGGCCACGGCTCTTACCCGGATCGCGATGGATCCGGAGCCGCCCGTGCCCGGCCTCGGTCACCACGCGACGCTTAGCGAGCTGCCCGACGAAGCGATCGATGCGTTCGTCGCGGCCGCCGGCCCGGAGACGGACTCGCCGCTGCTGCTTGCGGAGCTGCGTCACCTCGGCGGTGCCCTCCGACGCCCTGCCGAGAACGCCGGCGCGCTGGACAAGCTCAACGCCGAATTCGTGATGCTCGGGATCGGCATGTTGATGGATCCCGCGTTGCGCGACCCAATCGAGGACCAGCTGGACAAGCTCCACGACGCGATCAAGCCGTGGGCGGCGCCCGGTGGCTACTACAACTACGCAGAGCGTTCCTGCGACGTCGAGGCGATCCTTCCCGAGGAGACATGCAAGCGGCTCTCAGACGTGAAGCGGAGCTGGGATCCGGAAAGCCGGATCGTCGCCAATCATTCGGTGGCGATCGCGACCGCCTAGCGCGGTTCCGGAGGGTCTGAGTTACGGGGCGGCTGCGTCCGCCTTCACTGATCGACTGCAAAGCCGGGTTCTGCCCACCGGGTGGTACCGCTTTAGTACCGACCGCTACGTCCTATTGGTGAGGCGGCTCAGCCACGCGGGCAGGTGCCGCCGCATCGCCCGGCCTTGGAGCGTTGCGTCGAAGCCGTTCACGGCTCAGCGCGCGGTTCCGGGTCGGACCCCGGCCAGCGGCTGCGAGCCTCGCCGAGGGGCGTGGAGATCGACTGCGACCCAAAGTCCGGAGACCGCCGTCAGTATGGCGACGAAGGCGATCGCGGCGCTGAAGTCGATCGCGTCGGCCAGGAGGCCCGCCGTCAGACCGCCGACGACGTATCCCATGTCGCGCCAGAAGCGGTAAACGCCGATGACTGGGGCCCGGGCCACTGGAGTGACCGCGTCCGAGACCGCGGCGATCAGGGTCGGATAGACGAGCGCCGTGCCCACGCCGAGCGCTACCGCGCTCAGGACGGCGACGCCGACGGCGCCGCCCGATGCGGAGAGCACGCCCAGCGCGGCCGCCTGCACCAGCATCCCCGCGACGATCAGAGGCTTGCGACCGATGCTGTCCGACCAGTGGCCGGTCCAAATCTGGCCGAGGCCCCAGACCGCGGGGTAGATCCCGGCGACGAGCCCGATCTCGCCGGTGCTAGCGCCGTGAGCCGCGAGGAACAGCGGCACGATGCCCCACGCCAGCGCGTCGTTGAGATTGTTGACCAATCCCGCCTGGGAACAGGAGCGAAGCGCGGGCCGGCGGTAGGTGGCATCCGGGAAGGCCTCGCGGAGCCGCGGCGGCTCCCCCTCCTCATCGGGATGGTGCAGAGCCTGCTCGAGGGCGACGTAGGACGCCGTGTCGCGAACGAAGATGAGTGAGACGAGCAGGGCCGAGACGGCCACCACCGCGCCGCCTATGACGAGCACGTCGCGGGCGACGAAGTCGGCCGCGAGCCACCCGCTCAGCATCGCTGCCACGGCGACGCCCATGTAGCCGGCCGACTCGTTGAGGCCGAGGGCGAGGCCGCGCCGCTCGGGCCCGACGAGGTCGATCTTCATCGAGACGGTCATTGACCAGGCGAGGCCCTGGTTGACGCCGAGAAAGAGGTTGGCGACGACGATCCATCCCCAACTCGGCGCGATCGCGATCAGCAGCGGCACCGGAAGCGCCATCGCCCAGCCTGCGATCAGCAGGCGACGCCTGCCGACGCGATGAGCCAGCGCGCCCGCCCCCAGGTTGCTGAAGGACTTGGCCAGTCCAAATGCGCAGATGAACGAGAGAACCACGACGCTCGACGTGAGACCGAAGCTGTCCCGTCCGATCAGCGGCAGCGTCGAGCGCTCGAGGCCGACCATTGCCCCGACCAGCGCATTGACCGCGACCAGGAGCGAGAACTGCGCGAGGTTCTCGCGCAGTCCGAGCTCCACTCGAGGCCGGTTCAAGGCGTCTCGACGAGCGGGCGGCCAGCGCGGTTGGCAGCGACGATCGCGGCCTGCTGCTCGGGCGCCGGCGGGATGTCCTTGAGAAGCGCTGCGACGAATGCGTCCTCCGAATCGAACGCCAAGGCGGAGTTGTGGCGGCGCTCGAAGCCGATCGTCGACGCCGGGTGGCCCGAGAGTCCGCGGCCGCAGACCGAACCCGAGAAGTGGCCCGGGTAGAGGAGCAGATGGTCTGGCAGCGCCAGCAGGCGCTCGGTCAGCGATCGATAGAGGATCCGCGCCATCTCCTCGACCGCGTGATCGCCGCCGGCGTGCAGGTCCGGGCGACCGACGTCGCCGACCAGAAGCGCGTCGCCGGTCAGCACCATCCACGGCTCCTCGCCGCGACGATGGTCGGTGACCAGGTAAGCGTGATGGGCCGTCGCGTGCCCCGGAGTGGCGACCGCCTGGATCACCGTGTTGCCGAGCTTGACCAGCTCTCCGTCGGCGAGGGCGCGGTGCTCGAAATCGACGCCCGAGCCCTCGGGAAGGTAGGCGGCGGCGCCGGTGCGCTCGACCAGCTCGGGAAGGCCGGAGACGTGGTCGGCCTGCACATGGGTCTCGAGCACGGCGACGATGCGGGAACCCTGGGCCTCGGCGGCGGCGAGGTAGGTGTCGACGAGGTCGACGTGGGCGTCGACAACGGCGAGCTCGCCCGCGGTGTTGCAGCCGAACAGGTACGAGGCGCAGGCCGTCTCCTCGTTTAGGAACTGCCGGAAGACCATGCCGTCAGCGTAGGGGCCGGAAAATCATGCTCCAAGAACGAATCCGCCATACGACGATTGCCTGGCGGGAATATGAGCCCTGATGTCGCCGGCATCCGCATTTGGTTGCCGTCGGGCGCACCGACTCTAGAACCCGCGACGGGCTCGTGGTACCGCTTTAGTACCGACCGCATCGTCCTATGCGTCCAGGATGTCTACGCGCGTGGACGATTTGGACGCATTGGACGCTCCTGGACGCATCGACACCCATTGCGACTCGGCTGGGGGCCGAAAGGTCGCCGGTTCAAATCGGCCGCCCCGACTAGACGGAAGCCCGCTTCGGAAGCGGGCTTTCGGCATATCTGGCTCCTTGGAAGCAGCGCGGAAACGGCCATGCCGACCAGAACCTTCCCGGAGCCTCCGTCGAGGAGGTCTGCGAGATCGCCCTCGGCGGGCTCACCCGCAGGCTCGAGATCATCGGCAGCGGGCCTGACTAAAACTCGCGGCCGAGCCGAT
>CAWGKQ010000002.1:0-27853 GCA_963823245.1 uncultured Actinomycetes bacterium | reverse complement strand
GGGCGATTCTGGCATTGCTCGGGGTTCCCGCTTTGGGTGTGTGCCGCAGGCATCGTGATCATGGTCGTAAGGAACCGGAGCCTGCGAAAGCGCCACGGCGACATCCCGGTTCGGGTGAGGCGGCCCGGGAAGAAGCGCTGGACCCGTGGCCACGCGATCTGGGTCTCGGACGTGTTCGCGTGGCGGGGAAGCCCGGCCGCCTGGAGCGAGGACATCATCCAGGTGGCCGGCCTGACGCTGCGCAGCCCTGACGACGAGGAACGGCACAAGCTGCGCCGCCTCGGAGAGGACGTGCGGATCGCGACCCTCGCCGGCGCAGACAGTGAGCCCCTGGAGGTCGCCACCGGGGCCGAGAAGCGCACCGCGCTCGTGGGGCCCCTTCGCGACCGACGGATCAGGGAAGGGCACCGAGACTGCCACGACCGATCAGGTCACCACAAGAGCTCGAGACAAGACGACCAATTCAGGAGGACACGAATGAAGCTCAAGACAGGTACGGACCCGACCACCCGGATCAACGTCAAGGACTCCCGCGGGATGCGGTTCTGCGGCCTCGGAGCCTTCGTCGGCACTGATCGGACCACCAGGGCCCACGTCTATACCGCGGCACATCCCCCGGTCGAGCCCGACACCCACGAGGCGATCGATCCCGAGCGCCTTGCCGGCGAGCTCGAGGTCGACATGTGCGCCGTCAACGGCGGTCGCTTCTGGATGATGGACGAGTACTCGTACGTCGGTAGCGACATCGTCGACTTCCACGGCGTCGAGATGCGGTGGGCCGGCGACATGACCGGGGCCGAGATGATGTCGGAGATGCAGAACGCGTACACGCCGTCGCTGATCTATCGCAACACCAACTGGGTCTTCTACGCGGGCAAGCCGGTGCACCTGCTGCGCGAGCCGAGCGGCACGGTCTGGGTCCTGCAGGAGATGACACAGGACATCGACCCGAGCCTCGAGCCCGACAACCTCGACCAGCTGGGCGCCAAGCTCAAGGAGCTGCCGGAGGGCTGGACGTTCGAGACCAAGGTGCTCGACGAGGAGCTCTCGCTTGACACCTCTCGCGCCGGCGGCTGGGCCGCGATCATCCGCGACGAGCTCGGCTGCGCCTATCAGGGCTGCGGCTACGGCGCGGACACCAACGCCAACTACGTGCCGTAGCCGGAAGGAGATGACGATGACCGAAGCGACGCACGACGGACGCCCGATCGTCAAGGAGCGGCAGACGGGCCTCGGCCTGTACGTCACCGCGAAGGAGGCCTACGACATGTGGCAGGCGGACCCCGAGGGCGTGAAGATCCTCGACGTCCGCACGCCCGAGGAGTGGGTGTTCATCGGGCATCCGCCGATGGCGACGAACGTCCCGCTCGCGTTCATGGCCTACGTCTGGGACGACGAGAAGAAGGCCTTCCCCTGGTCGCTCAACCCCGACTTCGTCGAGCTCGTCAAGGAGCGGTTCTCGCCCGACGACACGATCCTCGTCACGTGCCGCTCCGGCGGGCGTGGGGCGATGGCGATCAACGCGCTGGCGCCCGAGGGCTTCACGAAGCTCTACAACATCCTCGACGGCATGGAGGGCAGCCGGGTCGACGACCCCGACAGCGTCTTCGACGGCATGCGCAGGAAGAACGGCTGGCAGATGTCGGGCCTGCCGTGGACCTACGACCTCGACCCCGACGCGATGGCGCTTCCCGAGCGCGAGACCGGGGAGCTCCACCCCGGCAACCCCGAGGACTGAACCCGGATAGAGATCCAGCATGTCGGAGTGGGCGCTCGCGCTCGTCGCGCTGGCGCTGCTCGGCGTCGCCGCCGTCTCGCGGCGGCTGGCCGGCACGCCGATCACGCCGGCGATGCTGTTCGTCGCCTTCGGGCTGCTGCTCGGGCCCGAGGTGCTCGACGGGATCGACGCTCTCGAGCACGAGCTCGGCCGTGCGCACGCTTGGCGGAGGCGACGCTCGCGCTGGTGCTCTTCTGCGACGCCTCGCGCATCGACCTGGGTCAGCTGCGGCGCGGCCTCGACGTGCCGGTGCGGCTGCTCGGCATCGGCCTGCCGCTGACGATCCTCCTGGGCGCCGTGGCCGCGGCTGCCATCTTCGGCCAGCTGAGCGTCGAGGAGGCCGTGATCCTCGCGATCGTGCTGGCGCCGACCGACGCGGCGCTGGGGCAGGCGGTGGTCACCGAGCCGCGGGTGCCGCAGAGGATCCGCCAGGGGCTCAACGTCGAGAGCGGGCTCAACGACGGGATCTGCGTGCCGCTGCTCTTCGCGGCCGTCGCGGCCGCCGACGTGGAGTCCGAGATCTCCGGCGGCCGCAGCCCCGCCACGCTGCTGCTTCGAGGAGATCGGCTACGGCGTGCTGGGGGGTGTGGCGGCCGGGCTGGTGATCGCCGCCGATCATCACCCGAGGCGGGGCGGCGAGACCTGATCGCGCCGGCCTGGAAGCAGGTGATCCCGGCCGCCGGCGCCGCCCTCGCCTACGGAATCGCGAGCGCGCTTGACGGGTCCGGCTTCATCGCGGCCTTCGTGGGCGGCATCGTGTTTCGCCTGGCGCTTCGGCGCGACCCCGAGGAGCTCAACCGGCTCAGCGAGGAGGTGGGCGACGTCCTCAACGGGGTCACCTTCGTGCTCTTCGGCGCCATCCTGCTCGGCCCCGCGCTCGCTGACCTGAGCTGGCAGCTCGCGTTGTACGCCGTCCTCAGCCTCACGCTCGTGCGATTGGTCCCGGTCGCCCTCGCGATGTGGGGCTCGCACGCCCGCCGCCCCACGGTCGGCTTCCTCGGCTGGTTCGGTCCCCGCGGGCTGGCGTCGATCGTCTTCGCGGTGATCGTCATCGAGGAGTCGAACCTGCCCCACGAGCATCTCATCGTGCTCGCCATCTACCTCACCGTCGGCCTCTCGGTGCTGGCCCACGGACTGACCGCGGCCCCGCTCGCCGGCCGCTACGCCCGCTGGTACGAGCAGCACCCGCGCGAGGCGCTCCCCGACGATGGAGAGCGCCCCGGTCGAGGTCACGCGGCCGCGCGGACCGGCCCGGCGCCCCTAGTCATCTAGCGACGGCGGGCGAAGACGGTCATGGCGATGACGAGGGAGACCGCGACGAGGGCGCCGAGGGCCCCGATCCAGTTGACGCCGGTCGTCTGGCGGACGTGGTTGGCGTACGCGACGAACGCGATCGGGACCGCGAGCGAGAGGAGGAGGAGCCCCCCGCGCAGGAGGTCGCGCTTGGTGCGGCCGCCGTCCTCGTCGTCGCCGGTGATCTTCGCCTCGGCGATAGCAGCGTCGCCGCCGTAGAAGCGCATCGTGCGCTGGCCGAGGCTTCGGGCATGGCTCTCGCAGGCCCACGCCATCACGATCATGAAGCTGAGCGGCAGCACCCAGGTGGTGACCCAGATGAGCCCGCCGATCAGGAAGCCGATCACCGCATGCAGCCGCCAGTGGGCGTATTTGTCGCGGTCGCTGTCAGCGGTCGGTGCGCCGATGAAGCCGCCGAAGATAAGCAGCACCCAGACGCTTCGCACCCAGGTGCGCAGGGGCCGCCGCGCGGTCGGCTTCTCCGGGACGGGCATGTCAGCGACGGCCTGCAGGGCTTCGCGGGCGGCATCGACGCTCGGGTGGACGCCGCGGAGCATGAGGATCCGGGCGGAGGCTTCGAGGTCGCTCGGGTCGTTGCCGTAGAGCGCGGCCATCCGCCGCTCCATCACCCCCTCCTGCCACAGGTAGGCGAGATAGCCCGGGACGAGGGCAATCAGGAAGGGCGTGCCCGATACCGCCCCGTCGATGCGCGCGACCTGCGCGGTCTGTATCCGCACCTCCTCGGCGACCTCCCCGCGCGGAGTGTCCGGGCGCTCCTCCTGGACCCGGTTGGCCCACTCGGCTGAATCGTCGCCGAGGTGCTGGGAGCCGAAGAGCGTCAGGCGCTCGGCGACGTGCTCGGGGTCGCGGTAGGCGATTCGCGCCAGCCGGCGCCCGACCGCCAGCTTGCTCTTGACTCGGCTCTTCTGGGCGGGCGGCTCGCCGCCGCTCGGCAGCGCGTCGGCGGCCGACTCGGAGGAGGACATCGGCCCAAACCTACTGGGAAGCGCGGCTGCAGGCCGCGGCACTTACTACTCCGCCGCGTTGCGGGTTTGCCGCACCGCTGGACGGCCCGCTTCCGCCGTGGGGCGTCTCTTGCAGCATGCAGGAGCCGCGTGAGCGCACCCGAATCCCGACGTCGTGCCCCAACGGCCCTCAGAGCATGGCCGGCGGCTGCCTCGTCTTCGTCGGCCCCGCCGTGAGACGCGGATGCAGCTGATCGAGCGGATCGGCGAGGCCTACGGCGTCGTCCTCTTCCTCATCCTGGTTACGTTCGTCGTGATGATGACGCTGCCGCCCGAGGGCTGGGGGGGTCGCGTTGCGGGGGTTGCGGTCGCAGGCGCGACGGCGGTCGTCGCCTTCTCGAGCTCCAGCGTTCCCGAGCAGCGAGTCCGCCTCGCTGTCACGATCGTGGCCGGGTGCGTCGCCGCGTCGCTGCTCGCCCAGGCCATTGACTCGGATCGATTGCTCGCCCTCGCGTTCGGCGTCGACGCGATCCTGCTCGCCATCGCCGCGCTCACGATCCTGCGCCGCGTCATCGTCTGGGCCAGCGAGGTCGACTTCCGCACGATCCTCGGGGCGATCAGCGTCTTCACCCTGCTCGGCCTCCTCTTCGCCTTCCTCTACGTCGCGTTCGGCCGCTGGACCCACACCGAGTTCTTCGCCGGCGTCCCGGACCCGAGCTCGAGCGACTACCTCTTCTTCAGCTACACGACCCTCACCACGACCGGCTACGGCAACCTGGTCCCGGCCGGCACCGTCGGCCAGTCCTTCGCGGTGTTCGAGATGCTCATCGGCCAGATCTTCCTCGTCACGCTCGTAGCGGGACTCGTGAGCCTCTGGCGCCCGGGCCTTGGCCGGACCAAGGACCTGGCCGACGACGTCGACGGCTGACGCGCGGGTTACCCGCAGTGCGACAGTGTCCTCGTACGGATGGCACCGAGACCATCCCTTGCCATGCTCCGGCGAACCATGGAACCCGATGGCAGCGTTCAGCACCAGTCTGCGACGGTCGAGCAGGAGGCCGAAGCGGCGGGTGGGAACGGATCCCCCGCCGGCGCCGCCGGGCTCGCGGCGATGCCCATCCGGGGGCGCGAGAAGCCGATCATCGAACTGCGTGAGTTCGCCAGATCGACCGCCGCGCTTGCGCGACGAGCGCCTGACCTCCGAGCGGTCTGGTTCGACGGCCGTCTCGATCCCGCCTTTCGCGAAGAGATCATGGTCGCGGTGGCGGCGGCCAACGCATGCCGCCAGTGCAGCTTCGCCCATCGGGAGTGGGCGCTCGCCGAGGGCCTTCCCGAGGACGAGCTCGCCGAGCTCGAGGGAATGCAGGTCGAGTCGTTCGACGCGCGGAGGTGGGCGGCCGTCGCGTGGGCCCAGGCCGCGACCCGCAGCCGCTTCGCAGAGGTCCCCGACGTCATCGATGTCAACTTCCAGCAGCAGTTCAGCGCTCAGGAGCGGTCGGACATCGAGCTCGTCGCCCGAACGATGGACTGGACTAACCGCATCAGCAACACGGCGGAAGCCGCCTGGTCGCGCGTGCATAGCAGTCCGGTGGCGGAAAGCGGCGCGGGGCGCGAGCTCGCGGCGGTGCTGATCTACGCCGCCGTCACGCCCCTCGTCCTCGTCATCCTGAGCGTCAAGCAGCGGCGCAGCCCGATCTCCCTGATCGCCGGCATCAAGCCGTTCTTCCGCCAGTTCGAGGTCCCCGACCACTGACGACGTCGCCGTACGGTCCTTGATCGAGTGCGCCATCCTCTGGGCGCGATGGGAGAGGCAGCCGTTGGACAGCGGACAATCGAAGGGTTTGCCGCGCGGACCCTTCGGAGCCCGGCCGCGGGCGGAGTCGAGGCCGCGTTCGTGCCCGAAGCGGGCATGGTCGGGTGCTCCCTGCGCCACCGCGGCGATGAGCTCCTCGGGCAGCGGGGCGGCCTCTCGACCTACGCCGCCGAGCGCTCGACGATGGGAATTCCGCTGCTTCACCCCTGGGCCAACCGCCTCGGGGCGACGCGCTTCGAGGTCGCAGGCCGTGACGTCGACCTCGACTCCGGGCCTGCGCGGCCAAGCCTCGATCCGGCAGGCCTTCCGATCCACGGCCTGCTCTCGGCGGCACCGGGTTGGAGCGTCCACCGTCACGAGGCCGCGGGCGACACGGCGGTCCTCGCCGCCGGCTTCGACTTCGCCGCCGACGCGGCGCTGATCGCTGCCTTCCCGTTTCCCCACGAGATCCGGATCGAGGTGACCCTCTCCGCGAGCGCGCTCGAGATCGCGACCTCGATCCGGGCCACCGGGATGTCGCCGTGCCGATCGCGTTCGGCTTTCACCCCTATTTCCGGCTGCCCGAGGTGCGCTCGCTCCGAGTGGCGGGTCGAGATCCCGGTGCGGGAGCGGCTCCAACTCGACGACCGCATGCTCCCCACCGGTGAGCGCGAGCCCGTGGAGATCGAGGCGGGCCCGCTCGGCTCGCGGACCTTCGACGACGCCTACCTCGCGCCGCCGGATTCGATGCCCTTCGTCCTCGCCGGCGGTGGCCGGCGCATCGAGGTCTCGTTCGAGCTCGGGCTATCCGTACGCCCAGGTCTACGCGCCCGACGACGACGACGTGATCGCACTCGAGCCGATGACCGCGCCCACGAACGCGCTCGTCACCGGCGGCCCCGAGCTGCCACTTGTGGAGCCGGGCGAGACGTTCGCGGCGAGCTTCACGATCACGATCGCCGATTCCGGCGACTGAGCGGGCGCCTCGCCCGGTCCGGGCGGCGGCCTCACCGACGGACTGGCGGGGGCCTCGACTTACCCGCCGCGATCGACCTGGGCGCCCGGTGCGGGGCGGCCAGCATGACCGTCAGCGGTCCCTATGCGGACCATCGATGATCGGCGCCACAGGAGAACGGCGCCGATGAAGAAGCAGAGGCCGCCGAGCGCCGTGCCCCAGTTCGCCGGAGGCGAGAGCGAGCACCGATCCAGTCGAGGGCACCACGTACGACGCGATCGCGGCGATGCCGAAGAGCACGCAGCCGGCGAGGTTGACCGCCGACATCCTCCACGCCGGTCCTTCTCGCCGCCGCCAGCGCGCCGGAAGCAGGTGCGGCCCGGTGGTCACGCCGTAGGCGAGCGCGCCCGAGGCGAGGAAGCAGGCCGAACCGAGCAGGTCCGGGGCCCAGACGAGCCGATTCGTCTGCTCGGCCGAAAGGCCGCTCTGCAGGCGTGGAACGTGCTGATGTTGAAGAAGAGCGTGCCGATGAACTGGACCGCGGCGCTCCACCAGGATGCCCCCCCGAATCGGCGCCGCTGCCGCAGGGTTCCCTCGCGCAGCTCCAGGAACGCGGCGGCTGTGAAGAAGATGGAGCCGGCGAAGAAGACGGCGGCGTCCGCACCCTCGCCGACAAGCTGCACGAAGCCCGGAACGGCCCGATGAAGAAGCACGCGGAGCCGATCGCAAAGCCGGCCGCGATCAGCGGTCCCAGTCGACCGTCGCCGGGCCGGCGTTCGGGGGTCAGCGCGTGGCTGATCACGTGGACGTCACGCGCTCATCCAAGCTGCAGCGGTGGAGCTGGTCATCATCCCGAACGTGTGAAACGAGCTGCCGGCTGACTCGTCCGGGCGCAGGTTTCACCCCATCGAGATGATGTCGAGCGATGGCCGTCGCGCCAACATTGCGCTCGAGATGTGCCGCTGGAACGCCTACGTCGGCCAACCCCTCTTGTTGGGCGAGCTGCTGTTCAGGACCGAGCACGGGCTGATCGACGAGAGCCTTCACTCCCGGATGGGAGCCGAGACGACGAACGGCGACGGCTTCGGCGTCGGCTGGTACGGCGCCGCCGATCGCACCGTCCCCGCCCGCTACCGCAGCGTCAATCCCGCCTGGAACGACACCAACCTGCGCGAGCTCGCCGACCACATCTCTCGCCCCTGTTTCTCGCCCATATCCGGGCCGCGATCGGCAGCGCCGTGCAGCAGACCAACTGCCACCCCTTCCGGCACGAGCGTTGGCTCTTCGTGCACAACGGGTTCATCAACGGCTTTCACTCGATGCGCCGCGACCTGCTGCTGGCCGTCGATCCCTCGCTGTTCGACGGCATCGACGGATCCACCGACTCCGAGCTCCTGTTTCACCTGGCGCTCACCTTCGGCCTCGAGGAGGACCCACTCGGCGCGATGGAGCGTGCGGTCGGCTTCGTCGAGCGGAAGGCGACCGAGCACGGGGTCGACAGCCCGGTCCAGATGACCGTCGCCATCAGCGACGGGGAGCGTCTCTGGGCGGTGCGCTACTCATCCGAGCACAGCTCTCGCACGCTCTTCGTCTCGGAGGACATCGATGCTCTCCGGCGACTTCATCCCGGCAACGAACGGCTGCAGAGGATGAGCGAGGGGGACCGGGCGATCGTCTCTGAGCCGCTCAGCGACCTCCCGGGCGTGTGGATCGAGGTCCCCGAGTCGACGGGCCTGCTGCTCGAGGGCGGGAGCCTCCAGCAGGTCCCTTTCAGCCCCGCGTGGCGCTACTGAAATCACACCGATCGCATGACTTGCGAGCCGCGCAGCCTGCGGCGACCGTCTTGAGTCTCCGAGCACACGCTTCGCGTCGCTCTAGCGAGGGGGCGTGTACTCGGGCTTGAGCAAGAGCAGGCCGGCTGCGTCTGCGAGGTCGACCACCCGTTCGGCCGAAGCGCGGGATACGCCAGTCGGTCCACGACGATCGGCCGCCCGGCCCGGGCGCGTCAGCAGCTCTACGGCGTCGATCTCCGGCCCGAGTCGAGCCCCGCATCGAGAGCAGGTCGGTCAGGCGACACGCTTCGATGCAAGCCACTGAGGCGCGGCCCGTAATCATCCTGATGGGGTGAAGTCTGATTCACCCTGATCGGATGAGGCTCGCCGCTCAGACCTCGGGGTACATGACCGCGCGTCCGGCCGCGGGTTTCTACGGATGGAAGGGCGCGCCCTGAGCGTCAGCATCAGTCCGATGCCGGAGGCGCTTACCGGACGTTCGCGAAGACACCCGGCGTTCGCGCGGTTGTGGATTTGCAGCATGGAGACGGTTTACGGGCGCGCGTTCGTTCCATGCGGCGAACGAACAGGAGGCTTGACAATTGACCGCATCCATCCCGGCGCAAGGAGCTCGTTGGTGCCCGGAGCACGCGCGTGGCCGGCGTCGAGCTCGATGCCCTCAGCGCTCGGTGCCTTCGTCGAGCGCCCACGACTCCAGCGCCGCCTCGAGGAGTCGAGCGCGCCCGTGGTCCTGCTGGACGCCCCGACGGGCTACGGGAAGTCGGTCCTTCTCGCCCAATGGGCCGCCGCCGATCCCCGCCCCTTCGCGTCCGTGACCCTCGGCGACGAGCACAACGACCCGGTCGCCGTTCCTTGCCGCGGTGATCGAGGCGCTCGATCCGATCGAGCCCGTGTCGGACGAGCTCTCGTCGGCGCTCGCCGGAGGCGCAGCTCGAGGGCGCCGTGCTGCCGCGGCTCGAGCGGGCATTCGCCGCGCGCGAGGTGCCGATGGTGCTCGTGCTTGACGAGCTCGAGCACATCGAGTCGCCGCCGACGCTCCGCCTCATCAGGTCGCTCATCGACAACCTGCCATCGGCCTCGCAACTCGCCCTGAGCACAAGGGCCGGCGCCCGCGCTTCCTCTCGGCGCGGCTGCGCGGCGAATCGTCGCCTGACCGAGCTTCGGCGCACCGACCTGGTGATGACGCGGCGCGAGTGCGAGGCCCTGCTCGGCGGCCTCGGGCTCGACCTCGCACCCGGCGACCTCGACGTCCTCGTCCGGCGAACCGAGGGCTGGCCCGCGGCCCTCTACCTGGCCGGCCTTGCGCTGCCGACCAGGCCGACACCGGCGGGACCATCCTGCATTTCGCCGGCGACGACAGGATCGTGGTCGACTACATACGCGACGAGTTCCTCGCTCCGGCCTCGAAGCGGCGCGTCGACTTCCTGCGGCGGATCTCGATCCTCGACCGATTCACGGGCGAGCTCTGCGACGCGGTTCTCGAGCGAAGAGGCTCCACCACGACCCTGCGCGACCTCTCGACGCAGAACATGCTGCTGGTCCCGCTCGACCGGCGCGACGAATGGTTCCGGTTCCACTCGCTGTTCTCGGGCATGCTCCGGTCGGAGCTCCATCGCACCGAGCCGGAGCTCGAGCGCGAGCTCCACGGCCGCGCCTCCGAATGGTGGGCCGAGCACGGCGATTCGACCCAGGCGATCCATCACGCGATCGCGGCCGAGTCGTATCGGTCGCGCCGGGGAGCTCCTCTGGGAGGCTGTGCCCGAGTACATGGCGCGCGGGCGCTACGCGACCGTCAGACGGTGGCTTGACCGCCTCGGCGCCGACCGCATCGCGGCCGATCCCGCGTTGAGCCTCACGGCCGCGCACGGCTACCTCGTGCGCGGCCAGGGCGGCCTGCCGAGCACTGGAGTGCGGTAACGCACGGGCTGCTCGACGGCACGCGTGACTCGCGCACGAATCGGTCGTTCGTCCGCCGGCCTCGCGCTCCTCGACGCCACGCTTGCGCGCGGCGGCCTTGCAGAGATGCGCGAGCTGTCCGCGGCCGCCGCGGAGGTGCTCCCCGACGGGAGCCCTTGGCTCTCGATGAGCTGCTTGATGGACGGGGTCGCGGCGCTCGCGCTCGGCGAAACCGCCTTCGCCCGCGAGAGCCTCTCCGAAGGGGCGCGCCGGGCGGCGGTCTTCGGCGCGCCGGTCGTGCAGACGATCTGCCTGGCCGACTGGCCCTGCGTCGCCGCCGACGAGGACGACTGGCACGTGGCGCGCATGCTCTCCTCCCAGGCCCGTGCCCAGGTGGAGCGCTCCGGCCTCGGCGACTACCCGACGATGGCGATCGTCCTCGCAGCCGCGGCATTCGTCCGCGCACACGACGGGCAGAGTCGAGAAGGCGTCCGCGGACCTTCGGGCGGGCCTTCGACTGCTCGAGGCGCTCGACGACTTCGGCAGCTGGTACGAGGCCGAGACGCGGATCGTCTTCGCCCGCGCCGCCGTCAAGCTGGATGAGGTGCCTGCTCGCCCGCGAGCTTCTCGACGAGGCGCGCCGGCGGTTGCCCTCCTCGCCCGGCGCGCCATTCCTGGAGAGCTGGCTCGAGCAGACGGAGAGCGAGCTCGAGACCGTTTCGGCGACGGCCGTCGCGCGACCTGACCCCGGCCGAGCTGCGGATCCTCCAGTTCCTCCCCACCCACCTCTCGTTCCCTCAGATCGCAGCGAAGGCCTACGTGTCGCCGAACACGGTCAAGACCCAGGCGCAGGCCGTCTACCGCAAGCTCGGCGTCTCGTCTCGCCGGGAGGCCGTCGACCGGGCCCTCGAGGCCGGCCTCCTGAGCGATGAGCCCGCGCGGGCGATGGAGCGCTAGCGACGACCCGAATCACCCGCATCGGATGATGGCGGCGCCCTTGCCGTAGTGTGGTGCGGCCAGTGACGGTCGACCACCGGATGCCTGGCACCCTCATCGCCATCGGCTACGACGACGAGACGACGGCGCACGAGGCGGCCGAGGAGGTCTACCGGCTCGCCGATGAGCTCGCGATCCAGCAGGACGCGGTTGCCGTCATCGCCCGCGACGGCGACGACGCTACCAGGTCACCACCACCCATCACGCCGTCGGAGCCGGGGCGAGCTGGGGGATGTTCTGGAACCTCCTGTTCGGGGTCCTCTTCTTCGTCCCGGTTCTCGGCATCGCCGTCGGAGCGGGCCTCGGCGCGATCATGGGCCGGATCTCGGCGACCGGAATCGACGAGGACCTCGGGGACGAGGTCCGCCGCATGCTCAAGCCAGGCACCTCGTGCCTGTTCCTGGTCGTCGAGCACGTGAGGCCAGAGGTGGCGGTCGAGAGCCTGCGCCACTACGGCGGCACGGTGGTCACATCGTCGCTTTCGGGACAGGCGGAGGCCGATTTGCAGGACGCCCTAAGCGGCGTCCATGCCACCGCGTAGCGCCGGGCTCAGACCAGGTCCGTGCGTGCCTCGATCCGGCCCGACTTGGCCGCGTCGGCGAGCGCGCCGTAGTCGAGCTCGTTCTGGTCCGCGTAGCGCTCGGAGAAGTCGGCGATCGCCTGATCGAAGCTCTCGCCCTTGCCGAGGTAGGAGGCGATCGCGATCCGGTCGCCCGATCGCGCGTGGGCCCGGGCGAGCGTCCAGCCGCAGACCCGGCCGTAGATCTCGAGCCCTCGCGGCGGCAGGGTCTCGATCTCGACCGAGCGCTTGCCGTCCCAGAGCTGGCGCACGTAGAAGTCGCGCCTGGCGTCGTCGATCCCGATCGCCGGAAGCCAGCCGAGGAGGATGTCGCTCGAGGCCTGCATCAGCCACTGGCCCTCGACCACTCGCTCGCCGTGGTTTCCGAACTCGCTCTTGCCGACGTACGGCTCGAGCACCGAGGCCTCGGCCTCCTTGGCCTGCAGGAAGAGCGGGTCCTCGCCGTCGCGGCCCATCATCAGAAGCACCCAGGCGCGGGTCCCGACGCTGCCGACCCCGACCACCTTGCGGGCCATCTCGACGAACCGGTAGCTGTCGAAGAGATGGCGGCGGTCGCCCTTGAGGCTCTCGCGGTAGCGGCCGAGCATCTCGCGGATCCGCTCCTCGAGCTCCTGCGCGCTGATCCTCGGAGACGAGCTCGCCGGCCGGGACCAGAAGCGGCGGATCGCTGATGATCCGCGGCTCGCCGTCGACCTCGTGGACGAGGCGATCGAACGCCTTGAGGCTGTTCTTTTTCTCGGCCTTCTTGACGTTCTTCTGCGCCGCCTTCAGCTCCTTGGCGTCGACGACCTTGGCCAGCTCGGCGAGCAGGGTCTCGACGTCGAGGCGCGCGTACCAGACGTCGAGGTTTCGCATCGCGGCGAGCTCCCGCATCCCCTCGCGATATGAGCGGACCGCTCTGAGGACGGCGGCACGGGTCTCGCTCGGGGTGAAGTCGCGATCGCGCCCGGCGATCTCAAAGCTCGCGGCGAGGCGCTTTACGTCCCACTCCCAGGGCCCGGGGAGCGTCTCGTCGAAGTCGTTGACGTCCATCACGAGGCGCCGATCCGGCGCGGCGAAGACCCCGAAGTTCGACAGGTGCGCGTCGCCGCAGGCCTGGACCTGAATGCCGGACTGCGGGTGTGTCGGCGAGGTCCATCGCCATGATCGCCGCGGCGCCGCGGAAGAAGGTGAAGGGCGAGGCGAGCATTCGTCCGTAGCGGATCGGGACCAGCTCGGGGACGCGGCTCTTCGCCTGGTCCTCGAGGACCTTGACCGGATCCTTCCGCTTCGCCGCCGGCTCCCACTCCCCGTGGCTCGAGCGCGGGACCTTCTCGCGAGCAGCCTTGCCTCTGGCTGTGCGCTCCTCCGCCGAGTCGGTGCTGACGGACCTGGCTTTGGCGCCGACCGTCACCACTTCAGCTCGATCTCGAGCTCGCGCTCGTCGGACTCGACCTCGAATTCGACCTTGAGCTGTACCTCCTCGGGCACGTGGACCTTGAAGCTCATGCCGCCGCGCTCGAACTCGATCTCCTCCTCGTCGCCCGCCAGCACGTCGGCGAGCTCGCGAAGCCGGGCGGCGACCTCCTTGCGGTTCAGGGTCTCCTTCTGCTCGACCTCGAAGACGTCCATCACTTCTCCTCTCCGTTGTGGTCGTCGGATGCGAAGTCGTCACGGCCGGCCGCGATTCGCGCCAGCGAGCGGAACGCGGCGAGCGGACCGTTCGGCGCGCCGGCCGACGGTGAGGCGCCGGGATGCTGGCTCGCGATGCGGACCCGCAGGACGCGGCGCCGGATGCGGAAGCGCAGCGGCGGATCCAGCACGAGCGCCTCGCCGTCGATCCCGGCCGGGACCGGGCTGTCGGCCTCGACGTCGAACGAGGGGGCGCCCCACTCGCGCCACGGACCCGCGCGTCCGCCGCTGCCGCTGGACCCGAGTCGGCCCCCAGGACCGTGATCCCGAGCACCCCTTCGTCGAGTCGCGGCCGCGTGCCGGAGCCGATCGCCCGGCCGAGCCGATAGCGGTTGTTCGAGACCAGGATCGCCGCGTGCGACGTGTGCGGCCGCCCGCCCGGGCCGCGCCAGCGAAGGTCGCCGCGCTCAGCCTCGGGCCCGAGAACGTCGGGGACCGTGTCGAGGATCGTGCGGAGCTTGGCGTCGCGGTAGCCGGACCGCTGGACCGCCTGGGCGTAGAGCCCCAGCGAGACGTTGTTGACGAACACCTGGCCGTTCACCTCGGCGAGGTCCACGACACGCTCGCCGCCGTCGACGAAGGCGTCGAGCCCCCCGACGACGTCGTTGCGATCGACTCCCAGGTCGAGGGCGAGGTGGTTGCGGGTCCCCGCCGGGACGCAGGCATAGGGAAGCCCGAGCTCGGCGGCGATCGACGCGACGATCGCCTGCGAGCCGTCGCCGCCCGCCATGGCGAGTCCGTCGGCGCCGCGATCCACGGCGTCCCGTACGAGCGTCCCCAGGTCGTCGCCGCGCTGCAGCTCGATCGCCTCGAAGCCGCGCTTACGCGCCTCGTCGGCGAGGTGGAACTCTCGTCGCCTTGCCGCCGCCCGACTTCGGATTGAAGAAGAGCACTGGGCGCTCGGGCGGCGGCGCGCTGGGCAGGGCGACCCTCACGACGAAGGCCCGGCGAGCGAACGCGACCGCGGCGATCGCCCCGGCGGCGATCAGGAGCGTCCCGAAGAGGTGCCCGCCGAGCACGAGGATGACGACAGCGCCGGCAAGCGCCAGGGCGCCAAGGCCGAGGGCGACGGTGCGAACCCACCCCCGCCTCAGCACGGCGTACCATGCCGCTGCGCCTGCGCCCGCGAGGCAGGCGAAGAACGCGAGCACGCGCGCGTCGCCCGAGAGGGCGAGCCGCGATCACCCCGACGACCACCGCCGCGGCGAGCACGAGTGCCGCCGTCGCCGCCACTCGTCGCGAGGTCATGGGATGCTCCCTTCGTGAACGATGCCTCCCCGCCGCCGCAGGCCTCTTTGCTCGAGGAGGCCGAGCGCCTCGACCTCGCGGTGTATGCGGCGATCGCACGGACGCCGACCCCTCGCCTCGACCGCGCGATGACCCGCCTGTCGGCGGCGGCCGACTACTCGCGGGTCTCGATTGCCACCGCGGCGGTCATGTCCGTCGCCGGGGGCAGCAAGGGGCGCCGCGCGGCGGCGCTCGGTCTTGCGGGGGTCGCGGCCACGGCGACGGTCATGAACCTCGGCTTGAAGCCGCTCGGGCGCCGCCGGCGCCCTGACCGTGTCGCCCAGCAGGTGCCGGTCGCCCGCCACGTCGAGATGCCCGCGTCGAGCTCCTTCCCCTCGGGCCACTCGGCGGCGGCCTTCGCCTTCGCCGCGGGCGCCGGCCACGCCTCGACCGCAGCGGGGCTGGCTCTGCGGGGCCTGGCCGGCCTGGTCGCCTACTCGCGCGTTCACACCGGGGTGCACTATCCGGGGGACGTGGCAGCAGGGGCGCTCATCGGCGCGGCCCTCGGCCAGGGGGCCGCGAGGATGCTGGAGCGGCGGTTTGGAGGAGCCTGAGGAGGTCATTGCTCACGTCGGGAGGCTGTCAGGGCGCTGCGGTCTTGCCATCACCCCAAACGGATGATTCGCGCACATGAGAACGCCCCCGCCCAGCTCGGCCGGGCGGGGGCGTGATCGAAAGCGATGCGCGTGACGCTACCGCTGAGCGGGTTCCTCGGGCTCGCCGTAGACGACGAGGCCATGGATGCACCACAGGCAGATGGCGAAGACGCACAGCGCCCACCATGGATTCGGGCCCGTGACAGCGAGGATCGCCCCGATAGCGCCGAGGCTCGCCGCCGCGATCCCAAGCACGCGGCCATAGGTACCGCCGCCGAACAGCGAGAACCCGGCTGTCAGCTCGAAGATCCCGAGGATCAGCGTCACCCAGCCCCAGGTGTGAAGGCTCCCGAACACATAGTGGACACCCTGACTCGTGTAGAAGTTGGCGTCACTGATGGCGCCGATGCCGTAGATGATGTTGAGCGTGCCCGCGATCATCAGCAGCACGGCCACGAAGATCGCGCGTCCGACACCTCTCATTTCAGTCTCCTCTCGGTAGAACCCGGATCATCGCGGCGACTGTAGGCTCGCCGTCGGACATTTGCATCGCCCGGTTCGGGTGATGCGGGCGAGTTGCGGATTTCACCCCGTTCGCACGATGTGGCGAGGGCTCGGCTGCGGTTCGATGGCTCCGTGCAGCCGCTCGTCGCTGCCTGAATCGAAGAAGGAGCCGCGATGCCATTGCTCGGAAGACGACGACCGCTGATGCGCGCCGCGATGGTGGGCGGTGCCGGCTACATGGCCGGGAAGCACATACAGAGGAAGCAGGAGGCCGAGGCGACGCAGGATCAGGAGATCTCCGATCTTCAGCAGCAGGCGCCCGCCGAGCAGCAGGCGCCGGCCGCTGAGCAGGCCGCGCCGGCAATGTCGGAGGCGGAGCGGATTGATGCCCTGACAAAGCTCAAGGGTCTGCTCGACTCGGGCGTCCTGACTCAGGAGCAGTACGAGGCCGAGAAGCAGAAGCTGCTCGCCGACGCGTAGCCTCACCCGAACCTAGGAGGAATCGAGATGGAATTCGGACCGGTACAGATGCTCGTCGTCGGCTTCGAGCACGGGAAGTTCGAGGGCAAGATCCTCGAGGAGCTTCGTCGCCTGCGCGAGCACGACATCGTCCGGCTGGTCGATCTCCTCTTCGTGCATCACGACCAGGAGGGCAACCTGGTGAAGGTCGAGCTCAGCGACCTCTCGCAGGATGAGGCGATGGAGTTCGGCGCGCTCGCGGGCGCGCTCGTGGGCTTCGGCGCGGAGGGCGAGGAGGGCGCCGAGGCCGGCGCTCTCGCCGGGGCCGCCGCGGCGGAGGACGGCTCGGTCCTCGACAGCGACGAGGTCTGGTACCTCGCCGACGAGATCCCGCGCGGCTCCTCGGCCGGCATAGCGCTTCTCGAGCATCGCTGGGCGATCCCGCTCCGCGACGCGATCGACGAGGCGGGCGGTCACACGCTCGTCGACGCGTGGGTCCATCCCGAGGACCTGGTCGCGATCGGCGCCGGCCAGCAGGTGACGGCGTGAGCACCCTCACCCCGCCAACCGACCTCGCCTCGCTCGACGTCAGCGATCTCGAGCTATGGCGGGACGGTCCGCCGCACGACGTCTTCGAGACGCTTCGCAACGAGGCGCCGCTCCACTGGAGCGAGCTCGGGGACTTCCCCTGGGAGTCCGGCTTCTGGTCGGTCGTCCGCTACGAGGACATCGCCGAGGTGGGCCGGGACTTCGAAACGTTCTCGTCGAAGCGGAGCATCATCCTCGTCGACAAGCTCGAGACCGACCCCGACAAGCCGGATCCGATCGATCTCGCGGCGAACATGATGATCACCCAGGACCCGCCGCGCCACGACCGGCTGAAGGCGCTGGTGCAGCGCGCCTTCACTCCGAAGCGCGCGCTCGACCACACCGAGCGCATGCGCGAGATCATCAACCTGGTCTACGACCGCGCGCTCGAAGCCCACCCGGACGGGCGGGTGGACCTCGTGCAGGACGTCGGCATCTACGTCCCGGCGATGGTCATCGGCGACATGCTGGGCGCGCCCCGCGAGGACGCCGACCGGCTCGTCGACTGGACCAACCGCACCACCGCGCTCGAGGACCCGCGGTTGGTCCCCGACCTCGGCGAGGTCCAGCGGGCGCTCGATGAGTTCGTCCCCTACGTCAACGCCATGGTGTCCGAGCGGGAGCGGAACCCCACCGACGACCTGACCACGGCGATCATCCAGGCCGAGGTCGACGGCGAGCGCCTCTCTCACGAGGAGGTGCTGATGTTCTTCTTCCTCCTCATGGTGGCCGGCAACGACTCCACGCGCGCTGTCTTCACCTCGGGCATCAAGAACCTGCTCGACGACCCCGAGCAGATGGAGCTCGTGCGCTCCGGAGCGGTTCCGCTCGAGCAGGTCGTGGAGGAGTTCGTCCGCTACAACCCCGCCTTCGCCTACATGCGCCGCACGGCCACGCGCGACACGGAGGTCGCGGGCCAGGCGGTCAAGGCCGGCGACAAGCTGGCGCTCTGGTACGTGTCGGGCAACCGCGACGCGACCGTCTTCGACGATCCCCACCATTTCGACGTTCGACGCCATCCGAACCCCCACCAGGGCTTCGGCGGCGGCGGCCGCCACTTCTGCCTCGGCGCCGGCCTCGCGCGCCTGGAGCTGAAGCTCTGGATCGAGGAGACGCTCGAGCGCTTCCCGCGGATCGAGCTCGACGGCGAGTGCGAGCGCGTCAGCTCGACGTTCCTCAACCAGTACATGCACATTCCCGTCGCGCTCGACGGGTGAGCCGCTAGGCCCCGGCGGGTTTCACCTCTTCGTCGGGAGCTGTTGGGGCGAGAGGGAACTCCCGGGCCGTCTGCCGGCGCAATATCTCGACGCCGACCACGGCCAGGGCCGCGAGCGCGACGAGCACCAGTACCTGCCCGAGGTTGTTGATCCCGGGTATGAACGACAGCCACAGCAGGAAGACCGCCGCGACAACGCCGTAGACCGCGACCGGATGGTCGCGCAGGGACGGTGCGAGGAAGCGTCGAACGGCGATCGCGTAGCGGGCCGGCCCCGCAAGGACGCCTCCACCGATGAACGCCAGTCCGATGACGAGGACGAACAGCGCCCGCTGGCGAAGCCCCGCGGAAAGGATGTCCCAGATGGAGGTGATGGCCGGCTTGACCGTCTCGGAGAGCGCCTCTGAGTTCGTGACCGCGCCGCCGAGCAAGCGCCTCGTCAACAGGATGACCAGCGCCGCCCCGAGGATCCCGCCCCCGGCTGCGATCAGCGCTTGCCGCCGCCACCCCTTGGCCAGGTAGAGGGCGCCGAGGTAGAGCAGGAGCGCGAGCAGCGGCAGCACGAAGCCGAGGCTGCGAAGCAAACTCACGAGCTTCTGAAGTCCGTCGAGTTGACTGGACTTCATGAGGACGAGCTCGCCGGGGTGCTGCACGGCCTGGCGGTTGAGCACGGCAGTAATGCGTGACTCGAGGGCGGCCAGCGCGGGATCGAGCTTGACGATGTTCGCCTGGCTTGGATTCTTGAGCACGGCGGCGGTGTGCGTCTCGAGTGCGGCCAACCGGCTGTCGAGGTCGGACAACTTGCCCTCGAGGTCCGACAGCTTGCTCTTGAGCTGGGCGGGAACGCTCGACTGAACGCCCTTGATCTTCTGCTCGAGGCTTGCGACCGCCGTTTGGAGCTCACCGGCGGTCTTCTTGAGCGTCTGGAGACTCTGCTGTGTCTGCGGGCTCAGCTGCCCCTGCTTCACCTGAGCGAGGTTTGCCCTCGCGGACTTGATGTTGGTCTGCGCTGTGCTCAGGCGCTGCTTGAGGTCCACCGAGAACTGCTGGATGACGCCCTGGATCTCCGAGATCGTCGCCGGGTCCACCCCGAGGCGGGCGGCGAGGTCGGCGACCACGCTGCCGTATTCGAGCGTGACGTCTCCGCCGGTCGTCGAGACGTACTGATCCTTGTTCTCGATCAGGCTGACGAACTGCTGATGTGCCAGACCGACGGCGCTGGAAACGAGGTTTTGAACCTCGGGCGAGGCCAGCGCCTTCTCGGCCACGTTCGTAGCGAGCTGCCGTGTCGCCGCTGCGATGGGGACGGCGAGGGGTTGCGCGGCGCTCGGCAGCTTGCTCTCGATCGCGCCCTGGACGTCGACGTTGGCGTAGAGCTGATCGACCGTGAAGATGCTGAGCTGCTGCTGTACGTCCGAGTCCTTGAGGATCTGTTCGGTGGTGGTCGCAACCTGGCCGTTGTCGAGCAGCTCGGTCTGAACCCAGTTCGCGACCATCGAGAAGATCAGCACCACCGAGGCGAACACCACGAGCGACCACACCAGGACGCGGTGTCGACGCTTTGACTCCGGGTGCGGCGATCCTCCGGGCGCCGGGCTCCCTTGGGCCTCGGGCGCGGACGCGGGCTTGCCGGCCTCTGCGGGTTCGGGGGCGGTCGGGGCCTCAGCCATCGCGAGGACTCTGACGCCCCGGCGCGCCGCTGTCGTCACCCGAACCGGGTGAGGTTTCGATGGCGAGTGATTCGCCGGGCGCGAGCACGCGCACCTCGACGTTCGGGGCTAGGCGCGCCGCGTGGCGGGCGAATTCATGCGGGCTCTCGGAGAGCTGGTGCGCCATGAAGCGCCCGAGGCCGAGCGGGTGAAGCGTGCCCCAATGGATCGGGACCGCTATGCGGGGACGCAGGAGCGTGAGCGCGCGCGCGGCTCGCTCCGGGTCCAGATGCCCGGCGCCGAGCGTCGGCCCCCAGCCTGTGATCGGGAGCAGGGCCAGGTCGAGGGAGTCGGACAGCTCTGCCATGCCGTCGAATAGGTCGGTGTCGCCGGCGAAGTAGACCCGGCGGCGTCCCGTGACCAGGTAGCCGACGGGCTCCGCAGTAGGCCCATATGGCGCGCGACGCCCGTCGTGCACCGCCGGCACCGCCGTCACTTCGAGCCCACCGATCGACGTGCTCTCGCCGACGGCGAGCTCGGTCACGGACTCGAAGCCGTGGCGAAGGGCGAAGGCAGCGCCGCCGCGGGGCACGATCAGGCGCGGCTCTCCGGCGAGTCTCCGCAGCGACGGGAGGTCGAGGTGGTCGCGATCGAGGTGGGAGATCAGGGCGGCGTCGGGAGCAAGCGCCGCGACGTCCACCGAGGGTGGCCTGCGGACGAGGGGCCCGACTCGATCGCGCAGGAACGGATCGGTCAGCAGCGCGACGCCGGACAGCTCGATCTCGACGGTCGCGTGCCCGAGGAAGCGGATCCTGTCGGCCTCGCTCATCGGGAGAAACTATTTGCTCGGCGCCAGGTACCGTCGTGCTGTGGAGGCCGCTACCGCACCCGCCGGCGCCCCGATCTGGCAACGGCTGGGTCGGATCGCCGCATGGATCGGCGGCGTCGCCGTGGTGCTCTACGTCCTCGACCTCGTCGGCATCCCGGTTAGCGACTGGATCCGGGCCCTCTTCAACAAGGTCGCGCAGGTGCCGCTGTCGGCCGTGGTCGGGGGCGTGGTGCTCGAGACCGCTTCAGACGACGCTCGCCGCGCTGGCGTGGCTCGGGATCCTCCGAGCCGCCTTCCCCCGGGCGGGTGTGTCGTTTCGGATCGTTCTGGCGTCGTACGCGGCGGCGGTGGCGATGAACGCCTTTCTCCCCGCGAACATCGGCACCTGGGTAATGCTCGTGATGTTCACCGCGGTCATCGCCGGCGCGACATTCGCGGCGGTGTTCTCCGGGCTCGTCGTCCAGAAGATCCCGTTCTCGGTCTTCAACATCGCGCTCTACCTGTACCTCTTCATCAGCGTCTCGAGCTCGCTCTCGGTCGACCTCGGCGTCGTCTCGGACCACCCCGTCGCGATCGCGACGATCGCCGTCGGAGCCGTCCTCCTTCTGGCCCTGTTGGTGCGGATCTTCTGGAGGCGGGCAGCCAAGCTGCGCGCGCAGCTCGCGGTGGGGGGTGCGGTGCTGCGCACCCCGCGCAAGGCTCTGGTTAGCGTCGCCCTGCCGGAGCTCGGGAGCTATCTCGCGCGGCTCGGGATCGTCGCCGTGTTCCTAGGCGCCTATGGCATCCCTGTCACGTTCCATAACGTTGCGACGGTGACGGCGTCGAACTCGGTCGCGAACTCCGTGTCGGTGACGCCCGGTGGGGTCGGCGTCACCCAGGCCGCGAATACGGCCGCGCTACGCGACTCGACGAGCGCCTCCACCGCGACCGCGTACTCCATCGCGCAGCAGCTCATCATCTCCACGTGGGACGTCGTCTTCGCCGTGATCATGGTGTCCTGGGCGTTCGGTTGGTCCGGCGGCAAGGAGCTGGTGCAAACCTCGTACGCCGGCGCGAAGGTACGCACACGCGAGATGAAGGAAGAGCGCGACACCAAGCGGCGGACCCGTCGAGGCGAGGCATGAGCGCCTACGGTTCCGAGCCGGTTTGGGAGCCGTCGACGCCGAAGTTTCGGCCTCTGCGGTTGATCGTCGCGTGGATCGTCTCCGCCGCCTCGGTCTATGTCGCGGCCGGCCTCGTCTCGGGGGTCCAGCTCGATCGCCCGGGCGCCGCGATCGTCGTGGCCGCGGTGATCGCGATCCTCAACGCCGTCCTGCCGCCGATCGTCGCGGCGTTGCGCCTCCCGTTCATGCTTGCGCTCGGCTTCGTCCTCGTGCTGATCGTCGATGCGCTCATCCTCGTGTTGGCGGACGAGGTGCTGCCGAGCCTGATCACCGTGAAGTCGTTCGGCAGCGCGCTCGCCGCGTCCCTAGTGATGGCGGCCGTTTCGATCGTCCTGCAGGTGCTCACGGGTACGAACGACGACGAGGAATACACCGTGCGGGTCGTCAAGCGGGTCGCCCGCCGTCAGGGCGGCGAGGAGAGAAGCGACGTCCCCGGGATCATCTTCCTCGAGATCGACGGCCTCGCGCTGCCGGTCCTCCGGAACGCGATGCGCGACGGAAGCGCCCCGAACATGGCCCGATGGGTTTCCGACGAGGGATACGACCTCGTCGAATGGGAGCCCGATCTGTCGTCGCAAACCGGAGCGTGCCAGGCCGGGATCCTGCTCGGCTCGAACGAGGACATCCCGGCCTTCCGCTGGGTCGAGAAGGAGACCGGCCGACTGATGAGCTGCTCGGCCCCGGCCGACTGCGCGGAGATCGAGCGCCGGCACGCCACGGGCGCCGGCCTCCTGGTGAATGGCGGAGCGAGCCGCGGAAACCTGCTCTCGGGTGAGGCCGACGAGGTCATCCTCACCGTCTCGCGCATGGACGCCGAGCGGGGGGCGAACCCCGGCTATCGCGCCTTCCTTGCCAATGGATTCAACGTCACCCGGACACTCGTGCTGTTCGGCTGGGAGGTCGTACTCGAGTGGACGGCGGCGATCCGGGCGGCCCGGCGCGACATCCGTCCCCGCGGTCACCGGGGGGGCATCTATCCACTGCTCCGCGCGACGATGTGCGTGTTCGTCCGCGACCTCATCGTCTTCGGTGTCCTCACCGACATGATGCGTGGCCGGCCCGCGGTCTACGCGACGTTCTCGAGCTACGACGAGGTCGCGCACCACTCCGGCCTCGAGCGCGCCGACACGTTGGAGGCGCTGCGGAAGGTCGACCAGCAGTTCGGCCGCATCGAGCGGGCGCGCCGCTTCGCCCCCCGGCCGTACGAGATCGTGGCGCTCTCCGACCACGGTCAGACGCAGGGCGCAACGTTCAAGCAGCGGAACGGCTACGGGCTCGACGAGCTGGTCGAGCGCACTCTGGCGGACGGCGCCGTGACCGGCCTTGCCGGCGGCGACGAGCAGAGCGCGATGGTTGGCCACGCGATGGGGGAGGCCACGGGCAGAAAGGAACGCAAGAGGCCGAAGAACGACGTCTCCGACCGCCAGGTGGTGGTCCTCGGCTCCGGCAACCTCGGCCTCGTCTACCTGATGGGGGAGCGCCGCCGCCTGACCATGGAGGAGATCGACGAGCGCCACCCCGAGCTGATCCCGGCGCTCCGCGGGCACCCGCACGTGGGCTGGATCCTCGTCACCTCCGACATCCGTGGCGCCGTCGCGCTTGGCGGGCGTGGCGCCCACTACCTCGCCGAGGGACGGATCGAGGGGGAGGACCCGCTCGCGGTCTTCGCGCCGACCGCCGCCGACCATCTGCTGCGGACCGACGGCTTCGAGCACGTCGCCGACATCATGGTCGGCAGCTTCTACGACCCGGTCATCGATGAGGGCTGCGCCTTCGAGGAGCTGATCTGCTTCCACGGCGGCCTCGGCGGGCCGCAGACCAGGCCGTTCATCCTCAACCCGCCGGCGCTCGAGCTCCCGGAGGATCCGATAGTGGGCGCGGCGGCCGTCCACGAGATCCTCACGGGCTGGCGCCGGATGCTCGCGGGTGACCGCGAGGTTCACCCACCTCGCGGCTGATCAGGTCGGCGAGCGGTCCTCGCCAACGAGGTCGCGCTGGCTCAGCGTGTAGAGCAGGCCGAGCGAGGGAAGCACGACCAGGGCAGCGACGACGAAGACGACCAGGACCGTCGTCAGCGTCGGGCCCGGTGCCGCCCCGGCGCTGATCGTCAGCGAGGTCGGAAGCAGGAAGGGGAACTGCGCCACGCCCCAGCCCCAGACGACGGCGACCACAGCGGCAGCCGAGAGTGGACGCAGCAGGCGGGGCCTGCCGCGGACAAGCAGGACGACGACCGCGATCCCGCAGAGCGCCGAGAGGATGACCAGCGGCAGCCCCTGGTCGACCAGGCGGTTGTAGACATAGGACTCGCTCGAGCGCAGGTCGATCAGGCCCCCCACCGCGGCGAGACCGGCGACGAACCCCGCTCCAAGCGCCCGCCGGGTGAAATAGCGCACCAGGTCGTCCTCTCCGCCCCGGCGGGCGTCGCCGATCAGCAGCACGGCCGAGAGGTAGGCGCTGGTGGCGACGAACATCGCCCCGAAGAACAGCGGAGCCGGTTGCAGCCAGCTCGAGATCGAGGCGCCGTCTCCGGCCGCCGGGACGTTGCCGATCGCGACCGCGCCGACCACCGTGCCCATGAAGAAGGGGGTCAGCACGGAGGAGAGGGCGAAGGTCGCCCCGGCAATGCGCTGGGTGCTGAGGCTCTCGAGCTCCTTGCGGAAGGCGAACCCCGTCCCCCGCAGCACGATCCCCACGGCTGCCAGCGCCAGTGGAATGTAGAGCGTCGACATGATCGCGCTGAACGCCGGCGGGAAGGCGGTCCAGAGGACGACGAGGATGAAGATCAGCCAGACGTGGTTCGCCTCCCAGACCGGGGTCAGGGAGCGCTGGATCAGCGCCCGTGGGCGCGCGCCCTTCTCGGCGTCTCCGGCGATCAGATCCCAAAAGCCGGCGCCGAAGTCGGCGCCGCCGAAGAGCGCGTAGAAGGTCGCCCCGACCCAGAGGATCGCGGCGGCGATGTCGGCCTTGCTCACGCCCCAGCCTTTTCCGCGGGAACCGGCGGCGAGTACGGGGTGCCCTCGTCGGACTCCGGCCCGCCCTCGCGCCAGCGCCTCGCCATCGCGCGCAGGATCAGGATCGCGACGGTTCCGACGATCGCGTAGAGCAGCAGCACGGCCGACGAAGCTGTACCAGACGCCCTGGGCGGGCGTGACCGCGTTCGCGGTCCTCATGAAGCCCTGGACGATCCAGGGTTGCCGGCCCACCTCGGTGCAGATCCAGCCGAACCACAGGGCCAGCACCGCGGCGGCGCCGCAGATCGAGATGATTCGCAGGAACCACTTCGTCTTCGGGATGTCGCGCCGCCGCCACCAGACGAAGGCGAACCAGGCACCGAGAGCGATGAATGCCGAGCAGATGCCGACCATCGCGTCGAAGGAGAGATGCAGAAGCGTGTTGGCCGGTGGCCTGTCCTTGGGCGGGAACGCGTCGAGTCCGGTGACCTTGGTGCTGGTCGAGCCGCCGACGAGGATCGAGTCCAGGCCGGGGATCCCGATCCCGCCCTTGACCCCGGTCGAGGTGCAGACGCCGCCGAGGTACTCGGTCTGATCGGTTCCGCTCTTGTGGATGCACTCCATCGCCGGCGAACTTCGCCGGCTGGTTGTCGGCAATCGCCCTGGCGGCCGTGTCCCCGACGAGAAACTGGATGGGCGTGGCGATCAGCGCCACGGTGAGGGGGATCAGCAGCCCGAGCCGGTGGTGGCGATCACGGCGGCCCTTCAGCATCCCCACCGCGTAGACCGAGGCGATCACGAACCCGGTCACCAGATAGGCGGCCAGGAGCATGTGCGGAAACTCGTAGCCGGCCGCCGGGTTGAAGAGGATCTTCAGCGGGTCGGTGTCGACGACCTTGCCGGCCGCGTTGAGCGTGAACCCCTGCGGCTGGTTCATCCATGAATTCGCAGCGACGACCGAGAAGGCGCCGCCGATCCCGGTGATCACCATCGGCACCCCCGACCAGAAGTGCGCCCAGGGCTTCAGCCGCTTCCAGCCGTAGAGGAAGATCGCGAGGAAGATCGCCTCGGTGAAGAAGAAGATCCCCTCGATCGCGAAGGCGATGCCGAAGGCGCTCCCGAAGCGGTCCATGAAGCGCGGCCAGAGCAGCCCGAATTCGAATGTGAGAACGGTTCCGGTGACGGCCCCGACCGCGAAGAGCACGGCCATCGTCTTCGACCAGCGGCGCGCGAGCTCGATTGCATCGGCGTCGTTCTTCTTCAGGCCCCGGTAGAGAGCGATCAGGATCATCGCCGGAAAGGCGACGCCGAAGCACGAGAGAACGATGTGGAAGCCGAGCGTGAAGGCCATCTGCTCGCGCGCCGCGAGCAGGTTGGAGGCGGTCGCGAGAATCATCCGATTCGGATGATTTCACCATTCGCCGCCCTCGATACGGTTGCGCAGCGACAAGCAGCAGACGAGGAGAACGAGATGTCCGATATCACCGACGGTGATCCCGGTGGCCGAGGCCGCCGGCGCGTGGCTCACCGAGGGCGCCCCCGACAACGCGATCCCGGAGCAGCCGATGTCGCGCGTCGCCGCGATGCGCCTGGTCGAGCAGGAGCTCGCCGTCGAGGGCATCCCGGAGCGCAACCTCGCCACCTTCGTCACCACCTGGATGGAGCCCGAGGCGCGGCGTGGTGATCGACGAGAACCTCCACCGCAACTTCATCGACCACGCCGAGTACCCGCGGACGTTCGAGATCCAGCAGCGGTGCGTCCGGATGCTGGCCGAGCTCTTCAACGCGCCCGGCGAGACCACCGGCACCAGCACCCAGGGCTCCTCCGAGGCGATCATGCTCGGCGCGCTGTCGCTGAAGTGGAAGTGGCGCAAGCGCCGCGAGGCCGGCCGGCAAGCCGACCGACAGCCCGAACCTCGTCTTCGGCGGCGACGTCCACGTCGTCTGGGAGAAGTTCTGCCGCTACTTCGACGTCGAGCCGCGGATCGTCCCCCTGCAGCCCGGGCAAGTACACGATCGGCCCCGAGGACGTGGAGCCCCACGTCGACGAGAACACGATCGGCGTCGCGGCGGTGGTCGGCACCACCTTCACCGGCCACGCCGACGACGTGGTCGGGATCAACGACCTCCTGGTCGAGCTGAAGGACAAGAAGGGCCTCGACGTCCCGATGCACATCGACGGCGCCAGCGGCGCCTTCGTCTGGCCGTTCCTCTACCCGGACTCGAAGTGGGACTTCCGCCTCGAGCAGGTGCGCTCGATCAACGCCTCGGGCCACAAGTTCGGCCTCGTCTACCCCGGGATCGGCTGGCTGATCTTCCGCGAGAAGTCCGACCTCGCCGAGGACCTCGTCTTCTACGAGAACTACCTCGGGAAGACCGACGCGACGTTCACCCTCAACTTCTCGACCGGCTCGTCGATGGTGCTCGCCCAGTACTACAACTTCGTCCGCTTCGGCAAGGCGGGCTACCGCATGATCATGGAGATCATGCAGAAGAACGCCGAGGCGCTGGCCAAGGACATCGAGGACATCGGCAAGTTCCAGATCATCGGCGCGGACGAGGAGACGCTGCCGCTGGTCGCCTTCAACCTCGCCGAGGAGCACCCCTACGACGAGTTCGACATCGCCTTCCAGCTCGCCGCCGAGCGCGGCTGGATGGTGCCCGCCTACACGATGCCGCCGAACGCGCAGGACGTGAAGATGATGCGGGCGCTCGTGAAGCTCAACCTCAACCGCTCGCTCGTCGACACCCTCGCCGAGGACTTCGCCCAGGCGATCGAGACGCTCGAGGAGAAGGGCGCGGTGAGCGAGTCGGAGCGCAAGCAGGTGAGGCGAGGCGTCCATTGAGCGCGTCGATCACTGACCGCGCGGACCGGCTGCAGCCGGCCGACGTC
>CAWGKQ010000001.1:0-58521 GCA_963823245.1 uncultured Actinomycetes bacterium | reverse complement strand
GCTCTTCGTCCAAAGCTATCGTCCGTGCGAGCTTATCAGATCGCCCCGCTTTCGGGGCAAAGCGGGGTTCTGGGTTGTTCGGAGAGGGCGGGCCTGGTGCAATCGGGGCTCCCGCGCGTAGCCGAGGTGTGACCAACCGAGCCCTAGGTGGCGGAACCCGTTCGATGATCCGGTCCTGACGCGGACGGATCGAGGCCCCGATCCGGGCTAGCATCGCCCACCTCGATGCCGTCCCCGTTCGACCTGCGAGCCCGCCACGCCCTCGTCACCGGGTGCGGGAGCGCGCACGGAATCGGCTTTGCCAGCGCCCGGACGCTCGCCGGGCTCGGCGCGCGGATCTCGATCACCTCGACGACGGAGCGGATCCACGAGCGCGCGGTCGAGCTGGGTGGCGAGGCGTTCTCGTTCGTCGCCGACCTCACCGATCGCGCGCAGGGCGACGCGCTCATCAGCGGCGCGCGGGAGGCGCACGGCCCGATCGACATCCTGGTCAACGCGGCGGGGATGGTGCAGACTGGGATCCGCGAGTCCGAGGCGCCGTTCGCGGAGCTGCCTGTGGCCGATCTCGACCGCCAGCTCGAGATCACGCTGAAGACCGCGTTCAACGCTACGCAGGCCGTGTTGCCGAAGATGCTTGAGCGCGGGCATGGCCGGATCGTGATGGTCTCCTCGGTGACCGGGCCGCTGGTGACGGCGCCGGGATCGACGGCATACGCCACCGCCAAGGGCGCGATGAACGCGATGATGCGGACGATCGCGATCGAAAACGGCCGCGCCGGCGTGACCGCGAACTCGGTCGCGCCGGGCTTGATCGAGACGGCGTCGTCGGAGCCGGACGAGCTGGTGGCGGGCGGCCATACCCCGGTCGGGCGACCGGGGACGCCCGACGAGGTCGCCGCGCTGATCGCGTTGCTGTGCACCGACGAGGCGAGCTACGTGACCGGCCAGTCCATCGTCGTCGACGGCGGCAACGCCATCCAGGAGATGCACGGGATCGATCTCTACCGCGGCGCGTAGCATCGACGGGGTGACCTCCGTCCTCGAGGCGACGCCGCCGCGCTTCAGCGCGGACGACGTCGCCCGGATTGCCGCCGAGCTGTTCGGCCTCGACGGCGCGGTGACCGATCTCGGGAGCGAGCGCGACCAGACGTTTCTCGTCGAAGGGCAGGCGGGGGCCGGCGTGGTCAAGATCTCGAACCTCGGCGAGCAGGCGGCGACGCTCGACTTCGAGGCCGAGACGATCCTGCGCATCGCGCGGGTCGACACCGAGTTGCCGGTCGCGCGCCCGCGAGTGGCCTCCGACGCCGCGGGCGCGGCGGCCTACCGCGCGACGGTCGACGGTCCTGACGGGACGCACTTCGTGCGGTTGTTCGAGCGGATGGAGGGACGCCGCGGTACCGCCGCCCGGGACCTCTCCGATGCGGCCGTGCGTGCCTACGGCGAAACGCACGCGCGCCTGAACCTCGCGCTGCGCGGCTTCTTTCATCCCGCGGCGGGACGCGAGCTGCTCTGGGACCTGGCGCACGCGGCGCGCCTCAGGCCGCACGTCGCCGAGATCGCCGACCGCGAGCGGCGCCGCCTCGTCGAGGCAGTCCTCGACCGCTACGAGGCGCGCGTTGCGCCGCGGTGGCCGCGCCTTCGCGCCCAGGTCGTCCACGGCGACCTGAACCTCGACAACGTGCTGCTCGACGACCAGGGGCGGATCTCGGGGATCGTCGACTTTGGCGATGCCGTCCACACTGCGCAGGTCGCCGACTTCGCGGTCGCCCTCGCGTCGCTCATGCGCGGTCGCCCGCGCGACGAGGTCTTCCGCGTCGCGCGGATCGCGACCGACGGCTACGCCGCGCGGCTCCCGCTCGAACCGAAGGAGCTCGAACTCCTCGGGGACCTGTCGCGGCGCGGCTTGCGCAGATCGTGGTGATCAGCGCCTGGCGGGTCGCGCGCCATCCCGAGAACGCCACCTACATCCAGGCCTGGGACGCCGATTCGTGGCGGCTGCTGGAGCTGACCCGCGAGGTCGGCGCCGATCGCTTCTCGCGGGAGCTCGGGGCATCGCCGCCGCTCGCCGCAAAGGAGGCGCTGGCCAAGCAGCGGTCAGGTGCGATGGGCGCGGCGCTGACCCCCCTCACCTACGACGACCCCGTGCACGTCGTGCGCGGGGAGGGGCGTGGCTCATCGACGCCGACGGACGCCGGATCCTCGACGCCTACAACAACGTCCCGGTGCTCGGCCACTGCCACCCGCGCGTCACCGAGGCCATCGTGCGCCAGACGCGGGCCCTCAACACCAACGCGCGCTATCTCTACGAGCCGCTGGTCGAGCTCGCCGAGCGGCTGCTCGCGACGATGCCCGCCGAGGCCTCCCTCGACAGCGCGATGATCGTGAACTCCGGCAGCGAGGCGAACGACATCGCGTGGCGGATCGCCGCCGGAGCCACCGGTCGGAGCGGCGCGATCGTCACCCACCACGCCTACCACGGCGTCACCGCAGCGATGGCGGCCTCTCGCCGGAGGAATGGCCCGAGGGCTTCGAGCCGGCCCACGTCGAGCGCATCCCCCACTCGGCCGGGGGCGCCGACGTGGCCGCCGCCGCGACCCGGCTCGCCGACCGCGGGCACCCGCTCGCCGCGACCTACATCGACCCGGGATTCACCAGCGACGGGATCCACCCGCCGACGCCCGCGCGCCTTCAGGAGATCGCCACCGCCACCCGCGAGGCGGGCGGCCTGTTCGTGGCCGACGAGGTGCAGGTCGGCCACGGCCGCAGCGGCGAGCACCTGTGGTCCTTTGCCCACTTCGGCGTCGCGTCGGACTTCGTCATCCTCGGCAAGCCAATGGGAAACGGCTATCCCGTCGCCGCGGCGCTCACCCGGCGTGAGCTCGTCGAGGCGTCCGGCTTCGCGGGGCGCATGTTCAGCACCTTCGGCGGCAACCCGGTGGCGTCGCAGGCAGCACGCGCGACGCTCGACGCGGTCGAGGACGAGCGGATCATCCCGCACACGAAGCGCGTCGCGGAGGAGCTTCGATGCCGCCTGGAGGACCTGCGCCGCGACCATGCCGCGATCGCCGACGTGCGGGGACTGGGGCTACTGATCGGGTTGGAGCTGGAAAGTCCGGAGCGGACGAACGCGGTGATGAATACCATGCGCGAGGCCGGTGTGCTTATCGGCGCGACGGGCCCGCGAAGCGACGTCCTGAAGATCCGCCCCCCGCTCGTCTTCGGGATGGACGAGGCAGATGTGCTCATCGCAGCGCTCGATTTGGCACTCGCCGAAACGTAACCGGTCTAGACGGCTGCGGATGACGCAGGGACGACCACGAGCCCTGCGTGTCTGGCGTGCCGGAGCTTCGGGACATCGCGATCATCTCCCACGTCGATTACGGTAAGAGCACCCTGGTCGACGCGATGCTGCGCCAGGCCGCTATGGCCCCGAGCGGCTGCCGTGCCGCCATTCGCCCGGAGGGCTTGTGGCGGGAACGCGCTGCCGGGTGATCATCCGCTCGACGGCGTGCCGGAGCTGCCGCTGGAGTTGCTCTGCGAGCTCATCGACGGCGGCCTCCATCGTCGGCGCGGCGACGTGCGCACGCACGGGCCGTCCGGCGAGGTTGATCTCGCCCTCGGCCCGAGCGCCGCGCTCGATCCGCGGGTTCGCCTCCTGAACGAGGACGACGCGGGCCGCAAGGACCGGCCCCTTGACATAGTGACCGAGGCGCCCAACCTTCAGCCGTGCTGCCTTGATCGCCTCCTCGCGAACGTCGCCGCGCGCGGTGACGTCGACCGTGATCTTCGTGTCTTTCGTCATCGGGTCTTCTGGGAGGGAAGCTTTCGCCGGCGCTTCAAAGGGCGGACGTAGGCATCCGAGCCCGGAAACAGCCTGCTCGTGTGTCCATCGTCCCATCGCACCACGGACGGCGGAGCGCCGTCGGCGCCGACCACCTCGACGATCTCGCCATCGCGTGCGGGTTCGCCGAGGTGATGTCCCTTGACGATCAGCTCGTCTCCTGGTTGCGCTCTTCGAAATGACTCGGAAGCGGCCATCGGGCCTCCAATCCGTGCTCGGGGACAACGAGATTGTCCCCTCGGAGCCGGCCCGCCACATCGTGCATTGGCCCGGATCTCCCTGCGGCGAATTACTGGCAGCCTGGTCTTACCGCGCCGCGGCTGGCAGGCGAAAACGCTGCGAAGGAGACACCCGCAACGGACGACGGTAGGCGTCTCGCCTGGCGCAGCGGTCGCTTCCGCGATTCGCGCAAAGCGCTAGTGAACGGAGGCATCCGTTCGGTGCGCGCTTCGGTGTGAGATAGATTGGCTTCATGCCGGTGCCCGAAACGCACGAGGGCGACCATCCGGAGCCGTCGAAGCGCAACTATCTACTGAAGACAGACGGTTCCGGCACGGGGACCATCGACAATCCAGCTCAAGGTGCGATCGGAGTCGTCCTCAGGGACCCCGATGGTCAGCTAATTGAAGAGATCTCCAAACCGATCGGGCCCGCCATCAACACCGTTGCGGAGTATCGGGCTCTCATCGAAGGACTCAAGCTCGCCCGCAGTCGCGGAATCCAACGCATCCGGGTGTTCCTTGACTCGGAGCTCGTGGTCGACCAGGTAAACGGCTGCGCGAAGGTTGGCAAGGAGCACATCAGACCCCTGCACGCGGAAGCGTGCTCCCTGCTCCAGGAGTTTCCCAACATCAGGATTTCGTGGATTCCGCGAAAATGGAATGCCGAAGCGGACGCACTTGCAACCAAAGCGCTTCCTGGTCGCTGAGCGCAGCGGTGCACACAGGCCACTGTCTTGACTTCCGCTTCCGCGTGAAAGCGGAAGTGGCGCCGCAGTTGGGATACCGCCCTTCAGGCGTTCACCCCTGCGGCCTCGCCTGCACATCGGCAAGCGCGAAGGTGCCGAGGAGAAAGGAGCGGCCGTGTACCTTCGGCCACAACTCCGGATCGTCGGGCCAGCCCAACCGCAGCTCTAGCCAGCCGCCGTAGCTCGGGCATATGAAGAGCGAGGCCCCCGCCGAGGTCAGATCGTTGATCTGCTCGGCGAGGGGGTGGCCCTTGGACAAGTGGCCCATCGCCTCGTCGAGGACCGCCCGCAGGCGGCCAGGGTCGATGTCGCTGCCCGGGTTCGCCGCGGCGAAGGTCTCGAGCAGGTTCTCTACATCGTCGGGCGTTAGTTCGTTTTCTGTCATTTCGGCTCCTGAGGTTTTTTCGAGTCAAGGCGCTGCGCGCCCGCTCTCACGGGGCCGTCAAGGCGAGTTGCCTGCCCCCGCCTGTGGCGCCACGTCACGGCGCCTGGCGGCCTTCCCTGCCCGGCCGTAACCACGGCAGCCCGTCGCCCCACTCCGCAGCACGAGGGGCCTGACAGCAGATACCACACCATTGCGCTGCACGAAACGGACGGTACCTAAAGAGTTTGAGAAAGGTGACCTCGTGCGCTTGATGCTGGTTATGGTGGTGATGCAACTAACGGCTACCGAAAGGCAAGCATGACCGACACTAGTACCACCGAGAAGAACAGTACGTCGGATCGCAGCGTTGCCTTCCCGGCGATCATCAAGGTGCTCAAGCGACACGACCGGCCCCTCACGAAGAAGGAGCTTGGCGAGAAGCTCGCTACGGCGGGCGTCAGGACCAAGGGCGTCTACCCACCCGAGGCGTTCGCTCTCGACATGGTGAACGAGGACCTCGTCATCGACGGGTACAAGGTGACCCGGCCGGTGCGCGGGCAGTACGCGGCGGTCAAGGCCAAGTGACCGGAGGACAGGCGGTCGTCGCCTGGATCGCTCTAGTGGTTTCGCTCTCCCGCAAAGGAAGGCCGCACCCATGAGCGGCGCCAGCCGCGCTATATCTCAAAGACGGGATCTTCGCGACTCGCCTATTCGAGCATCACTCGGCGGCTCAACCTGCGTCCAGCGCCCTCCCTCCTCCGTGGAGGGGGTCGCGGGGGTCTTCCGCTGGCGGGCTGTCAGGCGGTTAGCTCTTCTTGGCCTTCCAGTGGAGCGTTCCGGTATCGCAGCTCGTGGCCTGCGGGTTGAGGTCAGTGAAGGAGCCGTGCTCCCGGAAGGTTCCGGTTGCCTTGCGGCCCTTCTCCTTGAACTCGCCCGTGATCTTCACTGATCGCCCTGAGTGGGAGCCGCTGTAGCTGAACTTGTTGTTCTCTACCTTCAGCGCCTTCCCCGTCAACGTGTAGTTGAGGTGGGTGTCGCCGATGGGCTGGTTGCAGGTGATCGGTACCGCCCCGAATGCGAGCGGCAGCTTGACCGCCTTCGTCTTCCCGTGCTTGAGGGTGGAGGCGAATGTGACCGTTCCGCCCTCCTTGACGGTGCCCGAAAATTGCGCCGTTGATGCGAACGCGGTTGCCGCGAACGCCAATGCGAGCGCCAACCCCGCGCAGATGATCATCCGCTTCATGAGGCCTCCCCTTTCTCCGGAGCCCCTCGCCAGATTGCCCCCGCGAGATGGCTCGGGATGATGTTCCGGATGCGAGCCTACATCGGGTCCGCTGACGCGTCAAGCCCGGATGGCGGGGCTCGATATTCCCGGTGGGTCGTTCCCCGGGAGCCGGGTGATGCCCTCGAAGCCGCTGGGCTGCGGGGGTAGATAGCCGCAACCTCAGGGCTGGCATCCAGCCTCACGCCCTGCGCGATTCCCCGCATAGTTCCCCGCACCTACGCCACCGAGACCGAATCCCGCTTGATCAAGCGGTCTCGAAGGCACCGCTACGGGGATTCGAATTGCGCAGCGCGCCGCATGGCTATGCGGGAAATCGCCTGTTTGCGGGGGTTTCGATTCCGCCTCGTCCCGTCTCGTCCCGCCGAATCGATGGTTCATTGTCCCGCCGTTGTCCCGCGGGACTGGCGGTGGGCGCGCTCGGCCTCGGCAAGCTCGGCCGTGGTGAAGGTGGCGAAGTAGCAACTCGCGCAGACCCGCTCCCCGAGTCGGTAGCTGTAGGCGGCGTGGCCGCCGCGGGCGCAGCGTTCGCACCTCATCGCGCCGCCCCCGAGCCGTAGCGGCCCGCGATCACCGCTCGGACGGCCTCCTCAACCGCGGCGATCTGAAACGGGTCGAGGTCGAGGTCGGCGTATGCCGCCCCCGCTCGGGAGCCGTCAGGTCCGCCAACTCGCGCGGGTCGAGCGGCAAGCCGTCGAGGCGCAGTTGAACGGCGCCGCTCACGAGCGCCCTCGGCCGAGTGCGGTTGCTAGATGGCGCCGCCCGCCAGGCGGCTCGTCAGGGTCGGAGTCAGTCGGGCCCGGTGCGCGACCCGGCGCCGCACCGGCGCGAGCCTCTGCGCCGAACGGGCCTCGGGGAAGAATCACGCCGCCCGCGGCGAGCCGGAAGTTCCGAAACCGCCGCGATTACGAATCACGTGCCGGGCGATGGTGCGAAGCAGGCGCTTGGACCCCGGCGAACCCGGCGTGTGCGCCCGCACTAACGCGAAAGCGTGGCGGCGCGCGGCGGCAGGTCCGTTGGCGCGCCGGGACTCAGGCGATGGCGAAGCGGGGCGGGGTGACATGGCGGAATCTCATCGAGAGAACGAGTTTAGGTCGGTCATCGGCGGATTCAGTTCCCGCCTGACGCGGAAGTACGATGGACGCTGAATCGGGGTTCGTGGCGGACCCAGATCATCGGTGGCGGCGGCGTCCTTCGGGGCGCCGTTTCCATGTTTGGGGGTGGGCCCGCGTGACGGGGCTCTCACGGGGCCATCGGCTCCTCCTGGGCGCGCTACCGGCTTTCGCCTAGGAACCGGGTGCCAACCCTTCCAGTCGCAAGGTCAATGTAGGCAAGCACGTACTCGGTGTCGGGGGGTTCTCACCCCGCTCAACAAGCCAGTGATCCCGGTTGTTCCAGACCTCAACGATGGTGGCATCGATCTCGTCATAGTCCGGGCCACGTTCCACCCGCTCCTTCAACTCCGCGACGGATTCTTCCGCATAGATCGCCGCCTCTTCCTCCCCTTGAACCCTCCTCCGCTCCTCAAGCTCGGCCTGAACCGCCGTGTAGTTCACCCCCATCACCGCATGAGTTCCGTCGCTCATCGTGAAGATCGTGACGACGTCGCCGTCTTCAAGCCGCACGAGGTTCCGATCAGTGACGGTGGCGCCCTCGTCGCTCTCGGCGCTTGAAGGCTCCTTCTTGCGGCGGAAGGGGTTTGCCATCTGCTTCGTCGATGCTACCCCGAGGCGGTTATGGTCGGCGAAGTGGACCTGAACTTCGTTGATCCGCCGATCCCGCCGGAGATGGAGCCGTGGGAACCTCGGATCACGCCAGAGACTGTCGCTGGTGAGCTGGCCAAGCTGGCGACGCATCTTCGCGCCGAAGAACTAGAGGGGGAACTGCAAGCTGGCGCGACCGCCTTAGAACAGAGCGACGTTGCTGATGCGTACGGACGAGACTCGCGGTTCGTCGCCCGGTGGCTGACCGTGGAGTTGGACACGACCACTCCGGGCAAGAACGCGATCGGGCGGTTCGTTAACCCTCCGCGGTTCGGGGCCAAGTACCGCAAGCAGTTGAGGGATGCTGACGCACGAGAGCGGCTGGGGACGATTGCCGAGCGTCTGATCCTCGGCGGGTTTGCGGCGGGCGCCGCGATACAACGGAATGGGCGATGAATCGCGGGCATTTGTAGAGCGTCCCCTTGAGGAGGAGATGGGGCCTCTTCATGAGGGCGATCACCCCGAACTACGACCAGTTGACGACGAGCTATGACCGTGAGCACATGACCGGTTCCGGAGTGCTTGCCGCGATTGCGACCACCGACGTATTCGAGGACTTCCTCACGACTGCCGAGGAACTGAAGCTGGTTCGCGGGCTGGAGGCCCTACGCCGTCAAGAGGTCCGCAATGCGCACGTCGGGCTGTACGGCCTCTTCTTCATAGCCGTTGGTATGGCGCTATGGGTGGCCAATATCGACCGGGACCCGCAACCCACGTCGAGCCCAACCACGAAGCGCATCCGCCTTCCGTAGAACTAGCCTCCGGGCTCGTCGTGAGTTCCGCCGAGAAGAACGTCGCCGACCCGGTCTACGCGAAGACGCTCGCCGACCTCCGCAACCTCGATGAGAAAGAACTAGTCCGCCTACATGACTTGCTCGTCGCGGGCGGTCAGACGATCCGCGAGGAGTACTACCTCGCGGAGCTTGCCCGCCGCGATGCGGAGAAGCGTGAGAAGACGATGGTCCGCCTCACGTACGTGATCGCGGCGCTGACGGTGGTCAACGTCGTCGCGGTGGTCCTGAGCGTCGCCTGACCTACGCCGCCCTTGCGAACGGCGCCAGGGAGTTGACAACTTCCCTGCGTCAAGGTTGCTCCCGGGGGTAGGAGCGCGGGCTAAGGCGCCACTCGCATCCTCTCGACTATCCGGTCGATTCGCCGAAGCGCCTCGGACAGGTCGCGACCCTTGCGACGCGCGGCCGCGGCCGCTTCGCGAACCTCGCGGGCGAGGGCCGTGGGGTCGGTTTCCCTCGGCGGCGGCGACGAGTCGCTTACGCGGGCTCCTCGCGGCTCTGGCGGGCGCTCGTGCGTCACTAGGGGACGACGATACGCGGATTCCCTACCAGTAGCGGGACGCGCGCCGCCTGCCCGATACTGCTCTATTGCACCGGCGGTGTTCTGGCCCGGTGTCAGAACGCCGATCGTTGTCGTCATGCCCAAGATCCCAGTTTTCAGTCAGGGCGAATCGGCTTTCCGCACCGGGCGCAGGTCGCGAGCCCGGCGGCGACTCGCGGAGCCCATCGCTTGCGGAGTCGCTGATGGCGGTATCCGTAGCCGCGCTCGTCGGTTTTCGCTCCCGGCGGCGGCAGTGTTGTATCGCGGAGAGGGAAAGGACTGACCCGAGCAGTAACTTCCCGATCCGATCTCGCGGCTGAATCGGCCGGGGTCGAAGGAGGAGGTAGATCGCTAGGAACTCCCGGCATGGCTCCTCCCGCGGCTATTTGCTCGTTGCGGTCGTCCGCGGTGGGCGTTCGCGGTAGGGTCGGGGCGATTCGCCAGGAGGTAAGTCCGTGAACAGAGTTCGATTGGGAATCGTGGCCGTATTGGTCGCTGTGGGCATGGCGCTATCGGTCGGCGGTGCGGCGACGCGTTCGACGGGCGCTTTAGCGAAGCGGCAATCCGTGGTCGTCTGCTTCAACGGGCCGGCTCAAGGCTTCTGGCCGACGCCGGTGTTTCGCACTGAGCCTCGTCGATGTAACTTCACCTACCGCAGTCTGCCTCATCCGTACGGCGCTGGGACTGAGGAGATGGTGCATCTCCGTTGGCGGACGTGGGGCCACTCTCACGCTCGCGGGGTTGGCGGGCTCCTCGTCACCGGCGCGCCGCACCCCAGACGAACCAACGTGTCTCTCTACCGCGCTCTCAACCGCTGCGGAGGCCGCCGGGTGTTTTCGAAGGCTCGGTTCAAGATCGGGCGAGGCCCGTCGTTCACGATGCCGCTCCACACCTGCCCCTGACGGGACAGCTAGTTGCTCGCCGCCGTCGTCCGCGGCGGTGCGACGATTCGCCAGCTATCGGGCTCGCCTGCGCCGCCGACCTTCGCCCATTCGAGCCGACCGCCTCGCTCGCGTTGAACGATCAGCTCGCCGTTCGTGAGCGAGTAGACGAGTCCGCCAAGCTCGATCCCGACGATGGTCGCGCCGGTGTTCGGATCATGGGCGTAGCCGAGGCTCGCCTCGTCTGAGTCGGTGCCGAAGTCGGCGCCGAGGCGTTCGAGCATTTTCGATTGCAGGACGATCAGTTGCGAGCCAATCTCGGCGACGGCTCGATCGACGGGGTTCAGGTTCTTTTCCATTTCGGTTCCCTCCTCTTGCCCCGAAAGGGACGGCCCGGCTGCCCGCGGAAGGGACCGGGCCGCCCTTCCGAAGTCGTCTTACGAACTCCAAACGAGATAGGCGCCTGCCGCGTCCCTGACGTGGAACAGGACGTTCGCTTCGAGGCGGACTCGGCTCACGTTCGTATCGAGACCGGAGTAGGGGTCAACGACGAACGTCCCGGTCTGCGCGTAGAGAACGCCGACGAGGCTCGTGTCGAGGACGATCGGTGACGTCGCCTGCGCCGTCTCGACCACATCGAGCCCCCAAAGCGGAGAGGCCGAACCCGTGGCTCGCGAGGCGAACACATAGGCGTCGTCGCTCCCCGTCTGCGTGAGGTCGAGCGCCGCCGCGTCCTCGCCGCTCAGGACGACGAGGTTCGGATTGGCGCCCGCATCGCGCATCGCCGTAACCGCGTTTCGGACCTGATCGACGAGGTTCGTGCCGGTCTTGCCGGATGGAATGTCGGCGAGCGCGAGCTGCGCGAGGACGTGCTGGTCGACCGCGACGTCGAGCTGGTAGCGAAGCTCGGTTTTGAGGAACGCGAGGAGCGCGGCCTCGGCGCCGATAACCGCGTTTGGCAAGGCAGAAACGAGAGCGGCGACCTGGCGGACGTCCTCGCTCGCGTACTCGATCGTGATCCCGAGTTCGGCCTTCGGCGTCGTCGCGTCCGCCGGGTCGCGCTCGACGTCGCCGTCGATTGTGCGATTGCCGGTCTGGCGGAACTCGCTTACGGCGAGCGCCTCCGGGCCGATCTGCTGGACCTGAAGACGCGGATAAATGAACCTACGGTCGCGGGCCGCCTCGACGAGCGGACCTCGCAGGGTCGGCCGACCATCGGTGAAGGTGGCGAAGTCGGACCCGATCGAACTCTCGGCGTGGAGCCGCAGAAACTCGCCCTGCGGGCCGGACGACCTTGGTAACGCCCCGTTCGATGTCGAGTTCGTGGGCGACGGCCGCCCATCCGTCCGTGCCGCCGAACGCCTCCGGGCGACCGCTGATCGCCTTCAAGATCTTCGACCTGCTGCGCGCGGGCGCGCTGAATCTCCTCGTCGTGGAGGTTGAGGCGCTCCATAGCGGCCGAGGCTCGGTCGAACTCCGGCGAGCGGGGGTCGGGATTCGGGAGCGCGGCGAATGCGCGCTTCGTCGACGCAGCCTCCTCGGCGATTTGCCTTCGCTCATCGCGGAGGCGATTGAGGCGTCTTTCGACCTCGGTCAGCCGCTCTTTCAGGGGTGACGTTGCGCTGGCGGTCATGGGCGACCAATCCTTTCTTTCGGCGCCCTGGGCGGGCGCGGTACGGTCAGGTTGGCGCGCCGTCCCGATGCCCTCGGGCCGTCTTGCGAACTCCTGCGAACTGCGCCTAACTGGTGCCATTTCGAGCGGCGCGATTGGCCGCAAAGTGACGCTCGACCCTCGCCGGATCGAAGCGAAGGCGAGCCTTCGGCCCGTTGCCGAGCGGAGTCGCGCCAAGCTCGGCGGCGCGGCGGTAGACGTACGACGGCGAGACGCCGAAGCGGCGCGCGACCTCGGCGGCGGTGATCAGCGCCGGGGCGTTGCCGTCGCGGGCGATCAGCGGTGCCAGACGGTCGATCACCTTCGCCGCGGCGCGGTCGGCGACGAGGTCGGCGAATGCTTCGAGGTTCGGCCTCACGGCGGCCCCGCCACGCCCCGCGGATTGACACTCGCGGGCGCGCGTTGTCCCGCCCGTTGTCCCGCCAGTGTCCCGCTAACGACGAAACCCGCTGAACATGCGGGCTCGAGAGGCACCGCTACGGGGATTCGAACCCCGGTTTCCGGACTGAGAATCCGGCGTCCTAGTCCCCTAGACGATAGCGGCGTAGACGCGTGATTCTAGCGGCGGGACCTAGGTGCGAGGCGGTGCTGGGGGCGTACCAGGCGGTGCTGAGGGCGCGGATTTGCGCGATTGCTGCGCGAGTCCGTAGCCGCAGGAACCCGCGATCACGAGGCCGAGGACCGTGAGTCCAACGCCGACCCAGATCAGCCAGTCGATCTTCACGCCGGCGTCGGCATCAACCGCCACGGCGCGGGAGCCATCGGCGTTCATCACGACCGCGGTCCACGTGCCGGCGTCAACGTCCCACTGCATTCGCTGCTCTCCGCGCCCCGCGCTGCGGGCGACCCAGAAGCCCTGGCTCAAGGGGCTTGCCGGCCGTCGCGGGCCGGCGATCTGGGTGTAGTCCGGCCTGCCGCCGCCGAAGTCATCGAGCCGCGAGTGGGCAACGCCGCGAAGGTACTTGGCGACCGCCGCCCGCGGACCGATGCCGACGAACACTGGCGCCTGCCTCACCGAGGTGGCAGTGATCTCGAGCTTCGCCCCGACGTCCCCGGGGTCGACGTCGACCGAGTCGCGTCCGAGGTCGATGGCATCCGATGCGATCGCGTATCCGGGGCTCGCCAGGCGCTCGGTGTCGGTCGTGAAGTAGCCGTCATCGCGCAGGAACGCGAATGCCACGAGAAGCGCGATCCCGCCGAGGGCGATCAGGACGCCGATGGCGGTCCCGATCGCCAGGAATACGGTCGCGGCGGTGCTACGGCTGCCCCCCGACCCGCGGGTGTCGTTCGCGACGGTCATCTTGCCTCCCCAGGCTGACTGCTCTTCTGCGACGAGCCTACTGCTCCGGAGCGGAAGCCAGCCGCCCCCGATGATTCTCGTTTCCGCGACTGCCCATAGGATCGCCGCCGATGGAGGCGACCGGGCGAGGAGCCGCGAGTAGGCCGAAGACGCTCTGGGCCACGGTCGCGGCCGCCGGGATCGTCCAGCTCCCGACCTCCGCGGTGGTCGTCGCCCTTCCGACCATCCACGGACAGTTCAACGCCTCGCTGGCCGAGCTGCAGTGGACCGTGGTGGCCTTCTACATCCCTTTCACCGCGCTGCTGATCGCATCGGGACGGATGTGCGACATCTTCGGGCGCCGCCGAACGCTCCTCCTCGGCACCGCGCTCTTCGCGGCGGGCTCAGCGATTGCCGCCATCGCCCCGCGTGCGGAGGTCCTCATCGGTGGGATCGCGGTGGCCGGTGCGGGTGGGGCGATGATGATGCCCTCGTCGCTCGCGATGCTCACGAACCTCTTCACCGGGCGGTCGCGCGGGCTCGCGATCGGGATGTGGGGCGCGGCAACGGAGCTGATCTCGGGGGTTGGGGTACTGGTCGGCGGCGTCCTCACCGGGCAGATCAGCTGGCGTTGGATCTTCTGGGTCGACGTTGTCTTCGCGGTGATCATCGCCGTCCTCGCGCTCCGCGGCGGGCGCGAGTCGCGCGACCCGACGGCGCCGCGATCCGTCGACGTAGCGGGCGTCGGGCTGACGGCGGCGGCCCTCACCTGTTTGACGCTGGCATTGAACGAGGGGGCCGACTGGGGCTGGGGCTCGTTTCAGACGGTGGCGCTGCTCGCGGCGGGCGTCGTCCTCTTCGCGGCCTTTGCGGTCGTCGAGCGGCGCGCGCGGCTCCCGCTGATCGACTTCAGCTTCTTCCGAAAGCGGAACTTCGCCGGCTCGACGATCGTCATCTTCGTCATGGACTTCTCCTTTGGCGCCCTCCTCTTCTTCCTCCCGCTCTACTTCCAGGAACTCCTCGGCTACTCGCCCACCGAGACCGGCCTGCTCCTGCTTCCGCTCACTGGGCTGATGGTCGTCGGCTCGCCGCTGGGCGGCAAGGTCGCTGGGCGGGTCGGTCCCCGACCGCCGATCGTCGCCGGCCTCGGGCTGATGGCCATCGCGATCTACTGGATCTCCACGGTCTCGCTCGGCACGGACTACGCCGAACTCTGGGTCCCGACGGCAATGATGGGCTTCGGGGTCGGCTTCGCGCTCACGCCCATGAACCTCGCGGCGATGAACGCGATCTCACGCGACCACGCCGGCGCGGCTTCGGGGATCCTCGTCACCTTGAGCGGCCTGGGCGCGACGCTGGGCGTCGCAGTCACCGGCGCCGTCTTCCAGGAGCTGCAGACAAGCCGGACCGTCAGCTTCGCCGGCGACAAGGGCGTGCACATCACGACCGACCAGGCCCAGCAGCTCGATGGCCTTCTCGCCGGAGCCTCCGACGCCCAGCGCTCGCTGCACGAGATCGCCGGGTCGCACGCGGCGCAGGTCCACGATGCGACTCGAGAGGCGTTCGTTTCGGCGCTCGGCACGAGCCTCAAGCTGTCCGCGGCGCTCGTCGCCGCAGGGCTCGTCCTCTCGCTCCTCATCATGAGGCGTACCTCGCCCGCGGACGCCGAGGCCACGGTTCAGGTGTTGCCGCCGCCACACCCCGGCCGGCGCCCCGCACGGCGACGACCTAGCTCGTACTCAGGAAGCGGCGGATCGCGGCGTGCGTCTCCTTCGGGCGCTCCATCTGAGGGACGTGGCCGCAGTCGAGCTCGATATGGCGCGCCGCCGGCACGTGCCGCTCGACGTGCTTCATGAAAGCGATCGGGACGAGCTGGTCGTGGCGGCCCCAGACGAACATCGAGTCGGGCGCCAGGCCTTGCATCCGCGTCCAGAGGCCGTTCTCGCCGTCGGGCTCGTCCATGTAGATGTTGCGCGCGGCCGTGTAGAAGGCGGCGCGGCCGCGCGGGTCGAGGTAGGCGCGAAGGAACTCGTCGACGCCGGCGGCGCTCCAGCCGTCGGCTCCGCCGGGCACGAACCGGCGCACGATCGGCTCGACGATCGCGCGCGGCGCCGGCTGGATCAGCCCGAGCCGCGGGACGGCGGGCGGCAGGAGCCACGTCCAGCGGCGCTCGCGAAGCCATGCGAGGGCCGGGCTGAGCATGACCAGGCGGTCGACGCGCTCCGGCTCGAGGAGCCCCGCCTCGATCGCCACCCTTCCGCCCATGCTGTTGCCGACCAGGTGGGCGCGCTCGATCCCGAGCGCGTCGAGGAGGCCGATGACGGTGCGGGCGAAGTAAGGGGCGTCGTAGGCGGCGGCGAGCGGCTTGTCGGAGTCGCCGAAGCCGGGGAGGTCGATCGAGATGACGCGATGGGTGTCGGCGAGTGCGGAGATCGTGGGCAGGAAGGAGGCCTTGGTGCCGCCGAGGCCATGGATGCAGACGACGGCGTCGCCCGTGCCGGCGGTGATGGTGGAGATCGACGGTCCCTCGGTCTTGACGGTCTCGAAGCGAAGCCGCCCGGGACCGGTAACACCGCTGGTCGCCGCGAGGAAGCCCACGCCGAGGTGGAGGTTCTTGCGCACGCGCAGGCGGCCGCCCCGGAACGCGTGCATACCGCCCCGGACGTCGCGGGCGATGGCGTCCCAGGCGCCCGGATCGGCGGTGAGGAGCGAGTCGGGCTCGATGTTCGAGTCGGACGCCGGCACGAGGGCCGCGGTGGCGCCCTCGATCACGAAGTCCCAACTGCCCATGCCCTCGACTGCGAGTCGGATCCGGGCGCGACCGCCGGGCACGTCGATGACCGAGCGGTTGAAGCGCTCGGAGAGGACGGTGAGCGACGTCGGGGCGTCGGCTACCGCGGGCCGGCGGGACTCGTCTTGCTGCGTCGTCTCGATGGTCCTCATTGTGACCGAGAGATTGCGGCTGAGAGGACTCGAACCTCCACGGGCTTGCACCCACGGCGACCTGAACGCCGCGCGTCTACCAATTCCGCCACAGCCGCTGGGCTCGGAAAACCTAGCGCGTGGGATTTGCGCTCCGCGCGAACGTCCCCTTCGCCGAACGTCCCTGGACCCGGCCCACAGCCCCCGGCGCGGGACGTTCGGGGTGAAGCGTCGCGGCCGCCCGGTACCGTCCCTCTCCGTGAAGGTCGGTCTCGTCCTCGGCGCCGGCGGGGTCCAGGGAGGGGCCTGGCTCACCGGCGCGCTCGACGCAATCGCCACCGAGACGGGCTGGGACCCGATGGAGGCCGACCGCATCGTCGGCACATCGGCCGGGGCGATGATCGGCGCGATCGTCTCGGCGGGCGTCCCGGTGTGGTTCATGGTCGCCCACTCCGCGGGCGAGACCATGACCGGCCTCACCGACGCCAGGGGGGAGCCGGCTTCGAGCGCGGACCGCTCCGCCGGCGCCCGTTTCCATCCCGCCGGCATCCCGATCTGGCCCGGCTCCTGGCGGCTAGCCCTCGCCACCGCCACGAACCCGCGGCGCTTCCCGCCCGCGGCCGTGAGCGCGGGCTGGCTTCCGCGCGGGTTCATCTCCACCGAGCCGCTCAAGGACACGGTCCGCCGGGCGATCGGCGATCACCGCTGGAGCCCCCACCCCGCCCTGCGAATCGTCGCGTGCGATTACAGCACCGGCCGCCGGGTCGTCTTCGGCAGCAGGCGCGCGCCTGAGGCGGAGCTCGCCGACGCCGTCGCGGCCTCCTGCGCGATCCCGGGCTTCTACAAGCCGGCCGAGATCGCCGGCCGCCTCTATGTCGACGGGGGTATCTGGTCGACGTCGAACCTCGACCTGCTGCGCGAGCGCGACTTCGACCTCGTGATCTGCCTCAACCCCACCTCCTCCCTGCACCCGACGCGCGCCTGGGATCCGCTCGAGTGGATCCCGCGCGCGATCCGCCGCGGCACCGGCCGCCGCCTCGGCCGCGAGGCGCGAATGCTGCGCGAGGAGGGGGCCAACGTCGTGCTGATCCAGCCGACGGGGGACGATCTCGACGCCATGGGCCCCAATCTCATGAGCGTCCGCAGCCGCCACGCGACGCTGGAGCTCGCGCGGCGGACCACCGCGGCCCAGATCCGCCGTCCGGAGATCCGCGAGGCCCTCGCGGCCCTTCCGGAGGCGTCGCGACCCGAGAAGGTGCGGCGCCCGCCGGGCCCCGTGGACACCTGGCCTACGCGCACGGTCACCGACCTGCGTCCGGGCTCCCCGGTCTACGAAACCGGTCCCTGAAGACCTCGAACGGAAGCGGACGGCGAGGCGGCCGTCGCCCCGCGGGGACGAGTAAGGTTCCCGCCGCCAACCCAACCGAAGGAGCACCTAGGGCATGCCAACAGGAACTGTGAAGTGGTTCAACGACGAGAAGCGCTTTGGCTTCATCACCGCCGACGACGGCGGCAAGGACCTCTTCGTGCATCAGAGCGGGATCGCCGACGGATCGACCCTCGCCGAGGGCGCCAAGGTCGAGTTCGAGTCCGAGTCGAGCGATCGCGGCCCCAAGGCTGTGAACGTCCGCAAGGTCTGAGCCGAGCTCCTTCGGCTTCTAGTTAGCGGCCTCTCCTAGCCGGGTAGTTCCCGGGAGGAGAGCATGGAAGCAACCAAGCCAACTGAGAATCCAGTCTGCACGAGCGGGCACGATCTCCCGACGCCGCCTTGGGGAAACGAGTGGGCCGACCCGGCCGAGCCGCACCCCGACGAGCCCGGCGTCCGGGAGTACGGGCAGCTGGAAGCAGACGACGAGTAGCGCTCAGCGCTTGCGCACGCGGACCGCGGTGCCGTAGGCGCACACCTCGGTCCAGGTATCGCCGAGCTCCGAGGTGTCGTAGCGGAAGGCGATGATCGCGTTGGCGCCCTTCCCCTGCGCCTCCTCCACCAGGCGCTCGGTCGCGTGCACGCGCCCCTCGCTCAGCATCTTCGTCATCCCCTTGAGCTCGCCGCCGACCAGCGACTTGAGCCCGGCGCCGATCTGCGACCCGACGTTCCGCGATCGGACGGTGAGCCCGAAGACCTCGCCGAGAACCTCCTCCACGTCGTAGCCGGGGATGTCGTTCATCGTGCTGATCAGCATGTCGGCCATGCGAGCCTCCTTGGATCGGGGTCAGGGAACCTCGCGACCGAGCCAGCCGCGGTAGAAGCCCTCGATGTCGGGCAGGAAGTCGTGCACCAGCGGATACCCCGGCGTCGCCACCTCGACGTCGAGCTGGCGCCCGCAATCCGGGCAGTAGAGCTCGCGGAGCTCGCACCACTCCGGGTCCGAGTGGGCCATCTTCGGGAAGACCTCCCGCATCGTCTCGACCGAGTCGCGCACGAACACCGCCGCCTCCAGCTTCCAGTTGCGCTCGGGCGGGCAGAAGTCGTGCCCGCAGTCGCAGCGGACGACCAAGTCCCCGTTTGAGCGCACAACGTTCAGCCCCTCCCCCAGCGGCAGCACGATCGGATCGTCGTAGCTCACGCGCGACTCGAGCAGGGCGATCCACTTCTCGAAGCGGTCGGGGTCCTTGAACGAGCTCTGGATGTCCTTCACCTCCCGGCGGGAGAGCCTCTCGTCGTAGAGCGCCTCGAGCGTCTCCGCGTCGACCCTGCCGCCCGCGACGCGATCCCCGGCGTCGATCTCCGCCACCTCGGAGCTCGCGAGGAACTCGTCGGCCGCCTCGGCCGGCGTCACCTTTCCGGGCGCCGCGTGCTCGATATGCGAGATCGTCGGGGTGGGCACCGCGAACTCGAAGTCCGGCTCGAGATCCCAGAAGCCACGGTACTCGGCGGCCCACCTGGGCGAGAGCTTCATCGACTCGGCGAACATCACCCGCAGCGGCTCGATGAGATCGCCGGCGAGAATGCGCTCGCGCTGGTCCGTCCACCATTCCGCCACTGGCACCGCGCGCTCGAGCCGCGACCGGCGAAGCTCGTCGCGGCGCGCGTCCGTCGCCGCCGCCTCCGCCTCGCCCTCACCGCCGAGCGCCACGCCGTAGACCGAGTCGGCGAAGCGCGGCAGGAGGTGGCGATCACGAACATCGGCGGCGACTGAAGCCGGGGGGCGCAGCAGCGGGTCGCCGAGCCCCGAGCCGCCCCGCAGCACGATCAGGTAGAGGTCGCCCGCGGCGAGGGGCTCGTCCGTTGTGAAGGCGTCCTGCTTGTAGTCGTGCTCGCCGGCGATCTCCATCAGCTCCGGCTCGTCGTAGGAGCCGTCGGCGACGGGGTAGGCCTCCCCGCGCTGCGCCCGCTCCAGAAGGTCGGCGCCGCGGATGTTGTGGATGTAGGCCATGCCGCCGGGATAGCCGCCGAAGAGCCCCGGGGAGGTGAACGTGCGGTTGCAGCCCATGTTCTGGACCGTCCAGAACGGGGTCTTGTGGTGAAGCAGGAGCGCCTCATGCGAGGAGCCGCCTCGGTGGCGGCCCGGGCCGCCCGACGACGCCTTGCGCCGCCGTGAGAGATAGAGGATCGGCGTGATGAGCTCCCACATCTCGACGTCGCCCATGTCGCCCTCGGGGTTGAACATCGCCGCCGCGTGGTCGGAGCCGTCGAGCACGTACTTCGCCCCCATCCCCTGCGCGGCGAGCTCGAAGTGGGTGATCGCGGAGGGCTTTCCGTACTGGTCGATGCCGCCACCTTGGTAGAGGTCGCCGGCGCACGCGTAGGCGCCGAGGACCTCCTCGATGAACCCCCGCGCCTGGAGCGCACGGGAGAGCGTGCGCGGGAAGCCCGTGAACGCCGGGATCAGGAACCCCCAGGCCGCGCTCGTGGAGCCACCGGCGTCGCCCATGTTGGCCATCGTGCCCTCGGGGAAGTTCGTCTCGAGCGCGAGGTAGGCGCCGTCGTTCACCTTGTCGTTGCACACGAGCGTCTGCGTGAATTGAACCCAGATCGCTCCCTGCATCGCCGAGGGCGTGCAGTTGAGCGAATGGTGTCCCCAGGCGGAGGTGCCATCCATGTCGAGCTCGTAGGTGCCGTCGCCCCCGATCCGCACTTCGAACGGCGAGTGCATCATGAGGTCGCGTCGTGCCTGGGCCGGCAGGGCCTCCTTGTCGGCGAGCGTCGCGTCGGTGAACGCCGGCGAGCGGTAGCGGCCGGGCACCGTCATCTCGCGAATCCGCGCCTTGAACGAGCGCCGGCCCTCCTCGATCACCTCGCGGCTGAACTGCTTGAAGCGGTCGACGCCCTCCTCGAGGATCACCCGCTCGACCGCGTCGCGGATCAGGTGGCAGCCGGCGAGCCTGGTCTTCTCGTCGAGCAGGTAGTACATCGGCGCGCGCGTCTGGGTCTCGCAGCGGCGCAGGTGCCAGGCAGCGAGCTCGTCGCCCGCCCCGATCTTCATGCACGGCAGGTCGAGCCCGTCGTCGAGCCTCGTGATCGGCCCGAAGGGCACGCCGCCCGGCGTCTTGGCGCCGATATCGAGCACGTGGGTGACGCCGCCGGCCCAGGCCACCAGCTCGCGGCCCGCGCCGTCGGTCGGGTCGAAGATCGGCACGAAGGTCTGCACGTCGGCGTTATGGACGTCGCCGATCACCGGATCGTTGTTGGCGAATATGTCGCCGGGCTCGATACCCGGGTTGTCCTCCCAGCCGCCGCGGACCATGAACTTGATCGCGTCGGACATGGTGTGGATGTGGACGATGATCCCGGTGGAGAGCGCGATCGAGTCGCCCTCCGGTGTGTAGAGCGCGAAGCAGAGCTCGCCCAGCTCCTTGACGATCGGGCTCGCCGAGATGTTCATCGCCGTCTCGCGAGCGGAGACGAGCCCGCCGCGGATGCGGCTGAAGAGCTTCTCGTAGCCGATCGGGTCGGAGCCCTGGAGGTCGAGCGGGCCGGCAAGGCCCATGTACGAGCCGGTCGTCTCGAACAGCCGCTCGGATTCCGCGAGCATCTCGTCGAGACGCTTGCCGTCCCAGCCGATCGGCCGCGCCTCGCGCGGCTCCAGCTCCCGGGTGGCCTCGACGATCGCCATCGCTACGACGGCCCTCCCCACCACATCATCGAGCTGGGGTCGTTCGGGTCGACGCGGACCGTGATCGCGCTGCCGGGCGACTCTTCACCTGCTCGGGATCGACTGGGTGAACGTGCCTCGTAGGCCGGCTTGTCCTCGGCCCCCTCCACCGTCACCTTCGCCTGTTGCGGCATCGCCATGCTCGGCATCGCCGAGGGCGCCTCGCCCGCCGGGCCGAACCCCGGCGGCACACCGCCGGGCGCCTCCGCCGCGGGCGCCGCGAGCATCTCGACCGACTTCACCGTCGCGGGCGTCGCCACGCCCGACGTCGCGAGGGCGGAGGCGCGCTGGGCGTAGGCCATCATCTCCTGCATCTGGCCCGAGCCCTGCATCTGCTGCGCCATCGCCTGAGCCTGGCGGATCATGTCCGCGAACCCGGGCTGGTTCATCAGCTCGCGCGCCTGCTCGATGCCCTGGCCCTCGGATTTCAGCTTGTCGAAGAAGTCCATCCCCGCGTCCTCGTCCGGCACGATCTCACACCCCCGTTTCTTCCGTCAACTTGCTGTCGCACTCGTCGCGGCGCGCGCCGCCACCGCCGCGGCCTGCGCGCACGCTGCGTCGAGCTGGGCCGCGCTTCGGCCGCTTCGCGAGGCCGTGCGAACGCAGGCGAGCGTGTCGCCGTCGGCGATGACCCGCTGGCCCATGCCGCCCTGCCAGGCCTGGAACAGCCCGACCGCCTGCTTCAGATCGAGGCCCTGGCCGAACTTCATCCCCGAGACCGACTGAGAGATGGTCTCCGAGGCGCCCGCGGCAGCGGCTGCGCTCAGCTCGTCGAGGCTCGTACCCGAGGCCAGCGGAGCCTCGAAGACGACGGCGTCGTAAGTGCGGTCGTCGTCGAGGCCGAAGCCGAACATCCCGAGCGCGCTGCTCGTGATGGCGCCCGTCGCCGTCGCCGAGAGCTCCGCCTCCTTCTGCACACCGGCATCGACCAGGCGATCGCCCCGTCGAGCTGCGTCCCGGGCAGCCTCCCCACGATTGCGTGCCGGACGGCGCCCGGAAGGCGCAGGCCGGCGTGGTCCACCTGGAAGGCGGCAGGGTCGACGATTCGAAGCCCTCTACTCGAGGCGTACCCGCGAATGAACGCCTCCTCCCCCAGTCTCGTCGCGAGCGCCTTCGCCTGGCGGCGGATGTTGAGGACGAGCACGACCAGGGCGCCGATGAAGACAGGGATCAGCCATACGGCGACGTTCAGGCCCAGCTCCCAGCCGCTGCCGTGCCCGAGGACGAGGGTGAGCGCGACCGCGCCGAGCGCGACGAGCGCCCAGAGCGAGGGGCCGTGCCGGAAGCTGGCCCCGATCGCCCTGAGCGCGTGCCCCGGCCGCCGCATGGCAATGCCCATGTAGCGGTCGGCTGCGCTTCCGACATCGGGTGGCGGCTGATCGAACCTCACTCTGCCGAGCATCCGCTCGAACCGCTGGTCGCGCGTCGCCTCGGCCGCCTGGCTCTCGTGGCCCGCGCCTTCGGTGGCCTCCTCGCGGATTCGCCCCGCCACCCGGTTGGCCGCGGCGACGAACCCGTCGAGGACGGATCCGTCCTCGGCGTGCCCCGGGATCGCCGCGCAGAAGTGACCCTCGTTGAGCTCGAAGCAGAAGCCCGGCGGCGCGCTCGTCGTCAGCCAGTCGATGAGCGCCGGGGTGAAGAGCTGGCGCAGCCAGCTGGCGTCGATCCCGGGGGGTGCCTGCAGCGCGAACCGCTTGTCGAATTCGGCGCTCTCGAGCTCCACCTCCCGCGAATCGCCGAAGCGTGAAATCTCCGTTCCCGCGAGGTCATCTTGGACCTTGCGCCCTCGGCAGCTCAGATTGCGGGCGAAGGCGACGGCCTCGCTGATCGTCGCCACGACGAGGGTGAAGTTCCGCCCCCCGCTGCCACCGCTCTCGGCGTAGGTGGAATGAAGGAGCGTCGCGGGAAGGTCGCCGAGCAGGGCTCCGGTGGCGCCGTCGGTGCGCGACCCGCCGGCGCCAATCGACATCATCGGCGTGTACTCGTCGAGCGTGATCCCGGCCACGAGCACGGGCCGAAGACTTCTCGCCTTCATGTACGCCTGGTAGGCGTCCGTCAAGGCACCACCGAGCTGACTCTAATCAGCGAAGAATCCGGAAGGGCACGTTGACGGACCTTCCGGAGGTGTGGTGGCGACTTCCGATCGCGACGAGGAAGTACTTGCCGGGCCGAAGCTTCGTCCCGCCGACGTTGCCGTTGAAGTGGAAGCGGTTTCGCCCGCGGCGGTCGTGATGGATGAATGTGGCGACGGGCTGGTAGCCGGTGCACCGGCGCGGCTTGCCGTGGACGCGCTTGGGCGGCACGACGCACTTGTGGCCCTTGACGATGCCCCCCACGACGCGGTCGACGGTCCACGTGGTGTCCGCCGGCTGGGTGTCCTTGTAGCTCACGGTCGGGCCCGTCTTCGGGAAGGCGGTGATGCTCACGCCGTGCGCGGCGGCGCGGAATTTCGAGCGGCTCAGATTGAAGTTGGTCAGCGCCGGCGCGGACGGGCAGCCGCGACCCCTCGCGCTTCGCTTGGCCGTGCGCGTCTGATGGGTGACCGTCTTGTTGCCGCTCGGGTCACGGACCGTCGTCGTGCTGTGGAGCGTGACGCCATTGCTGCGCTTGAGCACCTGCTGCGCCCGCCCGCTCACCGCGAGCGAGAGCGCGCCGCACCCACCGGCGCCACCCGTTAGGCCCTTGGCGCGGAGCCTGACCCGACCGGCCCCAGCGCTCGCCTTGCCGCTGCCGGCAGGCTCCATGATCACCTCGTAGCTGACGAGGCAGGCCTGCGTGGCTGTGACTCCGTGCGGGACCTGGCCGACACCCGGCGACGGGCGCGGCGTCGGCGGGGAGGTGGCAGAGCGATCATTGATCACGGTCCCCGGCGGGTAGGGCGTCGCCGAGTAGGCGCCCCCGTTCTGCTTCGGCGGCAGGCACCGGGCCATTGCCTCGAGGCCTTGCCCGTTCTGGCATCCCATCGCCACCTGCGCCGTCGCCACGATGACGCCCTGCGCCGAACGCGGCCTTGACCTCCTTGCAAGCCGGCGGGGCCTGCTGGGACGGCATTGCCAGAGGCGCGCTCGTGCTGCCGGCGCTGCCGGCCCCGTTCGCGGCGACAACCGTGCACCTGAGGGCGTGGCCGGCGTCGGCGGCGGTCGGCTGGTAGACGGGGCTGGTTGCGCCCGCGATCGCGGCCGCGTCGCGGCTCCACCGGTAGGCGAAGCTGGTCGGGCCGTCGATCCACGCCCCCTGGGTGCACGACAGCGGGGCGCCGGGCGGACCGATGACGATCGCCGGCGCGCCGGTCGCCAGCGGCGGCTTCGGCGTCGGGCCCGTCACGGTGACGGCCGCGCTTGTCGCGGACGCGCTCCCGGCGGCGTTGCCAGCCGTGACGGTGCAGGTGAGCGCGTGCCCGCTGTCGGCGCTGACCACTGTGTAGCTCGAGCCGGCGGCGCCCGTGATCGCCGTCCCGTCGCGGTTCCACTTGTAGGCGAAGCTGGTCGGGTCGTTCGTCCAGGTCCCCTGCGAGCAGCTCAGGACCTGTCCGACCTGGGGCGTCCCGGTGATCTGTGGCGGGGAGGTGTTCGCGGGCACGCCGGCCGCCTTCTCCTGAACGTAGGTGATCGAGCTCGTCGAACAGGCCGAGGTCGCCGAGCCGACCGTCGCCGTCCCGTGGAAGGTCGTGGTCGAGTCGTCGGGCACCGTCACCTGGAGGCCGGGCGAGGCGAAGCTCGCCGCCGACCCCCTCGCGGCGACGGTGCCCGAGCAGTCCGCGGTCGTGTAGAGCTGGACGGTCGAGCCCGCGGGGGCGGCGCCGATGATGTACGGGTGGTTGTCGGCGGCCGGCGAAGCCGGGTTGGTGGCGGTGAACGTCGGCGGCGGCAGATTGCAGGTGTCGGGGATGCCGGTGGACGAGACGACGGCGCTCACCCTGTTGCCTGAGGCGTCGTAGTTGGCGGTGAGCTGCTTGCCGCCCGCCAGCGCGGGCACCGACCTAATCGCGCAGAAGGAGCCGGTCTGCGAGCCGGCCGAGTAGCCGATGACGTCGATCGAGTCGCCGAGCGCCGCTCCGGCCGCGTAGGTGGCGGTCGGGTTCATCTCGAGGGTTCCGTCGAGCGCGACGTTGCCGCCGACGGTCAGCCTGCCGGACGAGCCGGGACCGGCGGTGCCGACCGCGAGCACGCCTCCCGAGTCCTGCGCGTAGCCGTTCGGGACCGTGAGGCTGTTGGTGTTGGTCAGGGCGATGCGGCCGTCGTTGGTTATCGACCGGGTTCCGGTGCCGGCCGTGGGCGACTCCACCGACAGCGTCGCCCCCGGGCCGACGGTGAGAGTCCCCGCGGATCCGAGGCTGCCGCCGGTCAGATGAAGCGTTCCCGACCCGCCCAGGAGCCCGGTCCCGGTGAGCGATCCGGCGTTGTGCGTGAAGTCGCCGGCGACGTTGAGGGTGTGACCCTTGAGGTCGATCGTCACATCGGCGGCGTTCTCGCGGATCGCGCCGCCACCGCTCGAGTCGAAGGTGGTGGTTCCGTCGAGCACGAAGGTCGTCGGGTGCTGGCCATCGCCGCTGTCGCCGAGCTGGATGAAGCCGCCCGTTGTCTCCAGCGTGCCGGCGAGGTGATCGGTGACGCTCGTTCCGCGCAGGTTGAGGCCGCCGCCCGTCTCGAGCACCGTCCCGTTGACCGTCAACGGGTCATTGACGATGCCCGTAACGCTCCCCTGGTGTTTGAGGAGGCCCCCCGAGCCGATCGTCGTTGGCCCGGTGTCGTCGATGTGAGCGCCGTCCTGCAGGACCAGCGTCCCGCCGCCGTCGACGGTCACGCTCGCGCCCGCGGCGACGTCGATCAGCCCGCTGTCGTTGGTCAGGCTCGCGCCCAGCCCACTGACGCCCAGCGACTTGCCGGCGCCGATGTTGGCGATCGCTATGTGCTCGCCGGCGGTCGAGACGACCGGGTTGCCGGTCCCGCCGGTGATGTCGACGGTGTCGCCGGAGCTCGGGACGCACGCGCACGACCAGTTCGCGGCGGTGGCCCAGTCGTTGCTGGTGGCCCCGGTACAGCTCGCAGTCGTCGCCTGCGCGCTTGCGGGCAGTGCGAGCAGGGCCGGCGCCGCCACGAGGCCCAGGTTCCTTCCGCTGAGGCGCCGAATCCGCATCACTCCAAGTAGATCGGCGGGCATCCGGCCCGTCCCCACTGGTATCGGGATCCATCCTCGAATGCTTGAGGGACGGGTCGATGGGCGGACCGATCCACCGCTGGGTGTAGGTTCTCGCCCGTGGAGGCTGGAGGAGCGCGTCCCGCGGGCGATGCGGTTGGCAAACGGCTCCTTCTCGCCGGCGGGCTCGGCGGCGCGATCGCGCTGACGCTGGGCATATACGGCAACGTCCACAACCCGAGCCAGCAGCTCGTCTTCGACCTCTTCTTCCCGTCGACGATTGCGATGAAGGTGTGGTTCGCCTCGGTCGCCGTGGCGTTCGCGATCGTTCAGGTCAGCTCGGCGATGTGGATCTACGGCAAGCTGCCGTGGAGCGCGCCGGACTGGGCCCCGGAAATGCACCGGATAACCGGCCGCCTCGCCTTCCTCTTCTCGCTGCCGGTGGCCTACCACTGCCTGTGGTCGCTGGGCTTCCAGAGCACGAGCGCGCGCGTGCTCGCCCATTCACTCCTCGGCTGCGCGTTCTACGGGGCGTTCGCCGCGAAGGTCGTGATCGTCCGCTCCGAGAGGCTCCCCGGCATCGCCCTGCCGATCGCCGGTGGCCTGCGTATTCGCGATCCTCGTCGCGATCTGGTTCACGAGCGCGTTCTGGTTCATCACCAACATGGGTGGGTTCCCGTCCCTGTGACGTGGCTGAGGAGAATCGACCGCGTCCTCGGCCCCCTGGTGTGGGTCGTCGCGGCGGTGCTCGCGCTGATGCTGCTCGTCGGCCCAAGGGTCGTGGCGAACGACCAGCCCGCGTCGAAGCAGGCGGCAGCCCCCTACGCGCAGCAGCTCTTCGTGACCAACTGCGGCAGTTGCCACGCGCTATCGGCGGCCGGTACGTCGGGTGGGGTTGGACCGAACCTCGACGGGCTCAGCCTCCAGGCCTCGGCGGTCGCCGACCAGATCACGAACGGCGGTGGCGGAATGCCGGCGTTCGGCGGCCAGCTGGACCCCGGACAGATTCAGGCGATCGCCGCCTACGTGGCGGGGGCGTCGAAGCCGTAGGAACCGCAGCCCGCGCGGCGTTCGCAACGATCGCGTCGACGATCCGGTCCCACGCCGCCGGCGGCAGGTCGTGTCCCATCCCCTCGATCAGCATCAGCTCGGCCCCCGGGATCGCCGCCGCGGTCGCCTCGCCGCCCGAGACCCCGATGAGGGGGTCGCCGGTTCCGTGGATCACGACGGTCGGGACGTCAAGGCGCCGGAGCGCATCGGTGCGATCACCCGAGGCCACGATCGCAACGATCTGGCGCATCGACCCATCCGGGTAGATGCCCCGGTCGAACGCCCGCCGCGCCACCTCGCGCGACCACTCCTCGTCCCGCTCGAGGCCCTGCGAGCCGATCACCGAGCGGACCAAGACGATCTCCTCGGCGAACGCCTCGCGATCATCGAGCGGCGGGCGCCGCCAGAGCACCTCCTGCGCCTCCGGGGTCGCCTGCCCGACCGAGCGCTCGCCGGTCGTCGACATGATCGACGCCAGCGAGAGCACTCGCTCCGGGTGCTCGATGGCCAGCGTCTGGGTGATCATCCCGCCCATCGATGCGCCGACGACGTGCGCGGCGCCCACCTCGAGCGCGTCGAGCAAGCCCGCGGCGTCGCCGGCCATGTCGGAGAGCGTGTAGGGGACCGCGCCGGGCTCGAGCCCGTCGCGAGGCGAGGGCGTGCCGGCGTCGGCCAGGATCGTCGAGCGCCCGCAGTCGCGGTTGTCGAAGCGCATGACGAAGAAGCGGCGCTCGGCAAGCAGCTCACAGAAGGCGTCGGGCCAGCCGATCATCTGCGACGCGAGCCCCATGACCAGGAGCATCGGGGGATCCGCGGGGTTGCCGAGCGTCTGGTAGGCGAGCTCGACGTCGCCGACGGTCACCCGGCGTTCCCCGGAGAGTTGCGGCGGGGCGGCCATTCGGCGACTATCCGCCGTCCGGGCTCGGCCCGGCCTCGGCCGCCGTGCTCAGGTGGAAGATCCCGTGCCGGTCGAGACGCGCCGCCCGTCCGGGCGGGATCGTGAACGTGGTCGACGGCGACTCCACCACCGCCGGCCCGGAGACCTCGTGGCCGGCGCCGACGTCCTCGAGCTCGTACAGCGTCGTCTCGACGAACCCGTCGCCCCACCAGACCTCGCGGGAACCCTTCGACGAGGGCGCGCCGCTCGTCTCGGGAAGGTCCGGCAGCGCCGGCTTCTCGACCTCGACGCTGCCGGTCACGACGGCGTGCGTGACGAGGTAGCCGAGCTCGGGCGAGCGGGCTGAGCGCGCGTAGACCTTGGCGTACGCGTCCTCGAAGGCGTCGATCAGCTCGTCGAGGTGCTCCGCCTCGTCGAGCTCGGCGCGAGGGGAGACGATCTCGATGTCGTTGAGCTGCCCGAAGTACTGCATGCGCACGATGTGGGTGAACTCGATCGCCTCGCGGTCGATCCCGGACTTCGCGAACTCCACGGCGACGCGGTCCTCCAACCCGAGCCACGCCCCCGTGATCATCATCGCGATTCCCGCCTTCTCCAGCTCGTCCTGCGCCGGCTCGATCGGGTAGTCGATCGTCTGGTCGTAGCGGTACTCGAAGTCGGCGCAGGCGCATCCGTAGGCCGAGAAGCCCGCGGCCCACGCGGGCACCAGAACGTCGCGATAGGCGACGCCCTCGGTGTAGCCGGCCACGTGCAGAGGGCCGCCACCGCCGTAGCAGAGCAGCGTGTAGTCGGCCGGCGAGTAGCCCTTGCCGAGCACGCGGCCGACCGCCTCGTTTCGCAGCGTCTGCTCGAAGAGCTCGATCACCCCCGCCGCGGCCTCGGGGACCCCGAGGCCGAGCGGCTCGGCGAGCTGGCGGCGGACCTCTGCCTCCGCGCGCTCGGGGTCGAGGTCGACGTCGCCACCCAGGAAGTAGTCGGGGTTGACGCGTCCGAGCACGAGATCGAGGTCCGTGACCGAGATCGTCTCCAGCCCACCCTCGGGCCAGCACACGCCGATCCGAGCGCCCGCCGAGTCAGGGCCGAGCTCCGGCCGGCGCGAGTTTGGGTTGACGCGGACGAAGGACCCGGTGCCCGCGCCAACCGAGTCGATCCGCACCAGCGGGATGTTGAGGACGAAGCGCGCGATATCGGGCGTGGGAGTGATCTCGAACCGCCCGTCGGTGATGAGCGCGATGTCGAAGGAGGTGCCCCCGATGTCGGTGCAGAGCACGTTGCGCTCACCGAGCTTCCGCGCCAGCTCGGCTCCGCCGACGACCCCGCCGATCGGCCCGGATACGAGCGTGCGGGCGAGCTCGCGCGCCTCGATCGAGATCGTCCCGCCGTGCGCGGCCATCACCCGCAGCTCGAAGCCGGCGCCGGCCTCCCTGGTTCGATCGCGCACCCGCTGCAGCTGCCCGCGTGAGGGCTCAGCGGCGTAGGCCTCGACCAACGTCGAGTTCAGCCGCGGCAGGTCCCGGCGCATCGGGTAGAGCTCGCACGAGAGATAGACCGGAACCTCGCCATCGAGGCCGCGCTGCTCCTTCTCCTCGGCGAGGATCTCCCCCACCCGCAGCTCGTGCTCGCCGTTTCGGTAGCTGAAGAGCAACGAGACGACGATGCCGTCGACGCCCGCGTCGAGCAGCGAAGCGGCGGCGTCGCGCACGTCGGCCTCCCGCAGCGGCAGCGCCTCCTCGCCGAAGCCGTCGATCCGACCCCGCACGCCGTGCACCAGGTCGCGCGGGACGAGCGGCGGGTTGTGATGGTGTGTGGCGAGGTGCAGCCGGTCGGCGTAGGAGTAGCCGAGGAAGGTCTGGATCCCGCGCTCGAGCTCGAGGTAGTCCTCCTGGCCCGCCGTGACGATCACGCCGACCCTCCGGCCCTCGCGCGAGAGCAGGCGGTTGAGCATCGCCGTTCCCGAGTAGATGCCCGACGCGACGGCGCCGAACGCCTCCTCGGGCGTCGAGTCCCACTGCCCGAGCGCGTCGCGGGCTGAGTCCATGAAGCCTGCCGACTCGTCCTCCGGCGTCGTCTGCGCCTTGCCGACGACGAACTCCCCGGCCTCGTCGACGATGAACGTGTCGGTCATCGTCCCGCCGGCGTCGATGGCCAGCACCCGCGGCGTGCGCTTGCCGGCCGACTCCTCCATCGCGCGGAAGTCTATGCGCGCTCAGCTGCCGGCAGGTGCCTTCGCTGCTGCCTCGTCCTGCTCGCGGAAGAACTCCTCGCCCTCGATGCCGACGCGCGGGACGCGCCGCAGGAAACGCGGCATCCACCAGTTCGCCTTGCCCAGGATCACCATCACCGCTGGAACCAGCACGCACCGCACGACCGTTGCATCGACGGCGATCGCGACCGCCAGGCCCAGCCCGAACTCCTTCACGACCGGGTTCCCGTTGAGCACGAAGCTCGTGTAGACGGAGACCATGATCAGCGCCGCCGCGGTGATCACGCGGGCGCTCACGGCGAGGCCGTCGACCACCGCCTCGTGGTTGTCGCCCGACTCGCGGTAATGCTCCTGGATCCGCGTCAGCAGGAACACCTGGTAGTCCATCGAGAGGCCGAACAAGATCGCGAACATGAGCAGCGGCACGTAGCTCACGATCGGTGTCGGCCCAGGCAGTCCGATCAGGTGCGCGCCGTGCCCCTCCTGGAAGACGAAGGTGAGCACGCCGTAGGCCGCGGCGACCGAGAGCAGGTTCATGAGGCCCGACGTGAGCGGGACCACGACGGTGTGGAAGGCGATCATCAGCAACAGGAAGCTGAGCGCGATGACCACCAGGATCACCGTCGGCAGCTTGTCGCTGATCCGCGAGGCGAGGTCGACGTAGCCCGCCGTCTGGCCGCCGACGTACCCCACGAGCGTGGTGCCCTTGGTGGCGTCGGGGATGACCGGGTCTCGCAGCGTGCCCACCAGGTCGGCGGTCTTGTCCGCCGACGGAGCCGTGGTCGCGATCACCGTGAAGACGGCGGTGCTGCCGGAGTTGTCCGTGATTGCGGGGGTCGTCTCCTTGACGCCCTTCGTCTTGCCGATCTTGTTCTCGAGCTTCACGAGCCGGGGATCGCTCGCCGGCGTCTTGAGGAACGCCTCCTCCTGCGCCGCCTGCTGCTGCTGCTTCTGCTGCTTCGCCGTCGGCTTCGGCGCCGGCGGCGGGTTCTTTGCAGCCTGCGACTGAACGGCCTGCGTCGCCTCGGACTGGGCGGTCGAAGGCGGCACTCCCTGGGCCTCGAGCTGCGCCGTCTGCTGGGCGATCGCCTGCTGCTCCTGCTTCTGCTCCGCCTGCTGCTCAGACTGCTTGGCCTTCTGCTCCTGCGCCTTCTGCTGCTGCTGGACCTTGTGGAGCTTCGCCGTATCCGGATGCGCGGGGTCCTTGCCGAAGTCGACGGCGATCAGGAACGGCCCGTTGACGCCCGGCCCGAAGCCCTTCGTCAGGAGGTCGTAGGCCTGGCGGGAGGTGGTGTCCTTCGGCAGCTCGCCGTTGTCCTGCTGCCCCAACTGGAGGTTCAGGACCGGAATGGCGAGGACAACGAGGATCGCGACCGCGGCGAGCACCCAGATCTCGGGCCGCCGGCCGATCATCCGCGCCCATCGCGCCCAGCCGTGCGGCCGGTGGTCGTGGGCCGGCGGTTTCACGAACGGCACCCGGAGCGAGTTGATCCGCTCACCGATGATCGCGAGCAAGGCCGGCAGGAGCGTGATCGCCGCCAGCACGGCGATCAGCACCACGAGCGCGGCGGAATACCCCAGCGCGCTCACGATCGGAATCTGGGCGATGGCGAGCGAGAGGAGCGCGATGATCACCGTGCTGCCCGCGAACACCACCGCGCCGCCCGCGGTGGCGGTCGCCCGAGCCGCCGCCTCCTCGTAATGGTGGCCCTGCTCCATGAAGCCGCGGTGCCGCGTGATGATGAAGAGGGCGTAGTCGATGCCGACGCCGAGCCCGAGCATCGTCCCCAGCGTCGGGCCGACGGTCGGCACGTCGACTGCGTGGCCCAGCAGACCGATCGCGTTGAGCCCGATCGCCAGGCCGAGCAGAGCGGTCACGATCGGAAGCGCCATCGCGACGGCCGTTCCGAACGTGATGAGGAGGATGATCACGGCCGCCGTGAGGCCGACCACCTCGCTTTTCTCGACCGCCGGCGACGACACCTGCTGCCCGAGGTAGCCGCCGGTCGCCACCTGGAAGCCCGCGTGCACGGCCGGCTCCTCGGCGTCGATGATCGCGTTTGCCTGGTCGTCGGTGATGTCCCCCGAGTTGACGTTGAGGCTGAGCGAGATGTACCCGATCCTCTCGTCCTTGCTGAGGGCATCGGATCCCTTCTGGCTCAAGGGGCTGACCGCGCTGGTCACGTGCGGCGCCTGCTCGAGCGAGTGAACCGTGGCCTTTACGACCTTCGAGTTCGCGGCCGAAGTGAGCTTGCCGCTCTTCGGCTCCATGACGACCGGGTTGGTCCCATTGGCCTCCTTCGGGAGGTTGTCGTTGAGGAGGTCCTGGGCCTGCGTCGACCCGCTGCCAGGCAACGTGACGTTGTCGCTCGTCTGCTTGCCGACGCTCTGGGTCACGACCACGCTCACGATCGCGATCAGGATCCAGGCCGCGAAGACGGGCCAGCGACGACGGACGCAGAACCCCCCGAGCCCGTAGAGGAGGCGACTCATTCGGGCCCTTCAGCCCTCGCCCAACCCGGAAGACGGTCGGGGACGTAGGCGACCTCGGTATCGGCGAAGCGGTCCTGGTAGCCGCGACGGCGGTCGCTGACGAGAATGCGGAGCAGCCCGAGCCCGAGCGGCAGGATCGCGAGTACGAGGCCGACGAGGCGGCGAAGCGAGCGTCTCGCCCCAATCCCGCCCGCCCTTGGCTCCCCCGGCACCTCGAGCCGAATCCCGAAGAAGTGCATGCCGGGCGTCTGTCCGAGAAGCCCCCAAAAAAGCGTCAGGTAGAACGAGCCGGCCACGATCCAGAAGAACGCGCCCACCGCGATCACGGCGTTGTCGGCGGTATCGCTGGCCCCGAACAAGTTGGCGATGTACACGATCACGGCCGATGCGACCAGGAAGGCCGTGTTGATCGCGACGCCGTCGAGGCCGAAGGCGAGCAGGCGGGAGACGAATCCGGCGCGATCGGTGGGCGCGGTGCGGCGGCCCCGCCGCAGCACCGCGCGGGCCATCCGCTCAACCACGCCGTCGAGGCCCCGTGCGGCCCTGCGGACCTGGCGCCGGATGTCGTCGAGGAAGCCGACCCCCTGCGACGCGATCGCGTTGCGGACCTCCGGAGCCTCGGCGATGCGCTCGACGAGGCGCTGCACCTCGTCGCTCGCGAGCAACTTGTCCCACACCCGGTCGACCAGCTCGGAATCGAGGGCGTCGAGGAGCGCCGCCTCGACCTCCGGGCTCGAGAGCGCGTCGCTCACGGCCTCCTCGACGATCGGACCATGAAGGACTCGCGCCAGCGCGCGCTCGACGGCCGGGCTCTCGACCGCTCGAACGATCGCCTCCTCGGTGGCCGCCTCGACAGCGCGGTCCACCCCGGTGGCGCCCGCCACGGCCCTGGCGCTGCGATAGCCGCCGCCGAGCAGGCGGGTCGCCAGCCTGGGCGACGCCTCGGTCTCTCGGCCTCCAGCCGGCGGATCAACAGCCACTCTCCGTCCCTTCCCGGCGAGTCTATGATGGCCGTCGGCCACGCTCCTTCATCCAACGTCCCTGGGCAGGGGCCATAGACGGGGTTGCGGGACGTTCGATGAACCGCGAGGCGAGTGCGAGATCCAGGCGGTCTTCACGGAGATCCGCATCGCGCCACTATATGTAGGCAAGGATGCTGTTCCGCCAAGTCATCCACGAGGACCTTGGGTGCGCTTCGTACCTCGTCGGCGACGCCTCGGCCGGGGTCGCGGCCGTCGTCGACCCGCAGTGGGACATCGAGCCATACCTGCGCCTGAGCCGGCTCCATGGCGTCGCCATCGAGCACGTGCTCGAGACGCACAACCATGCCGATCACGTTTCCGGCCACGGCCGCTTGGCGCGCGCAACCGGCGCCACGATCCACATCCACGAGCTGGGCGGCACGGACTACCCGCACGATGCTTTCGCCGACGGCTGGCGTCTCCGCCTCGGCGAGGTCGAGGTCGAGGCCGTCCACACCCCCGGCCATCGGCCCGAGCACACCTCTTTCCTACTCCACGACGCATCGCGAGGCGGCGAGCCGTGGGCGCTTCTCAGCGGGGATTCGCTGTTCGCGGGCGACGTCGCCCGTCCCGACCTGGCGGTCGACCCTCGCGAGGGTGCGAGCGCCATCTTCCGTTCGCTTCACGAGCGGCTGCTCAGCCTCCCGGACGACCTCGAGGTGTGGCCGGGACACCTCGGGGGCTCGCTGTGCGGAAGCTCAGCCATCGACAACAAGACCTCGACGACGATCGGCTTCGAGCGCGCGCACAACCCGGCGCTGCGGATCGGTGACGAGAGCGAGTTCGTCGACGAAGCCGTCGCCAGCCTCGGCGAGCGGCCCCCCAACGTCGAGCACATCGTGCAGCTCAATCGCGGGCCGCTGGTGGAGGACCTCGGCGCGCCGGCCCCACTGAGCCCACGCGGGGTCGAGGTGGCGATCGCGGAGGGTGCGATCGTCGTCGACGCCCGCACCAACGAGCAGTTCGACGAGGCGCACATCCCGGGCGCCATCAGCGCATCCGCGTACGACACCGGGTTCGCTACCAAGGTCGGCCGGGTGGTGCCGAGCGGCGTCGAGGTGATCGTCGTCGCGGCCTCAGACGGCTACGAGCTCGAGGCCGCCGAGCTCCTCGCCTCGGTCGGACTCGTCGTTCGCGGGTTTCTGGCGGGCGGGATGACCGCGTGGCGCTCGGAGGAGCGACCCGTGCGCCGCCTCGAGCTCATCGGCCCCGACGTCCTGGCCGAGCGCCTCGGGGCCGGGAACGGCCTCGTCGTCGTGGACGTGCGCGACGACGACGAGTACGCGGCCGGCCATATTCCGGGCTCCCTCCACATCCCCTACGGGCACCTGCTCGAGCGCCTCGCGGAGCTGCCCTCCGACCGAGCGATCGCGGCGGTCTGCAGCGGCGGCAAGCGCAGCGGCCTCGCCGCCTCGATCCTCCAGCGCGAGGGCTTCCGCGACGTCATCCACGTCGGCCACGGCGGCGTCGGCACGTGGCGGCGCCTCGGGCATCCGATCGAGAGCGGCTGAGCCCGAACCTCAGCCGGCGCGAAGGTGCCGGCGGCAGAATCCGTCGCGCTGCGCCCGGTAGCCCGGCGGCAGGTCCAGGTTCGCGTCCGCGATCGCCGTCGCCCAGGTTCCCGCGTAAGCCTGTATCTGGCTCGCGATCTGCTCCCGCTCCGCCTTGGTCTTGGCGTTGGCGAGGCGCTCCGCGTTGCGCCACACCACCTCGCGCCAGGCGCGCACGAGCTCGAGGCCCGCGAAGTCGTCGAGCAGCGTGAGCGGCGATGACGAACGGCATGTCGTTCTGCACGTGCGCGTTGATCCCGAGCAGCATGTCCTGCGCCCCGTTCGCGTTCTACGGCCAGTTCAGGAACGGCTCCCCGGTTGGGAGCAAGCCGAGCCCGGACAACGATGCGGCCGCGACCGCGGTCAAGCCGGCCGCCTGAGCGCTAGATCAAAGCCGCCTCGCGGGCGCCTGCAATCGTCTCGCCCAGCGTCGCGAGCGCGTCGTGCTCGGGGACCCAGCCCAGCTCCCGCCGCGCCTTCGAGCAGTCCATGATCACCGGCGTTCGGAACGCGTTGACCCACGAGACCTCGGCTGGGAGCTTCGGCACGCGGTTCAGGATCTCGGCCGTCGCGGCGACTCCGGCTCGCGGCACCGGCACCGATCGCCAGCCGAGCGCGCGAGCGAGGTCCCCGCTCGTGAGCTCGCCCGGCGCCGCGAGGTTGTAGGGCCCGGGCGACCCCTTGCCCAGCACCCCCGACCCGACGGCCTCGGCGACGTCGTCGTGGTGGACGAGCTGGAACGGCACGCCGGTGTCGGGGAGCACAGGCTTCAGTCCCGGAATAGCGCCCAGCGCCCGCTCGAGCGGACCGAGGCGGCCGCCGAGCTTGATCGTCTCGACGATCTTGGTGATGATCGTCGGCGCGTCGGCGCCGGCGACGACGCAGGGGCGAAATACGTACGCGTCGGTGCTCGACCCCGCGAGCGCGTCGCGCAGCACCGCCTCGAGCTCGGCCTTCTGCGCCGAGTAGTAGAAGCGGTCGGTACCGCGGGGCTCGTCGTCCTCGGTGAGCACATGGCCGCTCTCGGGGAAGCCGTACGCCGCGACCGACGATGTGTAGACGAGCCGCCTCGCTCCCGCGGCCGCGGTTGCCTCGAAGACGTTGCGGGTTCCCTCGAGGTTCACCCGATGGGTCTCCTCGTGACTTCCGAAGATGATGAACGCGAGGTGGACGACCACGTCCGCACCTTCCACCAGCCCCTCGACCGAGGCGCGATCGAGGATGTCCCCCTGGCGATACTCCGCGCGCTCCCAGCCGTGGTCGGCCGGGTCGAACGGGCGCCTCGCCATCCCGACGATGCGCCCCACGCCCGGGGCCCGCTCCAGCGCGCGGACGACCGACTTGCCGATGTCGCCGGTCGGGCCGGTGACGGCGACCGTGAGGCCGCTCGCCGTGTCGTCTACGCCGCCAGCCACTCGGCGATCCGCCGGCCGATCTCCTCCCCGGCGTCCTCCTGGAGGAAATGCGAGGCGTTCTCGATCTTCTCAGGCGGCGGGGCGTTGACGGCCTCCGCGAGTCGCTCCCCGACCTGGAAGGGAATGATGAAGTCGTTGTCCGCCCACAACACGAGCTTCGGCCGCTCGTCGACCCGCATCGCTTCGAGCACATGCTGCGCCGCGGCGGCCCCGGGGGCGTCGGGCGTCGTCGGAAGGATCAGAGGAAACGCGCGGACACCGGCCTTCGACTCCGGGGTCGGATACGGGGCGTCGTAAGCGGCGGCGACCTCGTCGTTCATCCCCCGCGCCGTGGCGCGCTGGATCAGCAGCGCCACGGGAACGTCCTCCGTCCGCTCAACGAAGTCGCGGAACTTGAGCCACGACTCGGGCATGGCGTACCTGCCGGTGAAGATGCCGGTGTCGAGGATGACGATCCGGGCGATGCGATCCGGGTGCTCGACGGCGAGCCGGAAGCCGATGTTTCCGCCCCAATCGTGGAGGACCACGGTCGCGTCGCGCAGGTCGAGCTCCTCCAGCAGGGTCGCCGTCAGCTGCGTGTGGCGGTCGTACGAGTACCAGCCGAGGTCGGTGGGCTTGTCGGAGCGGCCGAAGCCCGCGTAGTCGGGGGCGATGCAGCGGTGGCCGGCGTCGAGAAGCGGCGGAATGACCTTGCGGTAGAGGTACGACCAGGTCGGCTCGCCGTGGAAGAGCACCACCGGGCTCCCCTCCCCCTCGTCGACATGGGCCAGGCGCAGCCCGTCGACCTCGCGGTAGTTGGCCTCGTAGTCGAAGCCCGGCAGGCCGTCGAACCGCTCGTCGGGGGTGCGGAAGGCATCGGTCATGGGGTGAGCCTATTCAGGCCGCGACGGCGGCTGGGGCGCGCTTGGCGTTGCGATCGACCGCGTCGACGATCCGGGGCCACAGCGGCTCGGGGAGGTCGTGGCCCATCCCGTCGAGAAGGACGAGCTCGGCACCGGGGATCGAGCGGGCGATGAGCTTGCCGTTCGACGGCCGCACGAGCGGGATCCCGGGTCCCGTGGACGACGACCGTCGGCGCGGAGATTGCGGCGAGGCGCCGCGTGCGGTTCCCGCCGGCCGTGATCGCGTGGAACTGGCGGGCTGTTCCGCCGGGATCGTAGCCCCGGTCCCAGGTCGCCTCCGCGAGGGCGCGGAACCGCTCGGCGTCCATCGGGTAGTCCGGCGAGCCGATGACCTTGAAGACGCGCTGCATCGTCTCGATCATGCCCTCCCGGTCGCTGGCCGGGCGGGCGAGCAGCGCCCCGAACGCCCGCCACGTCGGCGTCGCCTTCACCCGGTGCCCGGAGTGGGTCATGATGAGGCCGAGCGAGCGGACGTGCTCGGGGTGGTCGTAGCCGGCGACCTGGGAGATCATCCCGCCCATCGACGCCCCGACCACGTGCGCCGAGTCGATCCCGAGAGCGTCGAGGAGGCCCACCGCGTCGGCAGCCATGTCGCCGAGGGTGTAGGCGGGCCTGCCGGCGCCGAAGAGCATCGCGGTGCGGCCCGGGACGGGCGCCCGCATGTGGGTCGAGCGGCCGACGTCGCGGTTGTCGAAGCGGATGACCCGGTAGCCGCGCTCGCCGAGCAGATCGCAGAACGCTCGGTCCCACAGGATCATCTGCGCGCCGAGGCCCATCACGAGGAGCATCGGCTCGCCCGCGGGGTCGCCCAGCTCGTCGAAGCACAGCTCGACGTCGCCGACGCGCACGATGCGCTCGCGCGCCGCCTCTGCGACCCCGCCCTCCACCGGTCTGCTCAGGCGGCCGCGATCGCCTCGGCGGTGCGGCGGGCCAGGGCCATGATCGTGATCATCGGGTTGGTGCCCGACGCGGTCGGGAAGGCGCTCGCATCGCCGATCCACACACCGGGTGTGTCGTGCAGCTGGCCCTCCGGGTTGGCGACCGACGTCGCGGGATCGGAGCCCATCCTGCAGCTGCCCATCTGGTGAGCCGAGAACACGCCGTACTCGAACGGGTCGAGCGGACACTCGCGGAGCTGTGCGAGGTAGGCGTCGAAGTCGTCGCCGCGATTCCAGATCGGCCGCGACCGAGCCAGGCCGCCGATCCGCACCGCGCCGGCCGCCTCGTGGAGCCTGGCGCATGCTTCCGCGCCGGCGCGGAACGTGGCGATGTCGGCCTCGTCGGTGAGACGGTAGGTCGGGACGGCGTTGCCGGCCGCGTCGACATCGACCCGGCCGTGAGCTCGGTCGCGGATCAGCCAGATGAGCCCGGAGGTGTTGCGGAAGCGGGACATGTCGTCCTTGTGCTGTCGGCCCGAGTGCCACGGCGTCGCCGCGCCGCTGATCCCGAGCGAGTGGTGACCGCCCTCGATCAGGAACCCGTAGTCATCGTCGCCTTGGGCGAACTCGTGCGAGAGCGCCGACTGGGGCGGTCCCCACCACGGGTCCTGCGGCTCGTCGTAGATGGCGAAGACCGCGCTGGCCGGGTGCAGGCGCAGGTAGTCGCCAACCGCGGGCCCGCCGATGTCCGAGCGGCGCAGGAGCGCCGGCGACTCGATCGAGCCGCATGCCACCACCACCTGCGGCGAGCGGACCACGACGTGGGCGACCGTGCCGTCCGGCCCGGTGTAGGTGCCCTCGATGCCGGCAGCCTTACCGTTCTCGACCAGGATCCTCTCGGCGCGGCAGTTGACGACCAGGTCGGCGCCGCGTTCGTTGGCGTCGGCGAGGTAGGTCTTCATCGTCGACTGCTTGGCGCCCGTCACGTCGCCGAACCCGACGAAGCCGGCGAGGTTCGCCTCGTGCCTCGCCGGGTCGACGTTGCGGGTGATTAGCCCGAAGTGCCAGCCGAGAGCCTCGCAGCCCTCCTTCATCCGCTGGTGGGGGCCGTTCAAATCAGAGCAGGAGTCGTTGACGCTGAGGCGCTCCCAGAGCTCGTCGAGGTAGCGGTCGTACTGCTCGCCGTCGACGCCGTCCAGCCCGAACTCGCTCGCCCACTGCTCGCGCACCCACGGCGTCGTTCGCAGGCAGTTCTGCCAGTTGATGAGCGTCCCGCCTCCGAGCGCCGAGCCCGCCTGGATCGAAACCTGGCCCTCGGCGGTGGGGAACGGCCCGCCCCGCAGGTAGAGGTTCTGGTAACCCCAGGTCTCGAGCTGGTTGAAGTCGGCCTCGTTGAAGTAGCCCCCGGCCTCGACGACGCACACCTGCTTGCCGCGCCCCGCGAGCGTGCCGGCGACCACGCCGCCCCCGGCACCGGACCCCACGATGCAGACGTCGGCCTCGATCGTCATCACGTCCTCGCCGGCGGCGGGCCGGCGGACCTCCAGCGCCTTCGGCTCGTCGGGCGGGATGCGCTGCGGGCCCGGGTAGCCGAACTCGTCCCAGCTCGGGTTGCGCCCGGTGGCCGCGTCAGGCAGCGCGTAGAAGATGGAGAGCACGAGGCCGCGCAGCGCCGTGATGCCGGCGAGCGCCTCGGGCCCGGAGTCGGTGAACGCGTTGACCAGTGCCTCGCGCTGCTCCTGCGGCGCCTCGGGCGCCATGCCCTTCTCCGCGAGCGAATCGAGCAGCGAGCGCAGGCCGTCGACCTGCTCGGCCGGCGCGCCGGACCGCAGGATGGCGATCTCGACCGCCTCGGGGACGCCGATGTGGGACGCGGCGCGGGCCCAGAAGCCGGTCGGGTCGCCGGCGCCATTCGAGTCCGCGGGCGGCTCGAGCGAGGGCACGATGGTGTCGCAGAACGCGAGCAGCGTGCGCCGCTGGGCGTCGTCGAAGAGATCGCTCGTCGCGAGCGCGCTCATCGCCTCGCCGAGCATGGTCGAGACCTCGGCCGAGTAGGGGAAGTAGTGGACCTCGCGCGAAGGCGCGTATCCCGGGGTGATCAGGAGCGACTGGCGCTTCGTGTACTTGCGGATGCCGTCGGGCCCGTGGCGCGACCCCAGCCCCGAGGCCTTCCAGCCGCCCATCGGGAGCTCGAGCGCGGCGTAGTTGAGCTGGGCGTCGTTGACGCAGCACACGCCGGCCTCGACGCGGCGCGCCAGGGCCTCGCCACGCTCGGTGTCGCGGGTCCACACCGATGCCGCGAGGCCGTAGGGCCCGTCGTTGGCGAGCGCGAGCGCCTCTTCCGCGTCGCCCACCTTCATCACCGGCAGCGTCGGCCCGAAAGTCTCCTCAGTCATGCAGCGCATCGAGTGGTCAACGCCCGTGAGCACGGTCGGCTCGTAGAAGCGTCCGGGCCCCTCGCCCCGCTTGCCGCCGACCAGGACGTCCGCGCCCTTGTCGACCGCGTCGCGCACGTGGGCATCGATCAGGTCGATCTGGGGCGGGAAGATGATCGCTCCGACGTCGACGGTGCCGGGCGCGCCGGGCGGGCCCTGGCGGAGGCCCTCGACCTTGTCGCGAACCCGCGAGACGAACTCGTCGTGCACGGGCTCCTCGACGTAGATCCGCTCGACCGAGATGCACACCTGGCCCGAGTTCGACATCCCGTATGCGACCGCCGCATTGGCGGCCCGCTCGAGGTCGGCGTCGGCGAGGACGATCATCGGGTCCTTGCCCCCGAGCTCGAGGCTCACCGGCGTGAGCGTCTCGGCCGCCCGGGCCATGACCTTCTTGCCGGTCGCGACCGACCCTGTGAACATGACCATGTCGACCGCGTCGACCAGGGCCGCGCCGGTCTCGCCGCGGCCGGTCGCCACGGCGAAGACGCCGTCGGGGAGGCCGCACTCGGCGAGCATCTCGGCCATCAGCAGCGACGTCAGCGGCGTCACGTCCGACGGCTTCAGGACGACGGCGTTGCCGGCCGCGAGCGCCGGGATGCAGTCGCCGAACGAGTTGTTGAACGGGTAGTTCCAGGGCCCGATGACGCCGATCACCCCGAGCGGCGCGTAGCGCACCTTGAGCTGGCGCCCGCGGACGAACGGCGACGCGCTCGCGACCTCCTCATCGGCGAGGTAGGACGGGGCCATCTTCGGCCAGAACTCGAGCGCCGATAGGCCGTAGGAAAGCTCGGCGAACTGCGTCTCGTCCGCCGGCCGGCCGGTCTCCGCGCAGATCGTCTCCACGACTCGCTCGCCGTTCGCGACGAGCCACCGCCGCGCGGCGAGAAGCACCTCGGCGCGGCCGTCGAACCCCGCCTCCGCCCAGGCAGGCTGGGCGGCGCGAGCGGCGGCCACGAGAGCGGCAACGTCGTCGGCGCCGAGCTCCGGCACGGTCGCGATCGTCTCCCCGGTCGCCGGGTTGGCGACGGCGATGGGGCTCGGCGCGCCGTTTCCCGCGGCGCCGTTCCCGGCGGCTGCGGGAGCCTCGGTCGCGTCCTGCGATCCGACGGGCTCGGTCATCGAGCCGAGTCTATACCTCGCCGTTCGACTCGAGGAGCCGTTTGAGATTGCGCAGCGAGCGGCGCATGACGCGCTTTGCCGTACCTGCGCCGAGGCCGCCGGCGGCCATGCCGAGGACGCCGCCCGGCAGGTCGTAGTCGTTGTAATAGCGAAAGAGCGTGCCGCCGCCGTTCTCGGACAGCTCGTAGCGGACCCCGGCCTTCGCGCCCCCCGGGCCCCTCCCCTCCCAGACGGCGAGGGACGGTCGCTCGAGCTCGACGACGCGCCAGCGCACGTGGAACGACGCGCCGCCGACCTTCAGCGTCTGGCGGAACGACGAACCGACGGCCAGCTGGTCGTCCGGGGCGTCGGAGACGCCCCGGCTCGCCGTCACCCATTCCTCGAGCCGGCTTGGGTCGAGCAGGAGGTCGAAGACCTCGTCGCGCGGAGCGTCGATCTCGGTGTCGGCCCGAATCTCGGTCATACGGTTGCCTCCTCCCGCTCGCGCTCCTCGTCCTCGAGCGCCCGCTGCAGGGCGATCGGGACGGGCTCGGGGACGATCCCGAACGGCTCGGCACCGCTGGGGTCGGTGACGACGGTGTCCTCGACGAGGCTCAGCGTGAGCTCCGCGGCGACGCGGTCGTCGCCCCGCGTGATGATCGCGGCGCCGGCCGAGACGACCCCTGGCGTCGCGCCGTAGAGGGGCAGCTTGCGCTTCTGTCGCCGGCCGAGCTCGCGCGCCATGAGGTCCACGAGCTCGAGGTGGGTGTAGGCGCGCGGGCCGCCGATCTGCACCTCCCGTCCGCGCGAGGATGCCACCTCCGGAGCCATCTTCAGGTAGCGGATGACCTCGCGGACGCCGATCGGCTGGCTGCGGTGCTCCAGCCAGTCCTTCGCCGGAATGACGGGCAGGCGCTCGGCGATCGCCTTCAGCAGCACGAACGATTCGCTTCCAGCGCCGATCACCATCGCCGCCCTGAAGTATGTGAGCGGCGGCCCCGTCTCGCGCAGCGCCTCGGCCGTTGCGTGGCGGCTGCGCAGGTGAGGCGACGCGTTGGCGTCGTCGCCGAGGCCGCCGAGGTAGACGATTCGCTCCACCCCGGCCGCCTTGGCGGCCGTCCCAAACGCGTGTGCCGCCGCGATCTCGGGCTCGGCGTAGCCGGGCTCGGACATCATGTGGACCAGGTAGTAGGCGACGTCGATGCCGGCCAGGCTCTCCGCCAAATCAGCGGGACGCGATAGGTCAGCCACGGCGAGCTCAGCGCCCGCCGCGACCAGCGCAGCCGCGCGCTCGGGGTCGCGGACAAGGCAGCGGACCTCGTGGTCGCGAAGCAGCGCGGGCACGAGCCGGCGCCCGATGAACCCGCTTGCGCCCGCGACGAGCGCCCTCATCGCTCCGCCCCCCGAGGTGCCGCGGGCACGAGCTCCTCCTGCGGTCCGACCGTGATCTCGCCTCGGAGCGCTCCGACGCGCGAGGGCGGCAGGTCGAGTCGCACGAGCGAACGGATGAAGAGCCGGCAGACGAGGGCGTGTATGCGCAGCTGCGTCTTCGAGTACAGCCAGGTGCCGAAGCGCGCGAACCGCCCGCGGCCGCGGATCCAGGGATAGAAGTTCCGCACCTCCACCCGAACGCGCACCAGCTCCGACCCGGGGCCCGGGTCGAGCTCGCCTCGCGCGGCGCCCCGGCGGACGTCGATCCGCAGGAAGCCGCGGTCGCGGCCCTCGCGCGCGACCAGTAGACCCCGCTCGATCCGCCACGTCACCGAGCCGCGATCGCCCTTCGCCTCGTACTCGGGGCGGCGGAAACGAAGGAGCGGCAGATGCCGCGAGAGCAGGACGACCGTCCTCGAGTCGGGCGCGTAGACGACGCGGATCAGGCCGAGGGAGATCCTGCTGAGGAAGCGCCAGTAGCTGCGCGCGAGCCGCTCCAGGTACTCGGGCTTCCACAGTCGGTCGAGCGCCTCTCGCGGGACTGCCGCGTCGGCCTCCTGCACCGACGACACGGCGCCGGTCTCCGACACCTCGTCGCGCTCGGGCTCGCGAAGTATTCGCACCTCCGGCTCTCGCATCAGCTCAATCATCGCGCCCGACGGGCCTATCCGGCGCAGCACCGCGGCAAACGAGGCTGGCACGATGCCCCGGATGCGAACCGTCGTCCTGTCAGATCTTCATCTGGGAACCGCCAACGACGCCGACCTGCTCCGCCGGCCCTCGTTCCTCGCGCTGCTCGCCGAGTTCATCGAGGGCGCCGACCGGGTCGTGCTGCTGGGGGACGTGCTCGAGCTCCGCGACCGGCCGATCGGCCGGGTGGTCGAGCTCGCCGGGCCCGTGTTCGAGGCGGTCGGCGAAGGCGCTCGGCGAGGGCGGGGAGATCGTCGTCGTCGCCGGCAACCATGACCACCACCTGGCCGAGGCGTGGCTCGAGCGCCACGCGCTCAGCTCCGGCGGAGCCGCTCGGCCTCGAGCACTTCGCTGAGCCGGAGGGCGCGCTCGCCGCGCTCGCGGAGCGCGCCCGGCCGGCCGGAGTGCGGCTCGCCTACCCGGGGCTTTGGCTCGGCGACGGCGTCTACGCCATGCACGGCCACTTCCTCGACCGGCACCTGACGATCCCGACCTTCGAGCGGCTCGGCGTCGCGATGGTGGAGCGCGTTCTCGGGGCGCCGCCCGCCGGCGATCCGCTGGCGCCGCCGGGCGGCGAGGAGCCGATCACCCCGGATGAGTATGAGAGCGCGCAGGCCCCGGTCTACGCGCTGCTGTACGCCCTCGCCCAGGCATCCTCTCCGGCGCGCGTCACCGGGGGCGGCTCGAGCGCCCGCGTCTGGCAGGCGCTTGGCGGCGGCGAGGGCCGGGCGGCCAAGGTGCGCGGATGGCTGCTCGGAGCCGTCGCGGTGCCCGGGGCGGTCGGGGTCGCCAACCGCCTCGGCCTCGGCCCGGTCCGCTCGGACCTCTCGCCCGGCGCGATCACGAGCGCCGGCGTGATCGCCATGAGCGAGGTCGTCGAGCGCCTCGAGATCGGCGCCAAGTGGGTGCTGTTCGGCCACACCCATAGGCGGGGGCCCCGGGAGGGCGAGGAGCCGTGGCGGGCCGGCGAGTCGACCCGCCTCCTCAACACGGGAAGCTGGGTCCACTCCCCCGGCGTCCTCGGCGCCACCGCGGCCGAGAGCGGCTGGTGGCCGGGAACGGTCGCGGAGATCGACGGGGGCGAGCCGCGGCTCGTGCACCTCCTCGAGGAGCACTCCCGCGAGGACCTGAAGCGGCTTGACTGAAACTTGAGCCGGGGTCGCTAGCTTTCGACGCGGATGGCTGGGGTGGCGATCGAGGTCTCCGGGCTGCGCAAGAGCTACGGGGAGAACGAGGCGGTCCGCGGGATCAGCTTCCAGGTCGCGGCCGGCGAGGTGTTCGGCTTCCTGGGCCCGAACGGCGCCGGGAAGACGACCACGATCGAGATCCTCGAGGGCTACCGGAAGCGCACGGGCGGCGAGGTGTCCGTCCTCGGCGCCGACCCCGGCAGGCCCACGCGATCATGGCGCGAGCGCATCGGCCTCGTCCTGCAGGAGTGCGAGCTCGACCCGACCCTCACCGTCCGCGAGATCGTGACCCTGTTCGCGAGCTTCTACCCGCGCCCGCGCCCGGTGGATGAGACCATCGAGCTCGTCGGGCTCGCCGCGAAGTCGGAGGCGCGGAGCGGAACCCTCTCCGGCGGCCAGCGGCGGCGGCTCGACGTCGCCGTCGGGATCATCGGCGACCCCGAGCTGATCTTCCTCGACGAGCCCACCACCGGGTTCGACCCCTCAGCCCGCCGCGACGCCTGGAACATGATCGAGGGACTGCGGCAGCTCGGCAAGACGATCTTCCTGACCACTCACTACATGGACGAGGCCGAGCACCTCGCCGACCGGGTCGCGATCCTGCGGCGGGGCGAGCTCGTGGCCCAGGGGACCATGTCGGAGCTCGGCGCGGGGACGGCGGCGAAGACCGTGATCCGCTTTCGCGTCCCCAACGGAACCGGTGCGCCCGACCTCGAGCGGCTCCTCGGCGCCCCGGTTTCTCTGTCGGGCGACGTGGCGACGGCCGAGGTCGACCGGCCGCAGGCGCCCCTCCACCGGCTGACCGGGTGGGCCGAGGAGCGCGGGGTCGTGCTCGAGGGTCTCGAGGCGACCCATCCGCGGCTCGAGGACATCTTCCTCGAGCTGACCGGCGACGGCGCTGGAGGCGGCGATGGGTGATCTCCGCCTCGTCGCGCTGCAGGCGCGCTATTCGCTCGTGGCTCTCTTCCGCACGCCGCGGGCGGTCATCTTCGGCGTGGTCTTCCCCCCGCTCCTCGTCGTGATCTTCAACTCGATCTTCGCCAAGTCGGGCGGCCCCGACGTCGTCCATTTCGACGGCACGACCCTCTCGAACGAGTCCTACTTCACGGCCGGGATCATGGCCTACGCGATCACGCTCTCCTCGTTCTCGACGCTCGCGATCACGCTCACGACCCAGCGCGAGAGCGGTCAGCTCAAGCGCTACCGGGGAACGCCGGTGCCGGCGTGGACCTTCATCGCGGCGCTGGTCGCCAGATCGATCGCGCTCACATGCCTGACGGTGGCGGCGACCTTCGCCGCCGGGGCCGCCTACGGGGCGAGCATCTCGGGCGAGGGAGTCATCGGCCTCGTCGTCTACGCGGTGCTGGGGACCGCGACGATGTGCGCGCTCGGGATCGCGCTCACCTCGGTCACGCCGACGGCCGAGGCCGCGAGCGCGATCGCGCCGTTCACCGCGGTGCTGCTGTCGTTCGTCTCGGGCGTCTTCGTCCCGATCGACCAGATCGGCAACACGCTCGCCGACGTCGGGCGCCTCTTCCCCCTCGCCCACCTCGCCGAGGGGCTGCAGCTGTCCTTTGCCGGCGCCGGCGCCGGCGGCACCGGGCTCGACGCGGGCAACGTCGCCGCGCTCGCGGGCTGGGCCGCGATCGCCGTCGTCGTCGCGACGCGCCGCTTCCGCTGGGAGCCACAGGCGGCACGCGGCTAGGCTTTCGCCCGATGCGAGCACGGACGCTCATCGCGGGACTCGCCGCCGCCTGCCTCCTGGCCACGGCGACCTCGGCGTCCGCCGCCGTTCGCCACGTCACGATCGACGGCGCCAACGGGCCTGGGCCGGCGAAGTACAACAAGGTCTTCGTGAGCGAGTTCGGGCCCGCGTCGGCCAAGCGCGTGCTCGTGCTGATGCCCGGCTTCGTGGGCGGCGCCGGCGACTTCACCCTCGACGCCGAGTACCTCGTCAACAAGATCCCGAACCTCCAGGTCTGGGCGATCGACCGTCGCAGCCAGGCGCTCGAGTCGAACGGCGTCTTCAAGCAGGCGCTGGCCGGCAAGGTGACGCTCCAGCAGATGTTCGACTACTACCTGGGCTGGCTCTCCAACGGGGGAACGCCCGCCAACCACTTCAACTTCCTCGACGGAAGCAAGTACGCGTTCGCCAAGAAGTGGGGCCTGCCGCTCGCGCTCGACGACGAGCGCAAGGTGGTGCTCGCGGCGCGCGACGGCGGGCGCCGGCAGGTGATCCTCGGCGGCCACTCGCTCGGCGCCTCGATGACCGTCGCCTACGCGAGCTGGGACTTCAATGGCCACCCGGGCTACAGGGACGTCGACGGCCTCGTCCTCATCGACGGTGGCCTGCTCGGCAGCTTCCAGAGCTATAGGCTCGCGAAGGCGAAGACCGCCGTCGCGAAGCTCGACGACCCCTCCGCGAGCCCGTTCTCCGACCTGCTCGGGCTCGGCTTCCCCGAGGCGGCCGGGCTCTTCGCCGACGTCGGCGGCATCTACGCGCGCCTCGCTCCGACGGCGAGCGCGGCGACGCTCCAGAGCTATCCGCTTCTGCCGGCGGACTTCAATCCGCCCTTCCCGGTCACCGACCGGGCGCTCCTCGGCCATGCGTTCGACCGCGACACCTCCCCGGCGTCGCTCGCGCTCCTGCACGTGAACGCCGGCCGCCTCGCCTCCAGTCGGCGACCCACGGGACTGGGTGGACGGCGGCGTGACCCCAATCGCGAACCTCGCGAAGACCTTCGGCCAGCAGCCCAGCGATGCGGTCGAGTGGTACTTCCCCGACCGCCTGCGGATCGACACGAACGGCGCCGCGGCGCTGAAGCAGAACGCCGCAGCCAAGTTCCTGGGCCTTCACATCGACGGGCCGCGGAAGGTGGACGTCCCGCTCTACGCGATCCAGACCGACCTCACGCACGGCGGCGTCCTGCGCGGAGCGCGCCGGTTCATCAGGAAGGCGCGAACGACGACGGCCGAGTCAACGCTCGTCAACGCGGACCCGCAGATGAGCCACCTCGACCCGCTCACGGCGGCGAGCGGGAAGAACACGTTCCTGAAGACCGTCGTCCCCTTCCTCAAGAGCACCTTCCGGTAGCCGCACCGCCGGCGGCGGCCAAGCCCGCCTGTGGTGAACGTCCCCGCTGGGGGCTATGGGCGGTGCTGAGGGACGTTCACCAACGCCACCTGTGGTGAACGTCCCCCGCTGGGGGCTATGGGCGGTGCTGAGGGACGTTCACCGGGGGCAGACGTCCAGCAGCAGGTGAGGGCGGCCGTAGACGTCGTCCGAGGAAAGACGCGATACAGCCCATCCCGCCGCTTTCCAGGCCGCCTCCTTCCGTGCGTCCTCCCCCACGTCGAGGTGGAAAGGGCCGCCGTCGATCTCAACGATGAGCCGGGCCCCTGGCCAGCTCAAGTCGGCCTCCTCCCGGTTGATGCGCACATTCAGTCGCGGGAGTGGACGGCCCGCCTCCGCGAGCAACTCCATGGCGCGGATCTCGGCCCCGCTGCGTGCGCGCTCCAGCGGCAGGCCCCGATAGCGGGCGACGGTAGTGGCGAAGCGGCCCGAACCCCGCCGGCCGCGGTAGCGCCCGAGCGCGTCGCCCAGCTCGGCGAGCGTGACGAGCTTCAGCCTCACGGCCTCGCGCACAGCGCGCGCGAGCGCGCGCTCGCTGACATGACGGCTCAGGTCGAGCAAGGTTCGTGGGACGGACGTAATCGGGATCCCGTTCAGTTCCGTGCACTCTCCGTCGAGCGTCAAGCTCCGGTAGACGAGGAGCCCGCCATGGCGGCGAGGGCCGCCGCTACCCGGACGCGTCACGGTCTCGGAAGGACGCGGCAACGACAGAAAGCCCCACGCCGCCGCCGCGCTCGCCTGGCTCAGCTTCGTTCCCGGCGCGGTCAGGGTGGCCCCCATCCAAACACCCCAGTCGTCGTGCTCGAGAACCGGTGCTACGGCGAACACCGCTTGCTCGAGGGCCACGAGCCGCCCTGCGTCGATCCGGTGCCGAATCGCCTCCTCACTCAGACCCAGCTCCGCGAGCTGCCGCAGGGAGATGCGATTGAACTGCCGACCAGCCAATTTGGCCACGTGAGCGTCCCTCATTCCCTCCTATAACCCCGGGCGCGGGACGTTCGCCCCGTGGCTCGGGCGCGCTGTGCGATGATCGGCGGGAAGGGAGACGGAGTGCGGCAGCTCACCAGCCTTGACGCGCAGTTCCTGGCGCTGGAGACCACCCGGCAGACTGGCCATGTCGGCGGCCTCGCGATCCTGGACCCCGAGTCGCGGCCCGGGGCGCCGCTCGACATCACCGCCATCCAGGAGCTCATCGCGGACAGGCTCCCGCTGCTGCCACCAATGCGTTGGCGACTGGCCGAGGTGCCATTGGGGCTCGACTACCCCTACTGGGTCGACGATGCCGACTTCGACTTGGAGTACCACGTCCGCGAGCTCGCGCTCCCCGCGCCCGGCAGCGATGCTCAGCTCGCCGAGCAGGTGGCGCGGATCTTCGCCCGGCCGCTCGATCGTGCCCGCCCGCTCTGGGAGCTCTACTTGATCTGGGGCCTCGAGTCGGGGAACGTGGCGATGCTGACCAAGATCCACCACGCGCTGATCGATGGGCTGTCCGGAGCGGAGATCCTGGGGGCGCTATTCGACCTCGAGCCGGAGGGCCGCGAGATCAGCGAGCGGATGCCGGCCCCGGACGCGCGACCAAGCGATGCGGCGATGCTCGCCCGCGGGATCGCCGGACTGCCGCGATACCCGCTGCGCATGCTGCGGTCGATTCCCTCGACGCTCCCGAACCTCGACGAGACGCCCTTCGGGACGATTCCCGGCACCCACGCGGTCGCGCGACTGGCCGAGCGGGCCGGGAAGGCCATCGGCCGCGACACGGTGCTCGAGAAGCGGAGCGACTTGAAGGCGCCCAAGACGTCGTTCAACGGCCGCGTCTCCCCGCACCGGCGCTTCGCCTTCGGGCAGCTCCCGCTTGACGAGGTGAAGAAGGTGAAGAACGAGTACGGGGTGACCGTCAACGACGTCGTCGTCTCGATCTGCGCCGGCGCCGTCAGGCGCTGGCTGGTCGACCACGGGGAGCTACCGACCGGCCCGCTCGTGGCCCAGATCCCCGTGTCCGTGCGCACCAGCGAGCAGGCAGGGACCTACGGCAACCGGATCATGCTGATGTCGGCCCCGCTGTTCACGAACGAGCCGGACCCGGTCGAGCGCGTGCGTCGCACGCACGAGGCGATGGGCGACATGAAGGAGCGCCACCGGGCGCTGCCTGCCGACCTCCTCCAGGACGCGAACCACTTCATCCCGCCGGCCGTGTTCGCGCGGGCGGCGCGCGCCACCTTCACGCTCGCAACCTCGAGCCGGGGCCGGCCGACGTGGAACCTCGTGATCTCGAACGTTCCCGGCCCCCAGACTCCCCTCTACTGCGCGGGCGCGAGGGTGGTGGCCAACTACCCGGTCTCGGTGATCACCGACGGCATGGGGCTCAACATCACCGTCATGAGCTACTGCGGGCGCATGGACTTCGGCATCGTCTCCGACCGTGACCAGATGCCCGACGTGCAGTGTCTGATCGATTGGATCTCGGACGAGCTCGAGGAGCTCAAGCCGAAGCGGCGCGGCCGTCGTTCACGCTCCAGCAACGGCACCAAGGCCGGCGCCGAGCGCGCCTCCGCCTAGGGCCGACCGCCGGCGCGCGACAACGCGCTACGCCCTCTCTAACCTGCTTTGCGGGGCAGGCTGAGGCCGCGTAACCGCGAACTTACCCCGAGGGCACTCGAGTCCAATGCCACGTCCCCGCGACAGCCGCTTGCCGTACATGCCGGGCATCGACGCCCTGCGCGCGATCGCCGTGCTGGCGGTGTTCTTCTACCACACCGGCGCGGGCTGGATGCCCGGGGGATTCCTCGGCGTCGACGTCTTCTTCGTCATCAGCGGCTACCTGATCACGGCCCTGCTGCTGAGCGAGATCCGCAAGCGCGACCACATCAGCGTCATCGCGTTCTGGCTGCGCCGCGCACGGCGCCTGCTGCCCGCGGTGGCCGTGATGATCGCGGTGACGCTCGTCGTCGCCGCACTCGTCATTCCGAGCGACATCGGGCAACTCCGCGGCGACGCGCTCTCATCGCTCTTCTACGTCAACAACTGGCACCTGATCTTCACCCACCAGTCGTACTTCCAGGAGTTCGGCCGGCCGTCGCTCTTCAGGCACCTGTGGTCGCTCTCGGTCGAGGAGCAGTTCTACCTGCTGTGGCCGCTGCTCTTCGCAGCCGGGATGACGCTCTTCGGGCGCAAGCGGCTCCTGCTCGGCGTTCTCGCCGGGGTCTTTCTCTCGACGCTCCTCATGATCGTCCTCTTCAGCCCCGAGGCGAGCACCAACAGGGTGTTCTACGGCACCGATACACGAGCGGTCGGCCTGCTGGTGGGCGTGGCGCTGGCGATGATCTGGCACCCGAACGACCTGCGGAAGGGGGTGGGCCGCTCCGGCTGGTGGCTCGACGCGATCGGGCTGTTCGCCCTCTTCATGGTCCTGCGCGACCTCTTCACGGTGCAGGACTTCGAGCCGAGCCTCTACCGCGGCGGCTTTCTCCTGCTCGCGATCTGGACCGGACTGCTCGTCGCGACGCTGGCCCATCCCGCCGCGCGGCTCGGGCGCATCCTCGGCAACAGGCCGATGGTGTGGCTCGGGCTGCGCAGCTACAGCTTCTACCTCTGGCACTGGCCGATCCTCATGCTCACTCGGCCCCACCTCGACGTCGCGCTGAGTGGCCCGGTCCTGGTCACGCTTCAGCTCGGGGCGACGCTGCTCCTCGCCGACCTCTCCTACCGCTTCGTCGAGCAGCCGTTCCGCCACCGCCGCGACTCCGCCTCCGCGCCCGGCTGGCTGCGACTCGGGCGACCGGCGCTTGCGGCCGGTGTGCTGGCGACCGTCTTCCTGGTCGGCTGGAGCGGCCTCGTGACCACGAGCGGCAGCGGCGTCCAGCGGGCGAGCGCGCATCCGCGCACGAAGATCGTCACCACGGCCGCCGCTGGCCCCGCCGCGACGAGGCCCGCCGTGCGGGGTGAGCGAGGGGGCAACCCGATCATCCGGGCGCGCCCTGACAGGCCGCCGCGGCGCCCGCGCAAGGACCGCAACGCCACCGGCCGGGGCGGCGGGACCCGCTCGAATGGCGCCGTCCTCGCGATCGGCGACTCGGTCATGCTCGGAGCCGCGACGGACCTCGCGGACACGCTCGGCGGCGACACGACCGTGAACGCGAAGGAGGGTCGCCAGGCGACCGAGTACCCCGGCGTCATCGACGACTACCGGAAGAAGGGGGAGCTGCCCGACACCGTCGTGCTCCAGGTGGGCAACAACGGCCCCGTCTACTACGACGAGCTGGCGGCGATCCGCGACGCGCTGCAGGGCGTCGGCAATGTCTACCTGGTCAACGTCGAGGTCCCGCGCTCCTGGGAGGGCGAGGTGAACGGCGAGCTCGGGTCGTTCGTGAAGTCCTGGCCCCAGGCCAGGCTCGTCGACTGGTACGACACGGTCCAGTCAGGAATGACCTACGACGGCATCCACCTCAACCCCTCCGGGCAGACCGCCTACACGAGCCTCATCGCCGGCGCAGTGCGCGGCTGACGCCGTCTACAAGCCGCAAACGGGAACTGGCCCGACCCGTGCTGCGTGAACGGGAGCTGGCTCGACCCGCGGTCGGCGCGGGTTGCCCGCGCATCAGATCCGGCCAGACCGGGCATGTCACCCTGGACGGCAAGCAAAGCTGAGGAGGCCCTAGCCATGAGTGATGTTCCAACGGTCGACCTGAACGACGGCAACCCGATCCCGCAGCTCGGGTTCGGCGTCTTCCAGGTCCCACCCGAAAAGACCGCCGAGGCGGTCGCGATCGCCCTCGACGTCGGCTACCGACATATCGACACCGCGGAGATGTACGGCAACGAGCGGGGGGTCGGCGAGGCCGTGCGCGCGTCGGGCCTCGACCGCGGCGAGGTCTACATCACGAGCAAGCTCAACAACGGCTACCACGAGCCCGATGACGCGCGGCGAGCGTTCGACGGCACGCTCCAGGCCCTCGGCACCGACTACGTGGACCTGTTCCTCATCCACTGGCCCCTCCCCACGCTCTACGACGGCGACTTCGTCTCGACCTGGCGAACGCTCGAGGAGTTCCGCGAAGACGGCCGCGCGAGCTCGATCGGGGTCTCCAACTTCCAGGTCCACCACCTGGAGCGGCTCGCGCTCGAGACCGAGACCGTTCCGGCCGTGAACCAGATCGAGCTCCACCCCTACTTCCAGAACCGGGAGGTCGACGCCGATGGCCGCGAGCACGGGATCACGACCGAGGCCTGGTCGCCGATCGCCCAAGGTCAGCTCCTCGACGACCCGGTGATCGGCGAGATCGCCGAGCGCCTCGACCGATCCCCGGCGCAGGTCGTGCTTCGCTGGCACATCGAGCGCGGCAACATCGTCTTCCCCAAGGCGTCGGTGCGGGAGCGGATGGAGGAGAACTCCACAATCTTCGACTTCGCCCTCGCGCCCGAGGACAGGGCCCGGATCGACGCGCTCGATCGTGGCGAGGAGGGACGGATCGGCCCGAGGCCGGATGTGTTCGACTACGTCCCCGCGTGAGAACAACAGAGGAGGGCTGAGATGGCCGAGACCGCGACCCGGCTCGTCACAGGCACCGACTTCATATGCGTCTCCACAAAGGACTTCGAGGGCGCACGCGCGTTCTACGGGGAGGTTCTCGGGCTCCCCGAATCGAAGCGCTGGGGCACGATGCCCGCCGTCGAGTTCGAGACCGGGAACCTGACCATCGCGGTGATGCAGTCGGACGCGTTCGGGATCGAGTTCCGCGCCAACAACCATCCGATCGCCCTGCGGGTCGACGACGTCGAGTCGGCCAAGGCTGAGCTCGAGGGCCGGGGCGTCGAGTTCCGCGGCGGCATCATCGACTCCGGTGTCTGCCATCAGGCGTTCTTCGAGGACCCCGACGGGAACGTCCTCGGGCTGCACCACCGCTACGCGGCGCCGGACCAGAAGCCCGGCTAGGCGCGAACGCGGGCAGCACCTCGCGCGCGAACCGCTCTCGCGCGCGAACCGCTCGTTCGCGACTCCGTAGACTCGAAAGAAAGGACGAGGAGGTAGACAAATGGCACTGAGGATTGGCGATACGGCACCCGACTTCGACGCGGATTCCACCGAGGGGCGCGTCAGCTTCCACGACTGGATCGGCGACTCGTGGGCCGTCCTCTTCTCGCACCCCAAGGACTTCACTCCGGTGTGCACGACCGAGCTCGGCTACATGGCGAACGCCAAGCCTGAGTTCGACAAGCGCAACGTGAAGATCATCGGACTCTCGGTCGACTCCACGAGCGACCACGAAGGATGGGCCAAGGACATCGAGGAGACCCAGGGCACCGCGCCCAACTATCCGATCATCGCGGACGACGACTTCAGCATCTCGAAGGCGTACGGGATGCTGCCCGCCGAGGTGGAGGGCGACGCGAAGGGGCGGACCCCCGCCGACAACCAAACCGTCCGCAACGTCTTCGTGATCGGCCCGGACAAGAAGATCAAGCTCATCCTCATCTATCCGATGACCACCGGGCGCAACTTCAACGAGGTCCTGCGGGTCATCGACTCGCTTCAGCTGACGGCGAAGCACAAGGTCGCGACACCGGTCAACTGGAACCAGGGCGACGACGTCATCATCGCCGGCTCGGTGAACGACGAGCAGGCGAAGGAGATCTTCGGCGAGTGGGAGTCGCCGAAGCCCTACATCCGGATCGTGCCGCAGCCGGACTGATTCTCGACCAGGTCGACGTCCCGATCGTCCTCGCCCCGCTGGGTGGGGGCCCGTCGACGCCTGAGCTCGCCGCGGCGGTCTCGAACGCGGGGGCTTCGGCTTCCTCGCCTCCGCATACCTCGACGCCGAGGCCACCGCGGCGTGCGTCGAGCGCACGCGAGAATTGACCGACCGGCCGCTCGGCGTCAACGTCTTCGCGCCGGTACCGGTCGGCGGGCCGGAAACCCTTGGGCCGTACGCCTCGCGGCTTGCCGACTGGACAGAGGCGCGCGGCCTCGAGCTCGGCTCTCCGCGGAACACCGACGACGACTACGCCGCAAAGGTCGACCCCGGCGAGTCCGACCTCGCGCTCGAGGCCGGCGCCGACGCGCTGGTTGACGAAGAGGCGGCGCCGACGGCCTACCCGGAGATCCACTACCTCACCGCGCCGATGCGGAAAGCTTGCCGCGAGGCGGGCGACGCTGAGGTCATCAACCTCTGGGCCGGCGAGGCTCACTCGCTCGGGCGGGAGATCCCGGCGGCAAGGCTCGTGCGCGAGCTCGCAGCCGATGCCGCCCGCGCCGCCGCGGCGGCGGCAACGAGACTAGCCACCTGAATGGAGGTCCGCCGATGAGGCTCCCGGAGACCGCGTACACCGACCGCCCCTGGCGCATTCACGAAGTCGCCCCCGACTTCCGGCTCGAGGACGTATGGGCCCTGCCGGGAGCGGGTAGCGCGGACGACTTCCCGCGGCTCGTCGAGATGATCACCTCGACGGACCCGGCGAAGGGCTCCTTGCGCGCAGCCCGCGCGCTTTGGGCCATTCGCTGGAAGCTCGGGGAGCTCTTCGGCTGGGACGATCCCGACTCAGGGGTCGGCGGCCGCGTGCCGACCCTCCGCGACCGGCTGCCGGATGACCTCCGCGACGCGCCCCGCCCGGAGTTCGACGCTCTCCCCTTCTCGTCGCTCTATCTGACCGACGACGAGTTCGCCGCCGAGATAGCCAACCGGACGATGCACGGGGTGATGCACATCGGCGCCGTGGAGGACGGCGCCGGCGGCTTCCGCGCTCAGATGGCCGTGCTCGTGAAGCCGAACGGATGGCTGGGCAGCGCCTACATGGCGGCGATCCGGCCCTTCCGCCACCTGATCGTCTATCCCGCGATGATGCGCGAGAGCGAGCGGGCGTGGCGAGCCCGGATGGGCGACCGGGCACAGAGCTCGACGGTGTGATCTGATCAGGGCCCCGACGGAAGGAGACCGATGGGCTTTCTCGACAAGGTCAAGGGAACGGCCAAGCAGGCGATGAGCCCCGGCGCCCAGATGGGCGAGCGCGACAAGATCATGAGGATCAACGAGGCCGGCGTCGAGACCAGGGCGACCGTGAACTCGATGCGTGAGACCGGGACTCAGCTCGGCGGCGGACACCAGATCCAGTTCGAGCTGACGGTGCATCCGGCCGGCGGCGAGGACTATGCCGTGAGCATGGAGCAGTCGATGCACGACGCCACGCTCCAGGGCATCTCGGAGGGCGATGACGTCGTTGTCAAGGTCGACCCCGAGGATCCGCAGTCGCTCATGGTCTGGGGACCCGCCAGCTGAGCACGCACGTCTTCCACCTGGGCGAGGCCGCTCCCCAGGTCTCGACGCCTTACGGCGCTCGCACCGCGGTCCGGCTCGGCGACTTTCCGATTCTCGAGCGCATGTCGCTCGCCAGGCTGACGCTCGGGACCGGCGGCTTTCGCGAGCCGCACTGGCATGCGAACGCGAACGAGTTGGGGTACTGCGTCGGCGGCGAGACGCTCGTGACCATCTTCGGCGACGGCAACCAGCACGCGACCTTCACGATCTCGGCCGGCCAGATGTTCTTCGTGCCATCCGGCGCGCTTCATGCCATCGAGAACGTCGGCGGGGAGCCGGCCGAGCTGATCGTCGTCTTCTCCCACGCCGAGCCTCAGGACTTCGGCTTCTCCGGGTCGGTAGGCATGCTCACTCCGAACGTGATGGGCAACGCCTGGGGGCTGCCGGCCGAGGCGCTCACCGCCCTGCCCGAGGGGCCAGAGGACGTGTTTGCGGGCCGGGTCGCCGGGCCGCCGGAGCCTCCGGAGGCCGCGAGCTATCCGAACGAGCTCAAGCTGGACCTGGAGGGGATGGAGCCGCGCATCGACAACGCGTACGGAACGCTCAGGACCGCGCGACTCGACACGTGGCCGGCGCTCGAGGGCCTGGCGATGTACTCGCTGCGGATTGAGGGCAGGGGGATGCGGGAGCCTCACTGGCACCCGGTGACCGCCGAGCTGGGCTACGTGCTCGCCGGGCGGGCGCGGATGACCGTGAAGAGCGCCGATGGATCGGTCGAGACCTACGAGCTCGCCGCCGGCGACGTCTACTTCATCCCGCGGGCCTTTCCGCACCACATCGAGAACCTCGAGGAAGAGGAGACGCACTTCCTCGTCTTCTTCGACCAGGCCGAGGTGCGGGACATCGGCTACACCGGCGGCGCCGGCGCGTACCCGCGACGGATCCTGGCGCCGACGCTCGGCATTCCCGCGGATGACTTTCCGCCGCTCCCGGCGATGCCGAGCGATTTGCTCATCGTCGAGAAGCGCAACCCGGTCGACCCGTGATCGGCCCCACGCGTTAACAAAGCGGCGATAAGCTCGTAACATGGCCCTCGACCATCGAGCGGCGCGCTCATCGATGGCGACCGAGGTCCAGGCCGCCCAAGCTCGGCCGGCATGGATCGCCGAATCGGCACTGCTCGAACGCGCCTACGAGATCGCCGAGTCCGCGCACCGCGCGCAGACGCGCGCCTCCGACGGCCGTCCGTTCCTCACCCACGTCACCGAGGTGGCGACCCTCCTCCACGACGCCGGTTGCGACGAGGAGCTCGTCGCCGTCGGCCTGTTGCACGACTCGGTCGAGCGGGGCAC